>NZ_VXCV01000002.1:0-660610 GCF_052850635.1 Pseudomonas sp. 1176_21
TTTTCGATCGAAACACTTCCAGCCTGACCTGAAACGTCCAACTCATTGATATTCAAGGAGTTTTTCGTTCCGACTGCGCCGGAAGTGGGGCGAATTATAGAGAGATTAAATCGTGCGTCAAGGGCTAATTTGAAACTTTCGCAAAACAAAGCAAACCAGCCCTTCTCTATATAGGAAGGGCGGCTTACGCCGCCCTCTCTTTATTCAGCCTTCAGACTGATACGTGCAAACGCCTTCTTGCCCGCCTGACACACATGGGTGGAGCCCAGCTCGAAGACGAAGCCACGATCAACGACCTCACCATCGACCTTCACGCTTCCTGCCGCCAGCAGATCACGGGCTGCCGCCGAGTTCTTGACCAGGCCCGCCTTGTTCAGCACAGCAGAAATCGGCATGGCCTCGGCAGCCAGCACGTCGATCTGCGGCAGGTCCTCCGGCAGCTCGCCATCCTTCATGCGATTACCCGCTGCGCGGTGGGCATTGGCCGCAGCCTCCTCACCATGGAAGCGTGCCACGATCTCTTCAGCCAGCTTGATCTTGATATCCCGCGGGTTGGCACCAGCAGCCACTTCAGCACGGAACCCATCGATCTCTTCCATGGAGCGAAAGCTCAGCAGCTCGAAGTAACGCCACATCAACGTATCCGGGATCGACACCAGCTTGCTGTACATCACCCCTGGTGCTTCCTGGATACCTACATAGTTACCCAGCGACTTGGACATCTTCTTCACGCCATCCAGCCCTTCGAGCAATGGCATGGTGACGATGTTCTGCGCCTCCTGGCCGTAGCCACGCTGCAGCTCGCGCCCCATCAGCAGGTTGAACTTCTGGTCGGTACCGCCCAGCTCGACATCGGCCTTCAGCGCCACCGAGTCATAGCCCTGCACAAGCGGATAGAGGAACTCGTGAATCGCGATCGGCTGGTTGCTGGTATAGCGCTTGTCGAAGTCGTCGCGCTCGAGCATGCGCGCCACGGTGTACTGTGAAGCCAGGCGAATGAAGTCGGCCGGGGTCAGCGCGTCCATCCAGGTAGAGTTGAACGCGACCTCGGTCTTGGCCGGATCAAGAATCTTGAACACCTGCTGCTTGTAGGTCTCGGCGTTCTCCAGCACCTGCTCGCGGGTCAGCGGCGGGCGTGTGGCGCTCTTGCCGCTCGGGTCACCGATCATGCCGGTGAAGTCGCCGATCAGGAAGATCACCTGATGCCCCAGTTCCTGGAACTGGCGCAGCTTGTTAATAAGGACGGTGTGCCCCAGGTGCAGATCCGGCGCAGTCGGGTCGAAACCCGCCTTGATCCGCAGCGGTTGCCCGCGCTTGAGCTTCTCGACCAGTTCGGCCTCGACCAGTACCTCTTCCGCACCACGCTTGATCAGCGCTAGCTGCTCTTCAACCGACTTCATAACAGACCCGCAAGGCTCAGATTCAAAGGGCCCCAACCATACAAGATCAGCCATCAAATACAAGTTTTTGCCCCGGATGTGACCGCACACCCGACTGATGACGTCTGCGCGCTTGCGCTGAAGGGGATTTGGTTATATTTTATACAGTTATTTCATCTTCATCATGTCATTCATCTTTTCCAATCCATCTTTTTCAAAGTCAATCTACCTATGACCAACGAACCGACTAAAGCGCCTCCGCTTTATCCGAAGAGCCACCTGTTGGCCGCCAGCGGTATCGCCGCCCTGCTCAGCCTGGCCTTGCTGGTGTTCCCCTCCAGCGAGGTCGAAGCCAAGAAAACCACCCTTAACCTCGAGCTGGAATCCCCTGCCGAGCAGCTGAAGCAACAGGAAACCACCCAGGCCGACGTCCGCGAAGAAACCACCGCCTCGCCGTTCGCCCAGATTGACACTGCCCCCGCGCCCACCGAAGAAACCGCCAAGACCGAACCCACCCCAACTGCCGAACCCGCCAAGGATCCAAGCCACCGCGAAGTCACCGTGGCCCGTGGCGACACCCTGTCGACACTGTTCGCCAAGGTCGGCCTGCCGGCCAATGTGGTGCACGAGGTGCTTGCCAGCAACAAGCAGGCCAAGCAATTCAGCCAGCTCAAGCATGGCCAGGTACTGGAAATCGAACTGGACAAGGACGGCCAACTGGCCAGCCTGCACAGCAAGGTCAGCGATCTCGAGACCATCCGCCTGACCAAGGGCGACAAGGGCTATGCCTTCAACCGTGAAATCACCAAGCCTGTGGTTCGCTCGGCCTACGTGCACGGCGTCATCAAGAGTTCGCTGTCGGCTTCCGCGCAGCGTGCCGGCCTGAACCATTCGCTGACCATGGACATGGCCCGCATCTTCGGCTACGACATCGACTTCGCCCAGGACATCCGCCAGGGTGACGAATTCGACGTGATCTACGAACAGAAAGTGGTCAATGGCAAGGTGGTCGGCAACGGCAACATCCTGTCGGCACGCTTCACCAACCGCGGCAAGAGCTTCACTGCGGTGCGCTATACCAACAAGCAGGGCAACACCAGCTACTACACCGCCGACGGCAATAGCATGCGCAAGGCGTTCATTCGTACCCCGGTGGACTTCGCCCGCATCAGCTCGCGCTTCTCGGCAGGTCGCAAGCATCCTATCCTGAACAAGATCCGCGCCCACAAGGGCGTCGACTATGCAGCGCCGCGCGGCACGCCGATCAAGGCCGCCGGTGACGGCAAGGTACTGCTGGCCGGTCGTCGTGGAGGCTACGGCAACACCGTGATCATCAAGCACGGCAATACCTACCAGACCCTGTACGGGCACATGCAGGGCTTCGCCAAGGGCATCAAGACCGGCGGCACGGTCAAGCAGGGCCAGGTGATCGGCTACATCGGCACCACGGGGCTGTCCACCGGGCCGCACCTGCACTACGAGTTCCAGGTCAATGGCGTGCACGTCGACCCGCTCGGACAGAAGCTGCCAATGGCCGATCCGATCGCCAAGGCTGAACGCCAGCGCTTCCTGCAGCAAAGCCAGCCGCTGATGGCGCGCATGGAACAAGAGAAGGCCACCATGCTGGCCTCGGCCAAGCGCTAAGCCATGGCCCTGTATCTGGGAGTGATGTCCGGCACCAGCCTCGATGGCCTGGACATCGCCTTGATCAGACAGGAGCAGCGTCTCACGCTGCTCGCTACCCATTACATTCCGATGCCCCAGGCGCTGCGCGACGACTTGCTCGCGCTGTGCGCCAGCGGCCCCGACGAAATTGCCCGCGCCGCCCTGGCCGAGGCTGCCTGGGTGAGACTGGCCGCCGAGGGCATTCAGCAATTGCTGGCCGAACAGCACCTGCAGCCTGCAGATATCCGCGCTATTGGCAGCCACGGACAGACCATTCGCCACGAGCCTGCCCAGGGCTTCACCGTTCAGATCGGCAACCCGGCGCTGCTGGCAGAGCTGACCGGGATTACAGTGGTCAGCGATTTTCGCCGCCGCGACGTGGCTGCCGGCGGCCAGGGGGCCCCCTTGGTGCCGGCCTTTCATGAAGCGCTGTTCGACAATCAGGGCGAGCGCCTGGCAGTACTCAACGTCGGCGGCTTCAGCAACCTGAGCCTGATCGAGACCGGCAAGCCGGTCAGCGGCTTCGACTGTGGCCCGGGCAACGTACTGCTGGATGCCTGGATCAACGAGAAACAAGGTCACGGCTATGATGCCGACGGCGCCTGGGCGGCCACAGGCCACGTCATCCCCGGGCTGCTCGCCAGCCTGCTCAGCGATCCGTTCTTTGCCGGCACCGGTCCCAAGAGTACCGGCCGCGAGGTGTTCAACCTGACATGGCTGCGCAAGCACCTGGCCGGCCAGCCCCCCGGCAGCGATGCCGACGTGCAGGCCACCCTGCTCGAACTTACCGCCCATAGCATCGTCAGCTCGCTGCAGGCGGCGCAGACAGCCACCCAGGCGCTGCTGGTCTGTGGCGGCGGCGCCCACAACGGCACACTGATGAAGCGTCTGGCCTGCCTGCTGCCCAACGCCCGGGTCAGCAGCACTGCCATCAACGGCGTCGATCCAGACTGGGTGGAAGCCATGGCCTTCGCCTGGCTGGCACACTGCTGCCTGGAGGGCATCGCCGCCAACCGCCCCAGTGTTACTGGCGCCAAGGGCCTGCGCGTTCTGGGCGCGATCTACCCCGCCTGAACGCACACAGCAAAACGCCGCGCAGAGGCGCGGCGTCAGCAGTACTGCCTGTAACTCAGATCGAGAACGAAGAGCCGCAACCGCAGGTGGTGGTGGCGTTCGGGTTCTTGATGACGAAACGCGAACCTTCCAGACCTTCCTGGTAGTCCACTTCCGCGCCCGCCAGGTACTGGAAGCTCATCGGGTCGACCACCAGGGCAACACCCTCGCGCTCGACGATGGTGTCGTCTTCAGCCACATCTTCGTCGAAGGTGAAGCCGTACTGGAAGCCCGAGCAACCGCCACCGGTCACGAACACGCGCAATTTGAGGCGATCATTGCCCTCTTCATCGACGAGGGTCTTCACCTTGTGCGCGGCACCCTGCGTGAATTGCAAAATCGTGGGGGTGAAGGATTCGACGCTCATGCTGACTTTCTCCCGGCGCTGTTGCCGCCTTAATGCGTGATGACGTGCATTATCCGCTTCTCCGAGAAAATCGGTCAACAATAGAAGCAGCGGCAGGCCGCAAGCGACAAGCGGCAAATGCCGCCCTATGCCCGCTTGCAGCCTGCCAGTTGCGCCTTAAGGCAGCAGCCCGGCGTGGGACAGGCCCATACGCTCGTCCAGACCGAACAGAATGTTCAGGTTCTGTACCGCCTGGCCCGAGGCCCCCTTCACGAGGTTGTCGATTACCGACAACACCACCACCAGATCACCTCCTTGCGGGCGATGCACGGCAATGCGGCATACGTTGGCCCCGCGCACGCTGCGGGTTTCCGGGTGGCTGCCGGCTGGCATCACGTCGACGAACGGCTCATTGGCGTAGCGTTTTTCGAACAGCGCCTGAAGGTCGACCGAGGTGTCGGCGACGGTGGCATACAAGGTCGAATGAATACCGCGGATCATCGGCGTCAGGTGAGGCACGAACGTCAGGCCGACATCACCACCGGCTGCCCGGCGCAGGCCCTGACGGATCTCGGGCAGATGGCGGTGGCCTTTCACCGCGTAGGCCTTCATGCTTTCACCGGCTTCACAGAACAGCGAGCCAACGCTGGCACCGCGGCCCGCACCACTGACCCCAGACTTGCAGTCGGCAATCAGGCGCGAGGCATCAGCAATGCCCGCTTCCAGCAACGGCAGGAACCCCAGCTGGGTCGCGGTGGGGTAGCAACCCGGCACGGCGATCAGGCGGGCGCTGCGGATCTGCTCGCGGTTCACCTCCGGCAGGCCATACACCGCATCCTTGAGCAGCTCTGGCGCGCCGTGGGGCTGGCCGTACCACTGCGCCCACTCATCGGCGTCCTGCAGTCGGAAGTCGGCCGACAGGTCGATGACCTTGGTGCCGGCTGCCAGCAACTCGCCGGCCAGTGCATGGGCCACGCCGTGCGGGGTGGCGAAGAACACCACGTCACAGGCCGCCAGGGTCTTGGTGTCCGGCACGCTGAAAGCCAGGTTGTCGTAGTGGCCACGCAGGTTCGGGTACATCTCGGCCACCGGCAGGCCCGCTTCGGAACGCGAGGTGATGACTGCCACTTCAGCCTGTGGATGCTGTGCCAACAGACGCAGCAGCTCGACACCGGTGTAACCCGTGCCGCCGACGATACCGACCTTGACCATATACCTGCCCCTTTCAACGAACCGACTGGAAAACCACGGATAATATGGGCCCACAGCCTTGGTAACAACCGTTCGGGTGACGCCTGCACACACAAGCCACTACTATCTGACGACCGTGAACCTGAAGGACTACCTAAAAATGCTGTTTCTCTGGATCAAAGCCCTGCACATCGTCAGTGTCGTCTGCTGGTTTGCCGGCCTGTTCTACCTCCCTCGCCTGTTCGTCTATCACGCCCAGAGCCAGGACACCATCAGCCAGGAACGCTTCGTCACCATGGAGCGCAAGCTGTACCGCGGCATCATGGGCCCGGCAATGATCGCGACTTTCGTGTTCGGCATCTGGCTGCTCAGCCTCAACCCCGACTTCCTCAAGCAGGGCTGGATGCACGCCAAGCTGACCCTGATCATTCTGCTGACCGGCTACCATCACATGTGCGGCGCCAACGTGAAGCGCTTCGCGCGCGGCGAAAACACCCGCAGCCATGTGTACTTCCGCTGGTTCAATGAAGTGCCTGTGGTCATCCTGTTGCTCATCGTCATCCTGGTCGTGGTCAAACCGTTCTGATCCTCCACTCCGAGAGCCCGCCATGTCATTGCCCGCCCTGCTTGAACAACGCCTGCGCCTGCCCGTGGTGGTAGCGCCGATGTTCCTGATTTCCAATCCACAGCTGGTCCTGGCCTGCTGCAGCAATGGCATGGTGGGCAGCTTCCCGGCGCTCAACCAGCGTGACAGTGCCGGCTTCAGGGCCTGGCTGGAGCAGATAGAGGCGGGCCTGGCCGGGCTCGACAACCCCGCGCCCTATGCGGTGAACCTCATCGTGCACCCCAGCAACCCGCGCCTGCAGGCCGATCTTGCGATCTGCATCGAGCACCGCGTGCCCATCGTCATCACCAGCCTGGGTGCGGCAAAGGAAGTGGTCGATGCCGTCCACGGCTATGGCGGCCTGGTGTTCCATGACGTCACCACCCGGCGCCATGCCGAGAAAGCCGCCGAGGCCGGCGTAGACGGCCTGATCGCCGTGGCGGCGGGCGCCGGTGGTCACGCCGGTACGTGGAGCCCTTTTGCCCTGATTGCCGAAATTCGCCAGTTCTTCGACAAGACGCTGCTGCTGGCAGGCTGCCTGAACAGCGGTCACGAAGTTCTGGCCGCGCAACTGCTGGGCGCGGATCTCGCGTACATGGGCACCCACTTCATTGGCAGTACCGAAAGCCAGGCGCCTGACGCCTACAAACAAATGCTGCTGGATGCCAAGGCAGCCGATATCATCCACACCGCCGCAGTGTCCGGGGTGCCGGCCAGCTTCATGCGTCAGAGCCTGGAAAACGCCGGGTTCGACCTCAACGCTCTGGGCAAGTCGGGCGAAAGCCGGCTCAAGCCACTGGATGACGAGGCCAAGGCCTGGAAGACCGTATGGTCCGCCGGCCAGGGCGTCGGCGCCATCGACAGCCTGGGCACGGTTGATCAACTGATCGCTCGACTCGACCACGAATACCGCCAGGCCCAGGCCGCGGCGATCCAGCTGGGCCAGCACCGGCCTGGCTGAACCACTCTCAACGGCAAAGGAAGCCTGATGCGCGACACCTACATCAACCCCCTTCAACTGAACAACGAAAAGCTCAGGGTCATGAGCGTGCGCGGCCGCATTGGCAGGGTGCGGCTACTGGCCTGGAGCCTGGTGCTGATTGGCGCAGTGTTCGGGACAGTGCTGCTGGTTGCACTGATGTCCTCGCTCTCCAAAGACCTGGCCGCCGCCATCGTGCCGATGTTGCTGGCCGCCAAGATCTTCAGCCTGGTGTTCATCGCCCGGCGCCTGAACGACCTGGGCTTCAATGGCTGGTACAGCCTGTTGACCCTGATCCCCTACTACATCGGCAACCTGGTTTTCCTGGCCCTGCTGTTGATTCCCGGCAACCCCGCCAGCAATCGTTACGGGCCGCCACCGCCCCCCAACACCAAGGCGGTTATCGTGGTGGCCTCGCTGTGGATACCGTTCATGGCGTGGGGTATCTACATGACTGCCCTCAACGGCTGACCGCAGCCTTTACCTGCTCCAGTCTGTAAACTAGGCGCCAGCCGCACCGCCCCCTGCCGATTGGAGAACTGCATGACCCGTTACGCCATGATCACCGGCGCCTCCAGTGGCCTGGGCCTGGCATTGGCCGAGGCCCTCGCGCGCCGGGGGCGCAACCTGATACTGGTGGCCCGGCAGCGCGACCTGCTGGAAAGCATCGCCCTGGAACTGACCCAGCGCTTCGGCGTGGAAGTGCTACTGCGCGCCTGCGACCTGGGCGAGCCATTGCGCCTGTCCGGCTTTCTGCTGGAGCTCGAGGAAGGTGACAGACAGATCGACCTGCTGGTCAACTGCGCCGGCATCCGCACCTACGGGCACTTCCTGGCCCAGGAATGGGGCGACGAGCAGGACATCATCGAGGTCAACATCCTCGCCCTCACCCGCCTGTGCCATGCGCTGGGCAACGCGATGGCGGTGCAGGGTGGCGGGCAGATCCTCAATGTCGCGTCGCTGGCCGCCTTCGCTCCCGGCCCCTGGATGACCACCTATGCGGCGAGCAAGGCTTATGTGCTGCATTTTTCCGAAGGCCTGCGCGAGGAACTCAAGCAGACCGGTATCAAGGTTTCGGTGTTATGCCCCGGCCCGGTTCGATCGCCGCTGCGGCGCATCCCCCGGCTGGACAACGGCAACCGCTGCATGAGCCCCGAGGAAGTGGCCCTGTACACCGTGCGCGCACTGGAAAAGAACCGCGCACTGATCATCCCCGGTCGGCGCAACCGCTGGCTGGCCGCCAGCCCGCGTTGGCTGTCACGCTGGCTTGCGCGCAAGCTGGCCGGCGCAATCAACCGGGCCTACTGCCCACGCTGAAGCGAATCGGCACTGGGCGAGCAAGCGGCGCCTGAGTACACTCAAGCCCGAACCCCACCATGGAGCAAGCGTTGTGGAAACTCTGTTCACCAAGATCATCAACCGGGAGATTCCGGCCAGGATCATCTACGAGGACGACCAGGTTCTGGCCTTCCACGATATCGCCCCCCAGGCGCCGGTGCACTTTCTGGTCATCCCGAAAAAGCCGATCCGCACCCTCAACGACCTCACCGAAGAAGACAAAGGTCTGGCCGGTCATATCCTGTTCACCGCCCAGCGACTGGCCCGGGAACTGGGTTGCGAGGAAGGTTTCCGCGTGGTGATGAACTGCAACGAGCAGGGTGGACAGACCGTCTACCACATCCACATGCACGTGCTCGGCCAGCGCCAGATGACCTGGCCGCCGGGCTGATCCAACGCAAGCCCTGTCATCTGGATTGGGTTAAACTGTCGGGCACATTCTTGCGGAGGTGCCCGATGGCTACCGAACGTCACTATTCGCCGCTCGACCGCTTGTTGCTGCAGGCCGATACCGCCATGCGCACCTTGCTCCCCTTCAGCGGCCAACCGTCCCGCCCGTCGCCTGCGATCATCCAGCCAGACGCCGACCTGAGCGACGACCAGACCCGCCACGTCGCCGGCCTGATGCGCATCAACCACACCGGTGAAGTCTGTGCCCAGGCGCTGTACCAAGGCCAGGCCCTGACTGCCAAGCTGCCGCAGGTACGCAAGGCGATGGAACATGCCGCCGAGGAAGAAATCGACCACCTGGCCTGGTGCGAGCAGCGCATCCGCCAACTGGGCAGCCACCCGAGCGTTCTCAACCCGCTGTTCTATGGCATGTCGTTCGGCATCGGCGCTGTCGCCGGCCTGATCAGCGACAAGGTCAGCCTCGGTTTCGTCGCGGCCACCGAGCACCAGGTGTGCAAGCACCTGGACGAGCACCTGGAACAGATCCCGGCCGAGGACGAAAAGTCCCGCGCAATCCTCGAACAGATGCGCGTTGATGAAGAGCAGCACGCCGAGTCGGCACTGGATGCCGGCGGCTTTCGCTTCCCCGCACCGGTCAAGTTCGGCATGAGCCTGATGGCCAAGGTCATGACCAAGAGCACCTATCGAATCTGATGGAACACTTCGATGCCAGGGACCTGGCCCGCGCCGTCGATGCCGGCGTACTGAACCCGGGCCAGGACAAGGCCCTGCTTGAATTCCTCAAGCGCCAGCCCGCACAACGGCCCAGTTTCCAGCTGGCCCATGTCGCGTTCTACTTCGGCGCCCTGCTGATCATGGGGGCCATGGGCTGGCTGCTGAGCGAGGCTTGGATGCGCATCGGCGACAGCGCACTGTTGCTGATCGCGTTGGCCTACATGGCCGTGTTGACTGGCGGTGGCCTGGCACTTCAGCGCCGCGGCCAGCGTATTCCTGCCGGTCTGCTGGCAGCGGTGGCGGTCAGCATCGTACCGCTGGCGGTGTTCGCCCTCGAGCGCCTTACCGGCTTCTGGCCCCTGGACGATACCCAGACTCACTACCACAGCTACTACACCTACGTGCAGGGCGGCTGGCTGCTGATGGAAGCGGCCACCGTGATCGCCGGCCTGCTGATGCTGCGCCTGATCCCCTTCCCGTTCATCGTGATGCCCATCGCCGTGGCGCTGTGGTTCATGTCGATGGACCTGACCGAGTGGATCTACGGCGAGCCGTTCAACTGGGCGCAACGCCAGAAGGTTTCGCTTTGGTTCGGCCTCGGCCTGTTGCTGGTGTTCCTCGGCATCGATGGCCGAACCCGCGAGGACTATGCGTTCTGGGGTTATCTGGCCGGGCTGCTGGCCTTCTGGGGCGGGCTGACCTCGATGGACAGTGACAGCGAGGTCGGCAAGGCGCTGTACTGCCTGATCAACCTGGGGCTGATGGCGGTCGCCGTGCTGCTGCGCCGGCCATTGTTCATGGTGTTCGGGGCCATGGGCGTTTCGGCCTACCTTGGCTACCTGTCGTATGACGTATTCGCCGACTCGCTGCTGTTCCCGGTAGTGCTGAGCATGATCGGCCTGGGGGTCATCGGCCTTGGCCTGCTCTACCAGAAGCATCGCGAACGCCTGAGTACAAACCTTCGCGCACTGCTGCCGAACGGCCTGCTCGACCTGTTGCCGGGGCTTCGTCGATGAGGGTGCGCCTGCTGCTGATTCGAGCGCTGCAAAGCATGGGGTTGGTGCTGGTGGGCTACCTGTTCATCTTGGCGATGACCGCAAGCCTGCGCGAAACGCCCTTCAGCATGTCGCTGCCCTATCTCGGCGATTCCGACAACAGCGCGCTGGATCTGGCGCTGTTCTGTGTACCCGGAATGCTGCTGTTCGTGTTGCTGGGCAGTATCATCCGCCGGCGCCGCGTATTAGGCGGCGTGTTTGCTGCCATTGCGGCCGTCAGTGCCTGGCTGCTGTGCGAGTTGTTCTCCACCGCGTTCGGCAATACCTGGAGCACAAGCGAAGTACTCGGGCTGCTGGTGCTGAACCTGCACTGGTGGTTGCTGGCGCTGGTACCGGGGCTGATGCTGCTGTTTGCGCTGGAGCGCTTCGCCAGCAAGGCTGGCTCCTACAAGGGAAGCGGCATCCGCCTGTAGCAGCCCGCGTTACCGGCGAATGGCCACGCGACGATCAACCCAGCTCGACAATCTCGTAGGCGTGGGTGATCTCGACCCCGGCGCGCCCCAGCATGATCGATGCCGAGCAGTACTTCTCGGCCGACAACTCCACCGCGCGCTTGACCTGGGCCTCCTTCAGGCCGCGGCCCTTGACCACAAAGCGCAGATGAATCTTTGTGAACACCTTGGGGTCCTCGTCGGCCCGCTCGGCCTCGAGAAACGCCTCGCAGCTCTCTACCGCCTGGCGCGATTTCTTCAGAATGCTCACCACGTCGAAATTGCTGCAGCCACCCAGGCCCAGCAGGAGCATCTCCATCGGCCGCACGCCCAGGTTGCGCCCACCACTCTCGGGTGGACCATCCATGACCACTACATGGCCACTGCCCGATTCGCCAAGAAACATGGCTTCGCCTGCCCACTGGATACGCGCCTTCATCACCCGGATTCCCTTGCTTTGAAAAAAGGCTGTCAGCTTAGACCTTGCGCGCACGTGCGAAAAGGCTAAGCGTTCGAGTAAATATGCCGATACACCTACAGGCGTCTGATAAGCTGGCGCCAAACTGCTGGCACCCGCGCCCAGCGGTCGACAAGAATGCCCACGCGTCGCGTCTTTCCAGGATTCAGCCATGGTTGCAACAACCCTTCCAGCCAAGATCAAGAACATCGACAAGTTGCTCGCCCACTGCCAGCGTCGCCGCTTTGCAGCCAAGAACAACATCATCTGCGCTGGTGATCGGGCCGATACCCTGTCGTTCATCGTCAAGGGCTCGGTGACCATCCTGATCGAGGACGAGGAAGGCCGCGAGATGATCATCGCCTACCTCAACAGTGGCGATTTTTTCGGTGAGCTGGGCCTGTTCGAACCCATCGGCAAGGAACACCAGCGCAGCGCCTGGGTACGCGCCAAGACCGAATGCGAAGTGGCTGAAATCAGCTACGAGAAATTCCGTGAACTGGCCCGCCAGGACCAGGACATCCTTTACGCCCTGGGCAGCCAGATGGCCCAGCGCCTGCGCAACACCACGCAGAAGGTGGGCGACCTGGCGTTTTTCGACGTGACCGGTCGGGTGGCCCGCTGCCTGCTGGAGCTGTGCAAGCAGCCCGATGCCATGACCCACCCCGACGGCATGCAGATCAAGATCACCCGCCAGGAAATCGGCCGCATCGTCGGCTGCTCGCGAGAGATGGTCGGCCGCGTGCTCAAGGACCTCGAAGAACGTAACCTGGTGCATGTCAAAGGCAAGACCATGGTGGTCTTCGGCACCCGTTAATCGCGCTCGATCGCCGCGATCACCTGCGAGTAGGCCTGCTCCAGGCGCGCCAGCAGCGGTGCCTGGGGCACCACTTCATGCAGAGCGATATGACTGTCGGCGCGGCAGCGCTGCTCAAGCTCGCAGCATTCATTGAAGCGATTGACTGCCGCCACCATCGACTCGCGCTCGTTGTCCAGCAGCAAGGCGCCATGCACCAGCACCACCGGGCGCTTGCCGCCCAGGCCCTGACGCCAGCGCTGCGCCGTGCCGACCAGCTTGCGACCATTGAGGTTGACGTTGTAGCGCCCATCGCAGAACGCCCCCTCGATCTCCCCCACCGACGCCAGCCCGCCCCATTCGCGCAACACCTCGCATAGCGGCAGGCACAGGCGCTCGTAGGCCTTCTCGATACGACCGTGATCACCCTCGCTGCGCGGCGCCACATACACCAACGCGATATTGATTGTCGCAGCCGACTGCGGCACTGGCTCACCGCCGGTCTCGCGCAGCAGCACCGGCCAGCCGGCAACGGCCAATTCGGTGCAGGCGGCCTCGAAACCTTCCAGCCGGCTCATGCGCCGCGGCATCACCAGCGCGCGGTCCGTCGGCTGCCAGAACAGCAGGCCATGTTGCTTTTCGCCCTTGCACACAGCCGCCAGCAGGTCCTGCTCGGCCTGCAAGCCCGCCTCCACCGTCACCGCAACAGCTTGTTCAGTCATCACACCCACCTTGTCGATACAAAAAAGCCGGCAACGCCGGCTTCAGTGTGGATCAGTCCAGGCCTTGCGCCGGGTTGTGCACCACGCGCTCGGGGAAGAACAGGCGCTGCAGTTCCAACCCCGGGTGCTCGGCACGCATGAACGCTTCGCCCACCAGGAACGAGTAGACCTCGTTGATCTCCATCAGCTCGACGTCTGCCCGATTGAAAATGCCACTTTCGGTGATTGCCAGGCGATCACGCGGGATGCGCGGCAGCAGGTCGAGGGTGGTTTCCAGGCTCACCTCGAAGGTGTGCAGGTTGCGGTTGTTCACGCCCACCAGCGGTGTATCCAGGGTTTTCAGCGCACGCTCCAGCTCGTCGCCGTCGTGCACTTCGACCAATACATCCAGCCCTACGCTCTTCGCCGTGGCCGCCAGCTCGGCCATCTTCACGTCATCCAGCGCCGAGACGATCAGCAGCACGCAATCGGCACCCAGCGCACGGGCCTCGACGATCTGATAAGGATCGATCATGAAGTCCTTGCGGATCACCGGCAACGTGCACGCGGCGCGCGCCTGCTGCAGGTATGCATCGGCGCCCTGGAAGTAATCGATATCGGTAAGCACCGACAGGCAGGTGGCCCCGCCCTTTTCATAACTGACGGCAATGTCGGCCGGCACGAAGTCTTCGCGAATCACGCCCTTGCTCGGCGATGCCTTCTTGATCTCGGCGATCACTGCCGGCTGCTTGCGCTTTGCCTGCTCGATCAGCGCATTGGCGAACCCGCGCGGCGCATCGGCGACGGCCGCCAGGCGCTCGAGTTCAGCCAGGCTGACGCGGGCACTGCGCTCGGCCACTTCCTGAACCTTGCGCGCCAGGATGTTTTCCAGAACCGTCGGTACGCTCACTCTTCATTCTCCTGCTTGAATACCGCGGTAAAGGCGCCCAGCTCTTCGAGCTTTTCTCGCGCCAGCCCGGTGTGCAGTGCATCATGGGCCAGCTCGACGCCTTGCTTGAGGCTCATGGCATGGTCGGCGGCATACAGCGCAGCGCCGGCATTGAGCACGATCATTTCTGCCGCCTTCTGACCGTTTTCGGTCTTGCGGCGCCCCAGGGCATCGCGAATCAACTCCAGCGACGCGGCCGGGCTGTCTACCGCCAGGCCGTGCAGGCTCTGGCTCTTCATGCCCAGGTCTTCGGGCTCTACCCAGTACTCGGTGATTTCGCCGTTCTTCAGTTCCGCAACGAAGGTCGGCGCGGCCAGGCTGAATTCGTCCAGGCCGTCCTTGGAGTGCACCACCAGCACATGCTTGCTGCCCAGGCGTTGCAGCACCTCGGCCAGCGGCCGGCACAATGCCTGGGTGAACACGCCGACCACCTGGTGCCTGACCCCGGCCGGATTCGTAAGCGGGCCGAGCATGTTGAACAGCGTGCGCAGCCCCAGGTCACGACGCGGGGCGGCGGCATATTTCATCGCCTTGTGGTGGGTCTGGGCGAACATGAAGCCGATACCGACGCTGTCGATGCAACGCGCGACCTGCACCGGCGTCAGGTTCAGGTAGATACCGGCGGCCTCGAGCAGGTCGGCGCTGCCGCTCTTGCCCGATACCGCACGGTTGCCGTGCTTGGCCACGGTGCAGCCGGCAGCGGCCACGACAAATGCCGAGGCGGTGGAAACGTTGAAGATATTGGCGCCGTCGCCACCGGTACCGACCACATCGACCACCTGGTCCAGGGTCTGCAGTTGTACCTGGTCGGCCAGCTCGCGCATTACCGATACCGCACCGACGATCTCGTCGATGCTTTCGCTCTTCATGCGCATGCCCATCATGAAGGCGCCGATCTGCGCCTCGCTGCACTGGCCAGTCATGATCTCGCGCATCACATCGCGCATTTCCTCGGTGCTCAGGTCCAGGTGACCGACGATGCGGCCCAGCGCGCTCTTGATATCCATGGTGTCAAATCCTTAGCGGCGGCCGCCGGTCTGCTTGAGGAAGTTGGCGAACAGCTCGTGGCCCTGCTCGGTGAGGATCGACTCGGGGTGGAACTGCACCCCTTCGATGTTCAGTGTCTTGTGACGCAGGCCCATGATCTCGTCGACCGAGCCGTCGTCCAGGGTGGTCCAGGCAGTCACTTCCAGGCACTCGGGCAGCGTTTCGCGCTTGACCACCAGGGAATGGTAGCGGGTCACCGTCAACGGGTTGTTCAAGCCTGCGAACACACCCTGGTCGATGTGCGACACGGGGCTGGTCTTGCCGTGCATCACCTGGCGCGCCCGTACCACATCACCGCCAAAGGCCTGGCCGATGGACTGGTGGCCCAGGCACACGCCCAGGATCGGCAGCTTGCCGGCAAAGTGCAGGATGGCTTGGAGCGATACACCGGCCTCGGTCGGGGTGCACGGGCCAGGAGACACCACAATGCGCTCGGGTTGCAGTGCCTCGATCTGGGCGATGGTCAGTTCGTCATTGCGAATGACCTTGACCTCTGCACCCAGCTCGCCGAAGTACTGCACGACGTTGTAGGTGAAGGAGTCGTAGTTGTCGATCATCAGTAACATCTGGGTCAACCTCTTGAGTCTGGCGACTCTGAATTCTGTGTTGCGCCGCAGCGGCGCCCTTCTCAGCTGAGCGGTGTCTGTTCAGCCAAGGCTACCGCGCGGAACATCGCCCGACGCTTGTTGATGGTTTCTTCCCACTCCAGCGCCGGCACCGAGTCGGCGACGATGCCGCCACCAGCCTGCACATGCAGCTCACCGTCCTTGATCACGGCGGTGCGGATGGCAATGGCGGTGTCCATGTTGCCGTTCCAGGCCAGGTAGCCGACGGCGCCGCCGTACACGCCACGCTTGACCGGCTCCAGCTCGTCGATGATTTCCATGGCGCGGATCTTCGGCGCCCCCGACAGGGTACCGGCGGGCAGAATGGCGCGCAGCGCGTCCATCGCGCTCAGGCCCTGCTTGAGCTGGCCGGTGACGTTGGACACGATGTGCATCACGTTGGAGTAACGCTCGATCACCATCTTCTCGGTGACCTTGACCGAGCCGGTTTCGGAAACGCGACCGGTGTCGTTGCGGCCCAGGTCGATCAGCATCAGGTGCTCGGCGATCTCCTTGGCGTCCGACAGCAGGTCCTGCTCCAGCGCTCGGTCGGCCTCCTCGTTGGCACCACGCGGCCGGGTGCCGGCGATCGGGCGCACGGTGACCAGGTTGTCTTCGACCCGCACCAGCACTTCCGGCGAGCTGCCCACCACATGGAAGTCGCCGAAGTTGAAGAAGTACATGTACGGCGTGGGGTTGAAGCAGCGCAACGCGCGGTACAGGTCGATGGGCGCGGCCTTGAAGTCGATGGACATGCGCTGCGAGGGCACCACCTGCATGCAGTCGCCGGCCAGGATGTACTCCTTGACGGTATCGACGGCGCGTTCGTAGTCGGCCTGGGTGAAGCTTGAACGAAACTCCGGCTCAGCAGCCAGAGGGCCGCCCAGGGCCAGGCCGCGACGCGGGGCGATCGGCTGGCGCAGTTGTTCGAGCAGTTCTTCAAGACGCGCCAGGCCATTTTCGTAGGCGTTGTCCTGAGCGGGGTCGGCCAGCACGATGGCGTGCATCTTGCCGGCCAGGTTGTCGAACACCACCACGGCGTCCGACACCATCAGCAGGATGTCCGGCACGCCCAGCGGATCGGGATTAGGGCACTTGCCCAGGCGCTTCTCTACATAGCGCACGCAGTCGTAGCCGAAATACCCCACCAGGCCACCGTTGAAGCGCGGCAGGCCGTCGATGGTCGGTACGTTGTAGCGTTCCTTGAACGTCTCGACGAAGGCCAGCGGGTCTTCGACTTCATGCTGTTCGATCTCGACACCGTCATGGGTGATGCGCACCTGATGGTCATGCACGCGCAACACGGTGCGACATGGCAGGCCGATGATCGAATAACGCCCCCACTTCTCGCCGCCCTGCACCGATTCGAGCAGGTAGGAGTTGGGCTGGTCGGCCAGTTTCAGGTAGATCGACAGCGGCGTGTCGAAGTCGGCCAGGGTTTCGCAGGCCAGGGGAATGCGGTTGTAGCCGGCAGTGGCCAGGCGCAGGAATTCTTCGCGGGTCATGATAGCCTCGTGGCAATGGGGCAATAAGTCGTACAGGCAAACGCGCCGGATCAGGCCGGCCAGAAAAAAGTCAGGCGCGCCAACGCCAACGGGCCAGGGCCTTGATGACTTTCATCCAGAGTTTGCCGGGTGCCACCACGATGGAATCTCTATCAGGGGGGGATTGATCGTCCGACATTAGCTCAGTGGCCGAATCTAAGCAACCAGGCAGCAGCGCGCGCAGGTCATCGATCACCAGCGCGGGCGACTCCTCGCTGATCGGGCGGCCATGGTTGTAGCCGTAGCTGAGCGCCACGCATTGCACCCCTGCCGCCCGGGACGCCAGCACATCACTGCGCGAGTCGCCCACGAACAGCGCCTGGGCCGGCGCCACGTTAGCCATCTGCATCACGAACAGCAATGCGGCGGGGTCGGGTTTCTTCTGCGGCAGGGTGTCGCCGCCGATGATCCAGCGAAAGTATCGCCCGATCTTCATCTGGTCCAGCAAGGGAGCGACGAAGCGCTCCGGCTTGTTGGTGATCAGGGCCATTTCCACGCCCTGCTTGTGCAGCCACTTGAGGGTGTCACGCACGCCGGGGTAGACCACCGTCAATTCATGGTTGTCGGCATAGGCCTGCATGAACAGCTCGAGCCCGCGCGCGGCCTCATCGTCGTCCACCCCGGCATGCTCGATGCTGCCGGCCAGGGCGCGGCGCACCAGCACCTGCACGCCATTACCGACCCATTCGCGCACGGCGGCGACACCGGCGGGCTGGCGCCCCATTTCGAGCAGCATGTGATCCACGGCGGCCGCCAGGTCCGGCACCGAATCGATCAGGGTGCCATCCAGGTCGAACATCACCAGCTTGGGCAGGCCCCCGGGGAACAGCTGCTCGAAGCCGCTCATGGGCGGGCCAGGGCCAGTTCGGCGTGCATCCTGGCGATCACCTCTTTGTAGTCCGGGGCATTGAAGATCGCCGAGCCGGCCACGAAGGTGTCGGCGCCAGCAGCGGCGATTTCCCGGATATTGTTGACGTTGACCCCACCGTCGATCTCCAGGCGGATATCACGCCCGCTGGCATCGATCAGCGCGCGGGCTTCGCGCAGCTTGTCGAGGGTGGCCGGAATGAACTTCTGGCCGCCAAAGCCCGGGTTGACGCTCATGAGCAGGATCATGTCGACCTTGTCCATCACGTACTTGAGCGCATCCAGCGAGGCAGCCGGGTTGAACACAAGGCCCGCCTTGCAGCCGCCGTCACGGATCAGCTGCAGCGAGCGATCGACGTGCAGGGTGGCGTCGGGGTGGAAGGTGATGTAGGTGGCGCCGGCTTCGATGAAGTCGCCGATGATGCGGTCCACCGGGGTGACCATCAGGTGTGCGTCGATCGGCGCGGTCACGCCGTACTTGCGCAGGGCGCTGCACACCATCGGACCGATGGTAAGGTTGGGAACGTAGTGGTTGTCCATCACGTCGAAGTGGACGATGTCGGCGCCGGCTTCGAGCACCTTGTCGACTTCTTCGCCCAGGCGGGCAAAGTCGGCTGAGAGGATGGAGGGGGCAATAGCGTAGGGCTGCATGGCGCACCTGTTGGGCAGAATCACGGTGGCGCGCATTGTACCTCAGGCAAACCGTCAGGGGCTGACTGGCATCAAGCCTGGATCAGGATCGGTGGTGCCCACTTCGCCGGCAAGGCCGGCTCCTACAGGAGCCAGCCCTACCGGCGAAGGGTCATCTGTTTCAGCCCGGCTGTTGGGTACGCAGCTTCTCGCCACGCCCGCGCAGCCATTCCAGGGTCAGCAACAGCACCACCGAGAACGCGATCAGCAAGGTCGCCGCTGCAGCAATGGTCGGGCTCAGGTTCTCGCGGATACCGCTGAACATCTGGCGTGGCAGCGTGGCCTGCTCCGGCCCGGCGAGGAACAGCGTCACCACCACCTCGTCGAACGATGTCGCGAAGGCGAACAGGGCCCCCGAGATCACACCCGGGGCGATCAGCGGCAGGGTCACCCGGCGGAACGTGGTGACCGGCGAGGCGCCCAGGCTGGCCGCAGCCCGTACCAGGTTGTGGTTGAAGCCTTGCAGGGTGGCCGACACCGTGATGATCACGAACGGTACACCCAGCACCGCATGCACCAGAATCAGCGAGGTGAAGCTGTTGCCCAGGCCCAGCGGGGCGAAGAACAGGTAGCTGGCCACACCGATGATCACCACCGGTACTACCATCGGCGAGATCACCAGGGCCATCACCAGCGATTTGCCGGGGAAGTCGCCACGGGTCAGGCCGATCGAGGCCAGGGTGCCGAACACCATCGCCAGCAGCGTCGCGGCCGGGGCCACGATGATGCTGTTCTTGAGGGCGCGCATCCACTCGGCCGAACCGAAGAAGTCTTGGTACCACTGCAGCGAGAAGCCTTGCAGCGGATACACCAGGAAGCTCCCCGAGTTGAACGACAACGGGATGATCACCAGTACCGGCAACACCAGGAACAGCAGCACCAGCCCGCAAAGGATGCGCAAACTGTAGTACCAGACCCGTTCGACGGGCGACATGTAAGGGCTCAGCATGACAACGCTCCTCAGCTCAGACGCAGGCGGCTTGCGCCAACCAGCCAGCTATAGATCAGGTACAACAGCACGGTGGCCAGCAACAGCAACCCGCCCAGCGCGGTGGCCATGCCCCAGTTGATGCTGGTGTTGGTGTAGAAGGCGACAAAGTAGCTGACCATCTGGTCGTTCGGGCTGCCCAGCAGTGCCGGGGTGATGTAGTAGCCGATCGCCAGGATGAACACCAGCAGGCACCCTGCGCCGACGCCGGCATAGGTCTGCGGCAGGTACACCCGCCAGAAGCTGGCGAACGGATGGCAACCCAGGGAGATCGCCGCACGCATGTAGGTCGGGGAAATGCCCTTCATCACGCTGTAGATCGGCAAAATCATGAACGGCAGCAGAATGTGGACCATCGAGATGTACACGCCGGTACGGTTGAACACCAGTTCCATCGGCTTGTCGATCAGCCCCAGCGCCATCAGGCCGCTGTTGATCAGCCCCCCGGACTGGAGCAGCACGATCCACGCCGCCACCCGCACCAGGATCGAGGTCCAGAACGGCAGCAACACCAGGATCATCAGCAGGTTGCTCTGCCGGGTCGGCAGGTTGGCCAGCAGGTAGGCCAGCGGGTACGCCAACGCCAGGCAGATGACGGTGATCACCAGGCCCATCCACAGGGTGCGGGCAAAGATGTCGAGGTAGATGGCCTGGTCCGGGGTGGTCGGCGCCAGCTCGCCCAGGTCATCGATACGGTGGTCCACCGAGGCCAGCAGGTAGAACGGCGTCACGCTGCTGGTGTTGCGGCGGATCGCCTGCCAGTAGGCCGGGTCGCCCCAACGCTCGTCCAGCTCCTGCAACGCATCCTTGTAGGATTGCGGCTCGGTCTTGAACGGCAGGGCCCGGGCAGTCTTGGCCAGCAGGCTGCGGTAGCCGGCCAGCTCCATGTTCAGACGCTTGGAAACATCGCCCAGGGTCTGGTTCTTGCGCGATTCGGCGAGGTCTTCGCTGAGGGCCTTGTACACGTCCTCGCCAGGCAGGCTCTTGCCGTCCCATTCAGCCACCGCGGCGACGGTGCGCGGCAAGCCGCCAACCACCTCGGGGTTGCCGACGCTCTTGTACAGCAGCGCGGCGATCGGCACGATGAAAACCAGCAGCAGAAACACTGCCAGCGGTGCGATCAATGCTTTTGCCTTCCAGCGGTTGACGCGTTCAGCACGCGCCAGGCGCTTCTTGAGGTTGGAACCTGCGCCTTCGTTCAGGGGCACTGCGATGGCCATAGCGAACTCCGAAAATCTTGGAAACAAGAGGCGTCAGCACGATGCCGACGCCCCATTGGCACGGCTTACTTGGCCGCCCAGGCGTTGAAGCGTTGTTCCAGCTGCTCGCTGTTGTCAGCCCAGAACACCACGTCGATCTGCACCTGATTGGCGATGTTCTCCGGCGTGGTCGGCATGTCCTTCTTGACCTCGTCCGTCAGCAACGCCACGGCCTTGCTGTTGGCCGGACCGTAGGCGATGTTCGAGGAGAACACCTTCTGCTGCTCGGGCTGGATCGAGAAGGCGATGAACTTCTTGGCGTCCTCGAGGTTTTTCGCGCCCTTCGGAATGGCCCAGGCATCGAAGTCGTAGATACCGCCGTTCCATACCACCTTCAGGTTGCTTTCCTTCTGCACCGCAGCGATGCGACCGTTGTAGGCCGAGCTCATCACCACGTCGCCCGAGGCCAGGTACTGCGGCGGCTGTGCACCTGCTTCCCACCACTGGATGTTTGGCTTGAGGGCGTCGAGCTTCTTGAAGGCGCGGTCCTGGCCTTCCTTGGTGCCCAGCACCTTGTAGACGTCTTTAGGTGCCACACCGTCGGCCATCAGCGCGAATTCCAGGGTGTACTTGGCACCCTTGCGCAGGCCGCGCTTGCCCGGGAATTTCTGGGTATCCCAGAAATCCGCCCAGCTGGTGGGCGCAGTCTTGAGTTTGTCGGCGTTGTAGGCCATGACGGTCGACCACACGAAGAAGCCCACGCCACACGGCTGGATGGCGCCGGCCACATAGTCGGACTCATCGCCGAACAGGGCCGGGTCGAGCTGCTCGAACATGCCTTCGTCACAACCGCGGGCCAGTTCCGGCGACTCCACCTCCACCAGGTTCCAGCTCACGCTCTTGGTGTCGACCATGGCCTTGACCTTGGCCATTTCACCGTTGTAGTCGGCGGGGATGATCTTGCCGTTGCCGGCCTTTTCCCACGGCTCGTAGAACGCCTTGACCTGGGCGGCCTTGTTGGCCCCCCCGAATGCGACCACGGTCAGGTCGGCGGCGATGGCCTGGCTTGCTGCGAACAGGCCCAGGGTCAGAGCGGTCAGCTTCAAGTGTTTGTTCATTATTGTTCTCTCCGCGTTGCTGGGATGGGTGAGGCGATCCTCACTGGGCTTCCAGAATAGGATCGAGTGCGCGACCGTGCTCGACCTCCCAGCCCAGTGGCACCACATCGCCCACGGCCAGGGCCGGGTCGAGTTCGGCGATGGGTTGCTTCACGAAGAAGTCCGCCTTGCCGCACACTTCCAGACGCACCCGCACGTGGTCGCCCAGGTAGATGAATTCGGCCACCCGCCCAGAGAAGCGGTTGACGCAGCTTTCGCTGTGACCGTTCAGACGCACGCGCTCCGGACGGATCGACAGGGTGACCGGCTCGCCCGGCTGGCCGACGTTGACGGCCAGTGCCTCGACCTTCTCGCCACGGGGCAGCGCCACCAGGCAGCGATCGCCGGTCTGGCTGAGCAGACGCCCGTTGATACGGTTGTTCTCGCCGATGAAGTTGGCCACGAAGGTATTCTTCGGCTCTTCATACAGGGTGCGCGGGTCGGCGATCTGCTGGATCTCGCCCTGGTGGAACACGGCCACGCGGTCGGACATGGTCAGCGCTTCGCCCTGGTCGTGGGTCACGTAGACCACGGTCACGCCCAGACGCTGGTGCAGGTGCTTGATTTCCATCTGCATGTGTTCGCGCAGCTGCTTGTCGAGGGCGCCGAGGGGTTCGTCCATCAGTACCAGTTGCGGTTCGAACACCAGGGCGCGAGCCAGCGCAACACGCTGCTGCTGGCCGCCTGAAAGCTGGCCGGGGTAGCGCTGGGCGAAGGTTTCGAGCTGCACCATGTTCAGCACGCGCTTGACCCGCTCGCTGATGTCGGTCTTGCTCAGGTTGCGCACGCTCAGCGGGAAGGCCAGGTTCTCGGCCACGGTCATGTGCGGGAACAACGCATAGTTCTGGAACACCATGCCGATGTCGCGCTTGTGCGGCGGCACGTTGTTGATCGAACGCCCGTCCAGCAGGATCTCGCCGGCGGTAGGGGTTTCGAACCCTGCCAGCATCATCAAGCTGGTGGTCTTGCCCGAGCCCGAGGGGCCGAGCAGGGTCAGGAACTCGCCTTTGCGAATATCCAGATTCAGGTCTTTGACGATCAGCGACTCGCCGTCGTAGCTCTTCTGCACACCACGGAAGCTGACCAGCACTTCGCCGGTTGCAGCGTTCGAATTCACCTCACTCATACCTGCACCTTCTTGTTGGATGACTGCTGTGACCCAAGACTAGAGAAGGCAGAAGGTGGCGCAAATCGGGGGTGCTGAGAGAATGCCATCAGCCGGATGGAAACTTGCGGGTAGGGATTGCCCTACAAGGGTGGCGTTTTCAGACACGTTGATAGCCGTGCTGCCCCCTTCGCTGGCAAGCCAACTCCCACAAGGTTTGTCGGTACACGCCGAACCGGTGGCGGCTGGCTTGCCAGCGAAGGGATCAACCCGATGTCGTTTTTGGAACACTCACACCAGCTTGTGCTCCATCGCATACTTCACCAACTCCGCCAGCGAAGTCACATTCAGCTTCTGCATCAAGCGCGCCTTGTGGGTGCTGATGGTCTTGTTGCTCAGCGCCAGCTGCTGGGCAATGTCGTTGACGTTCGCCCCCTGGGCCAACCGTTCGAACACCGAGAACTCGCGCTCCGACAGCATCGAGTGCAGGGGGCGCGAATCCGTCAGCCCCACCTCGAACACCATGCGGTCGGCCAGGTCCGGATCGATGTAGCGCCCGCCCCCCGCCACCCGGCGAATCGCGGTCAGCAGCAGCGCCGGATCACTGTCCTTGGTCGCGTACCCCGCCGCGCCGATCTTCAGCGCCCGCGCCGCCATCTGCGCTTCGTCATGCATCGACAGCACCAGGATCGCCGGCGGCGCGCTCAACGCGCGAATTCGCGGTATCGCCTCCAGCCCGTTCACCCCCGGCATCGAGATATCCAGCAACACCACCTCGCATTCGGTGTGGCGCAAGGCTTCGAGCAACTGCTCGCCATTGCCGGCCTCGCCCACCACCTGCATGTCCTTGGCCAGGCCGATCAACTGCTTGATGCCCTCGCGCACGATGGTGTGGTCTTCGGCAACCAATACTCGAATCACTGTCAGCTCCTGTCGTTGTTCAGGGGGATGCGTACGCTCAACGTGGTGCCCTCGCCCGGTTCGCTGTCCAGGCGCATGCTGCCGCCCAGCATGAGCACGCGCTCGCGCATGCCCACCAGGCCGAACGAGGTCGGGCGCTGGTCACTCTGCACGAAACCCACGCCGTCGTCGCTGATGGTCAGGCACAGCATCGCACCGTCCAGGCCCAGGTTGATCTGCACAGTATGCGCGTGGGCGTGGCGCATGACGTTGGTGAGGGCCTCCTGCAGAATGCGGAACAGGCTGGTGGCCTTGGCGTCGCTGAGCGGCGGCAGGTTGTCCGGTACCTCGACCAGGCACGGGATCTGCGTGCGGGCCTCGAAACGCCGGGCCTGCCACTCGATGGCCGAGGCAATGCCGGCATCCAGAATCGGCGGGCGCAAGGCCGTGGCGACGTCGCGCACCAGCTGGAACAGCTGCGCGATCAGACGCTTCATGCTGCCCAGGCGCTCGTTCAGGCCCGGGTCCAGCCCGGCATAGGCCAGCTCGCACATCGAGGTTTCCAGCTTGAGCACGGTCAGCATCTGCCCGAGCTCATCATGCACCTCGCGGGCGATCCGCGCTTTCTCTTCCTCGCGCACGCTCTCCAGGTGCGCCGACAGTTCGCGCAGCTGCTCCTGGGAGCGCGCCAGTTCCAGCTCGGCGCGCTTGCTCTGGCTGATGTCCCATACCACCCCGTCCCACACCACGCGGCCGTCGCGCAGATTGCGGGTACTGGCCTTGATGTCGGCCCAGCGCTGCTCACCCTGGCGCGTGACGATGCGGCCCTGCCACGACCAGTCCTGGTCGGTGGCCAGCGCCTGGTCCTGCACGCGGTGATAGTCGGCGCGGTCTTCGCTGTGCACCAGGTTGCGCAAGCCCATGTCCGGGTGCTGCAGTTCGATGGGCGAGTAGCCGACCAGGGCCTCGCTGCCTTCGCTGATATAGGGGAACTCCAGGTCGCCGATCGCCGGGTTGCGTTCCAGCCGGAACACCAGCCCCGGCACGTTGCCGGCAATGCCCTTGAGCCGCGCCTCGCTCTCGCGCAGCGCCGCCAGGGCACGGCGGCGCTCGGTGACGTCATTGATGAACACCACCAGGTATTCGGCATCGCGAAAGCGCAAGAAGCTCAACGACACATCCACCGGTACCAGGCTGCCATCGGCGCGCAGGCACTGGGTCTCGAAGCGCTGCGCCGCCTCGTCGCTGGCCCGTGCACGCTTCCACAGGTCCAGCCAGCGGTCCATGTGCAGGTTGGGCTCGATATCGATCAGCGGGCGATCGTTCAGCGCCCCCGAGGTATAGCCGAGCATGTTTTCGACCGCGCGGTTGGCGTAGCGCACATGGCTGTCCCAATGCACCCACAGGATGCCCACGGTGCTCTGGTCGAGGGAGAACTGGCTCAGGCGCAGCGCCTCTTCGCGGGCCAGGCGCTTGGCGATGTTTTCCCGCGCAGCCAGCAGATTGAGTTCCAACTGCTGTTGCTGGCGCCGCTGCCAGATCACGATGAAGACGCAGCTGAAGAACAGCGCCGCGAACAGCAACGCCAGGTTCTGCCAGAACCCCGGTGACTCGCTCAGGCGCGGGTAGCGGGGTTGCAGCCAGCGGTTGTGCAATTGCTCCAGGTCCTTGGCCGGGATGGCCTGCAGGCCGACCTCGATGATGTCGGCCAGTATCGGCCAGTCACGCCGCGAGCCCACCCGCAGCAACTGCGGCAAACCGATGTCGCCCACCACCACCAGATCGCTGAATTCGTTCTCGCGCGACAACCGGCTCAACTGCGCTTCATCCAGCACCGCGTAGCGCACCTGCTCGCTGAGCAACAGCTGCAAGGCCTGGCGCTCGGCCGGCACGCCTTGAAGATTCAGGTTGGAATAGGTCGCGCGCAGATAGTCGGCCAGTGAACTGGGCATGCGCACTGCCACCCGCTCGTTTTCGGCGAGCCGCTCCAGGTCCACTGCCATCGAGCCGTTGCGCGGGCCCACGATCAACTGCGGTACGCGCATGTAGGGGTCGCTGAACAACCAGCGACGCAGGCTGGCCGGGGTCTGGGTCAGCCCTGGCGCCAGGTCGATCTCGCCGCCGGCCAGGGCATGCTCGAGCGCGGCCTGGTCGGGGAAGTTGCGCCACGTCAGGTCCAGGTCCAATGCCCTGCCCAGCCAGTTCATCAGCTCGACGTTGACACCCGACAGCTGCTGCAGGCGCCGGTCGAACTGCGCGAACGGAGCCTGCAACACCAGGCCCACCCGCAAGCTGCGGTGCTGGTCGAGCCATTGCTGTTGCGCCGGGGCCAGGCGTACCGCAGCCGGTACGGATGCCTGCTCCGCGTTCGCCATAAAGGGCCAGCACAAGCAGCCGATAAACAACAGGCAGCGCAAACGCATCATCTTGAATCTCGTCAATGAAGGGACCGCCATCGAACATGGCCGTCGTCGACAAATACCATTAGGCTGCCGGTATCACTCTGGCCTGGATCGATCAATGTTCGTACTCAAACGCACGGCGCTTTCGGCGCTATGCCTGTCCTTGATACTACCTTGTACCGCACAAGTTCTGGCGCAGGAAACGCCGGCCGCCGACGCCGATGCCGCGCCGGCCACGCGCCAGGCGCTGTCCGAGCGCAGCCAAGAAGACGCCCAGGCCCTGGAGCGGCAATTGCCCAAGGACGAGCAGCAAACCCTGCAGGCCGGCAGCGACAGCTTCCTGGCCCTGTGGAAACCTGCCAACACCCCGGCACCCGAAGGCGTGGTGATCATCGTCCCGGGTGCCGGCGAGAGCGCCGACTGGCCACGCACCGTCGGCCCCCTGCGGCGCAAGTTCCCCGATGCAAAGTGGGCCAGTCTGAGCCTGAGCCTGCCGGATCTGCTGGCCGAGAGCCCGGTGGCCCGCAAGGAAACCCCGGCACCGCCCCCGCAACCGGACAAGGACGTGAAGGGCGCACCGGCCAAGGCCACGCCGGCCGATGCCAATGCCAACATCGCCCAGGCCACCGCAGCAGAAACCGAAAACAGCGAAAGCGCCGAAGCGCCCGCCAGTACCGATCCGGCGGCCAGTGAAAAGGCCGACGCCGAGCGTATCTTCGCCCGCCTGGATGCCGCCGTCGCCTACGCACAGCAGCAGAACGCACGCAGCGTGGTGCTGCTGGGCAGCGGCAGCGGTGCCTATTGGTCAGCCCGTTACATCAGCGAACGGCAACCGCCGCAGGTGCAAAAGCTGGTGATGGTCGCTGCGCAGAACCCGGCCCGCGTCGAACACAGCCTCGACAGCCTGGCCGCCACGCTCAAGCTGCCGACCGCCGACTTCTACTATGCCAACCAGGCCGGCGCCAGGCAGGCGGCCGTGAACCGCCTGCAGGCCAGCAAGCGACTCAAGGACAGCAGCTACCACCAGGTCGCCCTGACGGCCATGCCCGGCAACCAGGCTGCCGAGCAGGAGCAACTGTTCCGCCGCATTCGCGGCTGGCTGAGCCCGCAAGCGGTCGACTAGAAGCCGCGCCGCTTGCGTACCACCGCGTAGGCCTGATGCAGGTCGCGGGTACGCTCGGTGGCGTCGCGCACCTGCGCCGGGCTCGCGCCGCTACCCACCAGTTTGTCCGGATGATGCCGGCTGAGCAGGCGCCGGTAGGCCTGCTTGACCTGTACAGGCTCGGTCTCGGGTAACACCCCCAGCAAGCGCAGGGCCTCGGGATAGCTGATGCCCTGATTGCCCAGGGCCGCCCGGTGCGGCTCGTAGTCGCTGGCCAGTGCCTGCACCCGGGTCGTCGACCAGCCCAACTGCTGCCCCCACTGCATCAACAGTTCGCGCTCGTGACGCCCTACCCGGCCATCGGCCCAGACCATGCGCCAGCAGGCACGCAGCAAGCCTTCGGCAGCATGGGGTTGCTGCTTGAGGCGACGCAGGTGCGGATGCAGGCGCTCGCTGCCGCTCTTGCCCCGGTTGAATGCGGCAATCGCGCGCAGACGTGCCGGTTCGCTCATCTCCAGGCGCTGCATTTCCTGACGCGCCTGCTGGATATGTCCGTCGACCACCCGCCCTTCACTCTTGGCCAGGCGCCCAAGCAGCACGAACAGCACTTCGTCGTCGCGCAGCACCGCGCGCCCGCCCAGACGCTCGCGCAGGTGCGCCCAACTGTGCAGTTGCAGACGGCGGTCCATCGCCTGACCGAGCAATGCCCCCAGCAACGCCCCTGGAATGCTGGCGATGGCAAAACCCGCTCCGGCACCAATCACTGTGCTCGGCCACAACATGTCAGCGGCGCTCGGCGAGCAGGCGCTCGACTTCGGCAAGGCGTTCGAGGGTACCCACATCCACCCACTGGCCAGTGAAATGCTCCCCACTGACCAGGCCCTTGGCCATCGCCTGGCGAAACAGCGGTGCCAGCTTGAAGGCGCCGGCCTGGCAACCGTCGAACAGTTCCGGGTGCAGCACGGCGATCCCGCTGTAGGTCAAGGTCGGCGAAACCGCGTCGGCATCCTTGACCTGCCCGGCCTGCAGGCGGAAATCACCTTTGCCGTGATGGCCCGGGTTGTCCACCAGCACCAGGTGCGCCAGCCCGGACAGCGACGCAGGCAGGCGGCTGAAGTCGTACTCGGTCCAGATGTCGCCGTTGATCAGCGCAAAAGGCGCGTCGCCAAGCAGCGGCAGCGCCTTGTAGATCCCGCCACCGGTTTCCAGTGGTTCGCCTTCGGCGGAATAGCGGATGCTCAGGCCCAGTTGCGCGCCATCGCCCAGGTGCTCTTCGATCTGCTGTCCCAGCCAGGCATGATTGATCACCACCTCGGTGAAGCCCGCCCTCGCCAGGGCGCGCAGGTGATACTCGATCAACGGCACGCCGGCCACCGGCACCAGCGGCTTGGGTGTATGCAGGGTCAGCGGGCGCATGCGCTCGCCCTTGCCTGCGGCCAGAATCATCGCCTTCATGCGCGCGCCCCGCCTGCGGCCTGCAGGCTGTCGATCAGTTCATCCAGCTCGGCCAGCTCAGGGCGGCGGGCGATCACTTCATCTATATAAGCAAAGAACCGCGGCACATCGGCCAGGTAGCGCGGCTTGCCGTCACGGTGGCAGATGCGCGCGAAGATGCCGATCACCTTGAGGTGGCGCTGCACGCCCATCAGGTCGCTGGCACGCTGGAAGTCCTCGAAATCGGCCTGCACCGGAACGCCCAGAGCCTGCGCCCGCTGCCAGTAGTCCTTGAGCCAGCCCTCCACCCGTGCCTGCGGCCAACTGAGGAAGGCATCCTTGAACAGACAGGTGATGTCGTAGGTCACCGGGCCGTACACCGCATCCTGGAAATCCAGCACGCCCGGGTTGGGCACACTCTGCATCAGGTTGCGCGGCATATAGTCACGGTGCACCAGCACCTTGGGCTGGGCCAGGGCGCTGTCGATCAGCAGGGTGCTGATGCGTTGCCAGGCCGCCTGCTGCTCATTGTTCATCTGCAGGCCCAGTTCACGGCCCACGTACCACTCTGGGAACAGCTCCAGCTCACGGCGCAGCAGGGCCACGTCATAACTGGGCAACGGCGCCTGCATCGGCAGTTGCTGGAAGGCCAGCAGCGCCTGGATGGCATCGTCGAACAGGCCATCGGCGTTGTCGCTGGTGATCACATCGAGGTAGGTGTGGTTGCCCAGATCACTCAGCAGCAGGAAGCCGCGCTCGAGATCCTGAGCGTGAATTTGCGGCACATTGACCTCGGCGCTGGCCAATAAATGAGCAATTTCCACAAAAGGCCGGCAGTTTTCCTGCGGCGGCGGGGCATCCATCACAATAAAACTGCGTCCTTCGGCGGCCCAGCGGAAGTAGCGGCGAAAGCTCGCGTCGCTGCTGGCAGCGGTCAGGCAGCCCGCTGGAACCGGACCCCAGCCCTGTTTATGGAAAAGATTTGCCAGCTGTTCGGCCAGCCATACATTCAGGTGTTGCAGGCGTACATCATGTTCGGGCATTACATGGGTCTCCGACGGCCCTAGCCGTCAAGCGGGTCATGCTTTATTATCCAGCATCTTTTTCAGACCATCGAGAGGCGTGCGGCCCCACACGCGGGCAGATGGCACGCAGGAAGCCCGGACTAATAAGATGGCATTGAAATCCCCCGCGTTTCGTAAAAAATTCCCGTTGCTCGTCACCGGCGGTCTGCTGGCGATGCAACCCCTGGCCACGTCGTACGTGGTGGCTGCCGAGCAGTTCGACTGCCAAGTTTCCGCTGCCGGAGGTTGGGACTGCAAGCCCAAGACCAGCACCGCGAACCTGCCACCACGCCCTGTGCATGACGGTGCGGCGGTCAGCTCGACCGGCGAAACGCCTGCCCAGAGCGCCGACGGCAGTGCCGAAGCGGCGGGCAAGGGCCCAGCACTCGTCACCGAAACCAAGGGGCGCGGCCTGAAGGCACGCAGCGCCGACTACAGCCATCTGGACTGGGTACCACGCGATCAGCTGACCCCTGCCCAGCTCGCCGAAGCCGGCCCGTATTGCTCCGGTGCCTACATCGAGCCAACCCGTCCGGGCATGGATGACACCACGCCCAAGGACGAGGCGCCGACCTTCATCGGTGCCAAGGTATCGCGCTACCAGCAGGAGCAGCAGATCGCCACCCTCGCCGGTGACGTGGTGATGCGCCAGGGCAGCATGCAGGTCGAGGCCGACGAGGCCAATCTGTATCAGGCCGAGAACCGTGGCGAACTGAGCGGCAACGTGAAGATCCGCGACAATGGTTCGCTGGTGGTTGGCGATCACGCCGACATCCAGCTCGACACCGGTGAAGCCAAGGTCGACAACGCCGAGTACGTGATGCACAAGTCGCGTATCCGCGGTAACGCGCTGTACGCCAAGCGTGCCGAAAACGCGATCATTCGCCTCAAGGACGGTACCTACACCACCTGCGAGCCGAACAGCAACGCCTGGCAGCTCAAGGGCAACAACATCACACTGAACCCGGCCACCGGCTTCGGTACCGCGACCAACGTCACCCTGCGGGTCAAGGATGTACCGGTGTTCTACACCCCGTACATCTACTTCCCGATCGATGACCGTCGCCAGTCCGGCTTCCTGCCGCCATCGTTCAGTACCAGCAGCGACACCGGCTTCATGCTGGTCACGCCGTACTACTTCAACCTGGCACCGAACTACGACGCCACCTTGTATCCACGCTACATGGCCAAGCGCGGCCTGTTGATGGAAGGCGAGTTCCGCTACCTGACCAAGTCCAGCGAAGGGCAGTTCGGTGGTGCGTGGCTGAATGACGAGGAGGACGAGCGCAAGCGCCAGTCCGACTACAAGGAAAAACGCTGGCTGATCAACTGGCAGCACAAGGGTGGCCTGGACGAGCGCCTGATGACCGAGGTCGATTACACCGACATCAGCGATCCGTACTATTTCCAGGATCTGGAATCGGATCAGATCGGCGTACAGAGCCAGGACTACATCAACCAGCAAGGTGCGTTGACCTATCGAGGCGACGATTACACTGCGCGGTTGAATGTGCAGGACTACAAGCTGGCGACCATCAGCAAGATCACTCCCTATGGCCGTTTGCCGCAGGTTACCTTCGGAGGCAAACTCCCCTATCAGCCGGGCGGCCTGAACATCGCCTACAATACCGAGTTTGTGCGTTTCGATCGTGATCTGCGTAAAGGTAACTTCGTGGACGAAAATGGCGTGTCAGCCCCATGGTATGACACACGTGTACGTGGCCTAGCTCGATCCAACGGCGATCGTATCAACTTGGCACCGTCAATCAGCCTTCCGCTGAACGCCTCGTTTGGCTATGTCAAGCCGTCGTTGAAATACGTTTACACCAACTACCAACTCGATCTTGACCAACGCGGCAAAGATACCCTCGCCGCCAACGAAGAGTTCAGTAGTTCACAAGACCGCAGCGTGCCGATCTTTAGTGTCGATAGCGGGCTTTATTTTGATCGTGATACCCAGTGGTTTGGCAAGGACTACCGTCAAACTCTGGAACCTCGCCTCTTCTATCTGTACGTACCTTACAAGGACCAGACGGACATTCCAGTGTTCGATACTGGTGAGTCGGTTTTCAGCTACTCGTCGCTATTCCGAGAAAACCGCTTCAGCGGCTCAGATCGTATCGGCGACGAAAATAAGCTGTCACTCGGTATCACTAATCGCTGGATAGAAGATAGCGGATTCGAACGTCAGCGTTTCAGCATTGGCCAGGCCCTCTACTTTAAAGACCGTAAAGTCCAGCTGCCACGTATTGACTACCGCACCCGCACCGACTCACATTCGAATGTGTCGCCTTACGCGCTGGAGTATCAATACAATTTCAACCGCGACTGGCGCTTCAACTCCGACTTCAACTGGGATCCGGACAGCCGCAGCACTCGCTCGGGTAGCGCGATGTTCCACTACCAGCCGGAAGACAATGTCAACAAAATCGTCAATCTTGGCTATCGCTACCGCAATGACCTGGTCCGCTATGACCAGAGCACCGGTCTTTGGCAGGTAGGTGGCGGCGACTACGGCACACCTGGCACTCCGAACTACGTGAAGGACTACTACAAGATCCAGCAACATGACTTCTCCGTCATGTGGCCGATCGTTCCGCAGTGGACTGCAATCGCCCGCTGGCAGCACGACTACAACCGCAACCGCACCCTGGAAGCCATGGGCGGTTTCGAGTACGACAACTGCTGCTGGAAGCTGCGTCTGATCAACCGCTACTGGATCGATTACGACGAATACAGCCAGGACGCACCCTCCAACGAAAAAGGCGACCATGGGATCTTCCTGCAGATCGTGCTGAAAGGCCTCGGTGGTGTAGTGGGTAAAAAGGTCGAAACTTTCCTCGACGAAGGCATTCAAGGTTACCGTGCACGTGAAGACCAAGCTTATTGACTGTCTGCGCCCGCTGATGCTGGGCGCTGTATTACTGAGCAGCACCGCGCACGCCGCGGTGCAGACCCTGGACAAGGTGGTGGCCATCGTCGACAACGACGTGGTCATGCAAAGCCAGCTGGACCAGCGCGTGCGCGAGGTCGAACAGACCATCGCCAAGCGCGGCGGCGCCACACCTCCGCCCGGCGTGCTCGACCAGCAGGTGCTGGAGCGCCTGATCGTGGAAAACCTGCAACTGCAGATTGGCGATCGTTCCGGCATCCGCATCACCGACGAAGAACTCAACCAGGCCATGGACACCATTGCCCAGCGCAACGGCATGAACATGAGCCAGTTCCGTGCGGCCCTGGCCCATGACGGCCTGTCGTTCGATGACGCCCGCGAGCAGGTCCGTCGCGAGATGATCATCAGCCGCGTGCGCCAGCGCCGGGTAGCCGAACGCATCCAGGTTTCGGAACAGGAAGTGAAGAACTTCCTCGCCTCGGACCTGGGCAAGATGCAGTTGTCCGAAGAGTTCCGCCTGGCCAACATCCTGATCCCGACCCCGGAAAGCGCCAACTCGGCGGCTATCCAGGCGGCTGGCCAGCAAGCGGCCGCGATCTACCAGCAGCTCAAGCAAGGCGCCGACTTCGCCCAGCTGGCGACTGCCCGTTCGGCCAGCGAGAACGCACTGGAAGGTGGCGAGATGGGCTGGCGCAAGGCCGCCCAGCTGCCACCTCCTTTCGATCGCCTGCTCAGCACCATGGCTGTGGGTGACGTCACCGAGCCTGTACGCACACCGGGTGGCTTCATCATCCTGAAGCTGCAGGAAAAGCGCGGCGGCCAGACACAGCTGCGCGACGAAGTGCATGTTCGCCACATCCTGATCAAGCCAAGCGAAGTGCGCAGCGAAGCCGCCACCCAGCAACTGGCGGAAAAGCTCTATGAACGCATCAGCGCCGGCGAAGATTTCGCCGAGCTGGCGAAGAGCTTCTCCGAAGATCCGGGTTCAGCGCTCAATGGCGGCGACCTCAACTGGGTCGATCCGAACGCACTGGTACCCGAGTTCCGCGAAGTCATGGCCAGCACCCCTCAGGGTCAGCTGTCCAAGCCGTTCCAGACCCAATACGGCTGGCACGTACTGGAAGTCCTGGGCCGTCGCTCCACCGACAGCACCGAACAGGCACGCGAGCAGCAAGCCATGAACGTGCTGCGCAACCGCAAGTACGACGAAGAGCTGCAAAGCTGGCTGCGTCAGATCCGCGACGAAGCCTATGTTGAAATCAAGCTTCCTGGCGCCGACCAGGCAGCCCAGTGAAACACCAGCGCTTCGCCCTGACACCCGGCGAGCCGGCCGGCATAGGACCTGACCTGTGCCTGCTGCTCGCCGAGCACGCCCAGCCCCACCCCCTGATCGCCATTACCAGTCGTGACCTGCTCGTCGAGCGGGCCGCGCAACTGGGCGTGGCCGTCACGCTGCTGCCTGTCAGCCCCGACGCCTTCCCGGATGCGCCTGCCCCTGCGGGCAGCCTGTACGTGTGGGACACGCCGCTGGCAAGCCGGGTAGTCGCCGGGCAGCTGGACAAACGCAACGCCGCCTTCGTACTGCAAACCCTGACCCGTGCGGGCCAGGGCTGCCTTGACGGGCACTTTGCCGGGATGATCACCGCGCCCGTGCACAAGGGCGTGATCAACGAAAGCGGCATTGCGTTTTCCGGGCATACCGAATTCCTCGCCGAGCTGACCCACACCACGCAAGTGGTGATGATGCTTGCCACCCGCGGGCTGCGCGTGGCCCTGGTGACCACGCACCTGCCGCTGCGCGCAGTGGCCGACGCCATCACCGCCGAACGCCTGGAGCGGGTCACGCGGATCCTGCATGCCGACCTGCAGAGCAAGTTCGGCATCGCCCAGCCACGCATCCTGGTGTGCGGGCTCAACCCGCATGCGGGTGAAGGCGGCCACCTGGGCAGCGAAGAAATAGACATCATCGAACCGACATTGGCGCGCCTGCGCAGCGAAGGCATGGACCTGCGCGGCCCGTTGCCTGCCGACACCCTGTTTACCCCCAAATATCTGGAGCACTGCGACGCAGTGCTGGCGATGTACCACGACCAGGGCCTGCCGGTGCTCAAGTACAAGGGCTTCGGCGCCGCCTTGAACGTTACCCTGGGCCTGCCGATCATTCGCACATCGGTGGACCACGGCACTGCCCTGGACCTTGCCGGCACCGGCAGGATCGACACCGGCAGCCTGCAGGTAGCACTGGAAACCGCCTACCAGATGGCCGAGACCCATTTATGACCGAGCAATACCAACACAAGGCGCGCAAGCGCTTCGGCCAGAACTTTCTGCACGACGCCGGCGTCATCGACCGCATCCTGCGCTCGATCAGCGCCAAGGCAGGTGAGCGCCTGCTGGAAATCGGTCCGGGCCAGGGCGCCCTGACCCAGGGCCTGCTCAACAGCGGCGGCCAGCTGGATGTGGTGGAACTGGACAAGGACCTGGTACCGATCCTCAACCAGCAGTTCGCCGGCCGTGACAACTTCCGCCTGCACCAGGGCGATGCGCTCAAGTTCGACTTCACCAGCCTGGGCGCTGCGCCGCGCAGCCTGCGGGTGGTCGGCAACCTGCCGTACAACATCTCCACCCCACTGATCTTTCACCTGCTGGCCAACGCCGAGCTGATCCGCGACATGCACTTCATGCTGCAGAAGGAAGTGGTCGAGCGCCTGGCCGCCGGCCCGGGCGGTGGCGACTGGGGCCGCCTGTCGATCATGGTGCAGTACCACTGCCGCGTGGAACACCTGTTCAACGTCGGCCCGGGGGCGTTCAACCCACCGCCCAAGGTCGATTCGGCCATCGTGCGCCTGGTACCCCACACCACCCTGCCGCACCCGGCAAAGGATCATCGCCTGCTCGAGCGCATCGTGCGCGAAGCGTTCAACCAGCGCCGCAAGACACTGCGCAACACCTTGAAGGCCCTGCTCAGCAGCGACGAGATCGCCGCCGCCGGTGTCGATGGCAGCCTGCGCCCCGAGCAACTGGACCTGGCCGCCTTCGTGCGCCTGGCCGACAAGCTGGCCGAACAGCCGCAGTAACACCTGATAACGGCCGGTCATGCCCGCATGACTGGCCGGCAACCCCGCCGATAGCCTAGACTGATGCCATTGCCGTATTCGCGTCTGTTGCCAAGGCCCTCTTGAATGTCCGATCCCCGCTATCAGGTCGACGTCGACGTCGTCACCCGCTTCCTCAAAGAACATTCCGATCCCGAAAACGACCGCTTTGCCTTTGCCTATACCATTACCGTGCACAACAACGGTTCGGTGGCGGCCAAGCTGATGTCGCGTCACTGGCTCATCACCAATGGCGATGGCCAGGTGGAAGAGGTCAAGGGCGCCGGGGTGATCGGCCAGCAGCCTCTGATCGAGCCTGGCCAGAGCCACACCTACAGCAGTGGTGCCGTGCTAAGCACCCAGGTGGGCACCATGGAAGGCAGCTATCAGATGTTCGCCGAGGATGGCATCCGTTTCGAGGCCCCGATCAAGGCGTTCCGCCTGGCCGTACCCGGGTCGCTGCACTGATGGCGGTGTATGCCGTCGGCGATCTCCAGGGCTGCCTGCAACCGCTCAAATGCCTGCTCGAGCGGGTGAACTTCAACCCGTCGGTCGACCGCCTGTGGCTGGTCGGCGATCTGGTCAACCGCGGCCCCGAGTCGCTGGAAACCCTGCGCTATCTGTACGCCATGCGCGACTCGCTGGTGTGCGTGCTGGGCAACCACGACCTGCACCTGCTGGCCGCCTGGCACAACATCGAGCGCCTGAAGAAAAGCGACACCCTGCGCGAGATTCTCGATGCCCCGGATGCCGACGAACTGCTCGACTGGCTGCGCCGGCAAAAGCTGCTGCATTACGACGAGCAGCGCGGCGTGGCGATGGTGCATGCCGGCATTCCACCGCAGTGGACCCTGGGCAAGGCGCTGGAGCTGGCTGGCGAGGTCGAAGAAGTGCTACGCGATGACAATCGGCTCAAGCTCTATCTGGACGGCATGTACGGCAACGAGCCGAACAAGTGGAACAAGAACCTGGGCGGGGTCGAACGCCTGCGGGTCATCACCAATTATTTCACCCGCATGCGCTTCTGCACCGCCGAGGGCAAACTGGACCTCAAGGGCAAGGAAGGCGCCGACACCGCCCCACCCGGCTACAAACCGTGGTTCGCCCACAAGGGCCGTCGCTCGCGTCACGTGAAGATCATCTTTGGACACTGGGCAGCCCTCGAGGGCCGCTGCACCGAGCCAGGCGTGTACGCACTGGATACCGGCTGCGTGTGGGGCGGTGCGATGACCCTGTTCAATGTCGATACCGGCCAGTACCACCGCTGCGAGTGCACCGAAGAAGGCACCGTACGCCCGCTGGCCAGCCCCGTGCAACCGGCTAGAATAGCCGATCAATCCTGAAGGACCCGCCCATGAGCGAATTCAAACGTATCCCTCCAGAGCAGGCTCAGGCGCTGCGTGCGCAAGGCGCCGTGGTGGTCGATATCCGCGACCAGCCCACCTTTGCCAACGGCCACATCACCGGCGCCCGCCACCTGGACAACCAGTCGGTCGCCGATTTCATCCGCGGCGCCGACCTCGACGCCCCCACCGTGGTGGTCTGCTACCACGGCAACTCCAGCCAGAGCGCGGCCGCGTATCTGGTCAGCCAGGGTTTTTCCGACGTCTACAGCCTCGACGGCGGCTTCGAGCTGTGGCGCGCCACCTTCCCGGCAGAAACCGCCCAGGGCTCTGCCGAATAATTTTTTTGTTGGCCTGCAGCCCGCGCCCTGCGCGGGCTCGCGCCAGACCAGACGAACGGTCGTGGCGAACTAATCGCCCAACCGCCCTTGACCTCGCCGATTACCAACTATCCTTAAGCCCAGGCCATCCAAAAAGGGGAGAGCCGGTACACCGGCGTGCGGGTCATCGGTAAGGTTCCAAGGGTGTTCTGGGGGGTATACAGCAGGCGGCAGTGCCGTCTGCATGCCAGCATCAACTGATCGATCCGACGTCGGCTCCACGTATCGAGCGAGGTGACGTCATGAGTATTTTTAGCCACTTCCAACAACGTTTCGAGTCCACCCGTCAGGAAGAGCTCTCGCTGCAGGAGTATCTTGAGCTCTGCAAGCAGGACCGTAGTGCCTATGCGTCGGCGGCCGAACGCCTGTTGATGGCTATTGGTGAGCCGGAACTGGTCGACACGTCGAACAATTCGCGGCTGTCGCGGATCTTCTCCAACAAGGTGATCCGGCGCTACCCCGCCTTCGAAGACTTCCATGGCATGGAAGAATGCATCGACCAGATCGTTTCCTACTTCCGCCATGCCGCACAGGGCCTGGAGGAAAAGAAACAGATCCTCTACCTGCTCGGCCCGGTGGGTGGCGGCAAGTCGTCCCTGGCTGAAAAACTCAAGCAACTGATGGAAAAGGTGCCCTTCTACGCCATCAAGGGCTCGCCGGTGTTCGAGTCCCCGCTGGGGCTGTTCAACGCCACCGAGGACGGCGCCATCCTCGAAGAGGACTTCGGCATCCCGCGCCGCTACCTGAACACCATCATGTCGCCCTGGGCGACCAAGCGCCTGGCCGAGTTCGGCGGCGACATCAGCCAGTTCAAGGTGGTCAAGCTCTACCCCTCGATCCTCAACCAGATCGCCGTGGCCAAGACCGAGCCGGGCGACGAGAACAACCAGGACATCTCGGCGCTGGTGGGCAAGGTCGATATCCGCAAGCTCGAGGAATTCCCGCAGAACGACGCCGACGCCTACAGCTATTCGGGCGCACTGTGCCGGGCCAACCAGGGCCTGATGGAATTCGTCGAGATGTTCAAGGCACCGATCAAGGTCCTGCACCCGCTGCTCACCGCCACCCAGGAGGGCAACTACAACAGCACCGAGGGCCTCGGCGCCATCCCCTACTCCGGGATTCTGCTGGCCCACTCCAACGAATCGGAATGGCACAGCTTTCGCAACAACAAGAACAACGAGGCGTTCATCGACCGGATCTACATCGTCAAGGTGCCGTACTGCCTGCGCGTGAGCGACGAGATCAAGATCTACGACAAGCTGCTGTTCAACAGCTCCCTGGCCAAGGCCCACTGCGCACCCGACACCCTGAAGATGCTGGCCCAGTTCACGGTGCTGTCGCGCCTCAAGGAGCCGGAGAACTCGAACATCTACTCCAAGATGCGCGTGTATGACGGCGAGAACCTCAAGGACACCGATCCGAAGGCCAAGTCGATCCAGGAGTACCGCGACTCGGCCGGTGTCGACGAAGGCATGAACGGTCTGTCGACCCGCTTCGCCTTCAAGATCCTGTCCAAGGTGTTCAACTTCGACCCCCATGAAATCGCGGCCAACCCGGTGCACCTGCTGTACGTGCTGGAGCAGCAGATCGAACAGGAACAGTTCCCGGCCGAGGTGCGCGAGCGCTACCTGCGCTACCTCAAGGAATACCTGGCACCGCGCTACATCGAATTCATCGGCAAGGAAATCCAGACCGCCTACCTGGAGTCCTACAGCGAATACGGGCAGAACATCTTCGACCGTTATGTGCTGTACGCCGACTTCTGGATTCAGGACCAGGAGTACCGCGACCCCGAAACCGGCGAGATCCTCAACCGCATCGCCCTCAACGAGGAGCTGGAGAAGATCGAGAAACCGGCTGGCATCAGCAATCCGAAGGATTTCCGCAACGAGATCGTCAACTTCGTGCTGCGCGCCCGGGCCAACAACAACGGCAAGAACCCGACCTGGCTGAGCTACGAAAAACTGCGGGTGGTGATCGAGAAGAAAATGTTCTCCAACACCGAAGACCTGCTGCCGGTCATCAGCTTCAACGCCAAGGCGAGCAAGGAGGACCAGCAGAAGCACAACGACTTCGTTACGCGAATGGTCGAACGCGGCTACACGGACAAACAGGTCCGGCTGCTCTCGGAATGGTACCTGCGGGTCAGGAAATCGCAATAAGCGGCAAGCGTCAGGCTGTCAACTGCAAGCCCGGAGTATGCGCCGGGCCTGCAGCGACAGCGCTGCCCATCTTGAAGCTAGAAGCTTGAAGCTTGCAGCTAATGCCTACTCCCGGAGGGGCCTATGAGCTATGTGATCGACCGACGCCTGAACGGCAAGAACAAGAGCACGGTCAACCGCCAGCGCTTTCTGCGGCGTTACCGTGACCACATCAAGAAGGCCGTCGAAGAGGCCGTGAGCCGTCGCTCCATCACCGACATGGAGCATGGCGAGCAGATCAGCATTCCTGGCCGGGATATCGACGAACCGGTACTGCACCATGGACGCGGCGGCAAGCAGACCGTCGTACACCCGGGCAACAAGGAGTTCACCGCCGGCGAGCATATCGCGCGTCCGCAGGGCGGCGGTGGAGGCGGCGGCAAGGGCAAGGCCGGCAATTCCGGCGAAGGCATGGACGAGTTCGTCTTCCAGATCACCCAGGAAGAATTCCTCGAGTTCATGTTCGAAGACCTCGAGCTGCCCAACCTGGTCAAGCGTCACCTGACCGGCACCGACACCTTCAAGACCGTGCGCGCGGGCATCAGCAATGAAGGCAACCCGTCGCGCATCAATATCATCCGCACCCTGCGCTCAGCCCATGCGCGGCGCATTGCACTGTCGGGCAGCAGCCGCGCCAAACTGCGCGCCGCCCAGGAAGAGCTGGCACGCCTGAAGCGCGAAGAGCCGGACAACTTCGGCGATATCCAGGAAATCGAAGGGGAAATAGAACGTCTGAGTGCACGTATCCACCGCGTACCCTTTCTCGACACCTTCGACCTCAAGTACAACCTGCTGGTCAAGCAGCCCAACCCCAGTTCCAAGGCCGTGATGTTCTGTCTGATGGACGTGTCCGGCTCCATGACCCAGGCCACCAAGGACATCGCCAAGCGTTTCTTCATCCTGCTGTACCTGTTCCTGAAGCGAAACTACGACAAGATCGAGGTGGTGTTCATCCGCCATCACACCAGCGCGCGCGAAGTGGATGAGGAAGAGTTCTTCTATTCCCGCGAGACGGGCGGCACCATCGTCTCCAGCGCCCTGAAACTGATGCAGGAAATCATGGCCGAGCGCTATCAGGCCAGCGAATGGAACATCTACGCGGCCCAGGCTTCGGACGGTGACAACTGGAATGACGACTCGCCCATCTGCCGCGAGATCCTCACCAAGCAGATCATGCCGTTCGTGCAGTACTACACTTACGTCGAGATCACCCCTCGCGAGCACCAGGCCTTGTGGTTCGAATACGAACGCATCGGCGAAGCCTTCGCCGATACCTTCGCCCAGCAGCAGCTGGTGTCGGCCGGCGATATCTACCCGGTCTTCCGTGAACTCTTCCAGCGCAGGTTAGCCACATGACCGCCAGAGAGCAGAAGCGCCAACCCCTTTCCACCGGGTCCGAGTGGACGTTCGAGCTGATCCAGGCATACGACCGCGAAATCAGTCGCCTGGCCGAGCGCTACGCCCTGGACACCTACCCCAACCAGATCGAGGTGATTACCGCCGAGCAGATGATGGACGCCTATGCGTCGGTCGGCATGCCGCTGGGCTATCACCACTGGTCCTACGGCAAGCATTTCCTGAGCACAGAAAAATCGTACAGCCGCGGCCAGATGGGCCTGGCCTACGAAATCGTGATCAACTCCGACCCCTGCATCGCCTACCTGATGGAGGAGAACACCATCTGCATGCAGGCGCTGGTGGTGGCGCACGCGTGCTACGGGCACAACAGCTTCTTCAAGGGCAACTACCTGTTCCGCACCTGGACCGACGCCAGCTCGATCATCGACTATTTGGTGTTCGCCAAGCAGTACATCACCCAGTGCGAGGAGCGCCACGGCATCGACGCGGTGGAAGACCTGCTGGACTCCTGTCATGCCCTGATGAACTACGGCGTCGACCGCTACAAGCGGCCCTACCCGATCTCCGCCGAAGAAGAGCGTCGCCGCCAGAAGGACCGCGAAGAACACCTGCAAAAGCAGATCAACGACCTGTGGCGCACCATTCCCAAGGGCACCGACAAGTACAACGAGAAAGACAACGCGCGCTTCCCGGCCGAACCGCAGGAAAACATCCTGTACTTCATCGAGAAGCACGCCCCGCTGCTCGAACCCTGGCAACGCGAGATCGTGCGCATCGTGCGCAAGATCGCACAGTACTTCTACCCGCAACGCCAGACCCAGGTGATGAACGAAGGCTGGGCGACCTTCTGGCACTACACCCTGATGAACGACCTGTACGACGAAGGCCTCGTGACCGAGGGCTTCATGATGGAGTTTCTGCAGTCGCACACCAGCGTGGTGTTCCAGCCAGGCTTCGACAGCCCCTATTACAGCGGCATCAACCCCTATGCCCTGGGTTTTGCCATGTACCGCGACATCCGGCGCATGTGCGAGCACCCCACAGAGGAAGACCGCCGGTGGTTCCCCGAGATTGCCGGCAGCGACTGGCTGTCGACCATCAAGTTCGCCATGAGCAGCTTCAAGGACGAGAGCTTCATCCTGCAGTACCTGTCGCCCACGGTGATTCGCGACCTCAAGCTGTTCAGCATCCTGGACGACGACCAGAAGGACGACCTGCTGGTACCGGCCATCCACGACGAAGCAGGCTACCGCACCATCCGCGAGATCCTGGCCGCGCAATACAACCTGGGCAACCGCGAACCCAACGTGCAGATCTGGAGCATAGACCGGCGTGGCGACCGCTCGCTGACGCTGCGTCACCAGCAACATGACCGCAAACCGCTGGGCGACTCCACCGACGAGGTGCTCAAGCACCTGCACCGCCTGTGGGGCTTCGACATCCATCTGGAGACCCTGCAAGGCGACCAGGTGATGAAGACCCACCACGTCCCCCCAAAGGGCGAACACGGCGAAGGTGACTACGGACGGCTGGACCTGGCTGTCGTCCACCTGTAGCCGCCCGCGCCAACCTCCGTTGTGGCCAGACAGGGTATCCTGTGGCCTCAACGGAGGTTTTTTCATGCAGATCTATAAAGTCGGTGGTGCCGTGCGCGACCGCCTGCTGGGCAGGCCGGTCACCGATATCGACTGGGTGGTGGTGGGTGCGACGGTCGAGCAGATGCAGGCCCAGGGCTACCGTCCGGTGGGGGCCGACTTCCCCGTCTTCCTTCACCCTCACAGCGGTGAAGAATATGCACTGGCGCGTACGGAGCGCAAAAGCGGGCGCGGCTATGGCGGCTTCACCTTCCATGCCAGCCCCGAGGTCACACTGGAAGAAGACCTGGTGCGGCGCGACCTGACCATCAATGCAATGGCCGAGGACGAACAGGGCCGGATCACCGACCCGTACAAGGGCCAGCAGGATCTCCAAGACCGGATTTTACGCCACGTTTCCCCCGCGTTCGCCGAAGATCCCCTGCGTGTGCTGCGCGTAGCGCGTTTCGCCGCGCGCTATGCCGGGCTGGGTTTCCAGGTAGCCCCCGAAACCCTCGCACTGATGCGCGAGCTGAGCGAGTCGGGTGAACTGCAAGCCCTTACCGCCGAGCGCAGCTGGAAGGAAATCGCCCGCGCCCTGATGGAAGAGCAACCCCAGGTGTTCATTCAGGTGCTGCGTGATTGCGGGGCACTGAAGCAGTTGATGCCCGAACTCGACGTGCTGTTCGGCGTTCCGCAACCTGCGGCGCATCATCCTGAAATCGACACCGGCGTGCATACCCTGTCGGTGCTGGAGCAGGCGGCCCGTCACAACCAGCCGCTGACGGTACGCTGGGCCTGCCTGCTGCATGACCTGGGCAAAGGCCTGACCCCCGAAGAGGAGTGGCCGCGGCATATCGCCCATGAGCACCGCGGGCTGAAGGCGATCAAGGCGGTCAACCAGCGCTTCAAGGTACCGCGCGACTGCCAGGAACTGGCCTTGCTGGTGGGCGAGTACCATACCCATGGCCACCGGGCCCTGGAGCTGAAGGCATCGACCTTGCTGGAGTTGCTGCAGCGCTTCGACGTGTACCGGCGCCCGCAACGCTTTGAAGAGTTCATCGCCGCGTGCGAGATGGACGCGCGCGGGCGACTGGGGTTGGAGGAGCGTGATTATCCACAGGCCACCTACCTGCGTGGCGCAGCAGATGCCGCGCGGGCAGTGGCGGTGCAGCCACTGGTAGAGAAGGGCTTTGCCGGCCAGGGCCTGGGCGAGGCGATCAAGCGCGAGCGGCTGAATGCGCTCAAGGCCTACAAGGAAAGCGCCAAACCCTGAATAGTTAGGCCGGCAAGGGCGGCGATTCCTGATTGCCGCCCCTGACCGTCAGTCCAGCGGCAGCGCCTTGCCATTCCAGGTGAATGGCACCGGTTCGAGTACCTGGTCGATCTGCGCCTGCTGCCACAACTGGGCCATGCTCTTGCCTGCTCCAGGGTGCACGAGTTCCGGCGCGATCAACGACAATGGCCACAAGACGAACGCATTCTTGAGAATTTCGGCCCTTGGCAACACCAGGCCGTCGAAACTGCCGTGCAGGTCACCATACATCAGCACGTCGATATCCAGCGGCAGCCCCTTGCGATCCGGAGCATAACGGCCGTTGTCGGCCTCGATGAACTTCAGGCGACGGTCCAGTTCAAGCAATGGCAGGTCGGTCAGGCCGGTGACCACCAGATTGAAAAACGGCCCGCTCTTGATGCCCACCGCCTGGCTTTCGAACACCGTCGAGCAGCGCATGTCCCTGAGCATCGCAGCCAGCGCATCGAGCCCGGCGCCGAGGTGCCGCTCGCGCTCGATGTTGCTGCCAAGGCCTAGGTATACCGGGGTCAGAGACATCCGCGCTCGATCTCCACGCCCACCCCGCTTGCCGCCGCGATGGCGCCAGGCTTGGTCAGCTTCAGTTGCAGCCAGGGAATCTGGAACTCGTCCATCAGCACCTTGGCCAGGCGTTCGGCGAACGTCTCGACCAGCTCATAGCTGGCCTGTTCGGCAAATGCCTGGATACGTGCCGTGACGCTGGCATAGTCCAGGGCCAGGCTCAGGTCGTCGCCGGCCGCCGCCGGGCGATTGTCCCAGGCGAACCGCAGGTCCAGGCGCAGGCACTGGCGAATACCGCGTTCCCAGTCATAGGCGCCGATCACGGTGTCGACTTCCAGCCCTTCGATGAACACTCTGTCCAAGCACTTCTCTCCACAGCACGACAAGGGCGCCTTGCGCCGCTAGAATCAGGGCGTCCTCGCCCGGAATAGTTAGCATGTTTTGGTTACTGGCGTCGCTCGCCTACCTGCTCGGCTCGCTGTCCTTCGCCATCGTTCTCAGCCGCCTGAGCGGCAGCCCCGACCCGCGTGCCTGCGGCTCAGGCAATGCCGGCGCCACCAACATGCTGCGTCTGGCAGGCCGCAAGCTGGCGATCCTGACCCTGCTTGGCGACCTGTGCAAGGGCCTGTTGCCCGTGCTGATCGCCAGCCTGGTCGGCCTCAACGAGCAGCAGCAGGCCTGGATAGGCCTGTGCGCGGTGGTCGGCCACCTGTTTCCGCTGTACTTCCGCTTTCGCGGCGGCAAGGGCGTGGCCACTGCCGCCGGCGTGCTGCTGGGGCTCTACCCCCCGGCCGCCCTGCTGGCCATCAGCGCATGGCTGCTGACCTTCTACCTGACCCGCACCAGCTCGCTGGCCGCCTTGATCGCAACGCCCCTGGCCCTGCCCCTGCTGGCCTGGCGCGAGCCCGAGGCGCTTCTGCCGATGAGCGTGCTGACCGTGCTCATCGTATGGCGCCATCGCGGCAATCTACGCGACCTTTTTGCCGGGCGCGAACGGCATTTCTGAGGCGTTCACATGAGCGGCGCTCATGCTCACAGCCCCTGCAACTGCTCCATCGGCCAGCGTGCCTGCACGCTGATCGCCAGGGTTTCCCGCTGCCCGGCCGCCAGACGCTGGCACCCGGCATAGGCGATCATCGCGCCGTTGTCGGTGCAGAACTCGGGGCGCGCGTAGTACACATTGCCCTTGAGCCCGGCCAGCATCTCCTCCAGCGAGGCACGCAGGGCCTTGTTGGCACTCACCCCACCTGCGATCACCAGGCGCTTGAGCCCGGCCTGCTTGAGGGCGCGCTTGCACTTGATGGTCAAAGTCTCCACCACCGCCTGCTGGAACGCCAGAGCGATGTCGCAACGGGTCTGCTCGGTGTCGTCCCCGGTACGCTGGCACTGCTGCCAGGTGTTCAGGGCAAAGGTCTTCAGGCCGCTGAAGCTGAAATCCAGGCCCGGACGATCGGTCATCGGCCGCGGGAACACGAACCGACCCGGCACGCCCTGCAGCGCCAGGCGCGCGATCTCCGGGCCACCGGGATAGTTCAGGCCCATCATCTTGGCCGTCTTGTCAAACGCTTCGCCGGCCGCATCATCGAGGGACTCGCCAAGCAGTTCGTACTGGCCGATGCCATCCACACGTACCAACTGCGTATGGCCGCCCGACACCAGCAAGGCGACGAACGGAAATTCCGGCGGTTGCGCCTCGAGCATCGGTGCCAGCAGGTGGCCCTCCATGTGGTGCACGCCCAGGGCCGGGATGCCCCAGGCAAAGGCCAGCGCCTGGGCGCACGAAGCCCCCACCAGCAGCGCCCCGACCAGGCCAGGGCCTGCCGTGTAGGCGATGGCGTCGATCTCGGTGGCCACGCAGTCGGCCTGGGCCAGCACCTGGCGGATCAACGGCAGCATGCGCTTGACGTGATCACGCGAGGCCAGCTCCGGCACAACCCCGCCATACGCGCGGTGCAGGTCGATCTGACTGAACAGTGCATCGGCCAGCAGGCCGCGTTCGCTGTCGTATAATGCGACACCAGTTTCGTCGCAGGATGTTTCCAATCCCAGTACTAGCATGGGTTTGCGCCTTGTTGGGGCTGAATTCGAAGGCGCGCATGATAGTCCTCGCTCCCGGTGCCGACCAGCGGTTTTCGATCAGAGGCTTTGCATTCAGGCCAGCTAAGGGTTAACATCCGCAACCCTTAAAAACCGACGTTCTCCAGTGCACATATTTGCCACGAGTTCGTTGACCCCCGGTAATGAATGAAGGTAGCTCTGGATGCCAGCCGTCAAAGTTAAAGAGAACGAACCCTTCGACGTAGCTCTGCGTCGTTTCAAGCGCTCCTGCGAAAAAGCCGGTGTACTGGCTGAAGTTCGTAGCCGCGAATTTTACGAGAAGCCAACTTCCGAGCGTAAGCGCAAGGCAGCAGCCGCTGTCAAACGCCACGCCAAGAAAGTTCAGCGCGAACAGCGCCGCGCCGTTCGTCTGTACTGATTACAGACGTTCGTCGCCAGCTTCTGCCATGCCCGGTGCAAGCCGGGCTGTCGGCAGTTGATGCTGTTTCCTCTGGCCTGGACCTTCGGGTCGAGCGCCTGAGATGCCCAAACTGCTATGCAGCAAGGGCAAGCCTGCCTCACACGTCAGACCTGGCCTAACCGCCAGCAGTGCACGTCACCCCTGACGAGCCTTCACCGGCTGCAGACGAGCACACCCCTTTCCTTTTTTGTGTCACGTCATTCGAGCTTGCATCGAATGCGTCGCTGTTCCCGCAGCATTAGCGATTACACTTGATTGTCGCCTGATGACGAGAGTGCCATGGCCGGGCTGATTCCCCAGAGTTTTATTGACGACCTCCTCAACCGCACCGACATCGTCGACGTGGTGAGTTCGCGTGTAAACCTGAAAAAGTCCGGCAAGAACCACACGGCCTGCTGCCCGTTCCACAAGGAGAAGACCCCCTCCTTCAGCGTCAGCCCCGACAAGCAGTTCTACTACTGCTTCGGTTGCGGCGCCGGCGGCAACGCCCTGGGCTTCATCATGGACCACGACAACCTGGACTTCCCCCAGGCTGTCGAAGAGCTGGCCAAGGCCGCCGGCATGGAAGTGCCGCGCGAAGAGAGCAGCCGCGGGCAAAAGCCCCGCCAGCCCACCGATTCGCCGCTGTACCCGCTGCTCGAAGCCGCTGCCGAGTTCTATCGCCAGGCCCTGAAGAACCACCCGACACGCCGCTCGGCCGTCGAATACCTCAAGGGCCGCGGCCTGTCCGGCGAAATCGCCCGCGACTTCGGCCTGGGCTTCGCGCCGCCGGGCTGGGACAACCTGTTCAAGCACCTGAGCAGCGACGCCCTGCAGCAAAAGGCCATGGTCGACGCCGGCCTGCTGATCGAGAATGCCGAGACCGGCAAGCGCTATGACCGCTTCCGCGACCGCGTGATGTTCCCCATCCGCGACAGCCGTGGCCGGGTCATCGCCTTCGGCGGGCGGGTGCTGGGCGACGACAAGCCCAAGTACCTGAACTCCCCCGAAACCCCTGTGTTCCACAAGGGCCAGGAGCTCTACGGGCTGTACGAGGCACGCAAGTTCAACCGCAACCTCGACGAGATCATCGTGGTCGAGGGCTACATGGACGTCATCGCCCTGGCCCAGCAAGGTTTGCGCAATGCCGTGGCCACCCTTGGCACCGCCACCAGCGAAGACCACCTCAAGCGCCTGTTCCGCGTGGTGCCCAGCGTGCTGTTCTGCTTCGACGGCGACCAGGCCGGCCGCAATGCCGCCTGGCGCGCCCTGGAAGCCACGCTGTCGAGCCTGCAGGACGGGCGCAAGGCGCGCTTTCTGTTCCTGCCCGAAGGCGAAGACCCGGACACCCTGGTGCGTGCCGAGGGCACCGACGCCTTCCGTGCGCGCATCAACCAGCATGCCCAGCCGCTGGCCGATTACTTCTTCCAGCAACTGACCGAAGAAGCCGACCCGCGGTCGCTCGAAGGCAAGGCGCACATGGTGACCCTGGCCGCGCCGTTGATCGACAAAGTGCCCGGTGCCAACCTCAAGGCCCTGATGCGCAACCGCCTGCGCGAAATAACCGGCCTGGACCTGCACCAGGTCGAACAGCTCGCCCACAGCGCCCCCAGCGAGGCGCCACCGGCGTACGACCCGGGCATCGACTACGATGCGATTCCCGACTACAGCCCGGATTACAGCGACTTCCACCAGCCCGAGCATTTCCAGCCGCAGCAGCAACAATGGACACCAAGCCAGGGCGGGCAGAAGAAGAAGTGGGAAGGCAAGCCCTGGGACAAGAAGGGCAAGCCGTGGGACAAGAACGGCAAACGCGACTTCCAGCCACCGCCGCGGGTGCCGACGTCGGTGGAACCGCCGACCTTGAGCGCCCTGCGCACCCTCATGCACCACCCACAACTGGCCAAGAAGGTCGAGGATGCCAGCCATTTCGCCGCTGAAGAGCATGTGTATGCCCAGTTGCTGGTGGCGTTGCTCGAAGCCTTGCAAAAGAATCCTGAGCTACGCTCCTTACAGCTGATCGCGCGTTGGCACGGCACCGAACAGGGCCGATTGTTGCGCGCATTGGCAGAAAAGGAATGGCTGATCGATGCCGACAACCTTGAACAACAGTTTTTCGACACCATAACTAGCTTGTCCGCTCGCCAACGCGAGCGCAGCCTGGAACATCTGCTCAGGAAAGCACGTCAAAGTGAGTTGAGCGCAGACGAGAAAAATCAGCTGCGTGACCTGTTAAGCCGGAATGTTCCCGCACAAACCCCGACCTCAACTGGCGCGTGAGGTCCTAGCTCGGGTATAATCCTCGGCTTGTTTTTTGCCCGCCAAGACCTTCAGTGGATAGGGTGTTATGTCCGGAAAAGCGCAACAGCAGTCTCGCATCAAAGAGTTGATCACCCGCGGTCGTGAGCAGGGCTACCTGACTTACGCGGAGGTCAACGACCACCTGCCAGAGGATATTTCAGATCCGGAGCAGGTGGAAGACATCATCCGCATGATCAACGACATGGGGATCAACGTATTCGAGAGTGCTCCGGATGCGGATGCCCTTTTGTTGGCCGAGGCCGATACCGACGAAGCCGCCGCCGAAGAAGCTGCCGCAGCGTTGGCGGCCGTGGAGACCGATATCGGTCGCACGACAGACCCGGTGCGCATGTACATGCGTGAAATGGGTACCGTCGAGCTTCTGACCCGCGAAGGCGAAATCGAAATCGCCAAGCGTATCGAAGAAGGTATCCGTGAAGTGATGGGCGCCATTGCGCACTTCCCGGGCACCGTCGACTACATCCTCGGCGAATACGACCGCGTCACCACCGAAGGTGGCCGTCTGTCCGACGTGCTCAGTGGCTACATCGACCCGGATGACGGCATCGCGCCGCCGGCCGAAGTACCGCCGCCTGTCGATCCGAAAGCCCCGGCCAAGGCCGATGCGGACGACGACGAGGAAGAAGAGAAGGAAGGCGCCAGCGATGAAGAGGACGAGGTCGAAAGCGGCCCCGATCCGGTCGTCGCCCAGCAGCGTTTCGGCGCTGTCGCCGACCAGCTGGAAGCAACCGCCAAGGTCCTGAAGAAGCACGGTCGCCACAGCAAGCAAGGCATTGCCGAGCTGCTGCAACTGGCCGAGCTGTTCATGCCGATCAAGCTGGTACCCAAGCAGTTCGAAGTACTGGTTGAGCGCGTGCGCAGCGCCCTGGAGCGCCTGCGCGCCCAGGAACGCGCCATCATGCAACTGTGTGTGCGTGATGCCCGCATGCCACGTGCCGACTTCCTGCGTCTGTTCCCGAGCAACGAAGTGGACACCACCTGGAGCGGCGATCTGTCCAAGCGCAGCGCCAAGTGGGCCGAAGCACTGGGCCGCCTGGACGCCGATATCGTGCGTTGCCAGCAAAAGCTGATCGACCTGCAGGAAGAGACCGGCCTGACGATCGCCGAGATCAAGGACATCAACCGTCGCATGTCGATCGGTGAGGCCAAGGCCCGCCGCGCGAAGAAAGAGATGGTCGAAGCCAACTTGCGTCTGGTGATCTCCATCGCCAAGAAGTACACCAACCGTGGCCTGCAATTCCTCGACCTGATCCAGGAAGGCAACATCGGCTTGATGAAAGCGGTGGACAAGTTCGAATACCGTCGTGGCTACAAGTTCTCGACCTATGCCACCTGGTGGATCCGTCAGGCGATCACTCGCTCGATCGCCGACCAGGCCCGCACCATCCGTATTCCGGTGCACATGATCGAGACGATCAACAAGCTCAACCGCATTTCCCGGCAGATGCTGCAGGAAATGGGTCGTGAACCGACCCCGGAAGAGCTGGGTGAGCGCATGGAGATGCCTGAGGACAAGATCCGCAAGGTACTGAAGATCGCCAAAGAGCCGATCTCCATGGAAACCCCGATCGGTGACGACGAAGATTCGCACCTGGGTGACTTCATCGAGGACTCGACCATGCAGTCGCCAATCGATGTGGCCACGGTCGAAAGCCTGAAGGAAGCGACCCGGGACGTGCTCTCCGGCCTGACCGCACGTGAAGCCAAGGTGCTGCGCATGCGTTTCGGTATCGACATGAACACCGACCACACCCTCGAAGAGGTAGGCAAGCAGTTTGACGTGACCCGCGAGCGGATCCGTCAGATCGAAGCCAAGGCGTTGCGCAAGCTGCGCCACCCGACGCGAAGCGAGCATCTGCGCTCCTTCCTCGACGAGTAATGACGAACCCCGGCAAATGCCGGGGTTTTTCTTTTTCAGGCCCTGACGTTTTAACCCCTGCGTTCTTCGCTCTTCGGTCAAACCCCCGTCTACACTCGAATCTATCCACTTGAGTGACGAGGCCGCTATGCCCAGACTGCCGGCCCTCGTGCTGCCCCTCCTGCTGATGTGGAGTGCAGCGGCCGGCGCCTTGACCCTGAACGACGAAGAGAAAGCCTGGCTCAGTGCGCATCCGCAGCTGCGCCTGGGCGTCGACGCATCCTGGCCACCCTTCGAATACCGTGACCAGGACGGCAAGTACCAGGGATTGGCCGCCGACTACATTGCGTTGATCCAGGAGCGCCTGGGTGTTGTGTTCACGCCGATCGAGCCGAGCAGTTGGTCGGCCGTGCTCGAACAGGCCCGGCAGGGCCAGCTGGACCTGCTGCCCGGCATCATGTCCACCCCCGAACGCCAGGGCTACCTGGCCTTCACCCGCCCTTACCTCGACTTCCCCATCGTGATCCTGGCCCACGAAGGCGGGCCCAGGCCCCGTGACCTCAAGGAGCTGTACGGCCTGAAAGTCGCCGTGGTGGAGAACTACGCCCCACACGAACTGCTGCGTACCCACCACCCCGACCTCAACCTGGTGGCGCTGCCCAATGTCAGCTCGGCGCTTCAGGCCCTGGCCACCGACGAAGTCGATGCCGTGGTCGGCGACCTCGCCTCCAGCGTCTGGAGCCTGCGCCAGCTAAAGCTCGAAGGGCTCTACGTCAGCGGCGAAACCCCTTACCGCTACCAGCTGGCCATGGCGGCCCCGCGCCAACAGAAGATGCTGATCGGCATCCTCGACAAGGTGATTGCCGACATGAGCCCGGCCGAGCTCAGTCATATCCAGGAGCGCTGGGTCGGCAAAGTGCTGGAAAACAGCAACCGCTGGCGCGACCTGCTGCTCTACGGCCTGCCCGGCATCCTGCTGCTGGTGGCGATACTGGCGGCGGTGATGCGCGTCAACCGCCGGCTAAGCTCGGAAATTTCCCGGCGCATAGCCCTGGAACAGGAGCTGCGCAGCAGCGAGTACCACTACCGCGGCCTGGTCGAGAGCCTCTCGGCGATTGCCTGGGAAGCCGATGCCAACAACTTCACCTACAGCTATGTCTCGCCCCACGCCGAAGACCTGCTTGGCTACCCGATCAGCCAATGGCTCAAGCCCGGCTTCTGGCGCGACATCCTGCACCCGGACGACGCCCTCTGGGCACAGGCCTACTGCGACAGCGAAACCGCCGCCGGCCGGGACCACAGCCTGGACTACCGGGTGATCCGCGCCGATGGCAGGGTGCTGTGGGTACGCGACATCGTCAGCCTGATCGAGCATGGGCACACCCCGGTGATGCGCGGGCTGATGATCGACATCAGCGAAACCAAGAACACCGAGCAGGCCCTGCGTCTGTCGGAGCAGAAGTTCGCCTCGGTGTTCCAGCAATGCCCCGACATCCTGCTGATCGCCCGGGTCAGCGATGGCTGCCTGCTGGAGGTCAACGAAGCCTTCGAGGACCAGATCGGCCTGAGCCAGGACCAGGTGATCGGCCGCACCGCCGCCGAGCTCAACCTGTGGGGCATCGAAGACCAGGGGCCAGCCCCGCTGCAGCGCCTGCAGGGCGGCAACATCCGCAACCTCGAAATGCCTTTTCGGCGCAGCAACGGCCAGCTGTTCACCGGGCTCACCTCGGCGGAGATATTCGACCTGGACAGCACCCCGGCGCTGGTGGTGGCGGTGCGCGACATCAGCCAGCTCAAACAGACCCAGGAGCAACTGCAGACCTCCGAAGAAAAGTTCGCCAAGGCCTTCCACGCCTCGCCTGACGGCCTGCTGCTGTCGCGCCAGAGCGACGGGCTGCTGATCGAGGTCAACGACGGGTTCTGCCGCATCACCGGCTTCGATAGCCAGGTACTGGACCACAGCACCCTGGAGCTGGGCATCTGGGTAGACCTCAACGAGCGCCGGCAACTGCTCGAGCTGCTGAACCGAAACGGCTTCGTACGCGACTTCAGCTGCCACATCCGCCGCGCCGACGGGCAGATCCGCCTGTGCGAAGTCTCGGCGCGGCCGCTGCCGATTGCCGGCGTGGACTGCATGCTGACCATCGCCCGCGACATCACCGAGCGCCATCTGATGCAGGAAAAACTGCAACTGGCGGCCACTGTGTTCGAAAACACGGCCGAAGGCGTACTGATCACCGACATCGACCAGCACATCAGTGCGGTCAACCGCGCGTTCAGCGAAATCACCGGCTACAGCGAGTTCGAAGCGCTGGGCCAGACCCCGCGCCTGCTCGCCTCGGGCCAGCACGACAGCGCCTTCTACGCCGCCCTGTGGCACCAGCTGACCGCCGAGGGCCACTGGCAGGGCGAAATCCAGAACCGGCGCAAGAGCGGCGAGCTCTACCCTGCGTGGCTGACCATCAGCGCCGTGCGCAACCACGAGCGTGAGATCACCCACTTCGTCGCCGTGTTCGCCGACATCTCCAGCCTCAAGCATGCCCAGGCCGAGCTCGACTACCAGGCCCACCACGATCCCCTCACCGGCCTGCCCAACCGCACCCTGTTCGAAAGCCGGCTGCAGGCCGCCCTCAGCAGCACGCAGCCTTCGGGTCGCCAGGGCGCGGTACTGTTCCTCGACCTGGACCGCTTCAAGCACATCAACGACAGCCTCGGCCACCCGGTCGGCGACCTGCTGCTCAAGGCAATCGCGCAGCGCCTGAAAGAACAGGTGCGCGACAACGACACCGTGGCACGCCTGGGCGGGGACGAATTCATCATCCTGCTGCCCGGCCTGCACCAGCCAAGCGATGCCGAGCATATCGCCAACAAGCTACTGGCCTGCTTTGGCGCGCCGTTCCAGGCCGGCGAACACGAGTTCTTCACCAGTGCCAGTATCGGCACCAGCCTGTACCCCCAGGACGGCACCGACGTGGCCTCGTTGATCCGCAACGCCGATGCGGCCATGTACCGCTCCAAGGCCAAGGGGCGCAACCGGGTCGAGAGCTACACCCGCGACCTGACCGCCCAGGCCGCCGAGCGCATCGCGCTGGAGCACGAACTGCGCCGCGCCATCGAGCGCAAGGAACTGAGCCTGAGCTACCAGCCCAAGTTCAGCCTCAAGACCCAGAGCCTGGTGGGCGCCGAGGCACTGATTCGCTGGCGCCACCCGACCTTCGGCGACGTACCGCCGGAGCACTTCATCTCGCTGGCTGAAGAAAACGGCATGATTCTGCAGCTGGGCGACTGGGTGCTGGAGCAGGCGTGCCGGCAGATGCAAGCGTGGAAGCACAGCTACCTTGCGTTCGGGCCACTGTCGGTCAACCTGGCGGGCGCGCAGTTGCGTCAGCCGTTGCTGGTACAGCGCATCGAGCAATTGCTGCGCACTCACCAGCTCAAGGCGGGTGACCTGCAGCTGGAGATCACCGAGAACTTCATCATGAGCCAGGCCGAGGAGGCGCTGGCCATCCTGCACCAGCTCAAGCGCATCGGTGTACAACTGGCCATCGACGACTTCGGCACCGGCTACTCCTCGCTCAGTTACCTCAAACGCCTGCCTCTGGACATCCTCAAGATCGACCAGTCGTTTATCCGCGGCCTGCCGGATGACCCGCACGATGCGGCGATTGCGCGGGCGATCATTGCGCTGGGGCGCAGCATGCAGCTGACCATCATCGCCGAGGGCGTGGAGAACCAGGCGCAGCAGCAATTTCTGGCGGCCGAGGGTTGCGAACAGATCCAGGGCTACATCGTCAGCCTGCCGCTGGCGGCGCCTGAATTCGCCGCGACCTTTCTACGCCGGGCAGTTTCGGATCTTTCGGATAGCACAGCCTCGAAACCCTCGCTATAATCCGCGACCACTGGGGCCTATAGCTCAGTTGGTTAGAGCAGAGGACTCATAATCCTTTGGTCCACGGTTCAAGTCCGTGTGGGCCCACCATACTCAAAGCCGCGCATTGCGCGGCTTTTGCGTTTTTGGCGGGATCGCCTCAAATACGCAGTGCTCATTGGCAACTCGTAAACCCGAGTGCGAGCCGGGTCCTTTCCTCATCCGTTTTTGTGGGGCCGGCATCGCCTACGCCGCTCGGCCTGACTTTTGCTCGACGACTATTCGCACACAATCTACTCGTCAGCCGGCTCGAAGCGCTCGCCGCGAAACACCCGACGTGGATTGCCACGCTCGATGCGGTGATGGAACAACCGCCGCTCCGCGCGCAGTTCGCTGTCGACCTGCTCTGCCTGTTGCGCCAGGCGTTGCCCGATGAGCAGCAGCGCCAAGCGTTTGTTGGCGTGCTGGCTACGCTCGCTCTGTACCTTGACGCTGACGCCGCTGGCCAGGTGCGTGGCGCGCACTGCCGAGTCGGTGGTGTTGACATGCTGACCACCCGGCCCGGACGAACGCAAGGTCTCGAAGTGGATCTCGCTCGACAATTCCGGTGCCGGTGGCGCAAACCGTGCGCCCCCAAAGAACCAGTTCTTGCGCGCATGCCCCGGCCGGTACGGACTGCTGCACGTCCATTGCAGCGAGCCCGTCCAGTGATCCGCCAGGCGCTCGGCCTGCTCGCCATCCAGTGCCAGCAACACCGAGCGCAAGGTACCGCGCCGCGGCCCCGGCTCTTCTTCGAGTATCCGTACCGCCACGGCCTGGGCATCCGCTTCGGCCTGCAGCCTGAGCAATGCCTTGGCCACTGCCAGGGCACATTCTTCCGGCCCCTGAGCCGCCGAGAGTTGCAGCAGGATCATCAGCAGCACCCTCCGCGCGTCTTGTAGGTCAGCACCGGTTTCAGGCGTGCCAGCACGCGAACCAACCCCGCTTCACGCAAGGCACCCACCACCGAGCCGATAGCCTTGTAGGCCTCCGGCGCTTCCTCGTAGATCAGCGCCCGGTCGGCGCAGATCACGCGGCTGCCTAGTGCCGTACGACTCAGTTGCTCAACGCTGTAGCGCGAGGCGAGGCGGTCCTTGCACTCGCTGCGCATCCATTTGCGTCCGGCGCCATGGGCCAGGGACAACAGGCTGCGCTCGTCGGCGATCGGCTGTACCAAGTAGCTGTAGTCGCCGCGCGAACCAGGGATCACCACCGCCCCCTGATCCGACGGTGTGGCGCCTTTGCGATGCAGCCAACCATCGAGCCCGTCGACCTGCGCTGGCGACACCAGGTTGTGGTTGATGTCGAGCAGTACATCGCCATCGGCACGCAAGCGGTCGAGCATGCGCCGGGCAATCAACTGACGGTTGGCTTCGGCAAAACGCAGCGCGCCGTCGTGCCGGCCCAGGTAATAAGTGCTGGCCTCACTGCCCGCCTCCAGCCCGTGATGACCGAACAGGTCGACCTGCTCACGCAAGATCGCCTCGCCCAAACCACGCGAGCCGCTGTGCACCAGCAACAGCAGGTGTTTGCGCTCGATGCCCAAGGCTGCCAGGGCCGCATCGTCGTAGCTTTCATCAAGTTGCTGCAGCTCGGCGAAGTGGTTACCACCACCAATGGTGCCTAGAGAACGCTCGTGCCCCGTGGCAGGCAAACCGAAGCTGGCGACGGCCTCCTGCCACGTCTCGTCGAGCGGCAGGTCGAGGTTGCCAAGGCGTTTCTCCAGCTTGTCCAGATGCAGCTTGGCGGTCGGGATGTCCGTACGCCACAGCGCCATGCCACAGCCGATGTCATTGCCGACCAGCGCCGGGTACAAACGCCCCACGGAAAAGAATGCCGCGCCGACCGGATAGCCACGCCCCGGATGCAGGTCCGGCATGCCGGCCACCCGATGCATGCCCCCTAGGCGAGCGGTGGTTTCGAGTTGTTGGATCGCTTTTCCTTCGATCCAGGTGTCGTCCGCGGCGACCAATACGGCGCCGTCGGACAAATTGCGAATGCAAGTGCCCATAGTCCAATCCTGATGGGTTGAAACAAAAAGATGTTCGGATTGGCAGGCCAGAGGCCGGGCGTTGCGGTACCGCTAACGAGTAGCGGCGAATGCGTTCAAGCCAGGCGCGACCTGCAAAGGGTGATCAACTGTTGCATGATGTACCTCCTTTGCTGTCGGGTGAGAGAAGGCGGGCATCTTAGGTGGGTAATTGCCACCCTGCAACAACCTTGATCACATTTTTACCAGGAGAACAACGTCATGGCCGCAAAACCTGACCGCTCCGCGGTACAAAAAACATACCCTGGCGGTACAGTGCCCAGCTTCCAACCATTTCGCCAATTACGCTAAACACTAGTCCGTGTGGGCCCACCATACTCAAAGCCGCGCATTGCGCGGCTTTTGCGTTTTTGGCCCTCAGAACTTCACAATCACGCCCCCAAACTGGCCGCATACACCCCCGGCGTCTTCCCATAGTGGCGCTGAAACAACCCGATGAACGCCGACACCGAGTCATACCCCAGTTCATTCGCCAGCCGAGTCACGCTCATGCCCTGCGCCAGCAACGGCAATGCGGCCAGCAAGCGCAGGCGCTGGCGCCATTCACGGAATGAAAGCTGGGTCTGCGCCTGAAACAGGCGCACCAGGGTGCGCCGCGATGCCCCCACCTGCTGCGCCCATTGCTCGAGGGTGCGGTTGTCCCCAGGCTCGGCCTGCAGTGCATCGGTGATCCGGCGCAGGCGCGGGTCGCTGGGCAGCGGCAGGCTGAACGGTGCTTCGGCCAGCCCCTGCAACTCGTCCACCAGCACCTGCAGCAGGCGCGCCTGCGGCCCGTCGTCAGGGTAGTCGGCGGGAAAGTGGCTGACCCGTTCGATCAGCTCGCGCACCAGCGGCGTCACCTGCAGTACCGCGCAGTCACGGCGAGCGCCCGGCAGCACCGCGGCATCCAGGTACAGCCCGCGAAACGCCAGCGCCTGCTCGCTGAACGCCGTGTGCTGCACCCCCGGCGGAATCCACAACGCGCACTGCGGCGGCAGCAGATAGCTGTGGCGCTCGGTCAGCACCTGCATGATCCCGGCGCTGGCATAGGTGAACTGCACCCAGTCATGGCTGTGCATCTGCACTTCATAACCTGCCGGTATGCCGAACATGCGCCGCTGCACCGGGCGCGAAAGCGCCAGCGGTACGGGTGGCACCTGCGGTATCTGTCCCGCTTGCGGCATCAGCTGTCCCCTTTGCTCAAGTGAGCCAAAAGTGCCGATGGTAGCCTGCGCCGCGACCCGTTGCACAACCTGATCGGAGACTTGTCGATGAGCACCCATGTACGTCAAAACCGCCTGACCATTCCCGCCATCCAGCAGCGCAAGGGCGCCGGCAGCCTGGTGGTGCTGACCGCCTACAGCCTGCCCATAGCCCGCTGGGTGGATGCCCATGCCGACCTGATCATCGTCGGCGATTCGGTGGGCATGGTGCTGTACGGCATGCCCAGCACCCTGGGCGTGACCCTGGACATGATGATTGCCCATGGCCAGGCGGTGATGCGCGGGGCAGAGCGCGCCTGCGTGGTGGTCGACCTGCCGTTCGGCTGCTATCAGGCCTCGCCGGAGCAGGCATTTGTCAGCGCCGCCCGGGTGCTGCGCGAAACCGGTGCACAGGGAATCAAGCTCGAAGGCGGCGCCGAAATGGCCCACACCGTCGAATTTCTGGTGCGCCGTGGCATTCCGGTGATGGCGCACGTGGGCCTGATGCCGCAGCAGGTCAACAGCATGGGCGGCTTCAAGGCCCAGGGGCGGGATGAACAAAGCGCAACCAAGGTGCGCGACGATGCCTTGGCCATGCAGGCGGCGGGGGCGTTCTCGGTGGTGCTCGAGGGCATCGCCGAGCCGCTGGCCCGCAGCCTGAGCGAAGCGTTGCACATCCCCACCATCGGCATTGGCGCATCCCCTGCGTGCGATGGGCAGGTGCTGGTGACCGAGGACCTGCTGGGCCTGTTCGGCGAGTACCAGCCGCGCTTCGTCAAACGCTATGCCGAGCTGCAACCGCAGATCGAACAGGCACTGGAGCACTACGCCCGCGAGGTGCGCAGCGGGGAGTTCCCGGGGCTGGAGCACTGCTTCAAGGCCGCGCCCTGATAGCACCGGCGTGGACAGTGGGTCGATTAGCTGCCTTAATCGGCCCACTTCCCAAGCGAAAGAAACGATCCCTGTCCATGCCCACCCGCCCTGTCGCCCTCGATGAAATCGACCGTCAACTGATCGCCGCCCTGCAGATCAATGCCCGCGAAAGCGTGGCCATGCTTGCCCGGCAACTGGGCATTGCCCGCACCACCGTGACCTCGCGCCTGGCGCGCCTGGAGAAAACCAACGTCATCAGCGGTTACGGCGTGCGCCTTGGCCAGCGCGTGATCGACGGCGGCCTGCAGGCCTATGTGGGCATCACCGTGCGCCCCCGCTCGGGCAAGGAGGTGGTACGCCGCCTGAGCGCCATGGGGCAGATCCAGCAGTTGTGTGCGGTCAGTGGCGAGTTCGACTATGTGGCGTGGCTGCGCAGCGATTCGCCCGAACAACTGGACCAGTTGCTCGACCAGATCGGCAGTGTCGAGGGCGTGGAGAAAACCACCACCTCGATCATCCTCAGCAGCAAGGTGGACCGCGGCCAACCGGTTTGACATGGGTTAGCGGGGAACAGATAGGGCCCTTCGCTGGCAAGCATGCTAACGGTGCTCGCAAACCTGTAGGAGCCGGCCTTGCCGGCGAAGGCATCACTCTGCTCAAGCATCCCGTCATAATGACAAAAATACCCACAAAACGACGACACTCTGCATCTTAATAACCAACACCCTCCCCTCGTAGAATGACCGCCAGCATTTCCTATACTCAAGCTCCGCTCCCCGCGCAGCCCTGGCAAGGTCTCCCATGAACAAGAACAATCGCCACCCCGCCGACGGCAAAAAACCGGTCACCATCTTCGGCCCGGACTTCCCCTTCGCCTTCGACGACTGGATCGAGCACCCGGCCGGCCTGGGCAGCATTCCCGCCGAGCGCCACGGTGAGGAGGTGGCCATCGTCGGTGCCGGCATCGCCGGCCTGGTGGCCGCCTACGAGCTGATGAAGCTGGGCCTCAAGCCGGTGGTGTACGAGGCGTCGAAAATGGGCGGGCGCCTGCGCTCGCAGACCTTCTCCGGCGCCGAAGGCATCGTCGCCGAGCTGGGTGGCATGCGCTTCCCGGTGTCTTCCACGGCCTTCTATCACTACGTCGACAAGCTGGGCCTGGAGACCAGACCCTTCCCCAACCCGCTGACCCCCGCCTCCGGCAGCACGGTGATCGACCTCGAGGGCCAGACCCACTACGCCGAAAAACTCAGCGACCTGCCGGCACTGTTCCAGGAAGTGGCCGATGCCTGGGCCGATGCGCTGGAGGATGGCGCACGCTTCGGCGACATCCAGCAGGCAATCCGCGATCGCGACGTGCCGCGCCTGAAGGCGCTGTGGAACACCCTGGTGCCGCTGTGGGACGACCGCACCTTCTACGACTTCGTCGCCACCTCCAAGGCCTTCGCCAAGCTCAGCTTCCTGCACCGCGAAGTGTTCGGCCAGGTGGGCTTTGGCACCGGCGGCTGGGACTCCGACTTCCCCAACTCGATGCTCGAGATCTTCCGCGTGGTGATGACCAACTGCGACGATCACCAGCACCTGGTGGTGGGCGGTGTCGAGCAGGTGCCCCTGGGCATCTGGCGGCATGTACCGCAACGCTGCGCCCACTGGCCGCAAGGCACCAGCCTCAGCTCGTTGCACCGTGGCACGCCACATTCAGGGGTGAAAAGCATCGCCCGCGCCGACGATGGGCGCCTGGCCGTCACCGACACCTGGGGCGTCACCCGCCATTACGCCGCGGTGCTCACCACCTGTCAGAGCTGGCTGCTGACCACCCAGATCGAGTGCGAGGAGTCGCTGTTCTCGCAGAAGATGTGGATGGCCCTGGACCGCACCCGCTACATGCAGTCGTCCAAGACCTTCGTGATGGTCGACCGCCCGTTCTGGAAGGACAAGGACCCGCAGACCGGCCGCGACCTGATGAGCATGACCCTCACCGACCGCCTCACCCGCGGCACCTACCTGTTCGACAACGGCGACGACAGGCCGGGGGTGATCTGCCTGTCGTACTCGTGGATGAGCGATGCGCTCAAGATGCTGCCGCACCCGGTGGAAAAACGCGTGAAACTGGCGCTGGACGCCCTGAAGAAGATCTACCCCAAGGTCGATATCGCCGGGCACATCATCGGCGACCCGATCACCGTGTCGTGGGAAGCCGACCCGCATTTCCTGGGGGCGTTCAAGGGCGCCCTGCCCGGCCATTATCGTTACAATCAGCGCATGTACGCGCACTTCATGCAGCAGGACCTGCCTGCCGAGCAGCGCGGCATCTTTATCGCAGGCGACGACGTCTCCTGGACCCCGGCCTGGGTCGAAGGCGCGGTGCAGACTTCGCTCAACGCGGTATGGGGCATCATGAACCACTTCGGTGGCCGCACCCACGCCGACAACCCCGGCCCTGGCGATGTATTCAACGAGATCGGCCCGATCGCCCTGGCCGACTGAAAGGAGAGACCCATGCGCATAGCCCTGTACCAGGGCCAGCCCCACCCGATGGACGTGGCCGGCAACCTCGAGCGCCTGCACCAGCAGGCGCAGCTGGCGGCGGCACGCGGCGCCGAACTGCTGGTGTGCCCCGAGATGTTCCTCAGCGGCTACAACATCGGCAGCGAAGCGGTCGCACGCCTGGCCGAGCCGCAGGACGGCGCATCGGCCATGGCCGTGGTGGAAATTGCCCAGGCCAACCGCATCGCCATCGTCTACGGCTACCCCGAGCTTGGCGAGGACGGCCAGGTGTACAACAGCGTGCAGTTGATCGACGCCCACGGCAGCAGCCTGGCCAACTACCGCAAGACCCACCTGTTCGGCGGGCTGGACCGCGCCATGTTCAGCCCCGGCCCCGACCATTTCCCGGTGGTCACGCTCAATGGCTGGCAGCTGGGCCTGTTGATCTGCTACGACATCGAGTTCCCGGAAAACGCCCGCCGCCTGGCCCTGGCCGGGGCCGAGCTGATCGTGGTGCCGACAGCCAACATGCAGCCCTACGATTTCATCTGCCAGTTCACCGTGCGCGTACGCGCCCAGGAGAACCAGTGCTACCTGGTGTATGCCAACTACTGCGGCGCCGAGGAGCAGATCCACTACTGCGGCCAAAGCAGCATCATCGGCCCGGACGGCAGCCTGCTGGCCATGGCCGGGCATGAGCCCACGCTGCTGGTGGCCGACCTCGAGCTGCAACGGGTGCACGAAGGCCGCGCCAGCACACCGTACCTGCACGACCTGCGTGTGGAACTCCACGGCGGCCCGCGCAAGCACTGATTTATCCGCTAGCATGACGGTTCGCACGTTACCGGAGCCGTCATGTCCTGCGCCCACCTCACCCTGCCCAACGGCCTGCACGTCACCCTGCGCCATGCACCGCGGCTCAAGCGCTGTGCAGCGGCAGTGCGGGTACGCGCCGGCAGCCACGATGCTCCCAACGCCTGGCCGGGGCTGGCGCACTTTCTCGAACACCTGTTCTTTCTCGGCAACCGGCGCTTTGCCATCGACGACGCCCTGATGCGCTACGTGCAGCGCCAGGGCGGCCAGGTCAATGCCAGCACGCGGGAGCGCACCACCGACTTCTTCTTCGAAGTGCCGGCTGCCGCCTTCGAGGGGGGCATCGAGCGCTTGTGCGAAATGCTCGCCAACCCCCAGGCCGACCCTGCGCAACAGCTGCGCGAGCGCGAAGTGATCCATGCCGAGTTCATTGCCTGGGCGCGCAACCCCGAAGCGCAGCGTCAGCACGCACTGCTGCAGAGCGTGTCGGCGCAGCATCCGCTGAGCGGTTTTCACGCTGGCAACCGCTACAGCCTGCCGGTACCCGACGCGGCCTTCCAGAGCGCCCTGCAAGCCTTTCACCAACGCTACTATCAGGCCGGGCAGATGACCCTGAGCCTGGTCGGCCCACAGCCGCTGGCCACCCTTGAAGCCCTGGCCATGCAGTACGGCGCCGTCTTCGCACCCGGGCAGGCCACCGAACAAGGCCCGGCACCGGCGCTGCAGCTTCGCGCTGCGCGGGTTGAACAGCTGCCCGGGCAACGGGATGTGCTGCTCGGCTATGAACGGCTGCCCGCTGGCGCTGCCCAGGCGATCGCCTTTCTCGACACCTGGCTTTCGGACACCCGCCCGGGCGGGCTGCTGGCCGCTTTGCGCGAACGGCGCTGGCTGGAGGATTTCAGTTTTTCGGCATTGCATCAGTTCGCCGCACAGGCACTGCTGCACGCGCGCTTCAAGCTCAATGACGCGGCACCTGCCGACCAGGTCGAAGACCTGTTCCGGGATTGGCTGAGCTTCTTGCGCGATGCCGACCTGACGGCGCTGAACAGCGAATATGCACGTATCCAGCAGGCACGCGCGCTGGCCGCCGGCGCCCTGGAACTGGCGCGCCGCGACAGCAGCGGCCAGCCATTCAGTGCACTCGACGCCCAGGGCCTGGCGGCACTGCAAGGCCTGCTCGAACCCTTCACCGAGCAAGCCCGCCAGCCCTGGCGACTGCCACCTGCCGAGCCCTTGCTGGCCGTCGGGTTCAGCGATGCACCCGCCACGCCGACACCCGCCGGGGTTATCCACAGCCCGGCGCTGCCGGCCGTGCTGCAGTACGGCGTGATCTACCTGCGCTGGCAGGTGCGCTCGGCGTTGCGCGCGCGGCTGTGGCGCGTACTCGAAGGTGCCCTGCGCCCACTGGTCGAGCGCGCCACCCGCGCCTCGGTGGAGCTGCAATGGAGCGAGTGCGAGCACCTCTGGCAACTGCGCTGCGCCGGGTCACCGCCCGCCGTGGTCGCAGTCGTCGAGCAGGCATTGGCGCTGCTGCGCCTGCCTGCCGCCCAGGACTGGAGCGCAGGCTCAGGTACCGAGCCGGCGCTGATCCCGATCCGCCTGCTGCTAAAGCAGTTGCCGGGCTATATCGTCGGGCGTGACCCGGGGCCATTGCCGACCTGCCTGATCGCCCAGCCCGAGCTGGATGCGCTCTGGCAGCATGCCCGCTGGCAGGGCATGACCTGCGGCTTCACCGAAGCGGTGCAGCCGACGCTGAATGCGCTGCTGGCCCAGGTACCGGGACAGCCGGGCATGGCCGAGCCGATAACCGGCGATGCCACAGGGCCCTGGCAGCATGTGCCGCTGCCCGAAGGCGAGCACGCACTGCTGGTGTTCTGCCCCGCCCCGCCCGGCAGCGAGGCGGTGTACCGGCTGCTGGCACATCGACTGCAAGGGCCCTTCTACCAGCGCCTGCGGGTGGAGCTGCAACTGGGCTATGCAGTGTTCAGCGCATTGCGCCAGGTGCAGGGCCATACCGGCCTGCTGCTGGGCGTGCAGTCGCCCAAGGCCGACCCGGCACAGATTCTCGAGCACATGCGCTGCGTGGTCGCAGGCTTCACCCATGACATGACCGATGATGCCGAGGCGCGTCAGGCCCTGGCGGCGCAGTTCCACGAACCGGACATGGGCAATGCCGACGTCGCCGAATGGGCCTGGCAGGCCCGGCTGGCCGGCAGCGACACCCCCAGCCTGGACACGCTGCGACAGCAGCTGCTGGCCGTCACCGCACAGCAGCTCGAACACGCCGCCCGGCACCTGTTCGACAACGCCCTGTACCTGGCCAGCGCCGCACAGGGCGGATTGTTACCGGCAACGCAACAGCCTTTCTCGCAGGTTTAACCAAACTGTCCATTAATTTTAGTAAGATGGCGCTACCCGGGCCGTTGTAACCCCTTGTTTCAAAGGGGGGCCTAAATATGTAGCCACCCGCCCCCAGACCTATCCGGAAGGAGTACTCCCATGTGGACCAAACCTGCTTACACTGACCTGCGTATTGGCTTTGAAGTGACCATGTATTTCGCAAGTCGCTGAGTCTGCTTGCGGTACAACGCCTCGGTCAGCCGGGGCGTTTTCATTTTTGGACGCAGCAGGAGTGGCCATGTACATCCAGATTCTAGGTTCCGCCGCCGGCGGCGGTTTCCCGCAGTGGAACTGCAACTGCGACAACTGCAAGGGCTTTCGCGACGGCACCTTGCGCGCCAGCGCACGCACCCAGTCCTCGATCGCACTGTCCGACGACGGGGTGCACTGGGTGCTGTGCAACGCCTCGCCGGACATCCGCGCGCAGCTGCAAGGCTTCGCCCCCATGCAGCCGGCCCGCGCCCTGCGCGACACCGGGATCAACGCGATCATCCTGCTCGACAGCCAGATCGACCACACCACCGGCCTGCTCAGCCTGCGCGAAGGTTGCCCGCACCAGGTGTGGTGCACCGACATGGTCCACCAGGACCTGAGCACCGGCTTCCCTCTGTTCACCATGCTCAGCCACTGGAACGGTGGCCTGCAGTGGAACCGCATCGAGCTCGAAGGCAGCTTCGTGATCCAGGCGTGCCCGAACCTGCGCTTTACCCCGTTCCCGCTGCGCAGCGCCGCGCCGCCCTACTCGCCGCACCGCTTCGACCCGCACCCGGGCGACAACCTGGGGCTGATGGTCGAAGACCTGCGCACCGGCGGCAAGCTGTTCTACGCCCCGGGCCTTGGCCAGTTCGACGACAAGCTGCTGCAACTGATGCACGACGCCGATTGCCTGCTGGTCGACGGCACGCTGTGGGAGGATGATGAGATGCAGCGCCGCGGTGTCGGTACCCGCACGGGCCGCGAGATGGGTCACCTGGCACAGAATGGCCCCGGCGGCATGCTCGAGGTACTCGAAGGCTTCCCCGACCAGCGCAAGGTACTTATCCACATCAACAACACCAACCCGATTCTCGATGAAGACTCCGCCGAGCGCGCCGAACTGGCCCGCCGCAACGTCGAAGTGGCCTTCGACGGCATGAGCATCGAGCTGTAGGAGCCCCCATGAGCGAAGCCGTACCGCTTTCCCCCGCCGCGTTCGAGCAGGCCTTGCGCGCCAAGGGCGCCTACTACCACATCCATCACCCCTACCACGTGGCCATGTATGAAGGCCGCGCCAGCCGCGAGCAGATCCAGGGCTGGGTCGCCAACCGCTTCTACTACCAGGTCAACATCCCGATGAAGGATGCGGCGATCCTGGCCAACTGCCCGGACCGCGAGATCCGCCGTGAGTGGATCCAGCGCCTGCTCGACCACGACGGCGCCCCCGGCGAAGACGGCGGCATCGAAGCCTGGCTGCGCCTGGGCCAGGCCGTGGGCCTGGACCCCGACCAGCTACGCTCGCAGGAGCTGGTGCTGCCCGGCGTGCGCTTCGCGGTCGACGCCTACGTCAACTTCGCCCGCCGTGCCAGCTGGCAGGAAGCGGCCAGCAGCTCGCTGACCGAACTGTTCGCCCCGCAGATCCACCAGTCACGCCTGGACAGCTGGCCACAGCACTATCCCTGGATCGACCCGGCCGGCTACGAATACTTCCGCACCCGCCTGGGCCAGGCCCGGCGCGATGTGGAGCATGGCCTGAGCATCACCCTGCAGCACTACACCACGGTGCAGGGTCAACAGCGCATGCTGGAGATTCTTCAGTTCAAGCTCGATATTCTGTGGAGCATGCTCGACGCCATGAGCATGGCCTATGAACTGAACCGCCCGCCCTACCACAGCGTCACCAGCGAGCGGGTGTGGCACAAGGGGATCACCTTATGAGTTTCGACCGTTCGAAGACGCCGCACTGGCGCCCCGGCTACCGCTTCCAGTACGAACCGGCGCAGAAGGGCCATGTGCTGCTCTACCCCGAAGGCATGATCAAGCTCAACGAAAGCGCCGCGCTGATTGGCGGGCTGATCGACGGCAAGCGCGATGTGGCCGCGATCATTGCCGAGCTGGACGTTCAGTTCCCCGGTGTACCCGAACTCGGTGACGACATCGAGCAATTCATGGAGGTCGCCCGTGAGCAACACTGGATCGTCCTTGAGTGAGGTACCGGCCAAGCCCGCAGTCGACCTGCCGCTGTGGCTGCTGGCCGAGCTGACCTACCGCTGCCCGCTGCAATGCCCGTACTGCTCCAACCCGCTGGACTTCGCCGAGCAGGGCAAGGAGTTGAGCACCGAGCAGTGGTTCAAGGTGATGGCCGAGGCGCGTGAAATGGGCGCCGCGCAACTGGGCTTTTCCGGCGGCGAGCCACTGGTGCGCCAGGACCTGGCCGAGCTGATCGGCGAGGGGCGCCGCCTGGGCTACTACACCAACCTGATCACCTCCGGCATCGGCCTGACCGAACAGAAGATCGCCGACTTCAAGCGCGCCGGGCTGGACCACATCCAGATCAGCTTCCAGGCCAGCGACGAACAGGTCAACAACCTGCTGGCCGGCTCGAAGAAAGCCTTCGCGCAGAAGCTGGAGATGGCCCGCGCGGTCAAGGCCCACGGCTACCCGATGGTGCTGAACTTCGTCACCCACCGGCACAACATCGACAAGATCGACCGCATCATCGAGCTGTGCATCGCCCTGGAAGCCGACTTCGTCGAGCTCGCCACGTGCCAGTTCTACGGCTGGGCCAAGCTCAACCGCGCCGGCCTGCTGCCCACCCGCGCGCAGCTGGAGCGCGCCGAACGCATCACCAACGAATACCGCGAGAAGCTGCAGGCTGCGGGCAACCCGTGCAAGCTGATCTTCGTCACCCCCGACTACTATGAAGAACGGCCCAAGGGCTGCATGAACGGCTGGGGCAGCATCTTCCTCACCGTCACCCCGGACGGCACCGCACTGCCGTGCCATGGCGCACGCCAGTTGCCGGTACAATTCCCCAACGTGCGCGAACACAGCATGCAGCACATATGGTATGACTCGTTCGGCTTCAACCGTTTTCGCGGCTACGACTGGATGCCCGAGCCGTGCCGCTCCTGCGACGAGAAAGAAAAGGACTTCGGCGGCTGCCGCTGCCAGGCCTTCATGCTGACCGGCGACGCCAGCAATGCCGACCCGGTTTGCGCCAAATCGGCGGACCACGGGATCATCCTCGCTGCTCGGGAGGAGGCCGAAACCGCCACCCAGACCATCGACCAGATGACCTTCCGCAATGATCGAAACTCCCGTCTCATCGCCCGCGGCTGAGCGTTTCAGCGCACAACAGGCGGTTGCCGCCGGCACCGACTACGCCGAACTCAAGCGCAGCCCACTGGGGCTGTTCTGGAACGAGTTTCGCCCCCAGGACGGCGGTTGCCGCATCTGGCAGTGGCGTGACGGCCAGGCCCGCTGCCTGACCCCCGACGGCTTCAGCGTGCGCAGCCGCGTCTACGAGTATGGCGGCGGCGGTTTCTGCCTGAGCGACGACGGGCTGGTGTTCGTCAACGAAGCCGACCAGCAGCTCTACAGCCAGGGGCTCGGCGGCGGGCAGCCGCAGCCGCTGACCCACGGCCAGTGCCGCTACGGTGACCTGCGCTGGGGCGCCGGCCAGGTGCTGGCGGTTGAAGAAGACGCCGATGTGCACCGGCTGGTATCGATCGCCGCCGGCACCCGCACGGTACTGGCCGAAGGCGCCGACTTCTATGCCGCTCCCACCCTCAGCGCCGACGGCCAGCGCCTGGCCTGGATCGAATGGAGCCGCCCGCACCAACCCTGGACTTCCACCCGCCTGCTGTGCGCCGAACGCCGCGATGCACACACCTGGGAAGCGCCGCGCTGCATCGCCGGCAGCGAGGCGCAACCGGAATCGCTGCAGCAGCCGCGCTTCGATGCCGACGGTTGCCTGTACTGCCTGTCGGATCGTGACGGCTACTGGCAACCCTGGGGCGAAACCCCGCAGGGCTGGGCAGCACTGCCGGCCGAGCGCGCCGACCATGCCGGCGCACCGTGGCAACTGGGCGCCAGCACCTGGCTGCCCCTGGACGGCGGCGGGTATCTGGCGAGCTGGTTCGAGGGCGGCTTCAGCCGCCTGGGCGTGCATCATGCCGATGGCACCCTGGAAGACTTCAGTGACGTCTACACCCGCTTTCGCTGCCTGGAGATCGACGACCGGTACCTGTATGCCATCGCCGCCTCTGCCATCAGCACGCCCGCCGTCATCGCCATCGACCGCCACAGCCATGCCGTTCAGGTGCTGGCCGGCGGTGCGATGCCCTTGCCCAGCGAACAGGTCAGCCAGCCGCGCAGCATCACCTACCCCAGCGGCGATGCCCAGGCGCACGCCTTCTTCTACCCGGCCATGAATGGTGTCGAGGCGCCGCCGCTGGTGGTGTTCGTGCATGGCGGACCGACCTCGGCGTGCTTCCCGGTGCTCGACCCGCGCATCCAGTACTGGACCCAGCGCGGCTTTGCAGTGGCCGACCTCAACTACCGTGGCAGCAGCGGCTATGGCCGCGCCTATCGCCAGGCCCTGCACCTGCGCTGGGGCGAAGTGGACGTGCAGGATGCCTGCGCGGTGGTCGACTTCCTGGCCGGGCAAGGGTTGACCGACCCGACGCAGGCGTTCATCCGCGGGGGCAGCGCCGGGGGCTACACCACGCTGTGTGCGCTGGCGTTCCAGAATGTGTTCCGTGGCGGGGCGAGCCTGTACGGGGTCAGCGACCCGCTGGCGCTGACGCGCGCCACGCACAAGTTCGAAGGCGATTACCTGGACTGGCTGATCGGCGACCCGCAGCAGGATGTGCAGCGTTATCAGGCGCGCACACCACTGCTGCATGCCGCGCAGATCAAGGTGCCGGTGATTTTCTTCCAGGGCGAACTGGATGCGGTGGTGGTACCGGAGCAGACCCGTTCGATGCTGACGGCGCTGAAGGCCAACGGGGTGCGTGCCGAAGGGCATTTCTACCCGACCGAGCGGCACGGGTTCCGGACGGCAGCGAACCTGGCGCATGCGCTGGAAGAAGAGTGGAAGTTCTACCGGGAGGTACTGGGCCAGTCTTGATGCCCCCATCGCGGGTCAAGCCCGCTCCCACAAAGGTCTCGATGATCCTTGTGGGAGCGGGCTGGACCCGCGATGGCCGCGACGCGGTCTAGCGCTTGGCGATGATGTACACCGCGTGCACGATCCCCGGAATGTAACCGCACAAGGTGAGCAGGATGTTCAGCCAGAAGGCGCCACCAAAACCCACCTGCAGGAACACGCCCAGCGGCGGCAACAGAATGGCGAAGATAATTCGGATCAGGTCCATCGGGCAGCTCCTTGTCTAAAGTCCTAACTACAGACTGCAAGCACCCCCCACTGGTTCAAATAGCCATCCCCCATAAAAAAACGCCCCAGGCCAAAAGGATCAGGCCCGGGGCGATGCGCAGGAACGCGAGACGGTTCGTTGAATTCGGTACGGCGCTACCGGGTCAGGCACGCCGCTGGTTGAGTTGCGCCGTGTGCACACGGGCAAAGGCACGCGCCAGGCGCAGCAGCATTTCGTCGATGTTGCCGCGGCTGACGGTCAGCGCCGGCGAAAAGCGCAGCACATTGGCCTGCGCCGCATTGAGCAGCAGCCCTTCCTGCAGCGCCGCCTTGACCAGGGCCGCGGCCGAGTCGTCGCTCAGCTCCAGGCCCCACAGCAAGCCCTGGCCGCGCACCTCGCCCTGGCCATAACGCCCCGCCAGGTGGCTCAGGCCATCACGCAGGTGCCGCCCCGACGCCTGCACCTGCTCCATGAAGCCCGGCTCCAGCACGGCATCGAGAATCGCCAGGCCCGCCGCACTCATCAGTGCATTGCCATGGTGACTGCCTTCCAGCTCGCCGGCCTCGGCGCAGCAGGCCGTACCCCGCGCCAGCAGGGCGGCCAGCGGCACACCGCCGCCCAGGCCCTTGCCCAGGGTGATGATATCGGCGCGCACACCGTAGGTCTGCTCGGCCAGCAGCGCGCCGCAACGGCCCACGCCGGTCTGCACCTCATCCAGGATCAGCAGGATGCCCAGTTCGCGGCACAGGCGCTCGACACCCTTGAGGTACTGCTGGGTGGCCGGGATCACCCCGGCCTCGCCCTGGATCGGCTCGAGCATGATCGCCACGGTACGCGAGTCCACTGCTGCATGCAGCGCGGCCAGATCGTTGAATGGCACCTTGCTGAAACCCGGCAGGCCGGGCTCGCAGCGGTTGCACGCCGACGGGTCGGAGGCCGACAGCGCCCCCAGGCTGCGCCCGTGGCAGCTCTGGCGCGCAGTGATGATGTGGTAGGCGCCATTGCGATGCAGCTGGCCCCACTTGCGCGCCAGCTTGATCGCACCTTCGCAGGCTTCGGCACCACTGTTGAGCAGGTAGGCCTGATCGCTGCCGGTGCTCTGGCACAGGCGGTTGACCAGGCTCAACAGGCCACGGTTATGAAAGCCGGCGCCGGGGTTGATCAATGCCTGGGCCTGGCTGCTCAGTGCCTGCACCAGCGCCTTGGGGCTGTGCCCGAGGCTGTTCACCGCGCAACCCTGGGTGAAATCCAGATAGGCGCGGCCTTCGTTGTCCCACAGCCATGAACCCTGGCCGCGCACGAACACCTGTGGCGCACGCTCGGTGGCCGGCATCAGGCATTCCCGCGACAGCTGCTCGGCCTGGGCCAGTGCCACCGGCGCCGGTGCCTGCTCGGCAGCGCGCGCCGCCTGGCGACGCAGATTGAACAGGTTCATGCGCGCAGCCCTTCCAGCGGCAGGCCAAGCAGGCGCGCGGTCCAGTCCTCGACCTGGCCGCTGCGCAGGCGCTTGATCGCGATGTCGCGCCAGCGTGACGAGAGGGCCGGACAATCCACCAGCTTTTTCAAACCCGCATGCTCCAGAGGTTCACGGTAAAAAGTATGCAGTGCCCAGGCCACGGTCAGGCCCGGATAGCTGCGTTGTATCAGTTCGAACGGCTCGTCGGCGCTGACGAAGCCAGGCTTGAGCACCCGGTAGAACCAGCCGCAGCGCAGCGCGTCCTGCGCCTGTTGCGGCAGGTTCGGCAAGCCCCAGCGATGGCTCAGGCGGTAGCACGGCGAGCGCGGCTGGCTGACCTGCAGCAGCGCCCCGCCCCAGCGGAACATGTCGCCCAGGCAGACGTGCTCTTCGGTAAGGCCGCGGGTCGAGAGGTTTTCGCCAAAACCCGGCGCGCACCAGTCGATCTGTGGATAACGTCGCCGCCACCAGGCGTAGTGCTCGGCCGGATAGTGGTGCAAGGCCCGCTCGGGGCCGGTATGGAAGCGCGGGTCGCCGTGTTCGTCGCTGCCCAGCCCCTGTGGCCATAACCACAGCCTTCTTGCAACCTGTTCCTTATCGATATCGGTGAGTAACCCATAACCGACATTTTTTGCCTTGCCTATGTAAACGCCATCCACATACACGGTATTCATCGCGCCTTCTGGCCCTGTAAACCTTGTGAATACGGGATAGACTAGGCTTCTCGCGGGCCTTCGGCCATTTCGTTTTTCGAGCTTTTTTGATAAGTATTGCTTATGGATTTTCGCCAACTGCGTTATTTCGTCGCGGTGTACGAAGAAGGCCATGTGGGCCGGGCCGCCGAACGCCTTTCACTGTCGCAGCCAGCGCTGTCGCAGCAGATCCGCCAGCTCGAACACAGCCTCGATGTGAGCCTGTTCGAACGGGGCAACAAGCGCCTGTTGCCAACCCTGGCCGCACACACACTGTACAACCACGCCCTGCCCCTGCTCGACGGCCTGCAACGCGCCCGCGAGGCGTTGCGCAACTTCCGCGGGCAGGCCTTGCGTACCCTGGCCATCGGCGTGCTGCAGACGGTACGGCCGAGCCTGGTGCCGCAACTGCTCGACCGCCTGCGCAAGGCGCAACCACACCTGGTTGTGCAGATCTACGAACTGTCGGGGCTGGAGATCGAACGGCGCCTGCTCAACGGCACCCTGGACATCGGCATCAGCTACCTGCCGCCGCGCCAGCCGGGCCTTCACGGCCTGCTGCTGTACGAAGACGAGCTGCAACTGGTGATCCCGCACACGCACCCGCTGCGCGAATTCAAGAAGGTCTCGCTCAAGCAGGCCGCCGAACTGCCCATGCTGATGCTGGGCGAAGAGTTCCAGGTACGCCAGATCTGGCAGGCGCAACTGGCCAACCTCGGGCGCCGCCCGCAGGTGCAGGCCGAGATGAACAACATGGGCGGGATTCTCGACAGCCTGGCGCATACCTCGCTGGCAACCGTGTTGCCGGGGCGTGCGCGCGACGCCACGGACGATCCAGAGCTGCTCTGGAAGCCGCTGAGCGAGCCGCGGGTGCCACTGAAGGTAGGCCTGGTGTTTCGCGATGCGCAGCGCCAGCAGGCGTCGGTGGAGCTGCTGCGCAATCTGCTGGAGGAAGAGATCGACCCTCGCCAGATCGGCGGTTCACCTCTGGATGTGCTCGGCTAGAAAAAACCCGGGCAAAAGAAAACCCCGCCGAAGCGGGGTTTTGCAGACTGTTTCCCTGACATCCCTTTCGTCCCGCCGTCCTGGCAGGAAATCCTTCCGTGTCCCTGTTATGTACTGTGCGCATCCTGCGCGACGTCCATGAGGTGAAGATTAGCTGTGGATCCAATCTTACGGAAGAGGCCAAACGTCACCACGTCATGTAAGCAAATGCTTACATGACGCCGTCAGATCAAAACTGTTCCGCGTCGAGCAGGTACAACGACTCGCTGCCCGCCTTCACCGAAGCGCTGAGCGAGTGAATACGCGGCAGCAGGCGGGCGAAGTAGAAGCGCGCGGTGCCCAGTTTGCTGGCGTAGAAGTCGTCCTCACCCTGTTTGGCCAGGGCCGTGCGGGCCATCAGTGCCCACATGTAGGCATAGGCGGTGTAGCCAAAGGCGTGCAGGTACTCCACCGACGCCGCGCCGATTTCGTTGGGGTTCGCCTTGGCGCGGTCGAGCACCCAGGCGGTCAGGTCGTCGAGGCTGTCCAGCGCCGTCTCCAGCGGTTTGACGAACTCGCCCAGCGCCGTGTCGGCGGTGGCGATGAAATGGCGGATCTCGTCGGCGAACAGCTTGTAGAACGCCCCGCCGCTGCCCACCACCTTGCGGCCCATCAGGTCCAGGGCCTGGATGCCGTTGGTGCCTTCGTAGATCTGGGTGATGCGCACGTCGCGCACCAGTTGCTCCTGGCCCCACTCGCGAATGTAGCCATGGCCGCCGAACACCTGCTGGCCATGCACGGTCACTTCCAGGCCCAGGTCGGTGAGAAACGCCTTGGACACCGGCGTCAGCAGCGCCACCAGGTCTTCGGCGCGCTTGCGGGCCTCGCGGTCTTCGCTGAACTTGGCGGTATCGAGCTGCATCGCAACATAGGTGGAGAAAGCCCGGCCGCCTTCGTTCAGTGCCTTCATGGTCAGCAGCATGCGCCGCACGTCGGGGTGCACGATGATCGGGTCGGCAGTCTTGTCCTTGGCCTGGGGCCCGGTAGGTGCACGGCTCTGCAGGCGGTCGCGGGCGTATTCGATGGCGTTCTGGTAGGAACGCTCGGCCGATGCCAGGCCCTGGATGCCGACCCCCAGACGCTCGTAGTTCATCATGGTGAACATCGCTGCCAGGCCCTTGTTCGGCTCACCGACCAGGTAGCCCACGGCGCTGTCGAAGTTCATCACGCAGGTGGCCGAGGCCTGGATGCCCATCTTGTGCTCGATGGAGCCACAGGTGGCCGGGTTGCGCTCGCCCAGGCTGCCATCGGGGTTGACCAGGAACTTGGGCACCAGGAACAGCGAGATGCCCTTGGGCCCGGCCGGGGCGTCAGGCAGCTTGGCCAGCACCAGGTGGATGATGTTCTCGGTCAGGTCGTGTTCGCCGCCGGTGATGAAGATCTTGGTGCCGGTGACCTTGTAGCTGCCGTCGGCCTGCGGCTCGGCGCGGGTACGGATGATGCCAAGGTCGGTTCCGGCGTGGGGCTCGGTCAGGCACATGGAGCCGGCCCAGACCCCGGCGTACATGTTGGGCAGGTACCGCGTCTTGAGCTCCTCGCTGGCATGGGCGTTGATCGACAGGCAGGCACCGGCGGTCAGCATCGGGTACAGGCCGAAGGCCAGGCTCGAGGAGTTGACCATTTCTTCGACCTGGGCAGAGATCACCTTGGGCATGCCCATGCCGCCATAGGCAGGGTCGCCGCCCACGCCCACCCAGCCACCATCGGCGTAGGTGCGGTAGGCATCGATGAAGCCGGCCGGGGTGCGCACGGCGCCGTTGTCCCAATGGCAGCCCTCTTCGTCGGCGCTGCGGCTCAGCGGAGCGATTCGCTGGCTGGTGACCTTGCCGGCTTCCTCGAGCACCGCCAGTGCGGTTTCTTCGTCGACCGCCTCGGCCAGCCCGGGCAGTTGTGCCCACAGCCGGGATACTTCGAAGACTTCGTTGAGGACGAAGCGCATATCGCGCAGGGGCGCTTTATAGTCAGCCATGGCAACCTCTCACACCTTGAGTCGGGACGGCCCCGCAGGGCCGCTACACAGTTGCGAGCCAGTGTAACCTAACAACTTTTGTGACACATAGGGTCATCTGGCGACCATATGGTCACTTCTGGTCACGCCGTGCGCACCGCTCCACGCTTGCTCTGGTGGCCGTAGGTCATGGTGCAGTTACGCCCCGCTCCCTTGGCACTGTACAGCGCCTGGTCGGCCGACTTGAGCACCTCATCGGGGCTGCGGTGCTCGGGCAGGCGCTCGGCGGCACCGATGCTGATGGTCACCGACACGCTGCTGGCCCCGGCCGCCCCACGGCGTTGTCGCCCCTGCTGGTCGTCCTGGGGGCGGCTGTCCTGGTTGCGCAGCTGGATATTGTAGTTGGCGATCACCTCGCGCACCGCCTCCAGGTGCGGCAGGCATTCCTCGATGGTCTTGGCCGCGAACACCAGGGCGAACTCCTCGCCGCCATAGCGGTAGGCGCGGCCCCCGCCGGTGACCTTGGACAGTTTGCTGGCCACCAGGCGCAGCACCTGGTCGCCCACGTCGTGCCCGTGGGTATCGTTGAATTTCTTGAAGTGGTCGACGTCGGTCATCGCCAGCACATAGTTGCGCCCCAGACGCTGCATGCGCTCGTTGAGCGCGCGGCGCCCCGGCAGGCCGGTGAGCTCGTCACGAAACGCCATCTGGTAGGCCTCGTGGGAGACCGCGGCGGCGATCATCAGCATCACCTGGCTGCACATGATGTTCAGGGTGAAGGGCAGGATGAAGGTCTGCGGCAGCATCCAGAAGATTCCCATCAGACCGATCACCTGCGCCGCATGCAGCGGGCGCGGTTCGCGCAGGTACTGCACCACCAGCAGGATGAAGGCGAGCAGGAACACCGGGTAGGCCAGCTGGATCAGGCTCATCCACTGACCGTGCAGCGCCGGCCAGCGGATTTCCGCGAGCCAGTTGAGCAGCGCCTGCGGGTAGCTCTGCTCCAGCCCCAGCGCCGTGCTGCCGACCGCCAGCAGCACGGCAAAGCGCGCCACCATGTCCTGGAACAGGTGCGTGCGTTCCTGCCAGGCGCCGTACAGCGCAAACAGGATCGGCAGCAACAGGCACACCAGGTGGAACACCACGGCGGCGTCCTGGCGCACCACGCCATTGTCGCGGTAGTAGTCGGTCTGGGTGTCGAGCAGGAAGTAGGCGATATACACCGTGACCATCAGGAACAGTTCACGCTGACGGCGGTAGACCGTGCAGTAGGCCCCGCCCAGCAGCAGCACCAGGGTTGGCAGCACGTTGAACAGCGAGGTGAAGAAGACGTTGAGGTCTCTGACATAAGCAGCGGCGAGCCCCGACACCAGCAGGAACAGTGACGGCAGAAAATGGCTCAGTCGTACAGCGGATAAACGAAACAAGGGAATCTCCGACCCGGCAGATCAAGTAATGGCATTGTGCCTTTAATGTGTCGGCAGCGCACATGAATAGATGAATATGCCGGCAGCACTTGTAACGGCAGGGTAGGAGCAGGGCTTAGCACGTATTCGTTTCAGGTTCTGACTGGCGCATAAAAAAACCCGCCGGTAAGGGCGGGCTTTCTTGCTTCAGGCGATGACTCAGTACGAGAGGCCGAAGTGCTCTTCGTTCATGTCCATCAGGTTGCTCGCGCCCGACAGCATGGTTTCCACATGCGTGCGGGTCCGCGGCAGGATGCGCTGGAAGTAGAAGCGCGCGGTCTGCAGCTTGGCGGTGTAGAACGCCTCTTCGCTGGTGCCGGCAGCCAGTTTCTCGGCGGCCAGGCGCGCCATGTCGGCCCAGAAGTAGGCCAGGCAGGCGTAACCGGAGTACATCAGGTAGTCCACCGAGGCGGCACCGACTTCTTCGCGGTCCTTCATCGCGGCCATGCCGACCTTCATGGTCAGTTCGCCCCACTCCTTGTTCAACTTGGCCAATGGCGCGACGAACTCGCTGATGGCCTCGTTGCCTTCGTTGTTCTGGACGAACTTGTGCACGATCTTGGTGAAGCCCTTGAGCGCCTCGCCCTGGGTCATCAGCACCTTGCGGCCCAGCAGGTCCAGCGCCTGGATGCCGGTGGTGCCTTCGTACAGCATCGAGATGCGGCTGTCGCGAACGTTCTGCTCCATGCCCCACTCGGCGATGAAGCCGTGGCCGCCATAGATCTGCACGCCGTGGTTGGCCGACTCGAAGCCGACTTCGGTCATGAACGCCTTGGCGATCGGGGTCATGAAGGCCAGCAGTGCGTCGGCCTTCTTCTTCTCTTCTTCGTCCTGGCTGTACTTGACGATGTCGACCTGCTTGGCGGTGAAGTACACCATCGCGCGGTTGCCTTCGGCGAAGGCTTTCATGGTCAGCAGCATGCGACGCACGTCCGGGTGGACGATGATCGGGTCAGCCGCCTTGTCCGGCGCCTTGGGGCCGGTCAGCGAACGCATCTGCAGGCGGTCGCGGGCATACTTCAGGCCACCCTGGAACGCCACTTCGGCGTGGGCCAGGCCTTGCAGCGCGGTACCCAGGCGAGCGGTGTTCATGAAGGTGAACATGCAGTTCAGACCCTTGTTGGCCGGGCCGATCAGGTAGCCGGTGGCGGCGTCGAAGTTCATCACGCAGGTGGCGTTGCCGTGGATGCCCATCTTGTGTTCGATGGAGCCACAGGAAACGGCGTTGCGCTCGCCCACACCGCCTTCGGCGGTCGGCAGGAACTTGGGCACGATGAACAGCGAGATGCCTTTGGTGCCGGCCGGTGCATCGGGCAGGCGCGCCAGCACGATGTGCACGATATTGTCGGCCATGTCGTGTTCACCGGCCGAGATGAAGATCTTGGTGCCGGTGACCTTGTAGGAACCGTCGGCCTGAGGTTCGGCCTTGGTGCGCAGCATGCCCAGGTCGGTACCGCAGTGCGGTTCGGTCAGGCACATGGTGCCGGTCCATTCGCCGGATACCAGCTTGGTCAGGTAGGTGTTCTGCTGATCGGCGGTGCCGTGCTCGGAGATGGTGTTCATCGCGCCGTGCGACAGGCCCGGGTACATGCCCCACGACCAGTTCGACTCGCCGACCATTTCGCTGACCGCCAGGCCCAGCGACTCGGGCAGACCCTGGCCGCCGTGATCGACGTCATGGGCCAGGCTCGGCCAGCCGCCTTCGACGAACTGCTTGTAGGCTTCCTTGAAGCCGGTGGGGGTCTTAACGCCCGACTCGCTCCAGGTGCAGCCTTCCAGGTCGCCCACACGGTTCAGCGGGGCCAGTACCTGTTCACAAAACTTGGCGCCTTCCTCGAGGATCGCATCGACCATGTCGGGGGTGGCGTCCTGGCAAGCCGGCAGGCTCTGATAGTGCGCTTCGTAGCCCAGCAGTTCATCGCGAACGAAACGAATATCACGCAAGGGGGCTTTGTAATCAGGCATAGCGATGAACCTCTGCTGATGGATCCTTGAATAGGGAGACCGCGACATACACCGACCAGCTCTAGGCGGCTTTCGGTCAAACAGTTGTTTGAAACATACGTTTACGCTGAAACCTTGTCAAGCACCCCCATGAGGGCATTTCTGCCATGGCAGGCTACGCTCCGGCCCCGCTCGCCAGAACGCAGGCACGACAAGGCGCCCGGCCTTGGGCCAGGGCGTCGAGTCAGGATGTAGGGGTAAAACCGGGAAGATGCGAGGGCCGGCTGGCTCAGGCGTAGGTATCGATCAGCGTGCCGAGCATTTCGTCGGAGGCCTTGGCCACTTTGACACCCAGCTCGACCTGATGCTTGCCCAGGGCAAGTTCGACGGTGCTGGTGGCCAGGTCCATCTGCTGGCTGCGGTCGACCGAGCGCAGGCGTTCGGCCTGGTAGTCGCTGGACTGGCTGGTGGCAGCACGTTCGACAGTGGTGTTGGCGATCTGGCTGGCGGCCTGATCGACGCGGTTCTGGCCGCTCTGAATGGCGCCCAGGCCGGCATAGAATGCGGAACTGCCCGAGATTTCCATTTCAAACTCTCCAGGTGACGGAAGGCACAGATGACATCAATGGCCCCTATTGAAGCAGACAACCCGGCAAAAGGCCCGTCAAAAACACTAATGGCACAGTGCCCTTCAATAGACTCAGCCTAGTCGAGCAAATCCAGCTGCAGGTATGCGGCCACCGCCTCGGCGCTGGCCACCTTGAGTTTTGGCACCCGGCCCAGGCAGGGGGCCGGCAGGCGTTCGGCAAGCGAAGCCAGGTTCTCCTCCAGGCGCGAGGTGCGCGGCTCGATGATGTTCGCCACCCAGCCGGCCAGTTGCAGGCCATCGCGGGCAATCGCCTCGGCACTGAGCAGCGCATGGTTGATGCAACCCAGGCGCACGCCTACCACCAGGATCACCGGCAGCTTGAGGGCAATCGCCAGGTCCGACAGATTGGCCTGATCGGACAACGGCACCCGCCAGCCACCCGCCCCTTCGATCAGGGTGAAATCGGCGTTGTGCGCCAGCACCGTGCGCATCGGCGCCAGCAACGCCTGCACGCTCAGCGCAACACCCGCCTCGCGGGCCGCCAGGTGCGGGGCGATGGCGGGCTCGAAGGCAAAAGGGTTGAGCTGCGCATAGGGCAGCGTGAGGCTGCTTTGCGCGATCAGGGCCAGTGCATCGGCGTTGCGCAGGCCCTTGGGGGTCACCTCGCAGCCCGACGCTACCGGCTTGGCCCCAAGGGTACTCAGGCCGGCCAGACGTGCCGCATGCAGCAGGCCGGCGGCAATGGTGGTCTTGCCCACATCGGTATCGGTGCCGGCGATGAAATAGGCAGCATGCATCTCAATCCCCCTGGTGCTGCGGCTTGTGCAGTACCGCATAGACTACCTGATAGGTGGCGGGCAGTCCCTGCGGCTGGCGAAAGCGCTCGTAGGCCTGCAGCAGGCCCTGCATGCGTGCCCTGCCGGTCAGGCCGGCGGGGCGACCGGGGTTGAGGTTGTGTGCGCCCAGCGCCTTGAGCTCATGGGTCAGGCTGCGCACATCGGGGTAATGCAGTACATGGGGCCGGGCCTCCAGCCCGAGCACCTGCAGCCCGCTGTCGGCACACAGACGCTGGTAGTCCGCCAGAGGGCGGAAGCGATTGACGTGCACCAGCCCGTCCACCGCCTGCCAGCTTTCACGCAGCTCGAACAGCGTGCCCACGCACAGGCTGGCGAACGCCAGCACGCCCCCAGGCTGCAGAACCCGCTGCGCTTCACGCAGTACCGCAGCCAGGTCGGCGCACCACTGCACCGCCAGGCTGGAGAAGATCAGCCCGGCGCTGCCATCACGCAGCGGCAGACGCTCGGCATCGCCCGCCACATGGTAATGCGCGCCCCCCAGCTCACGGGCATGCAGCAGCATGCCTTCGGCGATATCCACCGCCACACCCAGCCCTTGTGGATAACGTTGCTGCAAGTGCCGGCTGAAATGCCCGGTGCCACTGCCCAGATCGATCCAGCAACGCGGTTGCAACTCGGCGGGCAGCTGCGCCAGCAGATGAGCGCCCACCGCCCGCTGCAACGCGGCGACACTGTCGTAGCTGGCCGCAGCACGGGAAAACGAGGCCGCCACCTGGCGCTTGTCGGGCAAGGCGCCGGGCAGCCTGGGCAGGGAAAGATCAGTCATCGCCACTCTCGTGCAGGAAGGTCTTGATAAAGGTCGCCAACGCCTGGGCGTGCTCCAGCAGGAAGGCGTGGGCGCTGTCCTCGACAATGCCCACCTCGACGTCCTGAAGCAGTTCGAACAGCGCCTTGGCCGCCTCGACCGGCACCAGCGCGTCGCTGCCTGCGAACAGGTGCAACTGCGGGCCGCCGAAGTTGCTCAGCGCAGCCCGGGTATCGAGTTGCCGCAATACCTCCAGGCCCGTGGCCAGGTACAGCGGGTCGGTTGCCGGCACCCCCACCTCCAGCAACCGCGCCAGGCTGCGCGGCGCCTGGGCGCCCTGGCTGCACAGCGACTTGAAGCGCTTGAGCGTCACTTGCGTATGGCTACGGCAACCGTCGAGAAAGGTATTGAAGGTGTCGGTCGGCATGCCATGGGGCCAGTCCGCACGGGCCACGAAGCTGGCGTTGCTGCCCAGCGTCACCAGCCCACAGCAGTGATCGCCGCGTCGCGCCGCCAGCTCGGCGGCGAGCATGCCGCCCAGCGACCAGCCTCCCAGCCAGGTGTCGGTAGGCAGCGTGCGGTCCAGGTGATCCAGCCATACAGGCACGTCACTGCCATCCAGCTCCGGCAGAGGCACCAGCTCCACATGCAGCTTGGCATCCAGGGCGCGCAAGCTCGCGGCCAGCGGCTCCAGTGCAGCGGTACCCAGGCCCCAGCCCGGCAACAGAATCAGTCGATCACGCATCAGCAGGCTCCAGCAGCGAATGGCACTCGGCCAATGCATTCAACAATAGCTGTACCTGCGCGGCGCTGTGGGCGGCGGTCAGGGTCACGCGCAGCCGGGCACTGCCGGCCGGCACCGTCGGTGGACGGATCGCCGTGACCATCAGCCCGCGCTCGCGCAACATCGCCGACAGCCGCATGGCCCTTGCGGCATCGCCGATCAGAATCGGCTGGATCGGCGTGAAACTGTCCATCAGGTGCAGGCCGATCTGCTCGGCGCCCTGACGGAACTGGCGGATCAGCGCCGCCAGGTGCTCGCGGCGCCAGTGCTCGTCACGCAGCAGTTGCAGGCTCCTGAGCGTGGCGCAGGCCAGGGCCGGTGGCTGGCTGGTGGTATAGATGTACGGGCGGGCGAACTGGATCAGGCACTCGATCAGTTCCTCACTGCCGGCGACGAACGCACCGGCGGTACCGAAGGCCTTGCCCAGGGTGCCGACCAGCACCGGTACCTGCCCCATGTCCAGGCCGAAATGCTCCACCACGCCACCGCCGTGGCGGCCCAGGGTGCCGAAGCCATGGGCATCGTCGACCATCAGCCAGGCGCCCCTGGCCTGCGTCTGGGCAGCCAGCGCCGGCAGGTCGGCGATGTCGCCATCCATGCTGAACACGCCATCGGTGACCACCAGCGCATTGCCGGTGGCCTTGTCCAGGCGCTTGCCGAGGCTGTCGGCATCGTTGTGCAGGTAGCGGCTGAAGCGCGCACCACTGAGCAACCCGCCATCCAGCAGCGAAGCATGGTTGAGGCGATCCTGCAGCACGCTGTCGCCCTGCCCCACCAGCGCGGTCAACGCACCCAGGTTGGCCAGGTAGCCGGTGGTGAACAGCAGCGCGCGCGGGCGACCGGTAAACTCGGCCAGGGCCAGTTCCAGTTCATGGTGCGGCGAGCTGTGGCCGATCACCAGGTGCGACGCCCCGCCGCCCACGCCCCAGCGCTCAGCGCCGGCACGCCAGGCGTCGATCACCTCGGGGTGGTTGGCCAGGCCCAGGTAGTCGTTGCTGCAAAACGCCAGCAACGGCGTGCCGTCCACCATCACCTGCGGCCCCTGCGGGCTCTGCAGCAGGGGTCGCTGGCGATACAGCGCCGCAGCGCGCCGTTGTTCCAGGCGCGCACTCAGATCAAAGCTCATGGCGACCTCAGGCGGAGGCGGCGTCGTAGAACAGCTCGCTGCTCTTCTGCTCGATCAGCGCCTGCTCGATGGCCGCCTGGTGCACCTCGTCGGCGTGCTCTTCGCGCGCTTCAGGCTGGATGCCCAGGCGCGCGAACAGTTGCATGTCCTTGTCGGCCTGCGGGTTGGCGGTGGTCAGCAGCTTCTCGCCGTAGAAGATCGAGTTGGCCCCGGCGAAGAAGGCCAGTGCCTGCATCTGTTCGTTCATCGCCTCGCGCCCGGCCGACAGGCGCACATGGGACTGCGGCATGAGGATGCGCGCCACTGCCAGCATGCGGATGAAGTCGAACGGGTCGACGTCTTCGGCATTCTCGAGCGGCGTGCCCGCCACCTTCACCAGCATGTTGATCGGCACCGATTCGGGGTGCTCCGGGAGGTTGGCCAGCTGGATCAGCAGCCCGGCGCGGTCGTCCAGCGATTCGCCCATGCCCAGGATCCCCCCCGAACAGATCTTCATCCCGGCATCGCGCACATAGGCCAGGGTCTGCAGGCGCTCGCCGTAGGTGCGGGTGGTGATGATGCTGCCGTAGAACTCCGGCGAGGTGTCCAGGTTGTGGTTGTAGTAGTCCAGGCCGGCCTGGGCCAGGGCCACGGTCTGCTCCTGGTCGAGCTTGCCCAGGGTCATGCAGGTTTCCAGGCCCAGGGCCTTGACCCCTTTGACCATCTGCAGCACGTAGGGCATGTCCTTGGCCGACGGGTGCTTCCACGCCGCGCCCATGCAGAAGCGCGTGGAGCCGATGGCCTTGGCCCGGGCGGCCTCCTCCAGCACCTTCTGCACCTCCATCAGCTTCTGTTTTTCCAGGCCGGTGTTGTAGTGGCCGGACTGCGGACAATATTTGCAATCTTCCGGGCAGGCGCCGGTCTTGATCGACAGCAGGGTCGAGACCTGAACGCGGTTGGCGTCGAAATGCGCGCGGTGAACGGTCTGCGCCTGAAACAGCAGGTCGTTGAACGGTAGCTGGAACAGTGCTTTGACTTCGGCCAGGGACCAGTCGTGACGAAGCGTTGCAGTTGTGCTGGCGCTCATGGGTGTTTCCTTGTTTAGGCTTGTACTGGCGCCGGGACAGGAAAGCCCGCCAGCGCATCACGGATAGCTCGCATAGTTAAGGAAGCGCCATGCACTGTCAACCACACCTTAAACAACTGGTTTACAACTGGCTAAATATCAACCAAACGTGTTTGCTGTGCGATGAACCTGCCCAGCAGTCACACCCCATTTGCGTGGCCTGCGAGGCCGAACTGCCCTGGCTGGAAGAATGCTGTCGAACCTGCGCGCTGCCCTTGCCGATGCGGGGCCTGACCTGCGGCCAGTGCAGCCGCCGCCCACCCGCCTTCACCCGGGTCGAGGCGCCCTGGCACTACGGCTTCCCCGTGGATGCACTGATCACCCGCTTCAAGCACCAGCGCCAGTGGCCGCTGGGCCGATTGCTGGCGCAACTGCTGGGCAACTGGCTTGCCTACCGCTTTGCCGAAGACCTGCCGCGGCCCGGCCTGCTGTTGCCGGTACCGCTGGCGCGCCGGCGCCTGCGCGAACGCGGCTTCAACCAGGCTGCGATGCTTGCCCAGTGGTTGGCCGGGCAGTTGGAGATCGCCTGCGAGCCACGTCTGCTCCAACGCCCGCAAGAAACGGCGGCCCAGCAGGGGCTGACGGCCAAGGCGCGCAAGCGCAACCTGCGCCACGCCTTTGCCCTGGCCGATTCGGCGGCGATCAGGGGGCAGCATGTGGCGATCGTCGACGATGTGCTCACCACCGGCGCCACTGCGCAGGCATTGGCCAGCCTGTTGCGGGCGGCGGGTGCCACGCGGGTGGACGTATACTGCCTGGCACGCACGCCCAAGCCCGGCGGCGCTTGACTTGCGCCGGGGCGGCGGGCACTTTCTGGGCCATCCCTGCCCCGACTGCGTGCCCGCCCATGTCCCTGCCTGCCCTGTTGACCCAACATATCGTCCGTCGCCCGCAACGCATCGCCCTGCTTGCCCACATCGCCGAGCAGGGGTCGATCACCCGGGCGGCCAAGAGCGCCGGCATCAGCTACAAGGCCGCGTGGGATGCCATCGACGAGCTCAACAACCTGGCCGCCAGCCCGCTGGTAGAACGCAGCGTGGGCGGGCGCGGGGGCGGTGGGGCGAAACTGTCGCTGGAGGGGCAGCGGGTGTTGCGCCTGTACCAGAAGCTGCAACTGTTGCAGGCGCAGGTGCTGGAAGCGGCCGAAGACTCCGACGATCTCGACCTGCTCGGGCGCCTGATGCTGCGCACCAGTGCGCGCAATCAGTTGCATGGGCGGGTCAGCGCCATTCGCGCGCAGGGCCGCATCGACACCGTGGATCTGACCCTGGCCGGGGGGCTGCGCATCGAGGCGCAGATCACTCATGACAGCACCTTGCGCCTGGAGCTGGAACCGGGCACGCCGGTGGTGGCGCTGATCAAGGCCGGCTGGCTGGAGGTGGCGATGCCCGGGCCGGCGCAGGTCAACCAGTTGAGCGCCGTGGTACAGGAACTGATCGATGACCCGCAAGGGACTACCGAGGTGCGCCTGAGCCTGAGCAACGGCCAGACGCTGTGCGCATTTGCCGAGCCGCAGTGGCTGCTGGACAACCGGGTGGCGGTAGGCAGTGAAGTGGCAGTGCGGTTCTCGCCGGCGTATGTGCTGCTGGGTACGCCGCTCTAGATTATTGGGGCTGCAGCACAGCCCATCGCGGGTCAAGCCCGCTCCCACAGGTTCAGCGATTTCCTTGTGGGAGCGGGCTTGACCCGCGATGGGGCATGCAGCGTCCCCGGGGTGCTGTACCATGGCTCTCATACGCCCGGCCACCCGTCGCGCTGCAGGAGTTCCCATGTCACACCCCTTCGATACCCTTACCCCCGACCTGGTCCTGGACGCTGTCGAAAGCATCGACTTTCTCAGCGACGCTCGTGTTCTGGCACTCAACAGCTACGAGAACCGTGTCTACCAGGTGGGCATCGAAGACGCCGAACCGCTGATCGCCAAGTTCTATCGCCCCGGCCGCTGGAGCAACGCGGCGATTCTCGAGGAGCACGCCTTCACCGCCGAACTGGCCGACTGCGAAGTCCCCGTGGTCGCCCCGCTGGTGCACAACGGCCAGAGCCTGTTCGAGCATGCAGGCTTTCGCTTCACACTGTTCCCGCGCCGTGGCGGCCGCGCGCCGGAGCCGGGCAACCTCGACCAGCTGTACCGCCTCGGCCAGTTGCTCGGTCGCCTGCACTCGGTCGGTGCCACGCGCCCGTTCGAACACCGTGAAGCGCTGGGCGTGGCCAACTTCGGTCACGCCTCCCTCGCCACCCTGCTCGAAGGCAACTTCGTGCCGCGCAGCCTGCTGCCGGCCTACGAGTCGGTGGCCCGCGACCTGCTCAAGCGCGTGGAGGACGCCTACGCCCGCACCCCATACAAGAGCATCCGCCTGCACGGCGACTGCCACCCCGGCAACATGATGTGCCGCGACGAGGTGTTCCACATCGTCGACCTGGACGACTGCCGCATGGGCCCCGCCGTGCAGGACCTGTGGATGATGCTCGCCGGCGATCGTCACGAGCGCCTGGGCCAGCTGGCCGAACTGATGGATGGCTACAACGAGTTCCACGATTTCGACCCCCGCGAACTGGCCCTGATCGAACCATTGCGCGCCCTGCGCCAGCTGCACTACAGCGCCTGGCTGGCGCGCCGCTGGGACGACCCGGCGTTCCCGCGCAGCTTCCCGTGGTTTGGCAGCGAACGCTACTGGGGCGACCAGGTCCTGGCCCTGCGTGAGCAGACCGCCGCACTGGCCGAAGAGCCGCTGAAATTGTTCTAGAACCTGCTGCCAGTCTGTCTACAATAGCCGGGTTTTAGATAGCTGCCTAAGCAAGGAATCAGCATGCAAGCCGCCAACCCGCGCCGCGGGTACATACTGGGCCTGACCGCCTACATCATCTGGGGCTTGTTCCCCATCTATTTCAAAGCCCTGCAGAACGTGCCCGCCGTGGAAATCATCGTGCATCGGGTGCTGTGGTCGGCCCTGTTCGGCTCGATCCTGCTGCTGTTCTGGAAGCACCCGGGCTGGTGGCGCGAACTGCGCGACAACCCGCGCCGCCTGGCAATCCTGGCCCTGAGCGGATCGCTGATCGCGGGCAACTGGCTGACCTATGTGTGGTCGGTGAACAACGGGCGCATGCTCGAGGCGAGCCTGGGTTACTACATCAACCCGCTGGTCAACGTGCTGCTGGGCATGTTGCTGCTGGGCGAGCGTCTGCGCCGCCTGCAGTGGGTGGCGGTAGGCCTGGCGGCAGTGGGGGTGGCGCAGCAGGTGTGGCAGGTGGGCAGCCTGCCATGGGTGTCGCTGGTACTGGCGCTGAGCTTCGGCTTCTACGGGCTGATCCGCAAGCAGGCGCCAGTGGCGGCGTTGCCGGGGCTGGTGGTGGAAACCTGGATGCTGGTACCGCTGGCCATCGGCTGGCTGCTGCTCAACCCCATGGCCCACAGCGCCCAGGCCAGCTTCTACAGCACCAGCGACGCGCTGTGGCTGGCCGCCGCCGGGCCCGTCACGCTGATACCGCTGGTGTGCTTCAACGCCGCCGCGCGGCATCTGCCTTACACCACTCTGGGCTTTCTGCAGTACCTGGCGCCGACCCTGGTGCTGCTGCAGGCGGTGCTGCTGTTCGACGAACATCTGTCGAGCAGCACACTGGTGGCGTTCATGTTCATCTGGGCCGGCCTGGCACTGTACAGCGTGGATGCCTGGCTGAGCATTCGCCGGCGCACCTGAGCGCTACGCCACCCCCTACGCCGACTCTTCGGGGCGCAGCTTGAGCTCCACCATCAGGTCGTCGGCCAGGGCCTCCAGGCGCTGTTGCAGGTCATCCAGCGACAGCGTCAGCGGCAGGGCCAGCAGCGCATCGGCGTGAAACAGCGGCTCGCTGCTCATCGGCGCGGGCCGCACGTCGGTACTGAAGCGCTCCAGGTTCACCCCCTGTTCGGCCAGCAGCCGGGTGATGTCGCGCACGATGCCGGGGCGATCGTTGCCCACCAGCTCCATCGCGATCGGCTTCCAGGTGCACGACGGCTCGATGCCGCTTTCGGCGATCAGCACGCGAATCCCGTGCTTGCCCAGCGCCTGCAACGCCTCCACCAGTTCGTCATAGGATTCGGCCGGTACCGCGACGCGCAGGATGCCGGCGAATTGCCCTGCCATGCGCGACATGCGACTCTCCAACCAGTTGCCGTTATGCTCGGCGATGCATTCGGCCACCCGTTCCACCTGGCCGGCGCGGTCAGGGGCAATCACGGTCAAGACAAGATGATCCACGCGCCAGTCCTCTCTCCAGCCCCCGAATACCGGGGGCGCCGATCAAGTATAGGCAAGGCGCGGCAACCTGCCGCAGCGGGCTCGAACAACAAATCGTGTACTGTTTTTAGATTTATCTGGAACAATTCACTCGATTTTTGAGAACATGCCCGCTCCCAGAACGACGTTTTGCGACCAAATGGTCGCAAAACGGCGTATTTAGTCTGATTTTCCCAAGCGCAGCGCTTCATGTAGTATGCCGCGACGCGCACTACAAAAATGTTGAAACAAGAGCTGAATAGCTGAGCAGAGTGAGGCAAGCAATGACTGAACACGTTCAAGTCGGTGGCCTTCAGGTCGCCAAAGTCCTGTTCGACTTCGTGAACAACGAAGCCATTCCCGGAACCGGCGTCAACGCCGAGCAGTTCTGGATCGGGGCAGAGAAGATCATCAACGACCTCGCTCCAAAGAACAAAGCCCTGCTGGCCAAGCGTGACACCCTGCAGGCGCAGATCGACGCCTGGCACCAGGCGCGCAAGGGCCAGGCCCACGATGCTCCGGCTTACAAGGCCTTCCTCCAGGAGATCGGCTACCTGCTGCCAGAAGCGGCGGACTTCCAGGCCTCCACCCAGAATGTCGATGACGAGATCGCTCGCATGGCCGGCCCGCAGCTGGTAGTGCCGGTGATGAACGCACGCTTCGCCCTCAACGCCTCCAACGCCCGCTGGGGCTCGCTGTACGACGCGCTGTACGGCACCGACGCCATCAGCGAAGCCGGTGGCGCCGAGAAGGGCAAGGGCTACAACAAGGTACGCGGCGACAAGGTCATCGCCTTCGCCCGCGCCTTCCTCGACGAGTCTGCGCCACTGGCGGCCGGCTCCCACGTCGATGCCACCCGCTACAGCATTGCCGATGGCAAGCTGGTGGTCACCCTCAAGGGTGGCAGCAACAGCGGCCTGCGCGACGACGCGCAACTGGTCGGCTACCAGGGCGATGCCACGGCCCCTGTCGCCGTGCTGCTGAAAAACAACGGCCTGCACTTCGAGATCCAGATCGATGCCAGCACCCCGGTCGGCCAGACCGACGCCGCCGGGGTCAAGGACGTGCTGATGGAAGCCGCCCTGACCACCATCATGGACTGCGAAGACTCCGTGGCCGCGGTGGATGCCGACGACAAGGTGGTGATCTACCGCAACTGGCTGGGCCTGATGAAGGGCGACCTGGCCGAGAGCGTGAGCAAGGCCGGCCAGACCTTCACCCGCACCATGAACCCGGACCGCGAGTACACCGCGCCCAATGGCGGCTCGCTGAGCCTGCATGGCCGTTCGCTGCTGTTCGTGCGCAACGTCGGTCACCTGATGACCATCGACGCGATCCTCGACAAGGATGGCAACGAAGTGCCCGAAGGCATCCTCGATGCGCTGGTCACCAACCTGGCTGCGGTGCACAACCTCAACGGCAACACCACCCGCAAGAACAGCCGTACCGGCTCGGTGTACATCGTCAAGCCGAAGATGCACGGCCCTGAAGAAGCCGCCTTCACCAACGAGCTGTTCGGCCGCGTCGAAGACGTGCTGGGCCTCAAGCGCAACACCCTGAAGGTCGGCATCATGGACGAGGAGCGCCGTACCACGGTCAACCTCAAGGCTTGCATCCAGGCCGCCAGCGAGCGCGTGGTGTTCATCAACACCGGCTTCCTCGACCGTACCGGCGACGAGATCCACACCTCCATGGAAGCGGGCGCCGTGGTGCGCAAGGGCGCCATGAAAACCCAGAAGTGGATCGGTGCCTACGAGAACAACAACGTCGACGTGGGCCTTGCCACCGGCCTGCAGGGCCGCGCGCAGATCGGCAAGGGCATGTGGGCCATGCCTGATCTGATGGCCGACATGCTCGAGCAGAAGATCGCCCACCCACTGGCCGGTGCCAACACCGCCTGGGTGCCGTCGCCGACCGCCGCCGCGCTGCACGCGCTGCACTATCACAAGGTCGACGTGTTCGCCCGCCAGGCGGAACTTGCCAAGCGTGCGCCGGCCTCGGTCGACGATATCCTGACCATTCCGCTGGCCACCGACACCAACTGGTCGGACGAAGAGATCCGCAACGAACTGGACAACAATGCCCAGGGCATTCTTGGCTATGTAGTGCGCTGGATCGACCAGGGCGTGGGTTGCTCGAAAGTGCCGGACATCAACGATGTGGGCCTGATGGAAGACCGCGCCACCCTGCGGATTTCCGCGCAGTTGCTGGCCAACTGGCTGCGTCACGGCATCATCAGCGAGGCGCAGGTGATCGAAGGCCTCAAGCGCATGGCGCCGGTGGTCGACAAGCAGAACGCCAACGACCCGCTGTACCGCCCGATGGCACCGGACTTCGACAGCAACATCGCCTTCCAGGCGGCGGTCGAGCTGGTGATCGAGGGTGCGAAGCAGCCGAACGGTTATACCGAGCCGGTACTGCATCGCCGTCGTCGCGAGTTCAAGGCGCGCAACGGGCTGTAAGCTCGTTACAGCGCTGCCTGACGCACCCCTTCGCTGGCAAGCCAGCGAAGGGGTTCAGCCGATGCCCAGCTCATGCCTCACCAGCTTCACCAGCTTTTCCAGCTTCTCCTGGTCGAGCGGCTTGAGCAGAAAGTCGACCACGCTCAGGTGCATTGCCGCAATCGCGTCCTGCACCTTGGCATCGCCCGACACGATGATGATCGGCAACGCGGCCTGGTCCGACTCACGAATCTGCTCGATGAACTCGATGCCCCCCACCGGCTGCATGCGCAGGTCGGTAATCAGCAGCCCGATCCTGGGTTCGCGCTTGAGGTAGTCGAACGCCACCGTGGTGTTTTCTGCGGCAAGGCAACGAATGCCATGGGCCTTCAAGTAACTCGCCAGCGCTTCGCGCGACCCTTTGTCGTCTTCGACGATCAGCACCTTGGGCAGCGCGGTCCCGCGCGCAGTCACGCTCGCCAGCGCCTTGCGCTCGGCTTCGCTCAGTATGTCGTCGGCTTCGGGCATGGCTGTTCCATCGTAAAAATATCCGTTGAATCAAGTTCAGACCGCAAACGCATGTGCCGCAACCCGCCTTTCGTCGGATAATTGACGTTTACCCACTTTAGACAAACGTCCAATGGGCACTGCGCACCCCGCGGCCGACCATGCAGCACGATAAAAACAAATGCTCGGCCCTCGGCGCCGACGCACAGATGCGGTAAAGCTCATGAGCAAGATGGACGCCTTCGACCAGGCCGGCAAAACCGCAGTACTGCAGAATATTCACGGCACCATGCAGTTCCTGCAACGCTTTCCTCCCTTCAACCAGATGGAAAACGCCCACCTGGCGTACCTGGTGGAACAATGCCAGCTGCGCTTCTACGCCAGCGGTGAGAGCATCATCAAGCCTGCCGACGGACCCGTCGAGCACTTCTACATCGTCAAGCAGGGACGCGTGGTGGGCGAGCGCAACCATGCCGCCACCGGCACCGAGACCACCTTCGAGATCACCGGAGGCGAGTGCTTCCCGCTGGCCGCCCTGCTGGGCGAGCGCGCCACCCGTACCGAACACCTGGCCGCCGAAGACACCTTCTGCCTGCAACTGAACAAGGCGGCGTTCATCCGCCTGTTCGCACTCTCAGAAGTGTTTCGGGATTTTGCCCTGCGGGGTGTCAGCAGCCTGCTCGACCAGGTCAACCAGCAGGTCCAGCGCCGCGCAGTTGAAACCCTCGGCAACCAGTATTCGCTCAATACCCGCCTGGGTGAGCTGGCCATGCGTCATCCGGTCACCTGCGCGCCTGATACGCCCGTACGCGAGGCCGTACGCCTGATGCACGAGCAGCAGGTGGGCAGCATCGTGATCGTCGACGAGCAGCGCGCACCGGTCGGCATCTTCACCCTGCGCGACCTGCGCCAGGTGGTGGCCGATGCCAGTGCCGACTTCGCCGCGCCGATCGCCGCGCACATGACCGCCGCGCCTTTCTACCTCAGCCCCCAGGCCAGCGCCTTCGACGCCGCCATCGCGATGACCGAGCGCCATATCGCCCACGTGTGCCTGGTGCAGGACCAGCGTCTGTGCGGGGTGGTCTCCGAGCGCGACCTGTTCTCGCTGCAGCGGGTCGACCTGGTGCACCTGGCGCGCACCATCCGTCACGCCGCGCGGGTCGAGAACCTGGTGTCGCTGCGCGGCGAGATCGGCCAGCTGGTCGAGCGCATGCTCGCCCATGGCGCCTCGTCCACCCAGATCACCCACATCATCACCCTGCTCAACGACCACACCGTGTGCCGGGTGATCGAACTGGCGATCCAGGACAAGGGCGACCCCGGCGTGCCGTTCAGCTGGCTGTGCTTCGGCAGCGAAGGCCGCCGCGAACAGACCCTACACACCGACCAGGACAACGGCATCCTGTTCGAGGCACGCGACGCGGCCCAGGCTGCCGAAATTCGCGCCCGCCTGCTGCCGCTGGCGCAGCACATCAACCAGGGCCTGGCGCAGTGCGGCTTCACCCTGTGCAAGGGCAACATCATGGCCGGCAACCCCGAGCTGTGTCTGTCGAGGGCCGAGTGGGCACGGCGCTTTGCCGCGTTCATCCGCGAGGCCACCCCCGAGAACCTGCTGGCCTCGAGCATCTATTTCGACCTGCGCGTGGTGTGGGGCGACGAACAGGCGTGCGAACAACTGCGCCAGGGCATCCTCGACCAGGTCGCCGACAACCGCCTGTTCCAGCGCATGATGGCCGCCAACGCACTGCGCCAGCGCCCGCCCGTGGGGCGCTTTCGCGAGTTCGTGCTGACCCGCAGCGGCAACGACAAGGCCGCCACCCTCGACCTCAAGGTGCAGGGCCTCACGCCCTTCGTCGACGGCGCGCGCCTGCTGGCGCTGGCCAATGGCGTGCACGCCAACAACACCCTGGAGCGCCTGCGCCAGCTGGTAGGCAAGGAAGTGATCGACCAGCTCGATGGCGGCGCCTATGAAGAAGCCTACCACTTCATCCAGCAGACCCGCATGCAGCAGCACCAGTTGCAGACCCGCCAGAACCTGCCCTACTCCAACCGCGTCGACCCCGACAGCCTCAACGACCTGGACCGGCGCATCCTGCGCGAATCGCTGCGCCAGGCCCAGCGTCTGCAAAGCAGCCTGGCCCTGCGCTACCAACTATGAGCGACCTGTCATGAGCCTGTTCGCCTGGCTGCGCCCCAGCCAACCCGCACTGGACGCCGCCCAGCAGCAGCGTCTGGCCCAACTGCCCGGCCCCGCCCCGCTACAGGACCACACCCTGCGCGCCCAGCGCTGGGTGGTGCTGGACCTGGAAACCACCGGCCTGAACCTGAACCGCGACCAGGTGCTGTCGATTGGCGCGGTGGTGATCGAGGACGGCGCCATCGACTTCAGCCAGCAGTTCGAGCGCACCCTGCACCGGCATGACCACAAGCCGGGCCCCAGCGTGCTGATACATGGCCTGGGGCCCAGTGCGATTGCCGCCGGCTGCGTGCCGGCCGATGCACTGCTCGACCTCATGGCGTTCATCGGCGACAGCCCGCTGCTGGCGTTCCACGCCGGCTTCGACCAGCGCATGCTCAGCCGCGCCCTGAAGGACAGCCTGGGCTACCGCCTGCAGCACCCGTTCATCGACGTGGCCGAGCTGGCCCCGCTGCTCAACCCCGACGTGGTGTTGCGCGACGCCGGGCTCGACGACTGGACCGCACACTTCGGCCTGCAGGCCGGTGAACGCCACCACGCCAGCGCCGATGCACAGGTCACTGCCGAACTGGCACTGATCCTGTTCAGCCAGGCGCGACGCCAGCACATCGACAGCCCGCTGCTGCTGGAGCATCGCCTGCAAGGCTGGCGCCGGCGACGGCAACACAGCCACGGCTTCTGACCAGCCCCGGATACGTCATCCGATGAGCGTTAATTGCACAGTGCCAGCGGCTCTGACACAATCGCGAATAATTCTCGTTAGTTAACGCATCTATTCCGGGGAACACCTTGTCGTCAGTGCAAAGCCCACACGGTGAGCTGGTTGGTGCGCTGTACCGTGACCATCGCGGCTGGCTGCTGGGCTGGCTGCGGCGCAACGTCGCCTGTGCCGAGCGCGCCGAAGACCTGAGCCAGGACACCTTCGTGCGCCTGCTCGGGCGCGAGCAGCTGCCCGCACCACGCGAGCCGCGGGCGTTCCTGGCCGCGGTGGCGCGCGGCCTGCTGTTCGACCATTTTCGCCGGGCGGCACTGGAGCAGGCGTACCTCGCCGAACTGATGCTGATCCCCGAAGCCGAGCAGCCGTCACCGGAAGAACAGCACCTGATCCTCGAAGACCTCAAGGCCATCGACCGCCTGCTGGGCAAGCTGTCGAGCAAGGCGCGCGCCGCGTTCCTGTACAACCGCCTCGACGGCATGGGCCATGCCGAGATCGCCGAGCGCCTGGGCGTGTCGGTGTCGCGGGTGCGCCAGTACCTGGCCCAGGGCATGCGCCAGTGCTATGTGGCGCTGTACGGCGAGCCGACATGAACGGCTTCAGTAGCAGGCCGGTATCGGCCAAGGTGCTCGATGCCGCCATCGCCTGGCAGCTGTGCCTGGATGCGGGCAGCGCCGAGGAGCGTGCCGATTTCGAGCGCTGGCACGCGGCAGACGAAGAACATGCGCGGGCCTGGATGCAGCTGGGCATGCTCAACCAGCGCTTCGCCGCAGCGGCCGGCCCGGCGCGCAAGGCCCTGGGCGAAACCCGGGCCGGCCTGCGCCAGCGCGTGCGCAAGCTGGGCAGCGGGCTGGCCAGCATCGTGCTGGTGGGCGGCCTGCTCGGCTGGCTGAGTACCCACCAGAGCCTGGACTACTGGCTGGCCGACCAGCGCACGGCCACCGGCGAGCAGCGCAGCCTGCGCCTGGAGGACGGCACCCTGCTCAGCCTCAACACCCATTCGGCGGTGGATGTTCGCTTCGATGGCCAGCAGCGCCTGATCGTGCTGCGCGAGGGCGAGATTTCCATCGAGACCGGGCACAAGGATGACCGTCCGTTCATCGTCGCCACGGCCGACGGGCGCCTGCGTGCACTGGGCACACGCTTCCTGGTGCGCCTGGAAGACCAGGGCACGCGCCTGAGCGTGTTGCAGTCGGCGGTGGCGGCCAAGCCGCAGGACAGCGGCGACGAGCAGATCGTGCGCGAAGGCCAGCAGGTGATGATGAGCCACGACCAGCTGGGCAGCATCAATCCGCTGGCCCTGGGCGCCGACGCCTGGACCCACGGCATGCTGGTGGTCGACAACGTGCGCCTGGATGCGCTGGTGCAGGAGCTGGGGCGTTATCGCAGCGGCTACCTGGGGGTGTCGCCGGAGGTGGCCGGGTTGCGCATTACCGGCAGCTTCCCGCTGCACGACACCGACCTTGCGCTGCAGTCGCTGCTGCCGACCTTGCCGGTGCAGGTGCAAAAGCGCACGCCATGGTGGGTGACGATCGTGGCCAAGGGCGAGACCCCGTAAAACGCCTTCGCCGGCAACGCCCTCCTGCAGGAGCGGGCGTTGCCGGCGAAGGCCTCAACATTATTTTTTGCCCACCCCCTGACACTTTTCCCTTTTCACTCGGCATGGAAGCTAGTTAGCACTATTGCGCCGAGGAACCGCTGCATGTCCCGTCCCCTTGAAAAGCTGTTGCGTCATTGCCTACTGACCCTGGCCCTGACCAGCACCGCCGCCATCGCCGCCGAATCGAGCGCCGCGCGCAGCTACAGCCTGCCCGCCGGGCCGTTGTCGACCACCCTCAACCTGATCGCCAGCCAGGCCGGCATCGCCCTGACCCTGGACCCGAGCCTGGCCAGCGGACGCACCTCGGCGCCGGTCAGCGGCCAGTACGACGGCCTCGGCGCCCTGCAGGCCGCCCTGCGCGGCACCGGCCTGCAACTGCAGCAGAGCAGCGCCGGCACCTACAGCCTGATCGCCGCCCCCGAAGGCAGCCTGGCCCTGCCGGAAACCAGCATCAACGCCGCCGGCGACTACGAGAGCGCCTGGGGCCCGACCACCGGCTACGTCGCCACCCGCACCGCCGCCGGCACCAAGACCGACACCCCGATCGTCGAGGCGCCACGCTCGATGTCGGTGATCACCCGCGAACAGCTCGACCAGCGCCAGGTGCTCAACCTCAACGACGCGCTGCGTTACACCGCGGGCGTGCAAAGCAGCGGCTACGGCTCGGACTCGCGCGCCGACTGGCTGCGCGTGCGCGGCTTCGACCCCACCCAGTTTCTCGACGGCCTGCCGCTGCCCAAGGGTTCGTTCGCCAACCCCAAGGTCGAACCCTGGAACCTGGAACGCATCACCGTACTGCGCGGCCCGGCCTCTTCGGTGTATGGCCAGACCCCGCCCGGCGGCATGCTCGACATGCTCAGCCGACGCCCGCAGGTCGAAAGCGCGCACCAGATCGAAGCCCAGGTCGGCAGCAACGAACACCGGCAGATCAACTTCGACAGCACCGGCAAGATCGACGACGCCGGCCAGTTTCTGTACCGCGTCAGCGGCGTGGTACGCGACAGCAACGCACCGGTCGACCATATTCCCGACAAGCGCTACAACCTCGCCCCCAGCCTGACCTGGAACGTCGACGACGACACCAGCCTGACCTTCATCTCGCAGTTCACCCGCGACGATACCGGCATCACCGGGCAGTTCCTGCCCTTGCAGGGCACCCGGCTGGCCTCGCCTGCCGGGGCGAAGATTTCCCATCACAAGAACCTCGGTGAGCCGGGCTGGGACTTCTACGACCGCACCTATTACGCCCTGGGCTACGCTTTCGAGCACCGCCTCGACGACGTATGGCAGCTGCGCCAGAACCTGCGCTACACCAAGAGCGACCTGTCGTTTCGCGCGGTCAACGTGGCCACCTTCAATACCGTAGAACCCGACGGTACGGTCAACCGCGAGGCCGGGATCGTCAACGAAGACATCAGCCAGTTCGCTGTCGACAACAACCTGCAGGCCAACTTCAGCACCGGCGCGCTGGAGCACACCCTGCTGCTGGGCCTGGACCACCAGCGCTCCAACACCAACTACCAGTGGCTGTATGGCGGCTCGTACAACTACGACGCCAACGGCAACATCAGCGGCATCAACGTGCCGCCAATCAGCGTGATCCGACCGGTGTATGGCGCCGACATGTCCAACGTGAACTACTTCGCACTGCAGGACTACGGCCAGAAAACCCGCCAGACCGGCGTCTACGTGCAGGACCAGATCGCCCTGGACAACTGGCGCCTGACCCTGGGCGGGCGTGAGGACTGGATTCACACCGGCACCACCTTCCACAACAAGGGCGACGCCACCAGCACCCAGCGCGACAAGGCCTTCACCGGCAACGTGGGCCTGAGCTACGTGTTCGACAACGGCCTCACCCCGTACCTGTCCTACACCGAGTCGTTCCAGCCGACCACCGGCGCCAACGTGGATGCAGCACAGTCGTTCAAGCCCACCGAAGGCCGCCAGTACGAAGTGGGCGTCAAGTTCCAGCCGGTGGGCAGCAACACCCTGCTGACCGCAGCCGCCTACGACCTGCGCCAGAGCAACGTGAAGGTCACCGAAGGCAGCATCTCTCGCAGTGTCGGTGAATTGCAGGTGCGCGGCATCGAGCTGGAAGCCACCAGCGCCATCACCGACAACCTCAAACTGGTCGGCTCCTACACCTACACCGATACCGAGATCCGCAAGGGCGTGCCTGGCGAAGTCGGCAACCGCATGGCGCTGATCCCGCGCAACCAGGCCACCCTGTGGGCCGACTACACCTGGCACGCCGGCCCGCTGGACGGCTTCGGCATGGGCGCCGGGGTTCGCTATGTCGGCGATACCTACGGCAACACCGCCAACACCGAGGTGGCGCATGTAGGCTCCTACACCGTGTACGACGCTGCCGTGCACTACGACCTGGGTCGCCTGGACAGCAGCATGAAGGGGCTGAGCGTGGCGGTGGAAGCCAAGAACCTGTTCAACAAGGACTACCTGGCCAACTGCGACGGGTTCTGGTGCTACTACGGCGACCAGCGCAACGTGGTCGCCAGCGTGAACTACACGTTCTAGGGCCAACGATGAAGAGCCAAACCATACGTCGCTGGTCGTGGGTGCATACCTGGAGCAGCCTGGTGTGCACGCTGTTTCTGCTGTTGCTGGCACTGACCGGGCTGCCGCTGATCTTCCACCACGAGATCGACCACCTGCTGGGCGATGCGCCCGAGCTCAAGGTAATGCCGGCCGACACACCCAGACTCGACCTGCAGGCCCTGGTGCTCAAGGCCCAGGCCCATCGCCCGGGCGAGGTGATGCAGTACTTCGGCTGGGACGAGGACGACAGCAACGGCGTGATCGCGATCATGGCCGCCACCGCCGGTACCGAGCCCAACTCGTCGCACACCTTCATGCTCGACGGGCGTACTGGCGAGGTGGTGGAGATGCCCTCGGCCAACGGCGGCTTCATGCTGACCATGCTGCGCCTGCATGTGGACATGTTCGCCGGCTTGCCGGGCAAGCTGCTGCTGGCCTTCATGGGCCTGCTGTTCGTGGTGGCGATCATCTCCGGGGGGGTGCTGTACGCGCCATTCATGCGCAGGCTGAAGTTCGCCACGGTACGCCACGACAAATCGCGGCGCCTGCGCTGGCTCGACCTGCACAACCTGATCGGCATCGTGACCCTGACCTGGACGCTGGTGGTGGGCGTGACCGGGGTGATCAGCGCGCTGTCCGACCTGGTCATCGCCGCCTGGCGCAACGACAGCCTCAGCGCGATGATCGCACCGTACCGCGATGCACCGCCGCTGACCGCACTGGCCCCGGCCAGCCGTCTGCTGGACATTGCCGCCGAGGCGGCGCCGGGCATGCAGCCGGACTTCATCGCCTTCCCCGGCACGCGCTTTTCCAGCGAGCACCACTATGCGGTGTTCATGAAGGGCAGCACCCACCTGACCGCTCACCTGCTGACCCCGGTACTGATCGATGCCAGCACCTTGCAGGTGACGGCGATTGGCGAGCGGCCGTGGTACATGGACGCGATGGGCCTGTCGCAGCCGCTGCACTTTGGCGACTACGGCGGCCGGCCGATGCAGATTCTATGGGCGCTGCTGGATGTGCTGACGATCATCGTGCTCGGCAGCGGCGTGTATTTGTGGTGGGTACGCAGGCGACGTGATGAAGCGTGAATCGAGGTTCTGGAAGGTGTTCGGCATGCCGGGCCTGATTGCCCTGCTGGGCGCAGTGGGGCTGTTCGCGGCGCTGCTGGGGGATGGCCCGTGGGATGTGCTGGCGTGGGTGGGGCTGGCCCTGCCGGTGGGGTACAGCCTGCGAGGTTTTTGGCCGGCCGCGCGATAGTCTTGGTCGGCAAGGCCGGCGCCTGCAAGGTTTCACGTCGTCTGCAGGAGCCGGCCTTGTCGGCGAAGGCGCAGGTCAGTCAGCCAGTTTCGGCAGGCACTCATCCAGCCGCTGGTGCAACGCACTGTCCGCCGGCCAGTTGCGCAACAACCGCGCCCGGTCACGGGCGAAGGCCTTGGCGAAACTGAGCTGGGTGGCGTGCTGGCACATCGCATCAAGGTCGATCAGCGACCATTGACCGTCCTGCCAGAACAGGTTGTGGCCCTTAAGGTCGCCGTGGCTGATGCGTTCGCCCATCAGCTGCTGCAACAGGGTCTGCAGCGCTTGCAGCTGCTCCTCTGGCACCTCGGCGCTGTCGACGTAGGGCGCAAAGCTCTCGATCAGGTCCGGCCCGTCGGCATACTCGGTCACCAGGTACGCACGGCTGCGCAGCCCCAGCACGCGCTGCTCCAGCACCGCCAGCGGCCTGGGCGTGGCGATGCCGAGGAACTCCAGGCGATGCCCTTCGATCCACGAATGCCAGGCCCGGCTGGGGCGCCAGAAGCGCTTGAACCAGTGGGCGGTGTTCTTGATGTTGTAGCGCTTGAGCACCAGGCTGCGACCGCCCGCCTCGACCCGTGCCACGCTCGCCGCGCCGCCAGTCTTGTACAGGTGGCCCTGGTCGATCAGCGCGTCGGCCTGCTCCAGCACCGGCAGCATGGCCGCCACCTCCGATCGACGGATCGCGCGCAGGCCCGAGGCCCCGCGCTGCACGCTGAACAGCGTGCACTCGCGACCGGCCTTGTCCAGGTAGTCCTTCAGACGCCAGCTGCGCACCTTGTCGATCTGCTTCTGCAAGGCTTCCAGCGGCAGCGCATGCTCGCCGTTGACCAGCACGTAGTGCACCAGCAGTTCCTCGACGAAGGGCTCCAGGCGCTTGGGCAACTGCGCAAAGAACACCCCCAGGTTCTGCAGCACCTGCTGACGCGACAGCGGCTGGCCCGGGGTTTCGGCCTTCACCCCCGCGCCATCGATCAGGTACAGCTCCCCGCCATGGCGCAGCAGGTTGTCCAGGTGCAGGTCGGCCTGCCACAGGCCCTTGGCATGCATCTGCGCCACGGCGCGCAGGGCTTCGCCCAGCACTTCCTGCTGGGCATCGGCAAGCACCGGCAGGCCCTCGACCGCCGCCCAGGCATCCGCCAGGCTGTGGGCGTGCTCAAGAAATTCGAACAGCAGCCAGCCGCCCTCGCCTTCACGCAGGCCGTCGGCCAGCAGCAACGGCGTGGTCAGCCCCTGGCTGGCCAGCAGGCGCGCACCGTCCAGTTCGCGCTGGAAGTGGCGGGCGGCACTGCTGCCCACCAGCAGCTTGGCCAGCACCGGCTTGCCACGCCAGATCCCGGCACCGACATACCGCTGCCCCGGCAGCACCCGCAGCAGGCTGAGCAGTTGCAGCTCGGCCGGCCCGGCGGCGTCGGCCAGGGCAATGCTCAATGGCAGTTGCGGGCTGCGCCCGGCGTCCTTGAGTTCAGACAAACGCATCAGCGGGCCTCTTTTTCACGACGGCGATGCAGCAGGCGCTGCAGCCAGGTATCCACCAGCGTACTGTCGGCCGGTTGCTCCAGGTAGGCGGCCAGCATCAGCCGTACATCGCTCTCGCTCCATGCGCCGGCACGACGCAGCAGCGGCTCCAGGTCCTTGAGGCGATCACGCTGGCCCAGCAGCAGCGGCCGGGTTTTCTCCAGGTCGATCAACTGCGCCTGCCAGCCTTCGCTGCGCTCGCGCAAAAAGATGTGCTTGGGGTAGAAGCAGCCATGCACCTGCCCCGCCGCGTGCACCGTGCGGGCCAGTTCGCCACAGGCGCGCAGGATGCCCTGGCGCTGCTCCAGGGCCAGTTGCGGCCACTGCCCGAGCAGGTGGTCAAGATCGCTCCAGTCATCCAGCGCACGGGTCATCAGGATCGCACGGCGCTCGCCGTCGACCTGGCGCTCGGCGTAGAACACCGCCTGCAAGGCCGGGATTTGCAGCTTCTGGTAGCGTTTGATGTTGCGAAACTCGCGGGCGAAGGTCGGCTCGCCGAAGGGGCTGTGCAGGGTGCGCGTGAGGTAGTCGCTCTGGCGCTTGAGGTAGAACCCCTTGCCCTCCAGCTCCAGGCGGTACACGCGGCTCCAGCCGCCGCGCCCGGTGTTGGGCTCGTCCACGGCGTCCAGCTGCAGCGCCCACAGCGCCTCGAAGCTGTTCAGGCCGTGGCGTTCAAGCAGTGCAGCTTCGGCACTGGCCAGGAAATCACTCATTCGCGCCCCTCGAAAAACGTCACGACGTGCCGCACGCGGCGCTTGTCCGACGCGTTCAGGCGATCGCGACGGCGATATTGCAGGTAGAACCGCAGGCGCTGGGTGGCCGACAGGTGATACTTGGCCACCTTGTCCAGGCAGGCCAGATCCTTGGTGATGCGATAGCGCAGCATGAAGCCGACCCAGAACGCACCGGTCGGGCAGTCGATGAAGAACAGCATGCCCTTGTCATCGACCAGCAGGTTGCGCCACTTGAGGTCGTTGTGGGTGAAGTGATGGTCGTGCATCACCCGCGTGTGGCGGGCCAGCTGTCGGCTGACATGGTCGACCCAGCCGGCATCTGCCAGGCGCGGGTCGTTGCGCTTGGCCAGCGCCGAGAGGTCCTCGGTGCGCGGCAGCTCGCGGGTGATCATGGCGCCCCGGTGGAAGGCGAAGCCTCGCCGTTCCAGGCCGCAGGCCACCACCTCGGCGGTGGGGATGTCCCACTTGGCGAACTGCTTGAGGTTCTGCCACTCGGCCTTGATCCGCGGGCGCCCCAGGTAGCGGCGCAGGCCCTTGCCGGCGCCGGTGTAGCGCTTGACGTAGTAGTTCACCCCGCCGCGCTCCACGCGAATCACTTCGCTGAGCGGGTCGTGGGTGAGGCGTTCGCCCTTGAGCGCGAACACCGCGTCGATGCTGCCGAAATCCTGTGCCAGGGCCGAGTAGGCCGGTTCCAGTGTCCAACCCGCCATCAGAGCGCGTCCCCATACCGTTGTTTACGCTCGTAGAGCTTGTTTGCCTTGCCCTCCAGCCAGCGCAGCAAGGTGGCGTGCTCGGCCAGGATCTGGCGCAGCGGCTGCTGGAAGTAGCCGCGCAGAAAGCGCAGCTTGTCGCGTCGGGTCAGGCCGATGTCCAGCGCCGAGAAGTACAGCGCGGCCAGGTCCTTGTCGCGCCAGCGTCGGGAAATGCTGGCGCGGGTCTGGGCCCGGTGCAGGTCGATCACCGACAGCCTGAAGTCGTCCGGGGTTACCGGGCGGTCGGTGTGCAGCAGAAAGTGGCAGATGTAGCAGTCGCGGTGGTTGACCCCGGCGCGGTGCATCATGCCGGTCATGCGCGCCACCTCGGCGATCAGCGCGCGCTTGAGACGCGGCGCCGGCGGCGTCCTGACCCAGTCGAGGCTGAAGTCCTCGAGGCTGACGGTGGGCGCCAGCTCCTCGGTGACGATGAACGAATGCTGGGTCGCCGGGTTGCTGCCGCGTTCGCCGTAGGCCACCGCGGTCATGGTCGGCACCCCGACTTCGTGCAGGCGCTGGATGGCCTGCCATTCCTGGCCGGCACCGAGCACCGGCAGCTTGGCGGTGAACAGGTTCTTGAAGATCTCGCCCCAGCCGATGCCCCGGTGGATCTTGACGAAATAACCGTTGCCCTCGACCTCGGTGCGCAGCGTGCGCCGGCCTTCCAGCTCGCGGTACACCTCGCCTTGCAGGGCCTCGACGGCGTCGAAGGCATCGCGCCCGGCCCACAGGCGCTTGAAGGGTTCAGCCAGTATCAGTTTCATGCGCGCTCCTGCGCCAGGATCACGTCGGCCGCATGCTGCGGCATGCTGTACAGGTCGGCGGTGTCGGCGAATGCCAGGCCGTTGCGGCCCCAGTCGGCACGCGCCGCATCGTCTTCGAGCATACGTTGCAGGTAGCGGTTGAGTTGCTCCTGCTCGAACGGCTCGTCGAGCACCAGGCCGGCATCGGCCTCAGCGATGTAGTGGGCATAGCCGCACACTGCCGAAACCAGTACCGGCAACCCGGCCACCACGGCTTCGAGCAGCACGGTGCCGGTGTTCTCGTTGTAGGCCGGGTGGATCAGTGCGTCGGCCCCGAGCAGAAAGCGCGGGATATCGCTGCGGCCCTTGAGGAACTGCACCTGCTCGGTCAGCCCCAGGGTCGCGCTCTGCAGCTGGAACACCTTGGGGTCGTCCTGGCCGATGACCATCAGCCGGGTGCGCTTGCGCAGGCTGTTGGGCAAGGCGGCCAGCGCCTTGAGGCTGCGGTCCACGCCCTTGGTCTTGAAGCCCGAGCCGATCTGCACCAGCAGGCGCTCGTCGTCCGCCAGGTTGAACTCGCGGCGAAACTCGGCGCGGATCTCGGCGGCATTGGCCGGCGCCCGGCGGTCCTGGCTGATGCCCGGAGGCAGCAGGTGGAAGCGCTCGGCGGGGGTGTCGTAGTGCTTGACGAACAGCGGCTGCTGGACCTCGGAGATCATCAGGATCTGGGTCTTGGCGTCCTTGCCGAACACCGCACGCTCGTACTCGGCAAAGTGGCGGTAGCGGCCCCAGCGGCGGTACAGCGAGTGGCGCAGGTTCTGCGCCTTGTCCTCGAAGCAGCCGTCGGCGGCGTAGTACACGTCCAGCCCCGGCATCTTGTTGAAGCCGATCAGGCGGTCGACCGGGCGCCTGGCCAGGTCGGCCTGCATCCAGTCGGTGAGTTTCTCGTTGCGCCGATGGTTGAACAGCGCCTTGACCGGCGCCACCAGCACTTCGAAGCCCTCGGGCACGTCGCCCTCCCAGATCAGGGTATACACCCGGATCTGGTGGCCACGGCGCTGGCACTCCAGGGCGATGCGCATGAAGTCACGCTGCAGGCCGCCGAAGGGGAAATACTTGTAGAGCACAAAGGCCAGTTGCATCAACGCACATCCTCTGCCCGCAGCAACGCGCTCAACTGGCTCGCCACACGCTCGGGGTTCAGGCGAGTGAAGCACAGCGGCCACTCGCGTTTGAGATCGAACCGGCGCCGGTCGTCGGCGCTCGGCTTGTAGGTGCACTTCTTCTGCAGGCACGGGGCGCAGGGGAAGTCACTGCCCAGGTGCACCTGGGCCTTGCCGTAGGCCCCGGTCAAGCCCGGGTTGGTAGGGCCGAACAGCGACAGGGTAGGCACATCGAGTGCCGCCGCCAGGTGCCCAAGGCCGGTGTCGACGGCCACGCAGGCCTTGGCGGCAGCCAGCACCCGGGCGACCCCGGCCAGGTTCAGCCTGGGCAGCACCTGGGCGTTCTTCAGGCCCTGGGCGATGCGCTCGGCGCGGGCCTTTTCGGCCGGGTTGCCCCATGGCAGGCAGATATGCAGGCCGGCACGCCCCAGGCGTTCGGCCAACTGGCGCCAGTACAGTTCGGGCCAGTGCTTGGTGTCCCAGGTGGTGCCATGCAGGAACACCACGTAGGGCTTGGTGGGTATCTCTTCCAGGCGCGAGCGATCCAGGCCGTAGTCACCCAGCCCCGAGGGCAGGTCGTAGCCCAGCGCCAGGGCGAACAACTGGCGCACCCGCTCCACCGCATGCTGCCCGCGGGCCACCGACAGGCGCCGGTCGTAGAAGCGGCTGGCCAGCCCCTCGCGTGCCGAGTAGCGGTCCAGCCCGGCCACCGGCGCCTTGACGTAGCGGGTCAGCCAGGCGCTTTTCACCAGGCCCTGGGCGTCGATCACCAGGTCGTACTTGCGCTCGCGCAGGCGCTTCTTGAACTGGCGCCATTCGCCGTTCTTCAAGGTTTGCCAGAGGTTCTTGCGCCAGCGACGGATGGCCACCGGGATCACGTGATCGACCGCAGGGTGCCAGGTGGGGATTTCGGCGAAGCCTTCCTCGACCACCCAGTCGAAGCGGATGCCGGGAATGGCGTGCGCCGCGTCGGTCAGTGCCGGCAGCGCGTGGATGACATCCCCCAGCGAGGAGGTCTTGATCAGCAGTACCCGCAACTTAATCGACCTCGACCGTGACGTCGACCAGCGACGGACCGTTGAGCCGCTGCAACGCCGAGGCCACCGCCTCCGGTTCCAGCAGACGCAGGCAATTGTAGTGGCCGAAGCGGCAGGTGCGGTCGAAGCACGGGCTGCATTCCAGCCCCAGGCGCACCACCTCGACCTGGTCGGCCAGCGGTGGGGTGAAGCCCGGCGAGGTCGACCCGTACACCGCCACCAGCGGGCGATTGAGCGCTGCAGCCACGTGCATCAGCCCCGAATCGTTGGACACCACCGCATCGCTGCACGACAGCAGGTCGATCGCCTCGGCGAGCGAGGTCTCGCCGCTGAGGTTCACCGACTCTTCACGCAGGCCCGGGATCAGCCACTCGCGGATCGATTCACCTACCGCATGGTCGTTTTTGGAGCCGAACAGCCACACCTGCCAGCCTTCGCGAATCTTGATTTCCGCGACCTTGGCGTAATGCTCCGAGGGCCAGCGCTTGGCCTCGCCGAACTCGGCGCCGGGGCACAGCGCCAGCACCGGGCGGTCCAGGCTCAGGCCGAACTTGGCCAGCGCCGCATCGCGGCTGGCGGTCTCGATCTGCAGGCTGGGGCGCGGGTAGGGTTTGGGCAGCTCGGCACCGGCGGGGTAGCCCAGGGCCATGAAGCGCTCGATCATCAGCGGGTAGCGCGCCTTGTCGAGGGTGCGCACATCGTTGAGCAGGCCGTAGCGCAGCTCGCCACGCCAGCCGGTGCGCTGCGCGATACCGGCAAAGAACGGCACCAGCGCAGACTTGAGCGAATTGGGCAGCAGGATCGCCTGGTCGTACTGACCGGCCAGCGACTTGCCGATGCGCCGGCGCGTGGCCAGTTCCAGCGCGCCGTGGCCGAGCGGGAAGCTCAAGGCCTGGCGCACTTCGGGCATGCGCTCGAGGATCGGGCGGCTCCATTCGGGTGCCAGCACATCGATCACGCACGCAGGGTGACGCTGCTTCAGCACATGGAACAGCGTCTGCGCCATTACCATGTCGCCCACCCAACTGGGCCCAATGATCAAAATTCTCATGCTTTATCCAGAAACGATCAGGGAGGCTACAGCCTGTTTTCCAACAGCCTGGCCTCCCCTCTTTATAATCAGGCGTGGTGCGACCAGTGTACGCCACTCAGTGTAGGACGTGGTCGCCGCCGCTTCATTGCGCCGTATCGCCTGGTGGCTGTTCAGCCCGCGTTCAGGTCAACCCCAGCTCGCCCCAGATGCGCCGTACCTGCCGGCGCTCGTCGACGAACTGCCCGGCGTCGATCACCCCGGCCTGCTTCTGCAAGGCCTGGCGGTGCGCGGCGGAGCGGAAGGCCTTGTACACTTCACGCAACAAAATTGCATCGCTGGCCGGCATCAGCCCGACCTCCTCCAGCCCTTCGAGAATGCGGATGTTGTCGGTGTAGCGCAGCAGTGCCGGGTGCGTGTGGGACCAGGCCAGGGCCGCGTATTGCACCATAAATTCAATATCGACGATACCACCGGCATCCTGCTTGATATCGAAGGCAACCCCGCTGTCGAAGGCGTTGGGCCCAAGCCCGGCCTGGGTCGCCCGGGTGCCGAGGTTGTCGCGCATCTTGGCGCGCATGTCGCTGACTTCGGCCCGCAGCTTGTCCAGGTCGCGGGCCTGTCCCAGCACCTGCGCCCGCACCCCCTCGAAGGCCGCCCCCACCTGCGGGCAGCCCACCAACACCCGCGCACGCACCAGTGCCTGGTGTTCCCAGGTCCAGGCCTCGTTGCGCTGGTAGCGCTCGAAGGCGCCCAGCGAACTCACCAGCAAACCCGAAGCGCCGGACGGGCGCAGGCGCATGTCCACGTCATACAGCTGGCCGGAGTTGGTCTGGGTGGTCAGCAGGTGAATGATGCGCTGACCCAGGCGGGTGAAGAACTGCGCACTGTCGATGGGCTTGGCGCCATCGGTCTCGGCCTGGGGGTCACCGTCGTGGATGAACACCAGGTCCAGGTCCGAGCCGTGGCCCAGCTCGATGCCGCCGACCTTGCCATAGCCGACGATGATGAAGCCGGGGTCGCACAGGCTGCCATCGCTGCGCTTTGGCTGGCCATGACGCGCCACGGTCTGGCGCCAGGCCAGGGCCAGCACCTGGTTGAGAATGGCTTCGGCCAGCCAGGTCAGGTAGTCGCTGACCTTCATCAGCGGCAGGTTGCCGGCGATTTCCGAGGCGGCCACGCGCAAGCTGTGGGCCAGCTTGAAGTGACGCAGCGCTTCCATCTGCTGTTCAAGGTCATCCTCGGGGATGCGCGTGAGACGCTCGCGCAGCTCGGCGGCCAGCTCCGGTGCTTGGGGCGGGCTGAACAGGCGGCCTTCGTTGAGCAGTTCATCGAGCAGCAGCGGGAAGCGCGTGATCTGCTCGGCGATCCACGGGCTGGCGGCGCACAGGGTCAGCAGGCGGCGCAACGCACCGGGGTTTTCGGTCAGCAGCACCAGGTAGGCCGAGCGCCGCGCCACGGCCTCCACCAGCGGTAGCACGCGTTCGAGCACCAGGTCCGGGTCGGCATGCTCCACCGCCTGCGCCAGCAGGCGCGGTATAAAGGCATCGAGGCGTTCGCGGCCCAGGCGCTGCATGGCACGCAACTGCGGGCTGGCGCGCAGGCTGGCCAGCTGCTTGAGCGCCCTGGCCGCATCGGCGAAGCCGGCGTCGGTCAACTGACGGCAGGCGGCCTCTTCGTCCTGGGCTTCTTCCCACAGCGGCAGCCACTCGCCACCGACCACCACTTCGCCCTCTTCGCCTTCCTCTTCATCGGGGTCGGCGATCACCTGGCGGAAGTGCCAGTCGATGCGCCCGCGCCAGTGCATCAGTTGCGCGTGGAAGCTCGCCCAGTCGGCAAAACCGAGCATGAAGGCGATACGTGCGCGGTCCAGTTCGTCGTCGGGCAGCATCTGGGTCTGGCGGTCGGCGATGGCCTGGATGGCGTGTTCGGTATAACGCAGGAACTCATAGCCCTCGCGCAGCTCGCTCACTACCGCCGGCGGCAGGTAGCCCTGGCCTTCGAGCGTCGCCAGCACCTTGAGCAACGGTCGCTGCTGCAGGCTCAGGTCGCGCCCGCCGTGGATCAGCTGGAACGCCTGGGCGATGAACTCCACCTCGCGGATGCCACCGGCGCCCAGCTTGATGTTCTCGGCCATGCCCTTGCGCCGCACCTCCTGCTGGATCAGCTGCTTCATGGTGCGCAGCGCCTCGATCGCCGAGAAGTCCAGGTAGCGCCGGTACACGAACGGGCGCAGCAGGTCCTGCAGCTGCGCGCCGGCCTGCTGGTCGCCGGCCACCACACGGGCCTTGATCATGGCGTAGCGTTCCCAGTCGCGGCCCTGGTCCTGGTAGTACTGCTCCAGTGCATTGAAGCTGAGCACCAGCGCGCCGGACGAGCCGTAGGGGCGCAGGCGCATGTCGACGCGGAACACGAAGCCGTCGACGGTGATCGGGTCCAGCGCCTTGATCAGGCGCTGGCCCAGCCGGGTGAAGAACTCCTGGTTGTCCAGCGGGCGCTTCACGCCCACGGTTTCGCCGCCCTCGGGGTAGGCGAAGATCAGGTCGATGTCCGACGACAGGTTCAGTTCCACCGCCCCCAGCTTGCCCATGCCCAGCACCACCATCTGCTGGGGCAGGCCGCTGCGATTGCCGGTGGGGGTCCCGAACTGCGCGCACAGGCGCGGGTACAGCCATTGATACGCCTGGTCGATGGCGGCATCGGCCAGTTCGGACAGGTCGCGGCAGGTCTGCACCAGGTCGGCCTGGCGGGTCAGGTCGCGCCAGATGATGCGCACCTGCTGGCGGGTGCGCTGGCGGCGCAGGTTGCGCGCCAGTTCGTCTTCGCTGCCGGCGGCCTGCGCCGCACCGGCCACCTGGGCACACAACTCGCCGGCGGCGAAGGCGCGGTCGAGCTCGCCGCTGGCGGCCAGGGCCAGCAGCATCGCCGGGTCGCGCACGCTCTGTTCAAGCACGAAATCGCTGGCTGCCGCCACGCGGGCGAACTCGGCCCAGCGCTGCTCGTTCCAGTCGTCCAGGCTCAGCCCGTCGACGGCCGCGACGGCGTTGCGCAAAGAGGTGGCATTACGGCTGACCAGCGGTTGCAGGGCAGCGGGCAGTTCGGCCAGCAGGGGCAGGCTCATGGTCTATCCTTGATCGGCGTGAAAGGGTTGGTGGCACTTGGGCAAGGGAACTCGGCGTACGGTTCGACTGTCGTACAAAGGTCATAAATAGCTGAAAAACGTAATTCTTTGATAGAAATCATCGCAAACAACCGCATGCCGACCAGCTTTTAACCACCGGTATCGTTTTATCCCACAACCCGAACAGGGGCCACGAGCCTTATCCGTGTAGTTTTACTACTGCTTTTTTACTGTCAACGCATGTAATGAGGATCGATTTGTAGTAAAACTACACGCCGCCGGTACAACGCCCGGTAATCCAAGAATTTCATGTCGTCTGCCCAAAAGGCCAGTCGCAAACTCAGGCAACCGATTCTGGAAGCCTTTCCGCCCTGGAGCAAGCCATGCAAGACCTCGATCCCGTCGAAACCCAGGAATGGCTGGACGCCCTGGAGTCGGTTCTCGACAAAGAAGGCGAAGACCGCGCTCACTATCTGATGACCCGTATGGGCGAGCTGGCCACCCGTAGTGGCTCCCAGCTGCCGTATGCCATCACCACGCCATACCGCAACACGATTCCCGTCACCCACGAAGCACGCATGCCTGGCGACCTGTTCATGGAACGCCGCATTCGCTCGTTGGTCCGCTGGAACGCGCTGGCCATGGTAATGCGCACCAACCTGAAAGACTCGGACCTGGGCGGCCACATCTCCAGCTTCGCCTCCAGCGCCACGCTGTACGACATCGGCTTCAACTACTTCTTCCAGGCCCCGACCGACGAGCACGGCGGCGACCTGATCTACTTCCAGGGCCATGCCTCGCCGGGCGTCTACGCCCGTGCCTTCATGGAAGGCCGCATCAGCGAAGACCAGATGAACAACTTCCGTCAGGAAGTCGATGGTCAAGGCCTGTCGTCCTACCCGCACCCGTGGCTGATGCCTGACTTCTGGCAGTTCCCGACCGTTTCGATGGGTCTGGGCCCGATCCAGGCGATCTACCAGGCACGTTTCATGAAGTACATGGAAAGCCGCGGCTACATCCCTGCCGGCAAGCAGAAGATCTGGTGCTTCATGGGCGACGGCGAGTGCGACGAGCCGGAATCCCTGGGTGCGATCTCCCTGGCAGGCCGCGAGAAGCTGGACAACCTGATCTTCGTCATCAACTGCAACCTGCAGCGCCTCGACGGCCCGGTTCGCGGCAACGGCAAGATCATCCAGGAACTCGAAGGCGTGTTCCGTGGTGGTGGCTGGAACGTCAACAAGGTGGTCTGGGGCCGTTTCTGGGACCCACTGCTGGCCAAGGACGTCGACGGCATCCTGCAGCGCCGCATGGACGAAGTCATCGACGGCGAGTACCAGAACTACAAGGCCAAGGACGGCGCGTTCGTCCGTGAGCACTTCTTCAACACCCCGGAACTCAAGGCCATGGTCGCCGACCTGTCCGACGACGAGATCTGGAAGCTCAACCGTGGTGGCCACGACCCGTACAAGGTCTATGCAGCCTACCACCAGGCGGTCAACCACAAGGACCAGCCTACGGTCATCCTGGCCAAGACCATCAAGGGTTACGGCACCGGTGCTGGCGAAGCCAAGAACACCGCGCACAACACCAAGAAGGTCGACGTCGACAGCCTGCGTCACTTCCGCGATCGTTTCGACATCCCGGTCAAGGACGAAGACCTGGAGAACCTGCCGTTCTTCAAGCCTGAAGAAGGCAGCGCCGAAGCCCGTTACCTGAGCGAGCGCCGTTCTGCCCTGGGCGGTTTCGTGCCACAGCGCCGGGCCAAGAGCTTCAGCATCCCGACCCCGCCACTGGAAACCCTCAAGGCAATCCTGGACGGCTCGGGCGACCGTGAAATCTCCACCACCATGGCCTTCGTGCGCATCCTCGCGCAGCTGGTCAAGGACAAGGAAATCGGCCAGCGCATCGTCCCGATCATCCCGGACGAAGCGCGTACCTTCGGTATGGAAGGCATGTTCCGCCAACTGGGCATCTACTCGTCCGTCGGTCAGCTCTACGAGCCCGTCGACAAGGACCAGGTGATGTTCTACCGCGAGGACAAGAAGGGCCAGATCCTCGAGGAAGGCATCAACGAAGCCGGCGCCATGTCGTCGTTCATCGCCGCCGGTACCTCGTACTCGAACCACAACCAGCCGATGCTGCCGTTCTACATCTTCTACTCGATGTTCGGCTTCCAGCGTATCGGCGACCTGGCCTGGGCCGCTGGCGACAGCCGCACCCGTGGCTTCCTGATCGGCGGTACTGCCGGGCGTACCACCCTCAACGGTGAAGGCCTGCAGCACGAAGACGGTCACAGCCACATGCTGGCCGCGACCATCCCGAACTGCCGCACCTATGATCCGACCTACGGCTACGAGCTGGCGGTGATCATCCAGGACGGCATGAAGAAGATGACCGAAGAGCAACAGGACGTCTTCTACTACATCACCGTGATGAACGAGTCCTACCAGCAGCCTGCCATTCCGGCCGGTGTCGAGGAAGGCATCATCAAGGGCATGTACCTGCTCGAGGAAGATACCAAGGACGCAGCGCACCACGTCCAGCTGATGGGCTCCGGCACCATCCTGCGCGAAGTGCGTGAAGCGGCGAAGATCCTGCGTGAAGAGTTCAACGTCGGTGCCGACGTGTGGAGCGTCACCAGCTTCAACGAACTGCGTCGCGACGGCCTGGCCGTGGAGCGCAGCAACCGCCTGCACCCTGGCCAGAAGCCCAAGCAGACCTACATCGAGGAGTGCCTGGGCGGCCGCAAGGGCCCGGTCATCGCCTCTACCGACTACATGAAGCTGTTCGCCGAGCAGATTCGTCAGTGGGTACCGAGCAAGGAATTCAAGGTCCTGGGTACCGATGGCTTCGGTCGCAGCGACAGCCGCAAGAAGCTGCGTCACTTCTTCGAAGTCGACCGTCACTTCGTGGTGCTGGCTGCCCTGGAAGCCCTGGCTGACCGTGGCGAGATCGAACCGAAGGTCGTGGCCGATGCCATCACCAAGTTCGGCATCGACCCGGACAAGCGCAACCCACTGGACTGCTGAGGAGTATTTTTAAGTGAGCGAACTCATTCGCGTACCTGACATCGGCAGCGGTGAAGGTGAAATCATCGAGCTGTTCGTCAAAGTCGGCGACCGTATCGAAGCCGACCAGAGCCTGCTGACCCTGGAGTCGGACAAGGCCTCCATGGAGATCCCGGCCCCCAAGGCCGGTGTGATCAAGGCCCTGAAGGTCAAGCTGGGCGACCGCCTGAAAGAAGGCGACGAACTGCTGGAACTGGAAGTCGAGGGCGCCGCTGCGGCGCCCGAGGCACCGGCTGACGCTGCGCCTGCCGCCGAACAAAAGCCTGCTGCCGCCCCGGCTGCAGAGGCTGCCCCGGCACCGGCCGCTGCACCTGCGGCTGCCACTGTGCAGGACATCCACGTGCCGGACATCGGCTCGTCGGGCAAGGCCAAGATCATCGAGCTGCTGGTCAAGGTCGGCGACAGCGTCGAAGCCGACCAGTCGCTGATTACCCTGGAGTCCGACAAGGCCTCGATGGAAATCCCGTCGCCAGCTGCCGGCGTGGTGGAAAGCATCGGCGTCAAGCTCGAAGACGAAGTCGGCACTGGCGACTTCATCCTCAAGCTCAAGGTCCAGGGCGCCGCCGCGCCAGCAGCGCCTGCCGCTGCTGCACCGGCTGCCAAGGCTGAAGCGGCCCCGGCTGCTGCGCCTGCCGCCGCACCGGCTGCCAAGGCCGAAGCCGCACCGGCCCCGGCCGCTGCGCCAGCGCCAAGCGGTGCCAAGGTTCACGCCGGCCCTGCCGTGCGTCAGCTGGCCCGCGAGTTCGGCGTCGAGCTGAGCGCCGTGGCTGCCAGCGGCCCGCACGGCCGCGTGCTCAAGGAAGACGTGCAGGTGTACGTCAAGGCCATGATGCAGAAGGCCAAGGAAGCACCGGCTGCCGGCGCGACCGGTGGTGCGGGCATCCCGCCGATCCCGGCAGTCGACTTCAGCCGCTTCGGTGAAACCGAAGAAGTGCCGATGACCCGCCTGATGCAGGCTGGCGCCACCAACCTGCACCGCAGCTGGCTGAACGTGCCGCACGTGACCCAGTTCGACAGCGCCGACATCACCGAGCTGGAAGCCTTCCGCGTTGCGCAGAAGGCCGTGGCCGAGAAAGCCGGCGTCAAGCTGACCGTGCTGCCCTTGCTGCTCAAGGCCTGTGCGCACCTGCTCAAGGAACTGCCGGACTTCAACGCGTCGCTGGCCCCTAGCGGCAAGGCGATCATTCGCAAGAAGTACGTCAACGTCGGTTTCGCCGTGGATACGCCAGACGGCCTGCTGGTCCCCGTGATCAAGAACGTCGACCAGAAGAGCCTGCTGCAGCTGGCTGCAGAAGCGGCGGCCCTGGCTGAAAAGGCCCGCACCAAGAAGCTTTCTGCCGACGACATGCAGGGCGCCTGCTTCACCATCTCCAGCCTCGGTCACATTGGCGGCACCGGCTTCACGCCGATCGTCAACGCGCCGGAAGTGGCGATCCTGGGTGTGTCCAAGGCCACCATCCAGCCGGTGTGGGATGGCAAGGCGTTCCAGCCCAAGCTGATGCTGCCGCTGTCGCTGTCGTACGATCACCGCGTGATCAACGGTGCCGCTGCCGCGCGCTTCACCAAGCGCCTGGGCGAGCTGCTGACCGACATCCGCACCATGCTGCTGTAACTGCTGCACGCCGTGCTCCCCTGCCGGGGAGCACGGACACTGTTTTCGAGCTGCCACGCTCGTACCTCAACCCCGCCATCTGGCGGGGCTTTTTTTGCCTGCGATTCATGCCGTGCCGCTCAACGTCCCACCTTGAGCGGCACCGCCAGACGCAATCCGTCTCGGCATTACTGAAGAATTTGTACCTGTCAGCCGATACAGATCAAGCCAGGCCACTCTATTGCTTGTCAGCCTCAAGCACATGATGCAACCTTGCTCAAACGCGTAGCAGCACTTCGCCCAGCCCGCGCCAACAGCCTTCTTGAAGCGAGCTTCCCATGAAAAGCCAACCTGATGCCGCCAGCCGTACGGTGGCCGAGGTAGTGACGCAGTTGCCGGTGCCTTCGCGGCTCGGCATGCTGCGTTTCGAGCGGCTGAATGAGGCCAGCTGGGCCATGCTGTTCCTCGACCCGGGCTGCGAGCGTCAGTTCGGCCAGGCGGCCGTCGACCTGTGTGCGCTGATCGGCTCGCCCTATGCCAGCCTGATGGAGCCCGAGGCACGCTACAAGCTGCACGACACCATCGAGCTGCAACTGGCGCAGCGTCCGTACTACCTGGTGCGTTATACCCTGCACACCAGCCTGGGCCCGCTCAATATGCTGGAGCTGGGCGAAGCCTACCGGCAGCACAACCGCCAGTTGCTGCGCGGCTATCTGCTGGTGCTCGATGCCCAGCCCAACGACACACCCGACCTTTCGGCGGCAGAACTCGAAACCCGCAACAACCGCCTGCAGATCGCCCTGCAGCTCAACCAGCAGGCGCAGCAGGAACAGCTCGAGCACCTGGAGCGTGTACGCGCCCAGCAGGACCTGATCCTGCGCCTGGCGCGCCAGCGCTACAGCGCCGACAACTCGCTGCAGGAAGCCGCCGAGCTGATCACCCGCAGTGCCTGCGAAATCTACAGCATCGACTGCGCCAGCATCTGGTACCTGGAAGGCCAGCAACTGGAACCGATCTCGGCGTTCTACCGCGCCACCCAGGAGTACCGCCTGCCCGAGGCGATCGATGCCGGGCGATTTCCCGACTACCTCGAGGCGCTGCACACCAGCCGCGCCATCGATGCGCACAACGCGGCGCGCGACCCACGCACCCGCGAAATCTCCGAGAGCCTGCGCCAGCGCGGTATCCACGCCATGCTCGATGCCAGCATCCGCATCGACGGCCAGGTGGTCGGCGTGCTCTGCCTGGAACACAGCGGCTCGACCCGGGCCTGGCAATCGGATGAAATCGCCTTTGCCGGTGAGCTGGCCGACCAGTTCGCCCAGGTCATCAACAACCACAACCGGCGCACCGCCACCAGCGCCCTGCACCTGTTCCAGCGCGCGGTGGAACAAAGCGCCAACGCCTTTCTGCTGGTCAACCGCGATGGCGTGGTGGAATACGTCAACCCCAGCTTCACCGAGATCACCCAGTACACACCCGAAGAGGTGCATGGCCACCGCCTGTCCGAGCTCACCGCACTGGAGAACCTCAGCGAGCTGCTGTTCGACTCGCCATCGAGCCTGGCCATGGGCAACAGCTGGCAGGGCGAATTCAAGAGCCGGCGCAAGAACCTCGAGCCCTACTGGGGTCAACTGTCGATCTCCAAGGTGTATGGCGACAACCGCGAGTTGACCCACTACATCGGCATCTACGAAGACATCACCCAGAGCAAGCTGGCCCAGCAGCGCATCGAACGCCTGGCCTACACCGACAACCTCACCAGCCTGGGCAACCGCCCGGCGTTCATCCGCAGCCTCGACGAGCGCTTCGAGCGCGACAGCGACAGCCCCATCTGCCTGCTGCTGGTGGACATCGACAACTTCAAGCGCATCAACGACAGCCTCGGGCACCAGACCGGCGACAAGCTGCTGATCAGCCTGGCCCGGCGCCTGCGCAACAGCCTGAGCCCCGGTGGCAGCCTGGCGCGCTTTGCCAGCAACGAATTCGCCGTGCTGCTGGAGGACAGCAGCCTGGATGCCGGCCAGCAGGTGGCCCAGCAGTTGCTCAACACCCTCGACAAGCCGATGTTCGTCGACAACCAGCTGATCAGCGTGACCGGCTCGGTGGGCCTGGCGTGTGCGCCGCTGCACGGGCGCGACCCGCAGACCCTGATGAAGAACGCCGGCCTGGCCCTGCACAAGGCCAAGGCCAACGGCAAGCACCAGGTGCAGGTGTTCACCGAGGCGCTCAACGCCGAGGCCAGCTACAAGCTGTTCGTGGAAAACAACCTGCGCCGCGCCCTGACCCAGAACGAACTGGACGTGTTCTACCAGCCCAAGCTGTGCCTGCGCAGCGGCCGCCTGCTCGGCCTGGAGGCCTTGCTACGCTGGAACCACCCGGAGCGGGGCATGATCCGCCCCGACCAGTTCATCAGCGTGGCCGAGGAAACCGGGCTGATCATCCCCATCGGCAAGTGGATCGCGCGCCAGGCCTGCCGCATGAGCCAGCTGCTGAGCACCGAGGGCATGGGCAACCTGCAGGTGGCGATCAACCTGTCGCCCAAGCAGTTCTCCGACCCGGAGCTGGTCAGCTCGATCGCCAACATCCTCAAGGAAGAAGCCCTGCCGCCACACCTGCTGGAACTGGAACTGACCGAGGGCCTGCTGCTCGAAGCCACCGAGGATACCCACCGCCAGCTCGACGAGCTCAAGCAACTGGGCCTGACCCTGGCCATGGACGACTTCGGCACCGGCTACTCCTCGCTCAGCTACCTGAAGAAATTCCCGATCGACATCATCAAGATCGACCGCAGCTTCATCCACGAGATCCCGGACAACCAGGACGATATGGAAATCACCTCGGCAGTGGTGGCCATGGCTCACAACCTCAAGCTCAAGGTGGTGGCCGAAGGCATCGAGACCGCCGAACAGCTGGCGTTCCTGCGCCGCCACCGCTGCGACGTCGGCCAGGGCTACCTGTTCGACCGGCCGATCCCCGGCAGCGAGCTGATCGAAAAACTCAAGCGCTATCCGCGTGGCCCAATCGCCTGACAGCGGCGAAACACTCGGGCACACTACGGGTCTACCCCCTACACATCCTGCCTTGAAGAGGAACCGCCCATGGTCCTGCGCTCGGAGATTCTGGTGAACAAAAACGTACTGCCTGCCGCCGAACAGGCGCTGCCGGGTCGCGAGACCCCGATGACGCTGCCCGAGAAGCATTTCGTGTTCGAAGACACACCGCTGCTGGGCCCGTTCTTCGAAGACGTCGATTTCGCGATCTTCGGCCTGGGCTGCTTCTGGGGCGCCGAGCGGCGCTTCTGGCAGCGTGAAGGTGTGGTCAGCACCGTGGTCGGCTACGCCGGCGGTTTCACCCCCAACCCCACCTACGAAGAAGTCTGCTCGGGCCTGACCGGCCACACCGAAGTGGTGCTGGTGGTGTTCGACAAGGCCAAGGTCAGCTACCAGGACCTGCTGACCATGTTCTGGGAGCTGCACAACCCCACCCAGGGCATGCGCCAGGGCAACGACGTCGGCACCCAGTACCGTTCGGCCATCTACTGCACCAGCCCCGAACAGCTGGAACTGGCCGAGGCCAGCAGGCAGGCTTACCAGGCCGAGCTGAACAAGGCCGGTTTCGGCCAGATCACCACCGAGATCGCCCAGGCACCGACCGTGTACTTCGCCGAGGCCTATCACCAGCAGTACCTGGCCAAGAACCCGAATGGCTACTGCGGCATCGGCGGCACTGGCGTGTGCCTGCCACCCAGCCTGCAAGGCAACTGAGGCCACGCCATGAGCACACCGAGCATGACCCTGTTCCATGCCGCCGCCTCGCCATTCGTGCGCAAGGTTCGCGTGCTGCTGCACGAGACCGGGCAGGCCGAGCGGGTAGCCCTGCATCCCGTCGACCTGAGCCCGATCAAGACCGATGCCGAGCTGAACCTGGGCAACCCGGCGGGCAAGATCCCGGCGTTGCGCCTGGAGGACGGCACGGTGCTGCATGACAGCCGCGTGATCGTCGAGTTTCTCGACCATCAGCATGTGGGCAACCCGCTGATCCCGCGCGAAGGCCCGGCGCGCTGGCGGCGCCTGACCCTGGCGTCGCTGGCCGATGCGATCATGGACGCGGCGGTGGTGGCGCGCTACGAGACCTTCCTGCGCCCTGAGGACAAGCGCTGGACGCCGTGGGTCGACGCCCAGCAGGACAAGATCCGGCGCGCGCTGGCGCACCTGGAAGACGAGCACCTGGCCGAACTGGCCTCGGTGTTCGACGTAGCGGCAATCGGGGTGGCCTGCGCGCTGGGCTACATCGACCTGCGCCTGCCGGACCTTGGCTGGCGCGAGCGCCAGCCGAAACTGGCAGCCTGGTATGCCGAGGTGAGTCAGCGCGAATCGATGCTAAAGACCGCCCCTTCTGTGGCCTGATCGGGCCTCATCACGGGTCAAGCTCACCCCCACAGATCTGCTGCTGCCCTTGAGGCTTGTACCGGACCTGTGGGAGCGGGTTTGACCCGCGATGAAGTCGACGCTGATCTCGGCAGCCCAGATCAATCTGATTTCCCCCACCATCACAGCCCCCAGCGTGCGTTCCTCTCTCAATCCGCTCATTTCAAGATCCCCTGCCCAACCTGATACCAGTCCAGGCGGCGTGTCAGCACCATGAACACCCCAAGCAGGCCGAACAGCAGCAACGAGCCCATCAGCAGCGCGTAGTCCTCGGCGCCCAGCAGCCCGTACAGCATCGCGTACAGCACCAGCAAGCCCGCCGCAAACCCCAGCCCGCGCGCCAGGCTGCGCAGCACGTGGCACAGGTAGAAGCCGATCAGCAGCACGCAGCCGCCCGCCGACAGCGCATACGCCAACCCGAACCCCAGGTGCTCCGACAACGACAGCAACAGCAGGTAGAAGAACGCCAGGGCCACACCCACCAGCGCATACTGGATCGGGTGCACGCTGAGGTTCTTGAGAATCTCGAACAGGAAGAACCCGGCAAAGGTCAGCGCAATGAACAACAGCGCATACTTGATCGCCCGCTCGCTCTTGAGGTACTGGTCCACCGGGTCGACGAAGCTCACGCCGAAACTGCGCCCGTGAAAGTCGTCGCAGGCGTTGTTGACCACACACTGGGTCAGCGCATCCTCCAGGTTGGTGGAGAAGAACGAGGTCTGCCAGCGCGCGCTGAAGCCGTGGGCGTCGATCTCGCGGCTGATGGGCAGGTAGTTGCCGATGAAGCTTGGATGCGGCCAGTTCGCCGCCATGTTCACCGTGGTGCTGCGCCCTAACGGCAGCACATGCAGGCGCCCGGTGCCCTGCAGGCTAAGGTCGAAGGCGTAGTCCAGGCGGGTCTCGGCGCGGCCGTCGAGGTCGGGCAGCGTCACGTGCACACCGCCGCCCAGCCAGCCCAGCCCCGTGCCCGCGGCGAAGGCCAGCGACTGGCCATTCACGTTCAGTTCCAGGCTCTTCTCGATACCGCGGATATCGCTGATGCCCACGGCCAGAAACGCCGGGTCGAAGCGGTAATCGTCGAAGTCTTCGGTGATGCCCCACTGCGCCGGCACCTTGAATTGCCCGCTGATGCGGTTGTCGGCGTGGAACAGGCGCGCCTGGTAGATGCCCCGCGAACGCAGCTCGGTGTCGACCTTGGCGTCGACCTCCAGGGTTTCGGGCAGAAAGTACAGATGCCCGGCCACCGTGCTGGTCTGCTGCTGGGTGCTGCCATCCACGGTTTTCCAGGTGCGCTGGATCTTGCGGTACGGCACCACCAGCAGCGGCCCGCTGATCTGCTGGCTGTAGCTGGAGCTCTGGGCGATGTCCTCGACCACACTGTCGCGCTGCTGCTGGCGGTCCTGGATCAGGCCGCCGATCATCAGCAGGGGTATCAGCAGCAACACGATCAGAAAGGCGATGGCGCCCAGTTTGATGCTCAGGGTTCGGTTCATGGGCAATGGCTCCGGTTTCGATGGAGCCAGTCTGCCCGCCGTGCATGGAGCGGGTTGGGCGCTTGTGTGGAGTTATGTGGAGAGTGCGTGGAGCTCAGCCCAGCCGCTCGTTGGGCAGCCACAGGCGCACCCGCACGCCGTCCTCGACGTTGGCCACCTCCAGCGAGCCGCCATGCAGCTGCATCACTTCCTCGACGAAGTTCAGCCCAAGGCCTGTGCTCTTGCGCCCCGTGCCCGGGCGCGGCAGCGAGTAGAAGCGCTCGCTGAGCCGGCCCAGGGCATAGTCCGGTATCGCCGCCCCCTGGTTGTACAGGCTCAGCGCCAGCCGTGGGCCCCGTGTCTCCAGGTCGACCACCAGCAGGCCGCCCGGCGGGGTGAAGTCCAGGGCGTTCTCCAGCAGGTTGCCGATGGCCTGGCGCAGCAGAAACGGCTCGCACAGCAGCCGCACGCTGGCCGGTACCCGCTGGCGCACCTGCAGGCCGGCGCTTTCGATGCGCGCGCTCTGGGCCAGCAGCACCTCGTCCACCAGCGCCGCCAGTGGCACCTGCTGCTGGTCTTCCAGGCCCTGGCGCTGCTCGACCTGGGCCAGGTCCAGCAGCCGCTCGATCAACTGCTGCATGCGCGCGCTCTCGCTTTCGATATTGCTGGCAAAGCGTTGGCGCTGCTCGTCGCTCATCGGCCCCTGCAGCAGCTCGCTGGCCCCGCGAATCGCCGCCAGCGGGCTTTTCAGCTCGTGGGTCAGGGTGTGCACGTAGCGCTCCACATACGCCCTGCCCTCCAGCTGCGTGCGCATGCGCTCCACCGCACCGGCCAGTTGCGCCAGCTCGCCGCCGCGGTAATGCGGCAAGGCCACGCGTTCACCCTCGCTGACCGCCTGCGCATAGCGCGTCAGCCGACGCAGCGAGCGCGCCAGCCACCACGACAGCCCGGCGCCCACCAGCAGGCCCAGCACGATCAGGCCAAGGCCCAGGTTGAACAGGCGCCGCTCGGAGCGATCGATATACGGCTGCAACGACTTGTTCGGCTTGGCCACGGTGACCACGCCGATGATCTTGCCGGCATCGATGATCGGCGCCGCCACATGCATCACCGACGACTCCGGGTCGTCCGGATCGCTGCGGGTGGAGCGGGCGCCATACTCGCCGCGCAGGGTCAGGTACACGTCGTTCCAGCGCGAGTAGTCCTGGCCCAGGGCTTCGCCGCTGGAGTCGAGCAACACCTTGCCGTTGGCGTCGGTGACGTAGATGCGGTGGTTGACCTCGTTCTTGGCCAGGCCCCAGATATCGGCCCTGGGCTGGCGCTTGCCGTAAGCCTTGAGCAGCTCGGGCAGCCGGCCCTGGCCGAGGGTGCCGGCCTTGACCTCGTCGCGCAGAATCTCGGCCAGCAGGTTGGCGGTGTCCACCAGGGTTTCCTCGGTGGACTGGCGCACACCCGGGCGCACCTGTTCGCGCACGGTGTTGAGGATGAAGTAGCCGGTCAGCCCGACGAACAGGAAGTACACCAGGAAGATGCGGATGCCCAGACGCATCAGCTGTGCCCGGGGCTGTAGCTGTAGCCCAGGCCGCGGTGGGTCTGGATAGGTTCGGCGTCGGCCTGCACAGTGCGCAGCTTGGCGCGCAGGCTCTTGATGTGGCTGTCGACGTTGCGCTCGTAGCCGGCCTCGGCCGGCACGCCGGTGGCATCCAGCAGTTGCTCGCGGCTGAACACCCGTTCGGGTTGTTCGAGCAGGCATTGCAGCAGGCGAAATTCGTGCCGGGTGAGGGTGAGCGATTGACCGCGATAGCTGATCTGCAGGCGCTGGGAGTCGATGCTGAAGGGCGTTTCGGGGGCCTCGGGTTCGCTGCGCGGGGTCATGCGCTTGAGGATGGCGCGTACCCGCGCCGCCACTTCACGCGGGCTGAAGGGTTTGACCACATAGTCGTCGGCACCGATCTCCAGGCCCACCACGCGGTCGATCTCCCCATCGCGGGCGCTGAGGAACATCACCGGTACCTCGCTGAAGCGGCGCAGCTGGCGGCAGGTTTCGAAGCCGTTGATATCCGGCAGGCCGATATCGAGAATGATCAGGTCAGCCGGGCGCTGACGCTGCTGTTCCAGCGCGGCGCTGCCCAGGGTCACCCATTCGGTGCTGTGACCGTCGCCTTGCAGGGCAAAGATCAGGGTGTCGGCGATGGCCGCTTCGTCTTCGACAATCAGTATGTGGGGCATGGGCGGTGCAGGCCTGGCAGGTTTGGGTGCACTTGTAGGGGATTATCCCTCGACTGACAAGGCCCTGTCGCGGGTCAAGCCCGCTCCCACGGGAGAACGACGGCCCTTGTGGGAGCGGGCTTGAGCCGCGATGGATTCAACTCAGCATTCAGGCTTGCCCGCCGTAAACCGGCGCGCCGGGTTCACCGCCGCGCCGAACTCGCGCAGCGCCTTGGCCCCGATCAGCAGCGGGTAGTTGAAGCTGCTGCGGTCGGTCAGGTTGACCTCCACCGTGCGCTTGACGTCGCCCAGGCACAACTCCAGCTCCACCACCGGACGCTTGGCCGGGTCGGGTGCTTCGCCGTCCTCGTCTTCATCGGCGCGGCTCTTGATCTTGCTGATGCGCGCCACCTTGTGTTCATACACCTTGCCGTCGGCATCCTTGGTCGCCAGGCGGAACCGCACCCAGTCCTCACCATCACGCTTGAAGCGCTCGATGTCCTTGGCCGACAGCGACGCGGTCAGCGCGCCGGTGTCCATCTTGGCCTTGAACGTCTGGTCGAGGTCCGCCACGCCAATGTATTCATAACGGCCATACAGGGTCGGCTCGGCGGCCATCACCGGCAAGGCCAGCAGGGAAAGCAGTGCAAGTACGGATTTCACCGGGTCAGCTTCCTTGAGAAAAGTCTGTGTTTAGACTGCCGCAGCAGCATAGGTTCGTCGCCACAGGGTATTCAACACAATGTGAAACATTTGTCCGCGCCGTGGGCTGCCCAGAATTTGGCCTGAACCGAATCCCTGCTTATCATGGCCGACCGCCTAACCGAAAATCAGAGTTTTCTTATGCGCCGCCTGCTTACCGGCAGTCTTGTGACCCTGCTGCTCTTGCTCAACACCCTGGTGCTGATCGGCCCGTTGCTGGTCTTCGCCCTGCTCAAGCTGGTACTGCCCGGCCGCTACCGCGACTACGCCTCGTGGGCGGTGATGTGGATCGCCGAGACCTGGGCCGAGATCGACAAGCTGATCTTCGCCCTGTGCATCCCCACCCGCTGGGACGTGCGCGGCGCCGCCGACCTGCGCCTGGACACCTCCTACCTGATGGTCAGCAACCACCAGAGCTGGGTGGATATTCCCGCGCTGATCCAGGTGTTCAACCGGCGCATTCCGTTCTTCAAGTTCTTCCTGAAAAAGGAACTGATCTGGGTGCCGTTCCTGGGCCTGGCCTGGTGGGCGCTGGACTACCCGTTCATGAAGCGCTACAGCAAGGCCTTCCTCGAACGCCACCCGCACCTCAAGGGCCAGGACCTGGAGATCACCAAGGCCGCCTGCGAGCTGTTCAAGCGCCAGCCGGTGACCGTGGTCAACTACCTCGAAGGCACCCGCTTCACCCCGGCCAAGCGCGATGCCCAAGGCTCGCCGTTCCGCCACCTGCTCAAGCCCAAGGCCGGCGGCGTGGCGTTCGTGCTCGCCGCGCTGGGCGAACAGCTCGACGCCCTGCTCGACGTGACCCTGGTGTACCCCGGCGACACCGCGCCGGGGTTCTGGGACCTGGTCAGCGGTGCAGTGCCGCGGGTGATCGTGGACATCCAGGTACGCGCACTGGACCCGGCCCTGTGGCGCGGCGACTACGAGAACGACCCGCAATTCCGGCGCAGCGTACAGGACTGGGTCAACCAGCTGTGGCACGACAAGGACGCGCGCATCGAGCAACTGCGCCAGGAGCTGCGCCGCTAGCCGATGATCGCGTGGGGCACGAAGCGGCTGCTGTCCTTGGTGATCAGCGAGTTGTCCTCGCGAATGCCGATGCCTGCCGGCTGATCGCCAACCACCCAGCTGCCGATCACCGTGTGGCTGCCGGCAAACCGTGGCAAGGCATGAAACTGCTGGATCACGTGGGGGCCACTGCCATACGGCCCCTCCTCCTTCACCCGCTGCCCGTCAGGGGTATGAATCTCCACATTCGCCCCCTCCCGCGAGAAGAACGGCTTGCGCACCCACCCCGGCGCCAGCGGCCGTTCGGGCGTGGCGTCGATGAATGCGGGCAGCAGGTTCGGGTGCCCTTCGTGCTGCTCCCACAGCAGCGCCAGCATGCCCTTGTTCGACAGCAGCGCCTTCCAGGGCGGCTCGACGAACAGCGTGCCGCTGCCGGCAATCGCCGGGCCGTAGCGGTCGTGGAACATGTCTTCCCACGGGTAGAGCTTGAACAGGCTGGGGATCGGCGCCCCACTGCGGTCGATGAAACGCCCGGCCGGGTTCAGGCCGATGTCTTCCACATCGATCAGGCGTGTATCGAGCCCGGCAGCGGTGGCAATGTCGCACAGGTACTGCACCGTGCCACGATCCTCCAGCGAGTCCCTGACCGAGGCAAAGTAGAACGGCGTGGCAAAGGTGTTGGCGCCGAACACCTGGCCGAGCTTCTCTTCAAGGCTGTTGAACTGGTCGGCATCGGCCGGCAGTACGCCGCGCTGCATCTGCTGCTCAAGCCACAGGTACTGGAAGAAGCCGGCCTCGTACAGCGAGGTGGGTGTGTCGTAGTTGGCTTCCAGAAGTTTGGCCGGGCCATGGCCGTCGTAGCTCAGGTCCATGCGCCCGTAGAAATGCGGGTGCCCGTCGCGCCATGAGCGGCGGATCAGGTCGCGGTAGTCACGCGGGATGGCCAGGCGGTCGAGCAGTTCTTCGCTGTCCACCGCCCGCGCCACCAGGTCCATGCACAGCTCGTGCAACTGGCGGGTGGGTTCTTCGAGGTCGTCCTCGATCTGGCGCAGGGTGAACTGGTAGCACGCCGACTCGTCCCAGTACGGCTCGTCGCCGAAGGTGTGGAACCTGAAGCCGTAGTGTTCGGCGGTGGCTTTCCAGTCCGCGCGCGGGGTGCAGGCAATACGTTTCATCGCCCGCCCTCAGGAACCGAAACCGAAGCCGCCACGGCCTGGTACATGGGCCGCGAAGCCGGGGTGGCTGCCCACCGTCCAGGGCCGTGCCGAGGCCATGAAGCGCGCCGGCAGCACCGACGCATGGGCATCGGCACCAGCCCCGCCGTTGAAACGGCTGGACGGCGCGTGGTCCTCGACCAGCCCGGCATACTGGTTGCCGCTGTTGACCTGGTCGGTCAGCGAGCTGGCCCTGAACCCGTCGCGCCCTTCACGCTCGTGGTAGATCGCCTCCGACAGGTAGCGCGGCTCGACATTGACGTAGTCGTAGCGGCCACCGCCGCCGCCATACATGGCCGACGAGGTGGTGCTGGAGGTCTGGTTCAGCCCGTCGTCATACACCTGGCGCTCGGTGGTCAGGGCGAAGCCTTGCATGCGCGGCATGTGAAAGCTCGCGCCCTGACCTGGCTCGCACTGCTCGAAGCTGGCCAGGCAGTCTTCCAGGCGGGTGAAGCGTGGGGCGTTGGCATCGTGGTGCTGGCGGGCGACGTTCCAGGCGCTGTCGCACACCGAACGGCTTACCCCGGCCAGGGCGCAGCTGTCGACGTCCTGGTAACGCTTGACCTCGCTGACCACGCGGGTGGCGCTGCGATCACTGTCACAGGCGGCCAGCGCCAGCGGCAGGCTGCCCAGGGCAATCAGCCGAATGCTCGTGCTGCGTTTCATGGCTGTGCTCCGCTGTCAGGCCGCTGGGGTCATGCACGCGGCATTGAGCATGCCGATGCCGATGGCCACGGCGGCCAGCAGGATGGCGGCCGCGTTTTCCTGACGGCGGATACGCTCGTCCATGCCCTTGACCACCACGCTGACCACCACGAACGCGAGCAACTGCACGGCGCCGGCGATCACCGACCACAGCAGGAAGTCGAGCAGCGAGATCGAATGGGAGATGGCCCCGGACACGGGGATGGCGAAACCCAGCAGCGCACCGCCCAGGGCGATGGCCGCAGCGCTGTTGCCTTCGCGGATCAGGGCAAATTCGTTGTAGGGGGTCAGGCGGGTATAGATGAACGCATAGAGCGCGAACAGCACGGCGGCGCCGGCCATGTAGAACAGAAAACCCAGCACGGCATCGGCCGGCAGGGACATCTTCAGGGCATCCATGAACATCGGGGTCGCACTTCCTTGCTTGAACGGGGCGGGACGTATACCACACCGCCCCGCCTCGGCAAACCGCCGGCTTACACCGAAGGCACGGCGGCCGGGGTGCCCCAGATGCCGCCCAGGCTCTGCAGCAGTGAACCGGCCACGCCCTGCTGGCCCAGGTACTGCAGGATCAGCGGGGCGAACTGGGCGATCATGCCGGTGTTCATGCCCAGGGCGCCGAAGGCGTTGTTCAGGTCGTCGGTGTCCTTGACGTTGCCCAGTGCGTTGCTCAGGGCCGAGGAATTGCCGCTCTTGCCGAGCAGCTCGCCCAGGCCGCTGAGGCCGCCCAGGGCATTGTCGCCGGACAGCAGGTCAAGGCCGGGCACGGCCTTGCTCAGTTGCGAGTAGTCGCTGCTGCTGAGCTGATGCCTGGCCAGGCCCAGCAGCGCGCCGGTGCCGCCGATGGCCTGTTCGGGGGTGATATCGAGTTGGTCGCCCAGGGTATTGAGCAGGTTGGCCGAGGGGGCCGGGGCTTGAACGGCAGCGTCCTGCTGTTTGTTGCCTTGCATGGCAGATACGGCGTTGGCGGCATCGTTGAGATTGAAGGCCAGGGCCGAGGTGGTGGCGAGTGCCAGCAGGGAGAGCAGTGCGAAACGTTTCATGGGGCGGACCTCGTAGGAAAGCGAGGTTTCGACCCGTATCTGCGGCGAATGTTCCGCCGTCATCGCCTGTAGGAGCCGGCCTTGCCGGCGAAAGCAGCACCGCGATATCCAGGGATACGCACTGGCCGCTTTCGCCAGCAAGGCTGGCTCCTGCAACAGAATGGCAACCCGCCCTAGGGCAAGGCGTACGCAATCACGTAATCACCCCGATCCGGCGACTGACGCGCACCGCCAGCACTGATCAGGATGTATTGCTTGCCGGTCTTGGGCGACACGTAGGTCATCGGCCCCGACTGGCTGCCCACCGGCAGACGCGCCTTCCAGATCTCGTTGCCGTTGCCCGAGTCGAACGCACGCAGGTAGAAGTCCTGGGTGCCGGCAAAGAACAGCAGGCCCGACTGGGTCGACAGCGAAGCGCCCAGGGTCGGCATGCCGATCGGGATCGGCAGGTGCATGCGGATGCCCAGCGGCCCGGTGTCCTGCACGGTACCGACCGGCACCTGCCACATCAGTTTCCTGGTCTTCAGGTCGATGGCCGACATGGTGCCGAACGGCGGCCTCTGGCACGGAATACCGGCCGCGGACAGGAAGCGCTGGCGCATCGCGCCATACGGCGTACCGTCCTGCGGCACCACACCCATCTCGATGCCGCTGGCACCTTTGGGAATGTCTGCACGCGGGATCATGTAGTTGGCCAGGCCCAGACGCATGTCGTTGACGAACATGTAGTTGCTGGTCGGGTCGACCGACACGCTACCCCAGTTCATGCCACCCAGCGACCCGGGGAACTGCAACGCCGGGTCCAGCCCTGGCGGGGTGTACACACCCTCGTGGCGCATGCCCTTGAACGAGATGCGGCACAGCAGCTGGTCGAACGGGGTCGCGCCCCACATGTCCGACTCTTTCAGGGTCTGGTTGCCGATCGACGGCATCTCTACCGAGAACGGCTGGGTCGGCGAATAACGCTCGCCCGGCACGTTGCCCTGGGGCACCGGCTTCTCTTCGACCTTGGCAATCGGCACGCCGGTTTCACGGTTGATCACGAAGATCTCGCCCTGCTTGGTCACCTGGGCCAGCGCCGGTTGCACGCCACCCTTGTCATCCGGGATGTCGTACAGCAGCGGCTGGGCCGGCAGGTCGAAGTCCCACAGGTCGTGGTGGGTGGTCTGGAAGTGCCAGCGTACCTGGCCGTTCTTCACGTCCAGCGCCACGATCGAGGAGCTGTACTTGTCGTCCAGTTCGGTACGGGTGCCGGCGAAGAAGTCCGGGGTGGCGTTGCCGGTCGGCAGGTACACCAGGCCCAGCTTGGCGTCATAGGACATCGCCGACCACACGTTGGGCGTGCCACGGGTGTAGGTCTGGCCTTCGGGCGGACGCTTGGTGATGTTCGGGTTGCCCGGGTCCCAGGCCCAGGCCAGCTCGCCGGTCCGCACGTCATAGGCACGCACCACGCCCGGCGGTTCGCCGGTGGAGAAGTTGTCGGCCACGCGGCCACCAACGATCACCACATCGCCGGCCACCAGCGGGGTGGAGGTCTGCTGGTAATAGCCCGGCTTGATCTCGCCCATGTCGACGCTCAGATCGACCACGCCGTTATCGCCAAAGTCGGCACATGCTTCGCCGTTTTCAGCGTTGATCGCGATCAGGCGGGCATCGCCGGTGGGCAGGAACAGGCGCTTGGCGCAGGCCTGCGGGCCGGCGTCGGCGGCCAGCGGGGTTTCGGAGTAGCCCAGGCCACGGCAACGCTGCCAGTTCGGCGCGCTGCCCTTGGGGTCGAACATCCAGCGCTGCTTGCCGGTGTCCACGTCCAGGGCGAAGACCTTGCCGTAGGCGGTGCAGGAATACAGGGTGTCGCCGATCTGCAGCGGCGTGTTCTGGTCTTCGGCACCGGCGCCGGTGCTTTGCGGCACGTCACCGGTATGGAAGGTCCAGGCCACCTGCAGCTTGTCGACGTTGCCCTTGTTGATCTGGTCCAGCGCGGCAAAGCGGTTGCCGGCGGTGGTGTTGCCCCAGTGCGCCCAGTCCTTCTGCTCGGTGCCCGGCTTGACCGGCTGCACCGCAGGCTCGCTGCTGGCGGTGACCACGTGGGTGGGCACGAACATGTAGCCCAGGGTGGCGACCACGCCAACGGCCAGCACACCGGCCACCGCGAACGCGCCACGCCCGGCCGCACGACCGTCGGCGCGTTGCAGGCTCGGGAACACCAGCGCGATGACCAGGCCGATCACGGCAAAGGTCAGTACCCGCGAGACCAGCGGCCAGAAGTCCAGGCCGGCATCCCACACCGCCCAGATCGCGGTGAGTACCAGGGCCACCGCGTACAGCCAGGCGCCCGACGGCTTGCGCCGCGCGATCAGCACACCGCTGACCAGCATCGCCAGGCCCATCAGAAGGAAGTACCAGCTACCACCGAGGCTGCTCAGGTACGCACCGCCCCCTGCCAGCACCAGGCCGATCAGGGCGATCAGGATGCCCAGACCTCCCAGCAGCCACTTTGCGGTGCCCGGAGCACCTGCCTGTTCGTTCATGTGATTACCGTCCTAAACGTAGTGAAAAACCACCGTCAACAGTTGGCCGACCCAATCCCGAGCATAGTCGGCGCATTTAGGTAGCTTGCTTGTTAACCAGTTAGTACGTTTAAGGGTAACAAAAAATTGCGGGCTACTGCGACAATTTGTCTGTCAGCCCGGCTTCAGGGGCCTGAAACCGGGTAGACATTGGTCTTACGCTGCGCTGAACAGCGTGTGCGGGTCGATCACGAATTTCTTCGGCACGCCGGCATCGAACTCGCCGTAGCCCTCGGGCGCCTGATCCAGGCTGATGACCTGCACGCCGACCACCTCGGCGATGTTGATGCGGTCCCACATGATGGCCTGCATCAGGGCGCGGTTGTACTTCATCACCGGGGTCTGCCCGGTGTGGAAGCTGTGGGACTTGGCCCAGCCCAGGCCGAAACGGATGCTCAGGCTGCCCATCTTGGCTGCGGCATCCACCGCGCCCGGGTCTTCGGTCACGTACAGGCCGGGGATGCCGATCTTGCCGGCGACCCGCACCACCCCCATCAGCGAGTTGAGCACCGTGGCCGGCGCCTCGTGCTGGGCCCCGGCATGCCCGTGGCCACGGGCCTCGAAGCCCACCGCATCAACCGCGCAGTCCACCTCCGGCTCGCCCAGCAGGTTGGCGATCTGTTCGTGCAGCGGGGTGTCCTGGGACAGGTCGGCGACCTCGAAGCCCTGGGCCTTGGCATGGGCCAGACGTACCGGGTTCACATCACCGATGATCACCACCGCCGCGCCCAGCAGCCGCGCCGAGGCGGCAGCGGCCAGGCCGACCGGGCCGGCACCGGCCACGTACACCGTGCTGCCGGGGCCGACACCTGCGGTGACCGCACCGTGGTAGCCGGTGGGCAGGATGTCGGAGAGGCAGGTCAGGTCGCGGATCTTCTCCATGGCCTTGTCGCGGTCGGGCAGCTTGAGCAGGTTGAAGTCGGCGTAGGGCACCAGCACATACTCGGCCTGCCCGCCGGTCCAGTCGCCCATGTCGACATAGCCGTAGGCGCCGCCGGCGCGGGCCGGGTTGACGCTCAGGCACACGCCGGTGTGTTGTTCCTTGCACGAGCGGCAGCGCCCGCAGGCCACGTTGAACGGCACCGAGACCAGGTCGCCCAGTTGCAGGTTCTCGACGTCACGGCCTTTCTCGATGACCTCGCCGGTGATTTCGTGCCCCAGCACCAGGCCGGTCTGGGCGGTGGTACGACCGCGCACCATGTGCTGGTCGGAGCCGCAGATATTGGTGGAGACCACCCGCAGGATCACGCCGTGTTCGATCTTGCGCCCACGTGGGTCCTGCATTTTGGGATAGGGGATTGTTTGCACCTCGACCTTGCCTGCGCCCAGGTACACCACACCACGATTGCCAGACATGCTTTCACCTCGCTCGATTGTTGTTATGTCGCGCTGAATGTTCTGTCCGTCTTTCGGGCCTCATCGCGGGTCAAGCCCGCTCCCACGGTCCCTGTGGGAGCGGGCTTGACCCGCGATGCACCCGCTACAGCACCACCGTGCGATTGGCGTTCAAAAACACCCGCCGCTCGATGTGATACCCCACCGCCCGCGCCAACGTCAGGCATTCGATATCGCGCCCGCGGGCAATCAGGTCTTCAGGGTAGTGGCTGTGATCCACGGCTTCCACGCCCTGGGCAATGATCGGGCCCTCGTCCAGGTCGTTGTTGATGTAATGCGCCGTGGCCCCCACCAGCTTCACGCCCTTGTTGTAGGCCTGGTGATACGGCTTGGCGCCCTTGAACCCCGGCAGCAGCGAGTGATGGATGTTGATCGCCCAGCCATCCAGGCGTCGGCACAGCTCCGGCGACAGCACCTGCATGTAGCGCGCAAGGATCACCAGCTCGGCGCCGGACGCCTCGATCACCTGCAGCACCTTGCGCTCCTGCGCCGGCTTGTCCTGCGGGTCGAGGGCAAAGTGGTAATAGGGGATGCGGTGCCAGTGCGCCAGCGGCTCCAGGTCCGGGTGGTTGGAAATCACCGCCACCACGTCCATCGCCAACTGGCCGATGCGCTGGCGGTACAGCAGGTCGTTGAGGCAATGATCGGCCTTGGACACCATGATCACCACCTTGGGCCGGTGCCTGGGCGCAGTCAGCTCGAAGGTCATGCCGAACGCTTCGCCACGGGCGGCCAGGCCTGCGCGAAAGGCCTGCTCGTCGAATGCCTCGGGCTGGCGAAACTCCACCCGTATGAAGAACCGCGCCGACAGCCGGTCATCGAACGAATGATGCTCGGTGACGTAGCACTGCTGCTCGTACAGGTAGCGCGTCACCGCGTCCACCGTACCCAGCAGGCTGGGGCAGTCGGCGGTAAGGATCCAGGTGTCCGGCGCACGGCTCATGAGGCGATGCTCAGGCCATGTTCGGCGCAGGCATCCTGCAGCCACAGCCACCAGTAGTCGCTGAAGCTGCGCCGGATCAGCAACTCCCAGGTGTCCTCGCCGGTGCGCCGGATCACCAGCTGGGACTTGGCGAACACCGTGCCCACCGCCTTGCCCACCGGGAAGTTGTTGGGGTGCACGTCGTAGCTGGTGGACTTCATCAGCACCTCGCGCACCCTGGGCCCGCTCAGTTCGAGCAGGGTCTGCCCGCCGCTGACGTTGACCACCTGGATGTGTTGCCCGTCGAGGGCTTCGCGCAGCTTCTGCTCGGCGGCCAGCTCCTCGCCACCGGGCACGATCAGCAGCCACTCGTCGGGGCCCATCCACTGCAGCGAGGCCTCGCCGCTGGCGACCACGGTGAGTGCGACCGGCAGTTCCAGGCCCAGCGCTTGTTGCACGCCGCTGACGAAAGCCGGGTCGTGGGCGTTGCCGCGCAGGGTCAGGTGGCCGAGGAACTTCTTCTCGCGCAGGGTCACGCCGGGGTTCTTGCGGCCCTTGCCGACCAGGCTGGGCAGGTCGGCGTGATGCAGGGGTGATTCGGCCCTGGCGTCAGTCTCGGGGCGTTGCGGGTAGACGTTGATTGCGCTCATTACATACCTGCCTTGAATTCAGTAGTGCTGTGATCTCTTTGTAGGAGCCGGCCTTGCCGGCGAAGGCCGCGACCCGGTTGCAACCCGGTGCGCGGTGGTCGCTTCGCCAGCAAGGCAGCTCCTGCAACCATCAGATGTTCTGCCGCTCACCCTTCGGATCAAAGAACACCGAGGCGCAGATCTCGGCCTCGATCACGCTGCCATCGGCCTGCGGCGAAAACACCCGCTCGCCCATGCGTTTGAGCCCGCCCTTGACCACCCCCATGGCAAACGAATAGCCCAGCGAGTTGCTCGCGTAGCTCGAGGTCACGTGCCCCACCATGTCCATCGGAATCGGCTGTTTGGGGTCCAGCACCAGCTGCGCGCCCTCGGGCAACCACTGGCTCGGGTCCACCGGCTTGAGCCCCACCAGTTGCTTGCGGTTCTCGCGTACGCAGTCTTCCCGGTTCATGCCGCGCCAGCCGATCCACGAGAACGGCTTGGTGCGCCCCACGCACCAACCCATGTTCAGGTCGTCCGGGGTCATCGAGCCGTCGGTGTCCTGGCCGACAATGATGAAACCCTTCTCGGCGCGCAGCACGTGCATGGTCTCGGTGCCATAGGGGGTGAGGTTGTACGGCTTGCCGGCGGCGACGATCTGCTCCAGCACGCCCATCGCGTAATTGGCCTGCACGTTCACTTCATACGACAGCTCGCCGGTGAACGAGATGCGGAACACCCGCGCCGGCACCCCGCCCACCAGGCCCTCCTTCCAGCTCATGAACGGGAAGGCGTCCCTGTCCAGGTCGATGTCGGTCACTTCAGCCAGCAGCTTGCGGCTGTTGGGCCCCGACAGGGTCAGCGTGGCCCAGTGGTCGGTGACGGAGGTGAAGTACACCTTCAGCTCCGGCCATTCGGTCTGCTGGTAGATCTCCAGCCATTGCAGCACCCGCGCCGCGCCGCCGGTAGTGGTGGTCATCAGGAAGTGGTTGTCGCCCAGGCACGCGGTCACGCCATCGTCGAAAACCATGCCGTCTTCCTTGCACATCAGGCCGTAGCGCGCCTTGCCCACGTCGAGCTTGGTCCAGGCGTTGGTGTAGATGCGGTTGAGGAACTCACGGGCGTCCGGGCCCTGGATGTCGATCTTGCCCAGGGTCGAGGCATCCAGCAGGCCGACGCTGTCGCGCACCGCCTTGCATTCACGGGCCACCGCCGCCTGCAGGTCTTCGCCGCCGCGGGGGAAATACCACGGGCGCTTCCACTGGCCGACGTCCTCGAACTCGGCGCCGTTCTTCACATGCCAGGCATGCAGCGCGGTGAAGCGCACCGGCTCGAACAGGTGGCCGCAATGGCGCCCGGCCACCGCGCCGAAGGTCACCGGCGTGTAGTTGGGGCGAAACATGGTGGTGCCCATCTGCGCAATGCCGATGCCCAGCGAGCGTGCGGCGATCGCCAGCCCGTTGATGTTGCCCAGCTTGCCCTGGTCGGTGCCGAACCCCAGCGCGGTGTAGCGCTTGACGTGCTCCACCGACTCGAAGCCTTCGCGGGTGGCCAGTTCGATGGCGGCCGCAGTCACATCGTTCTGCTGGTCGACGAACTGCTTGGGTGCCCGCGCGGTGTTGCGGTCATGGGGTACCTGGAACAGCGCCACGGTGGGCTCCTCCGGACGCACCAGCACCTTGGGCAGGACGCCCTCCACTGCCTTGAAGCCGGCCTCGGTGGCCGCACGCACGCCGCCTTCGAAACCGTCGGCCAGCGCATCGCCCAGGGCGAACACGCCATTGACGCCACCCACGCACACGCGCTTCTGCGGCGCTTCGCCGGGCACGAAGCCGAGAATGTCGTCGCGCCACAGCGGCTTGCCGCCCAGGTGCGAAGCCAGGTGCACCACCGGGCTGTAGCCGCCCGACGTCGCCACCAGGTCGCAGTCCAGCCATTCGCCGGGGCTGGTGACCTGGTGTGCGGCCACGTCGATGGCTGCCACCCGCGCTGCCGTCACATGCTTGCTGCCGCGCGCCTCGATCACCGCGCTGGAGGTGAGGATGCGAATGCCCTTGGCACGTGCCTCCTCCACCAGCGAGCCACGGGGGTTGTGCCGCGCATCGGCGACCGCGACCACCTTGAGCCCGGCGTCGTGCCAGTCCAGCGCCACGCGATAGGCGTGATCGTTGTTGGTCGACAGCACCAGCTTGCGCCCCGGCGCCACGCCATAACGGCGCACGTAGGTAGATACCGCGCCGGCGAGCATGTTGCCCGGCACATCGTTGTTGCCGTACACCAGCGGCCGCTCGTGGGCGCCGGTGGCCAGCACCACACGCCCGGCTCGCACACGGTGCATGCGCTGGCGCACCTGGCCGATGGGTGCGCGGTCGCCCAGGTGATCGGTGAGGCGCTGGTGGATCGTGAGGAAGTTGTGGTCGTGGTAGCCGTTGACCGTGGCCCGCGCCAGCAAGGTGACCTCGGGCATGCCCTGCAGCTCGTCGATCACCTTGGCCACCCACTCGGCGGCGGGCTGGCCGTCGAGGGTCTCGCGGGTATCGAGCAGGCTGCCGCCGAACTCCTCCTGCTCGTCGGCCAGGATCACCCGCGCCCCGCTGCGCCCGGCTGCCAGTGCCGCAGCCAGCCCGGCGGGGCCTGCGCCCACCACCAGCACATCGCAGTGGTGGTTCATGTAGTCGTAGCTGTCCGGGTCGTTTTCCAGCGGCGAACGGCCCAGGCCCGCAGCCTTGCGGATGTACTTCTCGTAGGTCATCCAGAACGACTGCGGGTACATGAACGTCTTGTAGTAGAACCCCGGCGGCATCAGCTTGCCGCCGACCTTGCCGAGGATGCCCATCACGTCGGTGTTCACGCTGGGCCAGCCGTTGGTGCTGGTGGCCACCAGGCCGGCGTACAGCGCCTGCTGGGTAGCGCGCACGTTGGGTATCTGGGTGGCCTCGCTGGCACCGATCTGCAGGATCGCGTTGGGCTCTTCGCTGCCGGCGGCGATGATGCCGCGTGGGCGCGAGTACTTGAAGCTGCGCCCCACGATGTCGACGCCATTGGCCAGCAGCGCGGCGGCCAGGGTGTCGCCCTGGTAGCCCTGGTAGCGCTGGCCGTTGAAGGTGAAGTCGAGGACCTGGCTGCGGTCGATACGACCGCCGTTGGGCAGACGATAGCGCTGGCTCATACCTTTTCTCCCTGGCCGGTGACAGCCAGCTGCGGGACGTTTTCCTGGGCGCGCGCCTGGGGCCTGGCACCAATCGGATAGGTTTCGAGAATCTCGTAGGTCACGGTGTCGCGGGTGGCGTTGAAGTACTGGCGGCAGCCCGCGGCATGGATCCACAGCTCGTGGTGCAGGCCGCGCGGGTTGTCACGAAAGAACAGGTAGTCGCCCCACTGCTCGTCGGTGCAGGCATTCGGGTCCAGCGGGCGCGGAATGTGCGCCTGACCAGCGGCATGGAATTCTTCCTCGGAGCGCAGTTCGCCGCAGTGGGGACAGAAGATGTGCAACATGGAGTGTCTCCTGTTAGTGGGCGACAGCGGCAGCGCCGTGCTCGTCGATCAGGGCGCCGTTATGGAAACGGTCGATGGAAAACGGCTTGGCCAGTGCATGCATCTCGCCGGTGGCCAGGCTCGCGGCGAACACGTGGCCCGAGCCCGGCGTGGCCTTGAAACCGCCAGTGCCCCAGCCGCAGTTGAAGAACATGTTCGCCACCGGGGTCTTGGAGATGATCGGGCAGGCGTCCGGGGTGGTGTCGACGATGCCGCCCCACTGGCGATTCATGCGCACCCGCGACAGGATCGGGAACATCTCGACGATGGCCTGCAGGGTATGTTCGATCACCGGGTACGAACCGCGCTGGCCGTAGCCCACCCAGCCGTCGATGCCGGCGCCGATCACCAGGTCGCCCTTGTCCGACTGGCTGATGTAGCCGTGCACCGCGTTGGACATGATCACGCTGTCGATGATCGGCTTGAGCGGCTCGGACACCAGTGCCTGCAGCGGGTGCGACTCGATGGGCAGGCGAAAGCCGGCCAGCCTGGCCATGTGCCCGGAGTTGCCGGCGGTGACCACGCCCACGCGCCGCGCACCGATGAAGCCCTTGTTGGTCTCGACGCCGACCACCGCGCCGTTTTCCTTGCGAAAGCCGATCACCTCGGTCTGCTGGATCAGGTCCACGCCCAGAGCATCGGCGGCACGCGCATAGCCCCAGGCCACGGCATCGTGACGCGCCACGCCGCCGCGGCGCTGCACGGTGGCGCCGAGAACCGGATAACGGGTGTTCCTGGAGCAGTCCAGGTGCGGAATCTCGTCGGCCACCTGCTTGCTGTTCAGCAGTTCGCCGTCCACGCCGTTGAGCCGGTTGGCGCTGACCCGGCGCTCGGAGTCGCGCATGTCCTGCAGGGTGTGGCACAGGTTGTAGACCCCGCGCTGGGAGAACATGACGTTGTAGTTGATGTCCTGGGACAACCCCTCCCAGAGCTTCATCGCGTGCTCATAGAGGTGCGCCGACTCGTCCCACAGGTAGTTGGAGCGCACGATGGTGGTGTTGCGCGCGGTGTTGCCGCCGCCCAGCCAGCCCTTCTCGACCACCGCCACATTGGTGATGCCGTGCACCTTGGCCAGGTAGTAGGCGGTGGCCAGGCCGTGCCCGCCGCCGCCGACGATGACCACGTCGTAGACCTTCTTCGGGGTGGGCGTGCGCCACATGCGCTGCCAGTTCTCGTGGTGGCTGAGCGAGTGCTTGAAAAGGCCGAAGCCCGAATAGCGTTGCATGGTCTGTTACTCCACTCAGCGGTAAACCGGAAAATCCGCACACAGTGCCGACACGCTCCTAGCCACGTCGGCCTCGACATCGGCATCGCCCAGGTGGTCGAGGATGTCGCAGATCCAGCCGGCCAGCTCCGTGCACTGGGCCACCTTGAAGCCACGGCTGGTGACGGCCGGGGTGCCGATGCGCAGGCCCGAGGTGACGAACGGCGACTGCGGGTCGTTGGGCACGGCGTTCTTGTTGACGGTGATGTGGGCGCGCCCCAGGGCGGCATCGGCGTCCTTGCCGGTCAGGCCCTGGCGGATCAGGCTGACCAGGAACAGGTGGTTGTCGGTGCCACCGGACACCACGTCGAAACCACGCTCGATGAACACCGCAGCCATCGCCCGGGCGTTGTCGATCACCTGTTGCTGGTAGGCCTTGAAGCCGGGCTCCAGGGCCTCCTTGAAGCACACCGCCTTGGCCGCGATCACATGCATCAGCGGGCCGCCCTGCCCGCCGGGGAACACCGCGGCGTTGAGTTTCTTTTCCAGCGCTTCGTTGGCCCTGGCCAGGATCAGCCCGCCACGCGGGCCACGCAGGGTCTTGTGGGTGGTGGTGGTGACCACGTCGGCATAGGGCAGCGGGTTGGGATACAGGCCCGCCGCGACCAGCCCGGCGACGTGGGCCATGTCGACGAACAGGTAGGCGCCGACCTTGTCGGCGATCTGGCGAAAGCGTGGGAAATCGAGGGTTTTGCTGTAGGCCGAAAAACCGGCAATGATCATCTTCGGCTGGTGCTCGACGGCCAGGCGCTCGACCTCGTCGTAGTCGATCAGGCCGGTGCGGGTATCGATGCCGTATTGCACGGCGTTGTACAGCTTGCCGCTGAAACTGACCTTGGCACCGTGGGTGAGGTGGCCGCCGTGGGCCAGGCTCATGCCCAGCACGGTGTCGCCGGCCTGCAGCAGGGCCAGGTACACCGCGGCGTTGGCCTGGCTGCCGGAGTGCGGCTGGACGTTGGCATAGTCGGCGCCGAACAGCTGCCTGGCACGATCGATGGCCAGTTGCTCGACCTTGTCCACGTGCTCGCAGCCGCCGTAGTAGCGCTTGCCCGGGTAGCCTTCGGCGTACTTGTTGGTCAGGCCGCTGCCCTGGGCCTGCATCACGCGCTTGCTGGTGTAGTTTTCCGAGGCGATCAGTTCGATGTGGTCTTCCTGGCGCTGTTCCTCGGCGTTGATCGCCGCCAGCAGTGCATCGTCGTAACCCTGGATCTGGTCGTGCTTGGTGAACATCGCATCTCTCCCGGCAGTGGCATGGACAGCGCCCTTTGGCTGCGATGGTAGGGCTGGCGCGGGCCGTCCAGATGCCTGCGCACGCCACGCAAAGGTGCGTTTACGACATGGCCCTTGTAGTCGGCGATTTGATAGTTGGTTTAGAGTGCTTGCCTGCGTCGACCACAGGACAGTGCAATGACAGAACAAAGCCAGCAATTTGCCAGCGACAACTATTCCGGCATCTGCCCCGAAGCCTGGGCGGCGATGGACAAGGCCAACCAGGGCCACGAACGCGCCTACGGCGACGACCAGTGGACCGCCAAGGCCTCCGACCACTTTCGCAAACTGTTCGAGACCGACTGCGAGGTGTTCTTCGCCTTCAACGGCACCGCCGCCAACTCCCTGGCCCTGTCGTCCCTGTGCCAGAGCTACCACAGCGTGATCTGCTCCGAGACCGCCCACGTCGAGACCGACGAATGCGGCGCGCCGGAGTTCTTCTCCAACGGCTCCAAGCTGCTCACCGCCCGCAGCGAAAACGGCAAGCTCACGCCGGAGTCCATCCGCGAAGTGGCGCTCAAGCGCCAGGACATCCACTACCCCAAGCCACGCGTGGTGACCATCACCCAGGCCACCGAAGTGGGCAGCGTGTATCGGCCCGAAGAGCTCAAGGCGATCAGCGCCACCTGCAAGGAGCTGGGCCTGAACCTGCACATGGACGGCGCGCGCTTCAGCAATGCCTGCGCGTTCCTGGGCTGCTCGCCGGCCGAACTGACCTGGAAGGCCGGCATCGACGTGCTGTGCTTTGGCGGCACCAAGAACGGCATGGCGGTGGGCGAGGCGATCCTGTTCTTCAACCGCAAGCTGGCCGAAGACTTCGACTACCGCTGCAAGCAGGCCGGGCAGCTGGCGTCGAAGATGCGCTTTCTGTCGGCGCCGTGGGTGGGGTTGCTCGAAGACGGTGCGTGGCTGCGCCATGCGCAGCACGCCAACCACTGCGCGCAGTTGCTCAGCGGGCTGGTGGCGGACATCCCGGCGGTGCAGTTGATGTTCCCGGTAGAAGCCAACGGGGTGTTTCTGCAGATGCCGGAGCCGGCACTGGAAGCGCTGCGCGCCAAGGGCTGGCGGTTCTACACCTTCATCGGCAGCGGCGGCGCACGGTTCATGTGCTCGTGGGACACCGACGAGGCACGGGTGCGCGAGCTGGCGGCGGATATTCGTGCGGTAACGCTGGGTCGCTGATGGCCCCTTCGCCGGCAAGGCCGGCTCCTACAGACACCGCCAACCTGTAGGAGCCGGCCTTGCCGGCGAAGCAGTCACCCTGATCTAGAGCCTGAACCCACCCATCTGCCGCGCCAGGTCATCGGCCAGCCCGCGCAACGCCTGGCAATCCACCCGACACGCCTCCACCTGCGCCACCGTCTGGCGCGCCAGGTCGGAAATCCCCTGCACGTTGCGGTTGATCTCCTCGGTCACCGCCGACTGCTCCTCGGTGGCCGTGGCCACCTGCAGGTTCATGTCGGTGATGTGTTCCACCTGCCCGGTAATGGTGGTCAACGACGCTCCGGTCTGCTGGCTCGACGCCACGCCGGTGCCGGTCGCCGCCTGCCCCGCCTGCATCGACGCCACCGCGCTGCCCGCCCCCTGCTTGAGGCGCTGGATCATCTGCTGCACCTCGTCGGTGGACACCTGGGTTCGCTGGGCCAGGGTACGTACCTCGTCGGCCACCACAGCGAAGCCACGGCCCATCTCCCCGGCCCGCGCCGCCTCGATCGCCGCGTTCAACGCCAGCAGGTTGGTCTGCTCGGAAATGCTGCGGATCACCGCCAGCACCTCGTCGATGGACGCCACCTCCTGTGCCAGTTGGCCAACCGCACTGGCCGCCACGCCGATCTCGCCCGACATGCCTTCGATGTGCGCAATCGAGCGCTGCACCACCTCGCGCGCCTGCAACGCTTCGGTGCGCGCGGTCTGCGAGGCGTGCGCGGCCTGGCCGGCATTCTGCGCGATGTCCTGCACGGTGAGGCCCATCTGGTGCACGGCAGTGGCCACCATCTCGGTCATCTCCTGCTGGCGATGGGAGCGCCCGGCGGTGTCCTCCACCACCGCGCTCACCTGCCCCACGGCGCTGCGCAGGTGCTCGGTGGTGCGCAGCACCTCGCCGATCAGGTCGCGCTGGCTGTCCAGAAAACGGTTGAAACCCCGGGCCAGGTCGCCCAATTCATCGGCCCGCGACTCGTCCAGGCGCTGGGTCAGGTCGCCACCGCCCTGGGCAATCGCGGTCAGCGCACCGGTCACCCGGCGCAGCGGGCGCACGATGCCGCGCGCCAGCCATACCACCAGCAGCAGCGACAGCAACGCCACCGCCGCGCCGATCAGGCTGGTGAGCCACACGGCCTGGTTTACCTGAGCGTAGATCTGCGCCTCGGGCACCTCGGCCACCAGGGTCCAGTTCAGGTCGCGCAGCGGCAGGCTCAGGGCCAGGTAGGTCTCGCCATCGCGCTCGAAGCGGCTCTGCTGCAGGCCCTCGTGCGGGGTCAACGCACGCTGGGCGGCGCCTTCGCCGATCTGCTCGGCCAACTGGCGCTTGCCGCTGAACTCGGACTGCGGGTGCACCTGGATCAGTCCATCGCCGCGCACCAGGAACACCCGGCCGCGCTCGCCGAAACTGAAGTCGTGGATCAGTTGGGACAACTCGGTCATGCGCAGGCCCAGCCCGGCAATGCCCACCAGCTGGCCGGCTTTTTCCACCCGAAAGTCGATGAACAGTGCCAGGTCGCCACTGCTGATGTCCGTGTCGATATTGAGCAGGCGCGGCTTGCCGCTGTCGATGAACCCGAAGAACCACGAGTCCTTCGGGTTGTCGCGGCTCAAGGTGCGGTCCAGCCCGCCCTGGTTGTAGTAGTGATTGCTGCGCGTGGCGGCGAACAGCGCGGTGAACGCCTGGTTGTGCACACGCACCGACTCCAGATACTCGACGAACGCACCGGCCTGTTCGGGGGGCTCCCCCGCTGCCAGCCAGTCGCGCAACAGGGTGTTGTTGGCAATGTCGGCCGCCGCCGTCAGAGGCCGGCCCAACATGCGCTCGATATCGTTGCGCATGGCCTCGATGCTCGCCGGCAGCGCCGTCTCCACCAGGTAGCGCTCGGTCAGTCGATTGACCGCCACGGTGTAGATACCAACCACGATCAGAATGCTCGCCACCAGGGCCGCGCCCATGCTTGCGATCAATTGCCACTGGATACTGCGCCGCCAGAACTGCATGAATTTCCCCTGAGTTAAACCAGCCGTGTACCGCGAACACCAGGCCAATTGTATACAACAGAAAATACAATGCTAGCAGTCAGCCACACTCGGGCCGCTCACTGCCCCCAGGGGTCAGTGAGCCAGCACAGTAAAGAGGGAATGCACGCGAGGGGGAAATCAGCTGTTGCCGATTGTCCGGGCAATGACGTCGACCGTGGCGCTGACTTGCTCTTGATAACGGTCGAGGGCTTCCTGATGTGCCTGTTGCAGTTCGATCTGCTGCGAGCACAGGTTCAGGGCGGCCAGCACCAGCAACTTGTCGCCGATCAGCGACGGGTACTTGCGCTTGGTATCGGCCAGGGAGGCCTTGAGCATCTGCACCGCCTGCGCCAGGGTCTGCTCCTGACCTTCAGGGGCCTTGATCGAATAGTCATTGCCCATTATCGACACGACATTGATCGACTGCGCGGTGGTCTTCATGCGGTAACGGCGCCGCCACCGGCACGTTCAACCAGCGCCTGGATACGCGCGGCGGTTGCACCTTGCTTCTCTTCCTGCTCCATCAGGCTCAGTTGCAGGCTTTCGTTCTCGTCCTTGGCCTGGGCCAGTTCGTCGCTCAGCTGCGCGTTGCGCTCGGCCAGGTCGAGGTTCTTCTGCACCAGGTCGTTGACCAGTTGCTCCAGTTGACTCAGGGATGTTTCCAGCATGATTGCGTTCTCACGGTTTTTCAGGGGGCGCACACGATAAAGAAATCTCACCGCACTCGCCAGGGATATCGGGGCCAGAGCCTCGACCGGGTGCAGATTGACCCGTCGATCGGCAACCGGTTCCAGCGCTTGGTCGGATGCCGGGGTAAAAAAAATGACCGGTGGTTCATATTTAGTTACATGCCCCCTCAAGTCTGCCCTGCTTTGACCGATAGGCAATAAGAGTTGCCCCACGACGCATGGACCGCGCGCATTCCTATTCCCTGCCGGATAAAACCATGTCATTACGTAACATGAACATCGCCCCGCGCGCACTTCTGGGGTTTTCGCTGATCGGCGCCCTGATGCTTGCATTGGGCATCTTTGCCCTCAACCAGATGGGGCAGATACGCAAGGCCGGCGAAGCCATCGAACAGATCAGCGTGCCCAGCATCACCAACCTCGACCAGCTCACCCAACTCACCCTGCGCCTGCGCACGTTGTCCTACCGCCTGCTGCTCAACCGCGAAGCCGCCACCCTGCAGGACACCGTGCAACTGCTGGCCAAGCGCAATGCCCAGATCGACGAAGCGCGCCGGGCCTACGAGCCACTGATCGAAGGCGACGAGGAACGGGGCGCGTACAACCAGTACGTGCAGCTGCTCAACCAGTACCGCCAGCTCGAAAACCGCATGGTAAGCCTGTCGCAGGCCGGTGATGTGGAAGCACTGCGCAGCCTGATCAACCACGACCTGCTCGACAACTCCGAGCAGATCAGCGCAGTCACCGATCGCCTGGTCAAGATCAACACCGATCAGACCCGTGTGACCAACCAGACCGCCGCCACGCAATACGACACGGCCTTCACCCTGGTGATCGTGCTGCTGGTGGCCGCCACCGCACTGACCCTGCTGTGCGCGCTGCTGCTCACCCGCAGCATCGTCAAGCCGATCGACGAAGCGCTGCAGGCGGCCGAGCTGATCGCCGATGGCAACCTGACCAAACCGATCAACACCACCGGTACCGACGAAGCGGCGCGCCTGCTGCACGCCATGGGCAAGATGCAGCACAAGCTGCGCGACACCCTGCAGCAGATTGCCGGCTCCGCCACCCAGCTGGCCTCGGCGGCCGAAGAGCTGAATGCAGTCACCGACGAAAGCGCACGCGGCCTGCAGCAGCAGAACAACGAGATCCAGCAGGCCGCCACTGCCGTCACCGAGATGACCAGCGCGGTGGAAGAAGTGGCACGCAACGCGGTGAGCACATCCGAGGCGTCCAAGCAGGCCACCCGCTCGGCCGGCGACGGTCGCGACCTGGTCATGGAGACCGTCAGCGCCATCGAGCGCATGAGTGCCGACGTGCAAGGTACTGCCGAGCTGATCGGCAACCTGGCCGGCGAGTCGCGTGACATCGGCAAGGTGCTCGATGTGATCCGCGGCCTGGCCGACCAGACCAACCTGCTGGCCCTCAACGCCGCCATCGAGGCAGCGCGTGCCGGTGAAGCCGGGCGCGGCTTCGCCGTGGTCGCCGACGAAGTGCGCGCTCTGGCCCACCGGACCCAGCAGTCGACCAGCGAAATCGAGCGCATGATCGGCAGCATCCAGGGCGGTACCGAACAGGCGGTGAACTCGATGCGCCACAGCACCGAACGCGCCGAGTCGACCCTGAGCATCGCCCGCGGCGCCGGCCTGTCGCTGGAGACCATCACCACCGCGGTGGCCGAAATCAACGAACGCAACCTGGTGATCGCCAGCGCCGCCGAAGAGCAGGCCCAGGTGGCCCGCGAAGTGGACCGCAACCTGGTGAACATCAACGACCTGTCGGTGCAGTCGGCCACCGGGGCGCACCAGACCAGCGCCGCGAGTGCCGAACTGTCTCGCCTGGCGGTGGGCCTGAACGGCCTGGTCGCACGCTTCAGCGTGTAGGTCGCCACCGGGCCCCGGCGCAGTGCGCGCCGGGCGCCCGGTTTTTTTCGATCGGCCCCCGCTCGCCGTCGAAAACACTATCTCGTCAGACTTATCTAAAGTTGCTCACAAACTATTCCTAATATTAAGTAGGAATATTCACTGCACTTTAACTTCGGCATCAAAAACCTCACGCCGCACGATAACTTTTCGCAATAACCTCCCCGCATTGCAGACTGGCATAAATACCAGTTTACAAATCAGAATGGCTCTACATCGGACATTACAGGCACTTTAAGGCAAGTACCTGCGCGCTCGCTGAAAGTGTGTCGTTGTTCCGTTAGTTGCAGCTTCATCTAACCTCATCAGCATTGAAACTTTCGCCCGAATGCCTGGGAACGCCATGAACAATGCGGCACCTGCACCTGAAACGTCAGGCCTGAAGATAGAAACCCGTACCATCCACCCGGTGCCCCTCGACGAGCGTCATGGCAAGGCCTGGCACCTGGGCCCCTTCTGGTTCACCGGCAACTTCGTACTCACCACCATGGTCACCGGCTTCGTCGGGCCCGCCCTGGGTCTGGCCGCCTGGCAGGCGGTGCTGGCGATCCTGCTCGGGGTGGCCCTGGGCACCCTGTGCATGGCCCTGCATGCCAACCAGGGCCCGCGCCTTGGCCTGCCACAGATGATCCAGTCCCGTGCCCAGTTCGGCCTGCGAGGCGCCGTGCTGCCGTTCATGGCGGTGGTGTGCGTGTACATCGGCTTCAACGTGTTCAACGTGATCCTGGCCACCGATGCACTGACCACTGTGCTGCCGGGCAGCGATGCCTTCTGGTACGCACTGCTGATCGCGGTGGCCGTGGTGATCGCCGTGGTCGGACACGACCTGCTGCACACCGTGCAGCGCTGGCTCACCTACCTGCTGATCGGCGTGTTCGGCCTGCTCACCCTGGCAGCGCTGCTGTTGCTGGAGGCCGACACCGTTCAGCGCCAGCTGCAATTTTCCTGGTCGGGCTTTCTCATCCAGCTGTCGGCCGCCGCCGGCTACCAGATCAGCTACTCGGTGTATGTCTCGGACTACTCGCGCTACCTGCCGCCCAGCACCTCGGCGCGCAAGGTGGTGCTATGGACCTATCTGGGCGCCGCGGGCTCTGCGGTGTGGCTGATGTCGCTGGGCGCACTGGTAGCCTCGGCAGTGGTGGCGCCCGAAGCCATCAGCAGCCTGCAGCACCTGGGCAACCGCTTCCTGCCCGGCTTCGGCACCTTCGCGATCCTGATGGCGGTGCCGGCGCTGGTGGGCATCATGGCCGTCAACTGCTACGGCGCGCTGCTGACCGGCATCAGCGCGATCACCGCGTTTCGCCCGCTGGCGCCGGGGCTGGCCGGGCGTGCCCTGGGCCTGGGCGGCATCGGCGCGGTGGTGTACCTCACCGCCATCGCGTTGCCCGACAGCTACCTCGACAGCTTCAACCTGTTCCTGCAACTGATGCTGTATGTGCTGGTGCCCTGGAGCGCAATCAACCTCACCGACTACTACCTGTTGCGCAAAGGCAACTACGTGATCCCGGCCATGTTCGACCCGGCGGGCGAGTACGGCCAGTGGGCCTGGCCCGGCATCCTGGCCTACCTGGGGGGGCTGCTGGCGATGCTGCCCTTCGTGTCGCTGGCCGGCGTGCAAGGGCCGGTGGCGGTGGCGTTGTCCGGCGCCGACCTGGCCTTCGTCCCTGGCTTCATCGTTTCGGCCCTGCTGTACTGGCTCCTGATGCGCCACCTGCGCGGCACCCCGCCGCCCCCGGTCGCCGAGCCCAAGGCGCCGCAGCCATGACCCCATCCCCGCAAACCGTGCGTGTCGGGTGCTACCAGCTGGCGCCGACCATTGCCAATCCAAGCTACAACCTCGACCGTACCCGGGTGGCCATCGCCGAGGCCGCCGAGCGCGGCGCGCAACTGCTGGTACTGCCCGAGCTGGCGCAGAGCGGCTATGCGTTCTACGACCGCGAAGAGGCCCACGCGCTGTCCGAGCCCCGTGACGGGCCGACCCTCGAGGCCTGGGCCCGGCAGGCCGCCAAGTACCAGATCATCGTGGTGGGCGGCTTCTGCGAGCGCCTGCCTGACGGCCAGGTGGCCAACAGCTCGGTGCTGATCGAGCCCGACGGCCGACGCACCTTCTACCGCAAGGCCCACCTGTGGGACCGCGAAACGCAGATCTTCACCCCCGGCAGCGAGCCGCCGCCGGTGGTGGACACCCACCTGGGGCGCATCGGCATGATGATCTGCTACGACCTGGAGTTTCCCGAATGGGTGCGCCTGGCGGCGCTGCGCGGTGCCCAGCTGCTGTGCGCACCGGTGAACTGGCCGGACACCTCCCGGCCCGGCTTCCAGCGCCCGGCCGAGGTCATCCGGGTTCAGGCCAGCGCCTCGGTCAACCGGCTGTTCGTCATTGCCTGCGACCGCTGTGGCGAGGAGCGCGGGGTTGGCTGGGTGGGCGGTTCGACCCTCACCGATGCCGACGGCTATGTGCTCAAGGGCGGCAAGCGTGTCGGCAAGAAGCAGCTGCTGCTGGCCGACATCAGGCTGGGCCAGGCACTGGACAAGCAGATCAGCGACCACAACCACGTGCTGGCCGACCGGCGCCCTGCGCTGTACCACGAGCTGCTGCGCGACTAGAACTCGATGCGCACGTCACCGCGCGGCACGCTGCAGCACGACAGGATATAGCCTTCGGCCTCGTCGTCCTCGGTGATGCCGCCGTTGTGCTCCATGTCCACCTCGCCACCCAGCTTGAGCACCTTGCAGGTGCCGCAGATACCCATGCCACAGGCCTTGGGGATCATCAGCCCGAGCTTGGCGGCTGCCGCATGCACCGTCTCGCCCGGCGCCACGCGGATGCTCTTGCCGCTGGCGGTGAACTCCACCTGGTGCTGGTCGGCCACGTCCACCTCGGCGGCCTCGGCGGCCTGCTCGGCGTTCTCTACCGCATCGGCCTTGGCCTCGGGCGGCGTGGCGCCGAACGACTCCTCATGGTAGCGCTGCATGTCATAGCCGCTGGCTTCGAGCATGCGCTTGACCGCGTTCATGTAGGGCGTGGGCCCGCAGCAGAAGATCTCGCGTTCCAGGTAATCGGGCGCGATCAGCTCCATCAGCTTCTGGTTCAGGTAGCCGCGATAACCGGCCCATGCCTCGCCCAGGCCATGCTTCTCGCAGATGATGTGCAGGCTGAAGTTGTCGATCCGCGAGGCCATGTGCTCCAGCTCGCGGTGGTAGATGATGTCCTTGGGCGAACGCGCGCTGTGCACGAACACCATGTCGACATTGGCATTGGTGTCATAGAACCAGCGCGCCATGGACATCACCGGGGTGATGCCCACCCCGCCGCTCAGGTACAGCACCCTGGGGCTGGGGAAGTCCATCGCGTTGAACAACCCCACCGGCCCGTGCACGGCCAGCTCCTGGCCTTCATGCAGGGTGTCGTGCAGCCAGTTGGAAACCTTGCCGCCGGGTACGCGCTTGATGGTCACCGAAAAGCTGTAGGGCACCGAGGGCGAGCTGGAGATGGTGTACGAGCGCATGATCGGCTGACCGTCGATTTCCAGCTCCAGGGTCACGAACTGCCCCGGCTTGAAGAAGAACAGGATCGGCTGGTCGGCCATGAAGCAGAAGGTGCGCACATCCCAGGTTTCCTGAATGACCTTGACGCAGCGCACGGTATGCCGGCCGTTGGCCCAGGTCTGAGTGGTCACCGGGTTGAGGAAGTTGTTCGACATGCTCGTCTCCGCGGCCGATCGGGGCCTGTTATGGCGACGATGATGCGCAAGGTGCAGGCGGCGCACATTCCTGTTCGCGACATCGGCGTACTTATCGCGACCAGCCCCCGCCCACAAGGGCTCGCGCGTCGGGAACGGATCTGGCCATGTCGCCCATGGGCATGGTTGCCGGCGCGGGCGAACGCACACTCCATCGCACATCAACCTGCTGTCTGAGCCCTGCGTCGCCACACGAACGATTAGCCACTTTCGCGGCCCGCACGGGCCATGAGGACCTGAACGATGGACGTCACCGCAACCTTGAGCCTGGGCGACCCACTGGACGCTGCACGCAAGGCCACCGCCGACATGCTGCAGACCCGCGAGCGCACCTTCTCGCTGCCGCAACCCTTCTACACCGATGAGCGGCTGTTCCAGATCGACATGCAGGAGATTTTCCACAAGGAATGGCTGATTGCAGGCATGACCTGCGAGATCCCGGCCAAGGGCAACTACCTGACCCTGCAGATCGGCAAGAACCCGATCATCGTGATCCGCGGTGCCGAGGGCAAGGTGCATGCCTTCCACAACGTGTGCCGCCACCGTGGCTCGCGCCTGTGTACCAGCGACAAGGGCAAGGTGGCCAAGCTGGTGTGCCACTACCACCAGTGGACCTACGAGCTGGACGGGCGGCTGCTGTTCGCCGGCACCGAGATGGGCGACGACTTCGACATGCAGCAGTACGGTCTCAAGCCGGTGAACGTGAAGACCGCCGGTGGGTACATCTTCGTCAGCCTGGCCGACAACCCGCCGGCCATCGATGACTTCCTCGCCACCCTGGCCCATTACATGGAGCCCTACGACATGGAGAACACCAAGGTGGCGGTGCAGACCACCCTGATGGAAAAGGCCAACTGGAAGCTGGTGCTGGAGAACAATCGCGAGTGCTACCACTGCAACGCCTCGCACCCGGAGCTGCTCAAGACCCTGCTCGAATGGGACGACGTCACCGACCCGCGCGCCGACCAGGCGTTCAAGGATCACGTGGCGGCCAGCGCTGCGGCGTGGGACGCGGAGAAGATCCCCTATGCGCATGCCAGCTTCGGCCTGCGCAACCGTATCGTGCGCATGCCCCTGCTCAAGGGCACGCTGTCGATGACCCTGGACGGCAAGCTGGGCTGCCAGAAACTGATGGGGCGCATCCAGAACCCCGACCTGGGCTCGATGCGCATCCTGCACCTGCCGCATTCGTGGAACCACTGCATGGGTGATCACATCATCGTGTTCACGGTATGGCCGATCAGTGCCCAGGAGAGCATGGTCACCACCAAGTGGCTGGTGCACAAGGATGCGGTTGAGGGCGTGGACTACGACCCGGCACGCATGCGCCAGGTGTGGGACGCGACCAACGACCAGGACCGGCGCCTGGCCGAAGAGAACCAGCGCGGCATCAACTCGACGGCGTATCAGCCGGGGCCGTATTCGAAAACCTACGAGTTTGGCGTGGTGAATTTCGTGGACTGGTACAGCGAGCGGATGCTGAGCAACCTGGGCGCGGCGCCGGCGCCGTATCTCAAAGGTGTGGCGGCGCAGTAATACTGGGGCCGCTTTGCGGCCCATCGCGGGTCAAGCCCGCTCCCACAAGGGCCGCGTAGATCTTGTGGGAGCGGGCTTGACCCGAGAAGAGGCCGGTGCCAACTGTACAAATTTTGAACAACACCCGCAAACCCCAACCCCTACTGCCCCATACCTACTCCACCAACACTTTATCCACAGCCACACCCACAGCAATTGTGGGCAACCCTTGTGGAAAACTTCCGCCCAGCGCCCTTCAATCCACAGCGTGCAATTGATCAAAAAGTGATCAAACCTCTGTAAGCCTTTGAATACGTGCCCCCCAGCACTGCACGAACACCTTATCCACAAAGCCGCCAACAGACTTTGTGTGCAAGTAGCCCTCTTTGCAAAACCCATGTGGATAAACCGCCGAAACCCCCGATTTTCGCTGCCGCGTGAGTATTTCGCGGTGGATTGACGAGGTTTTGTGCGTTTTTTGATCAAATAGCTGAACACCTTTAACCACGTGGCCTGCAGCCATGTCCGAACAGATTATCCACAGAGCCGCCAACAAGGATTGTGAGCAAAACTGCCGTCTCGCTGGACGACGGGCATGAAAAAACCGCGAAAAATTCGCGGCGCGTATTGATCACTATTTGAACAATAGGCTGCAGGCCACGTATTACGTGGCCTGCAGCCATAGGCAAACACTTTATCCACAGAACCGCCAACAGACTTTGTGCACAACCCTTCAGCGCAGCACACCCTCCTCCACCAACAGCTTCAGGATCGCCTCGGCGCCTTCGCTCGGGGTCACGCCCTTGAGTACCTGTCCACCGCCGCCACTGGCCTTCGCCGTGGCGGCTTTCATGCGGTCGGCACCGCTCTTGGCCTTGATTACCTTGAGGCGTTTGGGCCGGGGTCTGGCCGGCTGCAATACAGCATCTGTGAATAACTCGTCCTCCACCACCGCCACCTCATGGGCCGCCAACAGCCCGCGTTGCGCCGGCCCATAGGCGCTCTGGCGCGGCACCGGCGCGGCGTTATCCACAGTGGCGAGCATCGGCAGGCGCACGCTCAGGCGACGCCGCTGCCCCCGTGGCAGGGCCTGCAGCACCTGGGCCACGCCATTGTGGATGGATTCCACCTGCGCCAGCCCCACCACCAGCGGCCAACCCAGGCGCTCGGCCAGCAGAAACGGCAGCATGCCCGAGCCTTCGCCGGTTTCGGCCTGGCTGCCGCTCAGCACCAACTGCGCCCCCGCCTCGCGCAGGTAGTCACCGAGCACGCCCAGCACATCGGCGCCTGCGGGCTGCTGCAACACGTCCAGCTGCGCCAGCCCCATGCCCAGGTACGCGCGCAGCGCAGGCTCGTGCGGGTCGCCGGCATGCAGCACCTGCAGGTTATCCCCAGCCAGTTGCAACCCCAGTTCCACAGCCCGCGCATCCTGTTCGGCGCGGCGCATGCGCCCCGAGGTGGGGTGGGCGCCGATCGAGACCAGGCTGATGACCTTGGTGTTCATGAATGCCCCCTCAGGCCGCATCGCGCCGGGCGCTGTTGCGATAGTTGTCCACAGCCTCGATCAGCGCCTGCAAAATCGCCGCGCTGTCGCCGATGACCGCCAGGTCGGCACGCTTGATCATGTCGCAGCCGGGGTCCAGGTTGATCGCCACCACCTTGTCGCAGGCACCGATGCCCTGCAGATGCTGGATCGCCCCGGAGATACCCACAGCCACATACACCCGCGCCGTGACCCAGGTACCGGTGGCCCCCACCTGGCGATTGCGCGGCATGAAGCCATCGTCCACCGCCACCCGCGAGGCCCCTTCGGTGGCCCCCAGCGCGGCGGTGGCCCTGTGGAAAAGTGCCCAGTCCTTGACCCCGTTGCCGCCCGACAGGATGAATTCGGCCTCGGCCATGGCGATGGTGGCCGGGTCCACCGGCACCGGTCCGAGGTCTTCGATACGCGCCAGGCTGCGCGCCGCGCCTGTGGACAACTCCACCGGCAGGGCTTCATGGCGGGTTTCGCTGACCGGCTCGGCACATTCGGCCGCCGCCAGGATCAGGCGCGCCAGCCCGCGTACCAGGTCCTGCTGGCCAGCCCCGGCGCGCCCGCTGCACAGTCCGTCCTTGACCTGCCACACCCGCGTGGCCGGGCGCTCGCCCAGCGCCGCGGCAAGGCGCCGGCCCAGCTCGCCGCCACCGCTGCGGCTGTCGGGCAGCAGCCAGTGGCGCGGGTTGAACTGGTTATCCACAGCCCGCAGGCCTTGCACCCGCTGCTCCGGTGCATAACCTGCGAACGCGTCACCGTCGATCTGCAGCAGGCGGTCGACGCCGAACGTGCCGAAGGCGGTTTCCTTGTGCTCGCCAAACACCACTGCCAGCACCGCGCCGTCGCTGCCGGCCAGGCCGTGGGCCAGCCCGAGCACATCCCGGTCGTGGCTGCTCAGGCGCCCGCCGACCATGTCCGGCACCACCACGATGTAGAACGCCGGCAACGGCACCTGATGCAGCGGCACCAGCACCTCGGCGGCGGCGCTGCGCTTGCTCGTAGCGCCTTGGCTGGCGCCGCTGCGATCGATGCGCTTGATCCCATTGGGGCCGATGAAGCCCACCGCATGCGGGTTCTTGCGCAGCACGCCATTGGGCCCCATCCACTGCGTCTGTTGGGCCTGCATGGCTGCGTGCAGCGGGTGCAGACGGTTGCGTGCAATCCACTCGGCACGCGGGTCACGCCGGATGATGTCGCTCATGGGTCCACCTGCGCAGGTTCTGGTTGGCTTGCTACCGGCGTGCTGGCAACCGTCGCTTCACGCAGCGCGTCGGCCACCAGCTCGGCCAGGTCCTTGATCTGCGGGCGTGGTTCGACCACGCCTTCGAGCATCGCGGTGCACTGCGGGCAGCCCACGGCCACCACCTCGGAGGCGGTCTCGCGGATGTCCTGCATGCGCATGTCGGGAATGCGCTGCTTGCCCGGAATGTCGGTGATCGGCGCACCGCCACCGCCGCCGCAGCAACGCGAGCGAAAGCCGGAGCGCGCCATCTCGCGCACCTCGATGCCCAGCGCGCGCAGCACCTGGCGCGGCGCCTCGTACTCGCCGTTGTAGCGGCCCAGGTAGCACGGGTCGTGATAGGTCACGCTGGCGCCCTTGTGCGGCGCCAGGTCGAGGCGGCCGGCGGCGATCAACTCGGCGATGAAGCTGCTGTGATGCTGCACCTGGTAGTGCCCGCCCAGCGCGCCGTATTCGTTCTTCAGTACATGGAAGCTGTGCGGGTCGCAGGTGACGATGCGCGTGAAGCGGTACTGCGCCAGGGTCCGGATGTTGCGCCGGGCCAGTTGCTGGAAGGTGGCCTCGTCGCCCAGCCGGCGGGCCACGTCGCCGCTGTCGCGTTCCTCCAGACCGAGCACGGCAAAGCCCACATTGGCCGCCCTGAGCACCTTGACGAAGGCGCGCAGGGTGCGCTGGTTGCGCATGTCGAAGGCGCCGTCACCCACCCACAACAGCACGTCGGTGCCGTGCACCTCGCCCAGCACCTCGAGGTCGAGGTCGGCGGCCCAGTTCATGCGCCCGCCCGGGGCGAAGCCGCCGGGGTTGTCGGTGGCGATCAGGTTGTCCAGCACCTCGGCGCCCTTGTTCGGCGTGGCGCCTTTTTCCAGGGTCAGGTGGCGACGCATGTCGACGATCGCATCCACGTGCTCGATCATCATCGGGCACTCTTCCACGCACGCCCGACAGGTGGTGCACGACCACAGCGTGTCGGCATCCACCAGGCCGTCGACGATCGGCTGGTGCGGGTTGCCGCCGTGTTCGCCGAGCGGTTTGCCGGGGTACGGGCTGCCGGCAAACTTCGCATCGGTGCCACCCGCCAGGCCCACCACCATGTCCTGGATGAGTTTTTTCGGGTTCAGTGGCTGGCCGGCGGCGAACGCCGGGCACGCGGCCTCGCATTTGCCGCATTGCACGCAGGCGTCGAAGCCAAGCAACTGGTTCCAGGTGAAGTCCCTGGGTTTTTCCACACCCAGCGGTGCGCTCGGGTCTTGCAGATCCAGCGGCTTGAGCCCGGTGGAGCGTCCGCCGCCGAAGCGTTCGGCGCGCCGGTGCCAGGCCAGGTGCAGGGCACCGGCGAAGGCGTGCTTCATCGGCCCGCCCCAGGTCATGCCGAAGAACAGCTCGCTCACACCCCACAGCACGCCCAGCCCGAGCAAGGCCACCAGCACCCAGCCACCGGTACCTTCGGGCAGGATGCCGGCTACCGGCAGAGTGGCGATGAAGAAGCTGGCGGAAAACACCAGCAGGCTTTTCGGCAGGCGCATCCAGGGGCCTCTGGACAGGCGCGCGGGCGGGTTCAGCCGGCGCCTGTAGACGAACAGCGCACCGCCGAACATCAAGGCGGTGGCCACCAGCAGGGCGTAGCCGAGGAGGCGGTTGTGCAGGCCGAAACCGTGCACCAGGATCGCCAGTACGGCGGCCAGCACGAAGCCGCCGGCGGTGGCGACGTGGGTGTTGGCCATGTACCTGTCGCGGGCAACCACGTGGTGCAGGTCGACCATGTACCGGCGTGGCATGGCCAGCAGGCCCTTGAGCAGCTCGACCCGCGATGGCCGGCCTTGGCGCCACATCCGCACGCGCCGCAGCGCGCCGAGCACGGCCAGGCCGAGGGCGGCAAACAGCAGCAGGGGTAGCAGGGTGTTCAACATGGGAAGCTCCCACACTCGATATGATCGGTTGCACACACTGTGGGAGCGGGCTTGACCCGCGATGGCGGCACGCCTGACACACCGCAGTGCTTGCATCGCGGGTCAAGCCCGCTCCCACAAAAAGCCCGAGCGACCGGGACAATCGGTTCACAGAGCGATCAGAAATCCTTGCACAGGCGCAAGGCGTCGTAGATCGCCGCATGGGTGTTGCGCTGCGCCACGCAATCGCCGATCCGGTACAGCAGGTACCCCTCCCCCGGCTGGCTCAATATCGGCTGCGGCTCAATCGCGAACAGCGCCTCCACATCGATCTGGCCCTTGTTGCGCGAGCCCTCCTTGAGTGCGTAGTACAGGGTCTCGTCGGGGCGCACACCGTTCTCGATCACCACCTGGTCGACCACCCGCTCCTCCCGTGCCCCGGTGTATTCGTTCTCCAGCACTGCCACCAACTTGTCGCCCTCGCGGTAGACCTTCTCCAGCATCAGGTCGCCGGTCATGATCACTTCCTTGGGGTACATGCTGCGGTAGTAGGTGGGGAACGAGGTGCCGCCAATCGCCACCCCCGGCTTGATGTCGTCGGTGACGATCTCCACCTGGCTGCCCTTGTCGGCCAGAAAATCCGCCACCGACATGCCGGTGAATTCGCAGATGGTGTCGTACACCAGCGCGGTCTTGCCCGGCGCCACCGTGCCGTCGAGCACGTCCCAGCTGCTGACCACCAGGCCCTCGGCCGCGCCCCAGTGCTCGTTCTGCTCGATGAACGGGTGCCCGCCCACCGCCAGCACCACCACGTCGGGGCGCAGGTCCATGAGGGTGTCGACGTCCGCCGCCGTACCCAGGCGCAGGTCGACCTTCAGCCGCGCCAGCTCCAGCTGGTACCAGCGCGTGATGCCGGCGATCTGGTCGCGTTGCGGAGCCTTGGCGGCGATGCTGATCTGCCCGCCGATCGCCTCCTTCTTCTCGAACAGGGTCACGTCATGCCCGCGCTCGGCCGCCACCCGCGCCGCCTCCATGCCGGCCGGGCCGGCACCGACCACCACCACCTTGCGTCTGGGGCCGGTGGATTTCTCGATGATGTGCGGCACGCCCATGTATTCCCGCGAAGTGGCGGCGTTCTGGATGCACAGCACGTCCAGGCCCTGGTACTGGCGGTCGATGCAGTAGTTGGCGCCCACGCACTGCTTGATCTGGTCGATCTGGCCCATCTTGATCTTGGCGATCAGGTGCGGGTCGGCGATGTGCGCGCGGGTCATGCCGACCATGTCCACGTAGCCGCCCTCCAGAATGCGCGTGGCCTGGTTGGGGTCCTTGATGTTCTGCGCGTGCATAACCGGCACGCTCACCACCTCCTTGATGCCCGCCGCCAAGTGCAGGAACGGCTCGGGCGGGAAGCTCATGTTGGGGATCACGTTGGCCAGGGTGTTGTGGGTGTCGCAGCCCGAGCCGATCACGCCGAAGAAGTCCAGCATGCCGGTGGCGTCGTAGTACCTGGCGATTTCCTTCATGTCCTCGTGGCTGAGGCCATCGGGGTGGAACTCGTCGCCGCAGATGCGCATGCCCACGCAGAAGTCGGGGCCGACTTCCTCGCGCACCGCCTTGAGCACTTCCAGGCCGAAGCGCATGCGGTTCTCGAAGCTGCCGCCCCATTCATCGGTGCGCTTGTTGACCCGCGGGCTCCAGAACTGGTCGATCATGTGCTGGTGCACTGCCGACAGTTCCACCCCGTCCAGCCCGCCTTCCTTGGCGCGGCGCGCGGCCTGCGCGTAGTTGCCGATCACGCGCCAGATCTCCTCCGGCTCGATGGTCTTGCAGGTGGCGCGGTGCACCGGTTCGCGGATGCCCGAGGGCGACATCAGGGTCGGCCAGTGATAGCCGTCCCAGCGCGAGCGCCGGCCCATGTGGGTAATCTGGATCATGATCTTGGCGCCGTGCTTGTGCATGGCGTCGGCCAGGTTCTGGAAGTGCGGGATGATGCGGTCGGTGGCCAGGTTGACCGAGGCCCACCACTGCTGCGGGCTGTCGATGGCCACTACCGACGAACCACCGCAGATGGCCAGGCCGATACCGCCTTTGGCCTTCTCTTCGTAGTACTTCACGTAGCGCTCGGTGGTCATGCCGCCGTCGGTGGCGTACACCTCGGCGTGTGCGGTGCTCAGTACCCGGTTGCGGATGGTCAGCTTGCCGATCTGCAGCGGCTGGAACATTGCTTCGAAAGCCATGGCGGGTTCCTCGACTTACAGGGGCTTGACGATGAACAGGCCGTCGTCGTGGCCGTGTTCCGAACCGCCGTAGACCTGCTCGGCGACCGTGCGAAGGGGGCTGCCGCGGGCCGCCAGGATCTGGTCCATGGCGCCGGCGAACCAGCCGGTGAACATGTAGTCGACCTTGCGCCCGACCTTGCCGTACACATAGACGAAGGCCGAGTGTTCGAGCCTGACGCTGGCGGTACCCCTGTCGAGGTCGATGTCCTGGATCGTGAACAGCCCCCAGCCGCGTTGCGACAGGCGCTTCATGTAGTGCTCGAACACCGCCACGCCCTGCAGGCCGTGGCATTCGGCCTCCTTCTCGCACCAGTGCCAGGCCGACTTGTAGCCGGCCTTGTACAGAATCTCGGCGTAGGCGTCGGCGCCCAACACCTCTTCAATGCCCATGTGGTTGTTGACGAAGAAATGCCGCGGCACGTACAGCATCGGCAGCGCGTCGCTGGTCCACACACCGGTTTCGCTGTCGACTTCGATGGGCAATTGCGGGGCGATCTTGGCCATGGAAACTGAACTCCATAAAAGAAAAAGGATGCGGCTGGGTGAGGCGTGGGGTTACTCGCCCCAGACGTCTTTCAGGACATTGACCCAGTTCTCGCCCATGATCTTGCGCACTACCCGCTCGGGGTGGCCGCGCTTGAGCAGGGTTTCGGTGAGGTTGGGAAATTCGCCCACGGTGCGGATGCCCAACGGGTTGATGATCTTGCCGAAGCTGGTGAGGCGGCGCGCATAGCCCTTGTCGTGGGTCAGGTACTCGAAGAAGTCCTGGCCGTGGCCTTGGGTGAAGTCGGTGCCGATGCCGATGGCGTCTTCACCCACCAGGTTCATGGTGTATTCGATGGCCTCGGCGTAGTCGTCGATGGTCGCGTCGATACCCTTGGCCAGAAACGGCGCGAACATGGTCACGCCGACAAAGCCGCCATGGTCGGCGATGAACTTCAATTCGGCATCGGACTTGTTGCGCGGGTGCTCCTTGAGCCCGGAGGGCAGGCAGTGGGAATAGCACACCGGCTTTTTCGATTCGAGGATGACTTCCTCGCTGGTTCGGGAGCCGACGTGGGACAGGTCGCACATGACCCCCACACGGTTCATCTCGGCGACGATTTCGCGACCGAAGCCGGACAACCCGCCGTCGCGCTCATAGCAGCCGGTACCCACCAGGTTCTGGGTGTTGTAGCACATCTGCACGATGCCCACGCCCAGCTGCTTGAAGATCTCCACGTAGCCGAGCTGGTCCTCGAAGGCATGGGCGTTCTGGAAGCCGAAGAGGATGCCGGTCTTGCCCTGCTCCTTGGCCTTGCGGATGTCGGCGGTAGTGCGTACCGGCAGTACCAGGTCGCTGTTTTCGCGAATCAGCTTCTGGCTGGCGACGATGCTGTTGATGGTGGCCTGAAAGCCCTCCCACACCGAGACAGTGCAGTTGGCGGCAGTGAGGCCGCCCTTGCGCATGTCCTCGAACAGCTCGCGGTTCCACTTGGCGATGATCAGCCCGTCGATAACGATGCTGTCTGCGTGCAATTCGGCCGGGCTCATCAGGCTGTCCCCTTGTATGACGTTGCGGCGCCGAATCGTCTGCCGGCGCTTTGGGGCCAGCATATGCCTAGGCGCCAGGTCGCCAGGATGCAAAAACGACAGGGGAATTGCCGAAAACGTCAAGGTGCGACAAAGGCCGGCATGGCCATTGGCCGTTGGCCGCTTTCGCGACGCGCAAGAATCGGCTCAAATAGCGGTTTGCCCGACGCCCGCCCGGCGTCGTGTTCAGACAAGGAATGCCAGACCATGCTGACGTCGATCGAACAGGACGGCCACGTCCTTCACCTGCGCACGCGGGAAAGCTTCAACCTGTTCGACATTGATTCGGTGTCGCTGATCATCGGGCCCAACGGGTCGGGCAAGAGCCGCTTTCTGCAGCGCACGGTAGAGCAGTTCGCCAGCCGCAGGCTGCCGGATTTCGGCAGTGACTGCCAACTGGTGTTCAACTATGTCGATCAGCGCAAGCCTCAGGACTGGGGCGTTGTGTATTACACGCCGGTGCAGAACCGGATCGCCTTTCGCGCGCAGAAGCACTTTGTCGATGCATCACAGCGTCGGGAGCAGGATCTGCTTCAACTGTATGAACACCGCGAAATCATCGAGAGCTTCGGGCTGAAGATAAACCTGCTGGTCAAATTGCGTGCAGATGAAAAAAAGGTCGGTGATTTTCTGGCCTTGGCACTGGTGGAGGATGAAAAGGGCCGCTATGCCAGCAAGCGCCACCAGCCGCAGCTGCGATCGATACGCGATCTGAAGGCGCGCCTGGAGCGGTTTTCCGACTTCAACGGCGATCAGCGCGAGCTGACGTACCTGCAGAATCAGTACAAGCGTGAACTTAGCCTTCTGAGTGGCTATGTGCTGGACGACCTGCGCACGAGGGAGCCCGCGGCATCAAACGTCCTGACGGCACTCTGCGCCACGTTCCACCACATGCAGAAACAGAACTACGACATTCTGAGCTACATCGCGCTGATCGACGAACACTTGCCCTCAAGCTACTTCCAGCACATTGACCCTGGCACCTTGCAACAAAAGAAACACGTGGGAAGCCGCCGCCTGTTCAGGTACATCCTCGAACGCCTGGACAACTTCGCATTCGAAAAAGGGCCACGTGGCGTGTACCAGTACGCCTTGACCAATGAGCAGGAGCGCCTGCATTTTGCCTCGGATCGGGAAGGGCCGTTCGAAATGGTCCTGCCTGGCATGAGCTCCGGCCAATGGGCGATCTTCAACCAGATCATTTCCCTGTACGAAGCGATCAAGCGCCTGGCCGCGCCGCCAGCCGGCAACCGCGCCTCCCCGCGCGAGCCGATCACCAAACTGCTGGTGCTGATCGATGAAGGCGACGCCTTTTTGCACCTGGCGTGGCAACGCAAATACATCTGGCAAATGAACAAATTTCTCAGCGAGTGCAAGCACACCTTCGGACTGACCCTCCTGCAATTGATCATCGCCTCCCATTCCCCGCTGCTGGCTTCCGATGTGCCCGGCGAATTTGTGTGCCAGTTGAACCTGGAGGACCACGCGCAAAACAAAGGCCGGGCCGCGAGCAACGATGACTTCATCGAGCCCGATACCACCTCGCCCTCCTTTGCCGCACCGCTGCACGCCATCCTCAACCGCTCCTTCGGCGCTGTCACTATCGGCGAATTCGCCGTGCGCCGGATCAATGCCGCGATTGCCGCGCTGAAAGCCGGCACATATGGCCCTCAGGAGAAGTACCTGATATCGGTGGTGGACGACCCGATCATCCAGCGCGAACTGCAGCGCCTGGTGCCGCACACAGAGCACCAAAGCCAATGATCATTTCCATGCCCGACAACTGGCGTGCGGCAAGGCCGCGGCATACGCAGTACCTGCAGGAACGGATTACGGCGTTCGTCAACAACGATCGTCCCAAGGCAAAGAACTGGTACAGCCGCACCTTTGTGGCTGATGTCGAAAAGGCCATCCTCTCGGACAGCCGCGCGCAAATGGAATGGTCCATTCATGAGTTGCTGGACTGTCGGCAGTTCATGACGGATGAGGTCTACGCCGATCTGCTCAGCGACCTCAAGCGCGTGTTCAATTACGACACGTTCAGTGCCAAACCCCGAAAGCCCATGCCTGACCACTGGGACGCCTACGCCTTGTGTGCCAGCTCGCAACTCGCCACCTGCCCGTACTGCAACTACAACTATGCGCACACCCTGTTCAGGGACGGCCAGGGGGCGATGCGTCCAACGCTCGACCACTTTTATCCCAAGGCGCTTTACCCGCACCTGGGCCTGACCCTCGCCAATCTCATCCCCAGTTGCTACGCGTGCAACTCGTCGCTCAAAGGCGAAGCGGACTTCTTCCTCCACAAGCACTTGCACCCTTATTTCGACCAGGAGTCCGTCAACTTCGAGTGCTACCACCCGGAACACGACTTTGTTTCGGTGCTCATGGCGTTTGATGCCATCCAGGGCTCGCTGTGCGTAGAACTGCAGCCCCGTGCCGATTGTGACCTGACCCGCAACAGCGTCTCGCTGTTTGCCCTGCGCCAGCGTTATGCCCGGTTCAGCAAGGAAGGCATCAATTTCATCGCCGCCCAATTCGCTATCGAGGCCCTGTTGAGCAACCTGAACACGGCCAGCCGCTGGGACCCGGGCGAATACCTGGACCTGGAGCAGGTAACGCTGCGTACCCGCCTGTTGCGTTTCGAGCGCTCGGAGTACAGGGAGTACCCCTTGGGCAAGATGTACGCCGATCTTTTCGACCAGTTTCATCGAGGCTGGGAGGACCTGAATGAAACCGCTTAGCGTCGGGCGACGGGTCTCTGTCATTTAGCCTGGCACTGAGCGAGAATCGACCCCCACCTTCCACACACCGGTTGCGAGGATGTCGCTGATGAAATCGATGGTATGGCTGCTGCTGGCGCCGTTGGCCTTTGCCGTGCACGCCGAGGAAAGTGACGCTCCCACCCCGTGCGACAACGTCGAGACGGCCCAGCAGAACTACGCCTGCGCCGCCTACAGCCGTACGGTCGCCGAACGCGAGCTGAACGCCGCCTTCGGCGACCTGCTCGAACGCATCAAGGAACAGTATGCCGGCCAGGGTGCGAAGATCACCGAACTGAGCAACCGCCTGAACGCCGCCCAGAACCTGTGGAAGCAAGTACGCGACGCCGACTGCAAGGTCGAGACCTTCGACAGCACACCGGGCAAGGAGTACGACGCCGCACTGAACACCTGCCTGGCGCAACGCAGCGACGACCGCTCCGAATACCTGCAGTCCCTTGGCCTGCAAAACTCCGATTGAGGCACCCCATGAAAATCTGCGGCATCGAAATCAAGGGCAGCGAAGCCCTGCTGGCCGTGGCCAGCCTGGACGCCGGCCAGCCCGTGCACGTTGGCGTGGCCACCAAGAAGATCGGCCTGGAGGATGACGAGGATGCCGCCCAGGTAAAGGCATTCGCCGCACAGGTCAGAGCCTTTGTCAGCGAGCATGGCATCGGGCAATTGGCGATCAAGAAGCGCAGCAAGAAGGGCGACTTTGCCGGCGGCCCGACCACCTTCAAGATCGAGGGCGTGCTGCAGTTGCTGGACAACTGCACGGTGGAGCTGGTGTCGCCACAGACCGTCAGCGCCCAGGCCAAGAAGCACAATCTCGAGCTGCCGGGAACGCTGAACAAGTATCAGCATGAGGCCTACAAGAGCGCCTGTGCGGCGCTGCTCAAGCGCGGCTGAGGGCGCCTGCGCACGTCACTGATCTAGCCAAAAACGACCTGTTCATAGGTATGCCGGCCATGCCCCTTGTCGCCACCGCGCAGCGCTCCCAGAATCGGGGCACCCTTCGCCTCGAACAAGGACAACCGCCATGATGCACGCCGATTTGATCGATCAGGACGACCTGCTGGGCCAACTGCGCGCCCTGGGCTTCGAGATGCCTGCCGGCGCCAGCGCCGAGCAGGCCTGCGAATGTGCGGTACGCGGCTTGAGCGCGGAACGCGCCCGGGCCCTGCGCGGCCTGGTGGAGCAGTTGTACACCGGCAGCGCGACGATCCTGCCGGCGGTGCGCCAGGCGATCGACAAGCAGTTGCTGCCGGCGCTGGCGAACCACAAAAGCCTTCACGGTTGACCCCATCGCGGGCCAAGCCCGCTCCCACAGGCGCTTCACTGCCCTTCAGAGCAGCGATGTACCGGTGGGAGCGGGCTTGACCTGCGATGCGGTCGGCCTGGTCTACAGCCTCACACTGGCAAACGTCGACTCATTGCGCGCCTGACTCAGCGCCGACATCGGCCCGGCCAGCGGCGACAGCACCAGCGCCTGCGGCAGCGGCATCATCGCCACCTGCTGGGCCGTGTTCGAGCCTACCCGCTCATCACGCGGCGGTATCCCGAAGTATTCCCGGTAGCACTTGGAAAAGTGCGGCGTGGACACGAACCCGCACACCGACGCCACCTCGATGATCGACATCGGCGTCTGCTTGAGCAGCTGCCGCGCACGAATCAGCCGCAGCTTCAGGTAATAGCGCGACGGCGAACAATGCAGGTACTTCTGGAACAACCGCTCCAGCTGACGCCGCGACACCGCCACGTACACCGCCAGTTCGTCCAGGTCGATCGGCTCTTCGAGGTTGGCCTCCATCAGCGCCACGATTTCCTGCAGTTTGGGCTGGTTGGTACCGAGCATGTGCTTGAGCGGCACGCGCTGGTGGTCCTGCTCGTTGCGGATACGCTCGTACACGAACATCTCCGAGATCGCCGCCGACAGCTCGCGGCCATGATCGCGGCTGATCAGGTGCAGCATCATGTCCAGCGGCGCGGTGCCGCCCGAGCTGGTGAAGCGGTTGCGGTCCAGGGTAAACAGGCGCGTGCTCATGCTCACCCGCGGGAAGGCCTCCTGCATCGCGGCCAGGCACTCCCAGTGCACGCTGCAATCGAAGCCATCGAGCAGCCCCGCACAGGCCAGCGCCCAGCTGCCGGTACACACCGCCCCCAGCCGACGCGACTGGCGGGCCTGGCTCTGCAGCCAGGTCACATGTTCACGGGTCACGGTGCGCTGGATGCCGATGCCGCCACACACGATCACGGTGTCCATCGCCGGCGCCGCATGCATCGCCGAATCGGGAGTGATCTGCAGGCCGTCGCTGGCCCACACCTGACCGCCATCCACGCTCAGTGTGCTCCAGCGATACAGCTCGCGACCCGACAACTGGTTGGCCATGCGCAGCGGCTCGACCGCGGAGGCCAGGGAGATCAGCGTGAAGTTGTCCAGCAGCAGGAAACCGATGGATTGGGGGGTGCGGTTCTGGTTTGGGGTTGCGGAGTTGTACGACGTCATCGCGATCTCTCCTCACACAATGCAGGGTGTGCCTCAGGCTCGGGCTTTTTGTCATGGCCCCGGTTCGATTGCAGGGGCTTTGCCAAACCCAACGCAAATGCCATGCCCAAACTTGAATACGCATTCAACAACACCTGAAAACGACATCGCGATGTGTCTAGTTCGCCCACGCCCGCAGGGTCGCTTTTAAACGCAAAAGGCCGGGCCAAAGCCTGTCTGTAGTCCCGTTGTGAAATTGGGTAGCACTTGTGGGAAGGATGCCCAGAAACGACAACGCGCGGTGTCACCGCGCGTGCTGGAAGGGGTGGCCTGGCCAGTGAATCGCCATCGGCCGGGGCGCGCCAAAACGCAGCGCACGCTCAAAGCGATGGGCCAAAACGGCGCAGCCACGCCTCAGCATTCGATGGCGTTCACCGCCAGCCCGCCGCGAGAGGTTTCCTTGTACTTGTCGTGCATGTCGGCGCCGGTGTCGCGCATGGTGCGGATCACCCGGTCGAGGGAGATGAAGTGCTCGCCGTCACCGCGCAAGGCCATCTGCGCGGCGTTGATCGCCTTGACCGCGGCAATCGCGTTGCGCTCGATGCACGGCACCTGCACCAGCCCGCCGACCGGATCGCAGGTCAGCCCCAGGTTGTGTTCCAGGCCGATCTCGGCGGCGTTCTCCAGTTGCGCCGGGGTGGCCCCGAGCACTTCGGCCAGGCCCGCCGCCGCCATTGCGCAGGCCGAGCCGACCTCACCCTGGCAGCCGACTTCGGCGCCGGAGATCGACGCATTCTTCTTGCACAGGATGCCCACCGCCGCCGCGCCCAGAAAGAAGTCCACCACGCTGGCTTCGCTGACCTCGTCGCTGAAGCGCATGTAGTAGTGCAGCACCGCCGGGATGATGCCTGCCGCGCCGTTGGTGGGGGCGGTGACCATGCGCCCGCCTGCGGCGTTTTCCTCGTTGACCGCCAGCGCATACAGGTTGACCCACTCCATGGCACTGAGGGTGGAGCCGATCACGTTGGGCTTGCCCAGTTCCTGCAGGCTGCGGTGCAGGCGTGCCGCGCGGCGGCGCACATTGAGCCCGCCCGGCAGGATGCCCTCGTGGCGCAGGCCGTTTTCGACACAGGCCTGCATGGCCCGCCACAGGGTCATGAGCCCGGCACGAATTTCAGCCTCGCTGCGCCACACCTTTTCGTTCTCCAGCATCAGTTGCGACACGCGCAGGTCGTGCTGCCGGCACAAATCCAGCAGCTCCACGGCACTGTTGAAGTCGTAGGGCAGCACGGTGGTGTCGGCGTCCAGCACACCGCTGGCTGCCTGCGCCGCGTCCACCACGAAGCCGCCGCCCACCGAGTAGTAGGTATCGCGGTGCAGCTCGCCCTGCTCGCCCTCGGCGATCAGGGTCAGGGCGTTGGGGTGGTACGGCAGGTTCTCGTCCAGCAGGCGCATGTCGCGGGCCCAGACGAAGCCGACCGGCCAGCGTCCGTCCAGCAGCAGGCTGTCGGTTTCGCGCAGCGTGGCGATGCGCGGGGCGATCTGCGCCGGGTCGATGGCGTCCGGCCATTCGCCCATCAGGCCCATGATCACCGCGTTGTCACTGCCGTGACCGATGCCGGTGGCCGACAGCGAGCCGTACAGGCGCACCTCGATACGCCGCACCCGGGCCAGCAGGTTGCGCTCGCGCAGCCCCTGCACGAACAGCGCCGCGGCGCGCATCGGGCCGACGGTGTGCGAGCTTGAAGGGCCGACACCGATCTTGAACAGGTCGAACACACTGATGGCCATGCCGCGTACCTCTGGCTGCTACGCTGAAAAGGCGGCAATCCGCCGGTTTCGCGCATCATCAGGCTTTTGTCAGCGACCACGACGTCTGCAACCGACGCGCTCTTGTCCAGCAGCGCCGCCCGTTGCCAGGGCAGGACCTGCGCCGTTTTTTTGCGGTGCACATGCGCCAGAACCGCGTTTTTCGAGGCCGACGACACTGTAAGCGACCTCATTGGCACTGGATGCGACCCTGCCTGTACTGGATACGACGCACCCGGTAGGCGTTTGATTTTCGCTGTTAGATGATCGGTACCGACTCGATTGCACGGCCCCTGTCCCGTGGGACATCCGAAAAAAACCAGGAGTCCACCATGAAAGGTTCACCCCCGCTGTTGCTGGCCGCGCTGCTGAGCCTGCCGGCGCTGGCCCAGGCCGTGGAGCCCGAGCAGTGCCACACCGTCAACTTCTCCGACGTCGGCTGGACCGACATCACCGTGACCACTGCAGTCACCAGTGCGGTGCTCCAAGCGCTCGGCTACAAGACCCGCACCACCATGATCTCGGTACCGGTGACCTACAAGTCGCTGGCCGACGGCAAGAACATGGACGTGTTCCTCGGCAACTGGATGCCGACCATGGAAAACGACATCAAGCTGTACCGCGATGCCGGCACCGTCGAGACCGTGCGTGCCAACCTGGAGAATGCCAAGTACACCCTGGCCGTGCCCCAGGCGCTGTATGACAAGGGCCTGAAGAACTTCGCCGACATCGCGAAATTCAAGAAGGAGCTGGACGGCAAGATCTACGGCATCGAGCCGGGCAACGACGGCAATCGCACCATCCAGAGCATGATCGACAAGAATGCCTTCGGCTTGAAGGACGCCGGCTTCAAGGTGGTGGAGTCGAGCGAGGCCGGCATGCTCGCGCAAGTCGACCGTGCCCAGCGCCGTGGCACCGACGTGGTGTTCCTCGGCTGGGAACCGCACCCGATGAACACGCGCTTCAAGATGAAATACCTCGAAGGCGGCGACGACTTCTTCGGCCCCGACTACGGCAAGGCCACCGTGCTCACCAACACGCGCAAGGGCTACAGCCAGGAGTGCAGCAACGTCGGCCAGTTGCTCAAGAACCTCTCCTTCACCCTGGACATGGAAAGCACCCTGATGGGCAAGGTGCTCGACGACAAGGTCAAGCCCGACGCCGCCGCCAAGGCCTGGCTCAAGCAGAACCCGCAGGTGCTCGACACCTGGCTGGCCGGCGTGACCACCGTGGATGGCAAACCGGGCCTGGAGGCGGCCAAGGCCAAGCTGACGCAGTAAGCACGCCCCGCGCCGGGGGGCGATTGCCCGGCGCGGGTTGTTTCCAATCCCTTGCAGGTGGACGCTCGCTATCATGCTGATCGATCAAAAAATACCCCTGGGCCAGCACATCGCGGCCTTCGTCGAGTGGTTGACGCAACACGGCGCCAACTACTTCGACGCCTTCGCCGAGGCGCTGGAGTTCATGATTCACGGGGTGACCGGGGCGCTGACCTGGTTCAACCCATTCGTCCTGATTGCCCTGGTGGCCCTGATCGCTCACCTGATCCAGCGCAAATGGACGCTCACCGTATTCTGCGCGCTGTCGTTCCTGCTGATTCTCAACCTCGGCTACTGGCAGGAAACCATGGAAACCCTGGCCCAGGTGCTGTTCGCCACCTTCGTGTGCGTGGCCATCGGCGTGCCGCTGGGCATCCTGGCGGCACACAAGCCGATGTTCTACACCGCCATGCGCCCGGTACTCGACCTGATGCAGACGGTGCCCACGTTCGTGTACCTGATCCCGACCCTGACCCTGTTCGGCCTGGGCGTGGTGCCGGGGCTGATCTCCACGGTGGTGTTCGCGATTGCCGCGCCCATCCGCCTGACCTACCTGGGCATCCGCGACGTGCCGCAGGAACTGCTGGATGCCGGCAAGGCGTTCGGCTGCTCGCGGCGCCAGCTGCTCTCGCGCATCGAACTGCCGCATGCCATGCCCAGCATCGCGGCGGGGGTCACCCAGTGCATCATGCTGTCGCTGTCGATGGTGGTGATCGCCGCGCTGGTGGGCGCCGACGGTCTGGGCAAACCGGTGGTCAACGCACTCAACACCGCCGATATCGCGCTGGGCTTCGAGGCGGGGCTGGCGATCGTGCTGCTGGCGATCATGCTCGACCGTATCTGCAAGCAACCGGACGCACCGGCAAGGAGTGAAGCATGAGCATCATTCGCTTCGAAGAGGTCGACGTGATCTTCTCGCGCCACCCGCGTGAGGCGCTCAGCCTGCTGGACCAGGGCCTCACGCGTGAACAGATCCTGAAGAAGACCGGCCTGGTGGTCGGCGTCGAGAAAGCCAGCCTGGACATCAACAAGGGCGAGATCTGCGTGCTGATGGGCCTGTCGGGTTCAGGCAAGTCGAGCCTGCTGCGCTGCATCAACGGCCTGAACACGGTGAGCCGCGGCAAGCTGTTCGTCGAGCATGAAGGCGCACAGATCGACATTGCCCACTGCACCCCGGCCGAGCTGAAGATGATGCGCACCCAGCGTATCGCCATGGTGTTCCAGAAGTTCGCCCTGATGCCCTGGCTGACGGTACGCGAGAACATCAGTTTCGGCCTGGAGATGCAGGGCCGGCCCGAGAAGGAGCGGCGCAAGCTGGTGGACGAGAAGCTCGAGCTGGTGGGCCTGACCCAGTGGCGCAACAAGAAGCCCGACGAGCTGTCGGGCGGCATGCAGCAGCGCGTGGGCCTGGCCCGGGCGCTGGCGATGGACGCCGACATCCTGCTGATGGACGAACCGTTCTCGGCGCTCGACCCGCTGATCCGCCAGGGCCTGCAGGACGAGCTGCTTGAGCTGCAACGCAAGCTGGCCAAGACCATCGTGTTCGTCAGCCATGACCTGGACGAGGCCCTCAAGCTCGGCAGCCGCATCGCGATCATGAAGGACGGGCGCATCATCCAGTACAGCAAGCCCGAGGAGATCGTGCTCAACCCGGCAGACGAGTATGTGCGTACCTTCGTCGCGCATACCAACCCGCTCAACGTGCTGTGCGGGCGCAGCCTGATGCGCACGCTGGACAAGTGCAAGCGCATCAACGGTTCGGTATGCCTGGACCCGGGTGGTGATTCTTGGCTGGACCTGGCCGAGGGCAACACCATCAGGGGCGCGCGCCAGGGCGTCAACGGCATGGCCTTGCAGAACTGGGCGCCCGGCGAGGCGGTGGAGGGGCTGGAGCGCAAGCCGACGCTGGTGAATGCCAATATCGGTATGCGCGAGGCGTTGCAGATTCGGTATCAGACGGGGAACAAGCTGGTGTTGCAGGAAGGGAATCAGGTGGTGGGGATATTGGGCGACAGCGAGCTGTATCACGCGTTGTTGGGCAAGAATCTGGGATGAAGCGGATGGCTTCTTCGCCGGCAAGGTCAGCGCATGACTTGCCAGCGAGGGGGCCGTGAGGGCAAGACGTCGATATGAATTCTTTTTCTGGCAAGTTTGAACTGTGGGGCAGGTTTTTTAAGTTTGAAAGTAAAAACTATCTATTCTCATGCTGACAGCCGCTTATGGTGGGGCGGTCATGGGGGGCGTAATTCTCGTATTGACGCTGTGGGGGCGTAGTAAAGGGTGCGATTTCCCAATTAATGACAATTCAATACTGAGCCCGCTTCCGAAAACACTGCTTCCATAAAAACAGAGCTTATACACAAGACTCACACTTCTATTTTTATAGGGGCATATTAAAACCTCCTGCTATTTTTGCACAAAAAGCCAACTAACCTTGAAAATGCATAAGGATATTTACTTACCTCACGCCTACTGATAGCACAATCCAGCTCAAACGAATTCATGTATTTTTTTACGCTTCTTACTGAAACACCAGGAACACTACCAACTCTATCCAGACCACTTTCCACATTATCAATCAAGTATGCACCCCTGTTCTGGCGAAAACCAAATCTGACCACTATGTTTTCCTCAAACACAACAGCACCCTCATCATTACCATCCCAGAAATAAAAACTTATATTATCGAGCGATCCGCCCCGTAAGTCTCGATAATCCCAATACGCTTTCAGCAGCGTGGTTAATCTAACCTTCGGCTCAACACCCAATCCAGTGCCGACAGATTCATCTGCAAAAAAATACAACTTGTGCATCAGACTAAGCCCAGCATTTCTATGAGGCACAATAATTTCTTTTTCGTAAGCGTGACAGTCTGACTTATCACCCACCAATTCATACCCGTAGTCCTCTAGGGTGGAGCGCTCCATATCAGGCAGCCCAAGAATCTCTAAATCCTCAAATGTTAATTTATCCAAAAAAATATTAAATATTTCGAAAAATGTAGCTCTCAACATTGTTTTCACCAAGAATTTAATAACAGGGTTCGTTCCAGCGGAGTGATGCCACGGCCCGGCTCGAAGAGGTAGAACTTTATTCACTGCCATACCGGTCATTCAGCATGGGCTGTCAGCTTGGAGCATAAGTACACGTCTCTGGCATCCGAAGGGGCCTTCTTGTAGAGGCCTAAACGCATACAATTACTTTAGAGCCAAAAAACACTTTATTTAAGTGCAACTTTACTTATCGACTTTAACGCGCCTGTCCAACTTCAAAAATTGCCCACCCCCTCATTATTTGAAGCCCTTTTATTTTTAGTTTAATTTCCGACCCCTCTGATTTGACGTAGAAACCTAGCAAGGCGATTTTTTCTTCTATTTCGTCTACATGACTAAACAGCATAGCATTTGCCGCACTTTCAAGCTCTTTGAACAAATTCCGGTACCTCGAGAACTCTTTGACTGGAGAGAACCTCCCTTGTTTTTTCGGGTTGTCACCAACCTGCAATATGATCTGCCCCAAGCACTTATCATCTTTATCAAATAAGTAAAACAGCTCTTCAGTTATTGACATCTCGTTTCATCCCCCAGCGCATTTGATAGACCGACTAAATTTTCGTCACTGAATCCATCCCTTCCATCCAGATGAATAATTCTCGCATGATTGGGAAATTTATTCGTCGGATCACTGATTACATCGAATCCTGCAACCCTAATACTTTCTGCTGTTCCCAGTGCAACTGTACCCGCTGCACGTTTTAACCCGCTGGCCTTGGGAAAGGCAAAACCCGAAAAAGTGCGCAACTTCTTGCGCAGCACTGTGCAAGAAGTTGCGCAGTTGTTAAAAGTCGAGAATCGACTTTTTCGTGCTTCCTTGGTCGCCAGCCAGCAAACCTTTTAATTTATTTATCCTTCGTCAGCGCTGTAGAACGCCAACGCATCGCCAGCAAAAAAAAGGCCCTGCCGTCACCGGCAGGGCCCTTCTTCATTCAGCTATCTGCCATCAGCTGTACACACGCCCCAGCAACTGGCGATGACTCTCGAACTGATCCAGCACGTCGCGGGTGATCTGCTCGACGGTAAAGCCCATCAGGTCGTACTCCTGGCTGCCGTTGTGCAGGTACACCTCGGCCCGGTAGTAACGCTGGCGCACGTCGCCTTCACCCTGCGCCGGCGCTTCGCTCGGCGCCGCCAGGTAGCCGTCCAGGCTCACTTCGTAGACGAACGGGTTGCCCTCCTCCATCTCGATGCGCAAGCCCATCGCCTCGCGCGACTGGCCGACGCGGCTCTGCACCTGCAGGCCCATGCCCTGCAACTGCACCGCCGCCTCTTTCAGCGCCGGGCTCACCTGCTTGTCCATGAAGCGCTGCACCATCGCCTGGGTCGGCTGCAGGTCCAGCTGGGTGAGGCGCTCGCTGAAGCCGCGACGGCCACGCGCCGCCAGTTCGGCCTGCTCCTGCTCGACCTGGGTGTCCTGCTTCATGGCCTTGAACAGGCCGAACATGAACACCACCAGCACCACCGAGAACGGCAGCCCGGCCAGTACCACCATGGTCTGCATGGCCTGGAAGTTGCCCACCAGCAACAGCCCGATGGTCACCAGGGTGATGATCGCCGACCACAGGATACGCAGCCAGTGCGGGGCATCCTCGTCCACGTCGCCGCCCTTGCACGACAGGTTGGCCATCATCACCGCGCCCGAGTCAGCCGGGGTGAGGAACAGCACGAAGCCGACGAACACCGCCACACCAACCACGATCTTGGCCGCCGGGAAGTGCTCCAGCAGCTTGTAGATCGACATCGCCGGTTGTTCCACCGCCGTGCGCCCAAGCTCCACCGCACCGTGGTTGATCACCAGGTCCAGCGCGGTGTTGCCGAAGATCGACAGCCACGCCAGGGTAAAGCCCAACGGAATCAGCAGCACGCCGGCCACCAGCTCGCGCACGGTGCGGCCACGGGAGATACGCGCGATGAACATGCCCACGAACGGGGCCCAGGAAATCCACCAGGCCCAGTAGAACAGGGTCCACAGGCCCAGCCAGCCTTCGGACCTGGCGTTGTTGCCTTCGTACACGTAGAGGTCGAAGGTCTTGAGGATCACGCCGTTGAGGTAGTCGCCGATGTTCTGCACGAACCCGTTGAGCAGGTGCAGGGTGTCACCGAACAGCAGCACGAACAGCAGCAGGCCGCTGAACAGCAGGATGTTCAGGTTGGACAGGCGGCGAATGCCGTTCTCCACGCCCGACACCGCCGCGATCGTGGCCACGGTGCTCATCACCAGGATCACCATCAGCAGGTTGGTGTTGCTGTGCTGCATGCCGAACAGGTACTCCAGCCCCGAGGACACCTGCATCGCACCGATGCCCAGGTTGGTCACCAGGCCCAGCAGGGTCACGAACATGCCGAAGATGTCCACGGTGTGCCCGGCAGCCCCCTTGACCCAGCGCTCACCCACCAGCGGGTACAGCGCCGAACGCAAGGCCAGTGGCTGGTTGTGGCGGTAGGCGAAGTAGGCCACGGCCAGGCCCACCAGCGCATAGATCGCCCAACCGTGCAGGCCCCAGTGCAGGAAGGTCAACTGCATGCCCTGGCGTGCGGCCTCCAGGCTGGCCGGCGCACCGGCAGGCGGGTTGAAGTAGTGGTCCAGCGGTTCGGACGCGCCAAAGTACAGCAGCGAGATACCGATACCGGAGGAGAACAGCATGCCGGCCCAGGCACCGTAGCTGAAGTCGGGCTTGTCGTCCTTGCCGCCAAGCTTGAGCTTGCCGTAGGAGGAAAACGCTAGCCCGATGACGAACAGCAGGTAGCCGCCGATCACCAGCATGTAGTACCAGCCGAAGCTGCGCGACAGCCAGGCTTGGGCCTGGCCGAGAATTTGACCGGCCGTGTCCGGGGCGGCGATCAGCAAGGCAGTCAACAACAGGATCAGCAGCGCCGTGGTGTAGAACACCACGCTGTTGACCCGGACCCTCTCGGCAGGGGTCTTTATCAGGGAGGCAGAACTCATTGCACAGATGCTCCAGGCAGTGCGAGAGAAAACACGAAACGACCCGTCACCCGCGCAATTGGTGCAATAGCCCCACTGCGTCAGGTGTTATAAAAGCACCTTGAAAAACCGTGATCCCAAACCGATTGCGTTGAAAAAAACAGAAAAAGGGTCCCGATCCGAGGGCCCGCCGAACGGTGCGACACCGCTGGGCAATTCTGATCAACGTTTCGTTTAAACCCGTGCACGCCTTGCATTACGGGGGTTACACGTCTTTTTAGGGTGCCAATCGGCGTCAGTGACGGGCCACAAAAACCTGTCAATGGCGCGAATTGTCGCAGAGCTTATTCTTTGTTGATTGAACGTTCAATCAAAACAAAATAGACTGGTCTTCGCCGAGTCAGCCGCCTGTCGTCTGCCCGAAGGCCTGAGGAGATTTGCCAGATGCCCAAGGTCGGTATGCAACCCATTCGCCGCCAGCAGTTGATCGAAGCCACGTTGATGGCGGTAGACCAGGTCGGCATGGGGGACGCCAGCATTGCGCTGATCGCCCGTTTGGCCGGTGTGTCGAACGGCATCATCAGTCACTACTTCCAGGACAAGAACGGCCTGATCGCAGCGACCATGCGGTACTTGATGAACGTGCTGATCGACAACGTCGCGGCACGTCGCCAGGCGCTCACGGAGGACACCCCGCGCGCCCACCTGAAGGTGATCGTCGAGGGCAACTTCGACGCCAGTCAGGTCAACGGCCCGGCAATGAAAACCTGGTTGGCCTTCTGGGCCGCCAGCATGCACCAGCCGTCTTTGCACCGGTTGCAGCGGATCAACGATCACCGCTTGTATTCCAACCTGTGCTGCCAGTTCCGCCGTGTGTTGCCGCTGCCCGAAGCCCGCAGCGCGGCCCGCGGGCTGGCTGCCCTGATCGACGGGCTGTGGCTGCGCGGCGCGCTGTCGGGAGATGCCTTCGATACCGACCAGGCGCAGCAGATCGCTTACGAATACATGGATTCACAACTGGCTAAACAGAGCAGCCCGGCTCTACAGGACCCGGCCTCTGAACCACTGCGCGTCGCGAGTGCCAAACAAGCAGGAGCACAGCGCGGATAGCCGACACACACTGCACTTGCGAGGACACTATGGCCCGTTTCGAAACGCAAAAACTCTACATTGACGGTGGTTATGTCGACGCTTCCAGCGGCGCCACCTTCGACGCCATCAACCCGGCCAACGGCGAAGTCCTCGCCCAGGTGCAACGTGCCAACCAGGCCGACGTGGAGCGCGCAGTGGAAAGCGCCGAGCGTGGCCAGAAAGTCTGGGCGGCCATGACCGCCATGCAGCGTTCGCGCATCCTGCGCCGCGCCGTCGACATCCTGCGCGAGCGCAACGACGAGCTGGCTGCACTGGAAACCCTGGACACCGGCAAGTCCTACTCCGAAACCCGCTACGTCGACATCGTCACCGGTGCCGACGTGCTCGAATACTACGCAGGCCTGGTGCCGGCCATCGAAGGCGAGCAGATCCCGCTGCGCGACAGCTCGTTCGTGTACACCCGTCGCGAGCCGCTGGGCGTGACCGTGGGTATCGGCGCCTGGAACTACCCGATCCAGATCGCCCTGTGGAAATCCGCCCCGGCCCTGGCCGCCGGCAACGCGATGATCTTCAAGCCCTCGGAAGTCACTTCGCTGACCACCCTGAAACTGGCCGAGATCTACACCGAGGCCGGCCTGCCGGACGGCGTGTTCAACGTACTGACCGGCAGCGGCCGCGACGTCGGCACCTACCTCACCGAACACCCGCGCATCGAGAAGGTCTCGTTCACCGGCGGCACCGCCACCGGCAAGAAGGTCATGGCCAGCGCCTCGAGCTCCTCGCTCAAGGAAGTCACCATGGAGCTGGGCGGCAAGTCGCCGCTGATCATCTGTGAAGACGCCGACCTGGACCGCGCCGCCGACATCGCGATGATGGCCAACTTCTACAGCTCGGGCCAGGTGTGCACCAACGGCACCCGCGTGTTCATCCCGGCCTCGCTCAAAGCCGCCTTCGAAGCCAAGATCGCCGAGCGCGTGGCGCGCATCCGCATCGGCAACCCGCAGGACGAGAACACCAACTTCGGCCCGCTGGTCAGCTTCGCCCACATGGAAAGCGTGCTGGGCTACATCGCCAAGGGCAAGCAAGAAGGTGCCCGCGTACTGTGTGGCGGCGAGCGCCTGACCTACGGCGAGTTCGCCAAGGGCGCCTTCGTGGCCCCGACCGTCTTCACCGACTGCCGTGACGACATGACCATCGTCAAGGAAGAGATCTTCGGCCCGGTGATGAGCATCCTCTCCTACGAGACCGAAGAAGAAGTCATCCGTCGCGCCAACGACACCGACTACGGCCTGGCCGCCGGTGTCTGCACCAACGACATCAGCCGCGCGCACCGCATCATCCATCAGCTGGAAGCGGGCATCTGCTGGATCAACGCCTGGGGCGAATCGCCGGCCGAGATGCCGGTCGGTGGCTACAAGCAATCCGGTGTCGGCCGTGAAAACGGTGTCAGCTCGCTGGCCCAGTACACGCGGATCAAGTCGGTACAGGTCGAGCTGGGCAACTACGCCTCGGTGTTCTAAGCACCCGTGTAGCCGCGCCCGGGCCGCCAGGTCCGGGCGTCTCCCCCGCTCCCCTGCTCACTGCCTATGAGGGTACGCAACATGTCCCACGTTTTTGACTACATCATCGTCGGGGCCGGCTCGGCCGGTAACACCCTGGCGACCCGCCTGACCGAAGACGAAGGCGTCACCGTATTGCTGCTGGAAGCCGGCGGCCCGGACTACCGCTTCGACTTCCGCACCCAGATGCCGGCCGCACTGGCCTTCCCGTTGCAGGGCCGACGCTACAACTGGGCCTACGAGACCGACCCGGAGCCGCACATGGACGGCCGCCGCATGGAATGTGGCCGCGGCAAGGGCCTGGGCGGCTCCTCGCTGATCAACGGCATGTGCTACATCCGCGGCAACGCCATGGACTACGACGGCTGGGCCAAGCTGCCAGGCCTGGAAGACTGGTCTTACCTGGACTGCCTGCCGTACTTCCGCAAGGCCGAAACCCGTGACATCGGCCCCAACGACTACCATGGCGGCGAAGGCCCGGTGAGCGTCACCACGCCAAAAGCCGGCAACAACCCCCTGTTCCACGCCATGGTCGAAGCCGGCGTGCAGGCCGGTTACCCGCGCACCGAAGACCTGAACGGCTACCAGCAGGAAGGCTTCGGCCCGATGGACCGCACCGTGACGCCCAAGGGCCGTCGCGCCAGCACCGCCCGCGGCTACCTGGACACCGCCAAAAAACGCTCGACCCTGACCATCGTCACCCATGCCCTGAGCGACCGCGTGCTGTTCGAAGGCAAGCGCGCCGTGGGCGTGACCTACCTGGTGGGCGCCAGCGAGGAGCGCGTCGAAGCCCGTGCCCGCAAGGAAGTCATCGTGTGCAGCGGCGCCATTGCCTCGCCACAGTTGCTGCAGCGCTCCGGCGTGGGCCCGGCGGCCCTGCTCGAAAGCCTGAACATCCCTGTGGTGCACGACCTGCCGGGCGTGGGCGAGAACCTGCAGGATCACCTCGAACTGTACCTGCAGTACGCCTGCACCCAGCCGGTGTCGCTGTACCCGTCGCTGCTCTGGTACAACCAGCCGGCCATCGGTGCACAGTGGCTGTTCGCGGGCACCGGCATCGGCGCCAGCAACCAGTTCGAGGCCGGCGGCTTCATTCGCTCGCGCCCGGAATTCGAATGGCCGAACATCCAGTACCACTTCCTGCCGGTGGCGATCAATTACAACGGCAGCAACGGCGTGCAGGAACACGGCTTCCAGGCGCACATGGGCTCGATGCGTTCGCCTAGCCGCGGGCGTATCCAGCTCAAGTCCAAGGACCCGCGCCAGCACCCGAGCATCCTGTTCAACTACATGGCCACCGAGCAGGACTGGCAGGAGTTCCGTGACGGTATCCGCCTGACCCGCGAGATCATGGCGCAGCCGGCGCTGGACGCCTACCGTGGCCGCGAGATCAGCCCCGGTGCCGACGTGCAGACCGACGAGCAGCTGGACACATTCATCCGCGAGCACGCCGAGACCGCGTTCCACCCATCGTGCTCGTGCAAGATGGGCATCGACGAGATGGCGGTGGTCGACGGCCAGGGCCGCGTGCATGGCATGCAGGGCCTGCGCGTGGTGGATGCCTCGATCATGCCGATCATCACCACCGGCAACCTGAACGCGCCGACGATCATGATGGCCGAGAAGATCGCCGACAAGATCCGTGGCCGCCAGCCATTGCCGCGCAGCACGGCCAAGTACTATGTGGCCAATGGTGCACCGGTGAAGGGCAAGCCGATGCGTGAGGTGCCGCAGGCTTAAGACCCTGCTACCCCCATCGCGGGTCAAGCCCGCTCCCACAGAGACCAATGTGATCCTTGTGGGAGCGGGCTTGACCCGCGATGGGGGCGTTACATTCACAGCAGATCAAGCACCCCTGCGGTGCTTTTTTTGTGCCCGCGATAATCGCTTTACAGCCCGCCAACCTCACAGGTTAGAATCCTTGGCACGCGACCTGCTAGCTGAAGTCAGGCAAAAAGCAAGTCGCGCCTCTTTCTGCAATCCCCCCTGGAGTACTGCCTTTGGATGCGTCCACCATCAATAGCCTGTTCTTGATCGGCGCATTGCTGGTAGGTGCAAGTATCCTGGTCAGTTCACTCTCCTCGCGCCTGGGCATCCCGATCCTGGTGATCATCCTGGCAGTGGGCATGGTTGCCGGCGTCGACGGCGGCGGCATCATCTTCAACAACTACCCGACCGCCTACCTGGTGGGCAACCTGGCACTGGCCGTGATCCTGCTCGACGGCGGCCTGCGCACCCGCGTCTCGAGTTTCCGCGTGGCCCTGTGGCCGGCACTCTCGCTGGCCACGGTGGGGGTGATGATCACCACCGGCCTCACCGGCCTGGCCGCCGCCTGGCTGTTCGACCTGAGCCTGATGCAGGGCCTGCTGATCGGCGCCATCGTCGGCTCCACCGACGCCGCCGCGGTGTTCTCGCTGCTGGGCGGCAAGGGCCTCAACGAGCGGGTGACGGCCACCCTGGAAATCGAGTCGGGCAGCAACGACCCGATGGCGGTGTTCCTCACCGTGACCCTGATCGAGATGATCGCCAGCGGCCAGAACGGCCTGCACTGGGGCCTGCTCGGCCACCTGGTGCGCGAATTCGGCATCGGCAGCCTGCTGGGCCTGGGCGGCGGCTGGCTGATGCTGCAGCTGGTCAACCGCATGAACCTGGCCGGCGGCCTGTACCCGATCCTGGTGATCAGCGGCGGCCTGGTGGTGTTCGCGCTCACCAACGCCCTGCACGGCAGCGGCTTCCTGGCCGTGTACCTGTGTGGCCTGGTACTGGGCAACCGGCCGATCCGCAGCCGCCACGGCATCCTGCACATGCTCGACGGCATGGCCTGGCTGGCCCAGATCGGCATGTTCCTGGTGCTGGGCCTGCTGGTCACGCCCCACGACCTGCTACCCATCGCGCTGCCGGCCCTGGGCCTGGCGCTGTGGATGATCCTGTTCGCGCGGCCGCTGTCGGTGATGATCGGCCTGCTGCCATTCAAGGCCTTCCATGGCCGCGAAAAGGTGTTCATCTCGTGGGTCGGCCTGCGCGGCGCGGTGCCGATCATCCTTGCGGTGTTCCCGCTGATGGCCGGGCTGCCGCATGCCCAGCTGTACTTCAACCTGGCCTTCTTCATCGTACTGGTGTCGCTGCTGGTGCAAGGCACCAGCCTGCCGTGGGTGGCGCGCCTGCTCAAGGTGACCGTGCCGCCCGACCCGGCGCCGATCTCGCGCTCGGCCCTGGAAGTGCACATCACCAGCGAGTGGGAGCTGTTCGTGTATCGCCTGGGTGCGGAGAAGTGGTGCATCGGTGCCGCCCTGCGCGAGCTGAAAATGCCCGAAGGCACGCGTATCGCTGCCCTGTTTCGCGGCCAGCAACTGCTCCATCCGTCGGGAAGTACCACCCTCGAAGTCGGCGACCTGCTGTGCGTGATCGGCCACGAACACAACCTGCCGGCGCTGGGCAAGCTGTTCAGCCAGGCGCCGCAACGCGGCCTGGACCTGCGTTTCTTCGGCGACTTCGTGCTCGAAGGTGACGCAGAACTGGGGGCTGTAGCGGCGTTGTACGGTTTGCAGCTCGACGGCCAGGACCCGCACCAGCCGCTGGCGCACTTCATCGAGCAGAAGGTCGGCGGCGCACCGGTGGTGGGCGACCAGATCGAATGGAACAACACCCTGTGGACCGTTGCGCTGATGGAAGGGAACAAGATCCTCAAAGTGGGTATCAAATTCCCCGAAGGTTCTCGACCCGGCCCCGGGTTGTTCCTTTAAACTTCGATTCTCTGCCCGGTTCTACGACGTCTGCCTATGTCCCTGCGCACTGTTGTTAGCGCAGCCCTGCTCGGGCTGTGCCTGTCCCTCTCTTTCGCCCAGGCGGCGGAACCCCCCACCACGGCAAGCGTCCAGCACAGCCTGGACAAGATCGCCGAGCGCAAGCTGCCGGAGGCCGACCAGAAGGCCCTGCAGCAAGTGCTGGAGCAGACCCTTGGCCTGCTGGCCTCGCGCGACGACTACGACAAGCGCCTGGCCGCGCTCAAGCAGCAACTGGCCGACGCCCCGCGCCAGACCAGCGAAAACCAGCGCGAGCTGACCCGGCTCAAGGACACCAAGACCCTGCCCGTGGCGCAGCGCTACGCCAGCATGGGCGTGCCGCAGCTGGAGCAGTTGCTGTCCGAGCGCACCACCCAGCAGGGCGAGCTGCAGAAGGCGCTGTCCGAAGCCAACAGCCTGATCATCAACTCCCAGACCCGCCCCGAGCGCGCCCAGGCCGAGATCAGCAGCAACCAGACCCGCACCCAGCAGATCAACAGCATCCTCAAGCTGGGCAAGGACAACGGCAAGAGCCTCTCGGCCGACCAGCGCAACCAGCTCAATGCCGAACTCGCCTCGCTCAACGCGCTGACCCTGCTGCGCCGCCAGGAACTGGCCGGCAACAGCCTGCTGCAAGACCTGGGCAACAGCCAGCACGACCTGCTGATCGAGCGCGCCACACGCCTTGAGCAGGAGATCCAGGACCTGCAGACGCTGATCAACCAGAAGCGCCTGGCGCAGTCGCAGCAGACCGTCACCGAACAGTCCATCGAGGCACAGAAGGCCGGCGGCAGCAGCGTGCTGGCCACCGAAAGCGCCACCAACCTGAAGCTGTCCGACTACCTGCTGCGCAGCACCGACCGCCTCAACGAGCTGACCCAGCAGAACCTGCAGACCAAGCAGCAGCTCGACAGCCTGACCCAGGCCGACCAGGCACTGGACGAACAGATCAGCGTGCTCAAGGGCAGCCTGTTGCTGTCCAAGATCCTCTACAAGCAGAAGCAGGCCCTGCCGCACCTGAAGGTCGATCGCGACCTGGCCGACCAGATCGCCGACATTCGCCTGTACCAGTTCGAGGTCAACCAGCAGCGCGAGCAGATCAGCAGCCCCAGCAGCTACGTCGACAAGCTGCTGGCCACCCAGCCGCCCGACAGCGTCACCCCGCAGTTGCGCAAGGCCCTGCTGGAGGTGGCGATCACCCGCAGCGATTTGCTGGAGCGGCTCAACCGCGAGCTGAGCGCCCTGCTCAACGAATCCATCACCCTGCAACTGAACCAGAAGCAGCTGCTGAGCACCGCACAGAACCTGCGCGGCACCCTCGACGAACAGATGTTCTGGATCCCCAGCAACAAGCCGCTGGACTTCGAATGGCTGCGCAGCGTGCCCGAACGCCTGCAAAAGCAGGTGGTGAGCCTGCCGTGGGGGTCGGGCATCAACGAACTGGCCGACGGCCTGACGCAGCGCCCGCTGCTGTTCCTGCCGCTGCTGTTGCTGATCGGCGCCCTGCTGTGGCGGCGCAAGTACCTGTATGCGCGGCTGAACAAGGTTCACCAGGATGTGGGCCACTTCAAGCGTGACAGCCAGTGGCACACGCCCCAGGCCATTCTGATCAATATCCTGCTGGCGATGCCGCTGAGCCTGGGCCTGGCGCTGTGCGGCTATGCGCTGCAGATCGACGCCCGCGGCCAGAACGCCAACCTGGGCGCCGCGCTGTGGCAGATCGCCCAGGCCTGGCTGGTGTTCTACACCGCCTACCGGATTCTGGCGCCCGGCGGCGTGGCCGAGCTGCACTTTCGCTGGGAGAAGGCCCAGGTCGAGTTCCTGCGCGGCTGGATCCGCCGCCTGGGCAGCGTGGTACTGGCGCTGGTCGGCGTGGTGGCGGTGGCCGAGCACCAGCCCTCGGCGCTGGCCGACGACGTGCTCGGCATCGGTGTGGTACTGACCTGTTACGCACTGATGGCCTGGCTGCTCAGCCGCCTGCTGCTGAGCAGCCCCGCGCACCGCAATACCTCGCTGTTTCGCAAGGCCGTGGGCGTGGCGTTCACGGCGCTTCCGGTGGCGCTGTTCATTGCCGTGTGCTTTGGCTACTACTACACCGCACTCAAGCTCACCGACCGCCTGATCGACACCCTGTACCTGCTGATGTTCTGGCTGGTGATCGAGGCCGCCTTCGTGCGCGGCCTGGCCGTGGCCGCCCGGCGCCTGGCCTACCAGCGCGCACTGAGCAAGCGCCAGGCGACCAAGGAAGGGCTCGATGGCGAGGTGATCGTCGAGGAGCCGACCCTGGACATCGAGCAGGTCAACCAGCAGTCGCTGCGCCTGATCCGCCTGGCCCTGCTGGGCGGCTTCATCGCCGCGCTGTACTGGGTGTGGGCCGACCTGATCAGCGTGTTCGCCTACCTCGACAACATCACCCTGTACGAGTACACCAGCGGCACCGGCGCGGCCATGAGCATGGTGCCGATCAGCCTGGGCGACCTGCTCGGGGCACTGGTGATCATCGGCATCACCTTCGCCCTGGCCGGCAACCTGCCGGGGCTGCTGGAGGTGCTGGTGCTGTCACGCCTGAACCTGGCCCAGGGCAGCGCGTATGCGACCACCACGTTGCTGTCGTACGTGATTGCCGGGGTGGGCTTCGTCACCACGCTGTCGACCCTCGGCGTCAGCTGGGACAAGCTGCAATGGCTGGTGGCGGCGCTGTCGGTGGGCCTGGGCTTCGGCATGCAGGAGATCTTCGCCAACTTCATCTCCGGCATCATGATCCTGTTCGAGCGCCCGGTGCGCATCGGCGACACCATCACCATCGGCAACCTGTCGGGCACGGTGAGCAAGATCCGCATCCGCGCCACCACCATCACCGACTTCGACCGCAAGGACATCATCGTCCCCAACAAGACCTTCATCACCGGCCAGTTGATCAACTGGTCGCTGACCGACACCATCACCCGCGTCACCCTCAAGCTGGGCGTGGACTACGGCTCGGACCTGGACCTGGTACGCACCCTGCTGCTGCAGGCAGCCAACGAGAACCCGCGGGTGCTCAAGGAACCAGCACCGATCGTGTACTTCCTGAACTTCGGCGAGAGTACCCTGGACCACGAACTGCGCATGCACGTGCGTGACCTGGGTGACCGCAACCCGGTATTGGACGAGATCAACCGCTACATCAACAAGGAATTCAAGCGCCAGCACATCAACATCTCGTTCCGCCAGATGGAGGTGTACCTGAAGAACATGCAGGGCCAGGAGTACAAGATGGTACCGGTCGAAGCGCCGAACAAGACCGTGCTGCCCGAGCCCCCCACCGATGCGCCAGGAGATGGCCGTTGAAATCCCTCGACGAACTGACCTTCGACAACCGCTTCGCCCGCCTGGGCGATGCGTTCTCCACCCACGTGCTGCCCGAGCCGATTGCCGAGCCGCGCCTGGTCGTGGCCAGCGACGCGGCCATGGCACTGCTCGACCTGGACCCTACCGAGGCGCATTCCCCGGTGTTCGCCGAGCTGTTCAGCGGACACAAGCTGTGGGCCGAGGCCGAGCCGCGGGCGATGGTGTATTCGGGGCATCAGTTCGGTTCGTACAATCCGCGCCTGGGTGACGGTCGCGGGCTGTTGCTGGGCGAGGTGTACAACGATGCCGGCGAGCACTGGGACCTGCACCTCAAGGGTGCCGGGCAGACGCCGTATTCACGCATGGGCGATGGCCGTGCGGTGCTGCGCTCGTCGATCCGCGAGTTCCTCGCCTCCGAGGCCCTGCACGCGCTGGGCATCCCCAGCAGCCGCGCGCTGTGCGTGATCGGCTCGAGCACGCCGGTGTGGCGCGAAACCCAGGAGCGCGCGGCGATGGTGCTGCGCCTGGCGCCCAGCCATGTGCGCTTTGGCCACTTCGAATACTTCTACTACACCCGCCAACCCGAGCAGCAGCGCGAGCTGGCCGAGCACGTGCTCAACCTGCACTTTGCCGAGTGCCGCGAGCAGCCCGAGCCGTACCTGGCGATGTTCCGTACCATCGTCGAACGCAATGCCGAGCTGATTGCGCGCTGGCAGGCCTATGGCTTCTGCCACGGGGTGATGAACACCGACAACATGTCGATTCTGGGCATCACCTTCGACTTCGGGCCGTTTGCCTTCCTCGACGACTTCGATGCCGGCTTCATCTGCAACCATTCCGACGACCAGGGGCGCTACAGCTTCAGCAACCAGGTGCCGATCGCACACTGGAACCTGAGCGCGCTGGCCCAGGCGCTGACGCCGTTCATCAGCGTCGAGGCGCTGAAGGAAACGCTGGGGCTGTTCCTGCCGTTGTACCAGGCCCATTACCTGGACCTGATGCGTCGACGCCTGGGGCTGACCGAGGCGCGCGATGACGATTCGGCGCTGGTCGAGCGCTTGCTGGGGCTGATGAACAAGGGCGCTGTGGACTACACGCTGTTCTTCCGCAAGCTGGGTGATCAGCCGGCGGCGCAGGCCGTGCGGGTGGTGCGCGACGATTTCGTCGACCTGGCCGGGTTCGATGCCTGGGCGGTGGAGTACCTGGCGCGCCTTGACCAGGAGCCGGGCAATGCCGAAGGCCGACGCGCGCGGATGCACGCGGTGAACCCGCTGTACATTCTGCGCAACTACCTGGCGCAGCGTGCCATCGAGGCGGCTGAAGGCGGGGATTACGAGGAAGTGCGACGCCTGCACCAGGTGCTGACACGGCCGTTCGAGGAACAGCCGGGGATGCAGGCCTATGCCGAACGCCCGCCCGAGTGGGGCAAGCATCTGGAGATCAGTTGTTCATCCTGAGATCGCAGCGCCTGCTTCGCGGGTCAAGCCCGCTCCCACAGGTACTGCGGTGTTCTTGTGGGAGCGAGCTTGACCCGCGATAGAGCGCGCAGCGCTCGCAGCTTCAGTTGTCGACCCACCAGTTCAGCAACGTCTCATCCTCGTCGTCATCGAGGTTCTGGTAGATGTTGGCGTAATACCACTGCACCCCCGTCGCCTCCCGAAACCGGTCGAACACCGGGCGAATCGCCTCGAACCCATTGCTCGCCGGCACTGCCAGCGTCAGGTTGCCTTTGTAGCGACCGTCCAGCGTGCCGCCCAGCAACGTCTGCACCTCGCTTTCCAGCGTGTCGACGGCATCCTGGGGCAGATCGTCGGCGTAGACATGGATGCAAAAATTGCCACCCCGGCGCACCACCTCGACATGCTGATCGGGGATGGCCGTGCAGATGATGTCGCCGCGCGCCATGTTCAGCGCCAGCCCCGGCGACGACAGCAGTTCATAGGTATGTTCGCCCACTTCGCGCACCGGCACGCTTTCGAACACCGGCTCGCCGTTCTTCTTTCTGTCGACGAATACACGAATGTGCGGTGAATGCTGGCAATCCATCGGTCTGTCCCTGGCCTGTTCAGAAAGGCCGCATGCTAAACCATTACAGCCTCTTCGCCAGCATCGCTGGCTTATCTGGCAGGCTATGGCATCTTGCAATCCACCCTCATCACCTCCAGATACCCAACATCACCTGACGCATCCGGACTCCCACCATGACCGACCCCCTCCACATCCCCTGCCCCCACTGCAACGGCCTCAACCGCATCCCCGCCGCACGCCTGAGGGACGCACCCAAGTGCGGGCGCTGCAAGGGTGAGGTGCTGTTGCACAAGCCATTCGAATTGAAACAGGGCGACTACGCCAGCCAGATCAAGGGCGACCTGCCATTGCTGATCGATGTGTGGGCCGACTGGTGCGGGCCCTGCAAGGCGTTCGGCCCGGTCTTCGAACAGGCCGCCGGCCAACTGGCCGGACGCTGCCGCCTGGCCAAGCTCGACAGCGAAGCCAATCAGCAACTGGCCGGGCAACTGGGCATACGCTCCATTCCCAGCCTGATCCTGTTCAAGAATGGCCGCGAAGTGGCGCGCCAGAGCGGCGCCTTCCCACTCCAGCAACTGCTGGAATGGCTGCGCAGCCAGGGGGTCTAGGCGTTTTCCAGCAGCGTATGCAGTTCGACGAACTGCTGGGTCAGCTTGTGCCGCGGTTCCAGGTGAATCAGCGGCAGGCTGGCCTGGTGGGACTCGCGCATCTTCACCGAGCTGTTGAGGTACACCGGCAGCACCGGCAAGCCTTCGGCAATCAGTTCGTCGAGCATCTGCTGCGGCAGGCTGGCGCGCGCCTGGAACTGGTTGACCACGATGCCCTCGACTTCCAGGCCCTCGTTGTGGTCTTCCTTGAGCTCTTCGATCTCGGCCAGCAGGCCGTACAGCGCCTGACGCGAGAAGCTGTCGCAGTCGAAGGGGATCAATACGCGATCAGCGGCGATCAACGCTGAAACCGCATAGAAGTTCAGCGCAGGCGGGGTGTCCAGGTAGATGCGGTCGTAATCGTCGGAGAGCTCGTCCAGCAGCTTTCGCAGTTTGTTGATCTTGTGCTTGGCCTCGAGCTTGGGCTGCAGGTCGGCCAGCTCTGCCGTGGCGGTCACCACATGCAGGTTGTCGAACGGGGTTTCATAGATGTCGACCTTGTTCTTCTTGGCGAAGGGCCCCGAGGACAGGGTCTGCTTGAAGAAGTCGGCAATGCCCATGGGAATGTCCTCCCCGGTCAGGCCGGTGAGGTACTGGGTCGAGTTGGCCTGGGCGTCCAGGTCGATCAACAGGGTTCGATAGCCTTCGTTGGCACTGACGGCCGCCAGGTTGCAGGCAATGCTCGACTTGCCCACGCCACCTTTCTGATTGAACACCACGCGCCGCATGAACAGACCTCCATGTGAAAGGAACTACCGAGTATGTGAGGGTTGCGCCGGTTTAGCCAGTGCCTTTCAGCCCTGCGTCTGGGCCTGGCGGATCAACAGTTCGGTGAACGCCCGGGCCATCGCCGACACGTCCTCGCGCCGCTGCGCCAGCCATACCGCTGTCACCGCGTCGGCGTCGAGCAAGGTGCGGTACACCACCCCGTCGATGCGCATGCGCTTGAACGACGCCGGCAGCACCGACACCCCAAGCCCCGCCGATACCAGGCCGATGATGGTCATGGCCTCGCCTGCCTCCTGGGCAAAGTGCGGGCTGAAGCCGGCCGAGCGCGCCAGGCTGAGCAACTGCGCGTGCAGGCCGCTGCCGTAGCTGCGCGGGAAGAACACGAACGGCTCCTGGGCCAGGGCCGCCAGCGGCAGGCCCTGCTCGTTGCCCTGGGCCAGCGGGTGCGCGGCATTGAGCACCGCCACCAACGGCTCGCGGAACAGTTCGGTGATCACCACGCCATCGGGCACGCTCATCGGGCGCATCAGGCCGACCTCGATGGACTCGTCGAGCAAAGCATCCACCACTTCGCGGCTGCTCATTTCCTTGAGGTTCAGGTGCACCGCCGGGAAGCGCTGGCGAAACGCATTGATGGCCTTGGGGATGCTGGAGTTGAACGGCGCCGAGGAGGTGAAGCCGATCTTCATCTCACCCAGCTCGCCGAGCTGGGCACGCCGCGCCACGTCGGCGGCCTTGTCGACCTGCGCCAGCACCTGGCGCGCCTCGTCGAGAAACAGCCGGCCGGCTTCGCTGAGCGCCACCCGTCGGTTGGTACGCTCGAACAGGCGTGCACCCAGCTCCTGCTCCAGGGCCTGGATCTGCTGGCTCAGCGGCGGTTGAGAGATGCCCAGTTGTTGTGCGGCACGGCCAAAATGCAGCTCTTCGGCCACGGCGATGAAGTAGCGAAGGTGGCGCAGTTCCATGGCAACTCCAATAGGTCGTAAAACCTCTTAAACAGGTCGAACAATATATTGGAAAAGATCAATAGCCAGCTATATGCTTTTTTCACTGCCTGCGAGGCCGTGCCCCTTTCGAGGTCCCCGTGAAAACTGCTGTTGCCCATGAGCTGCCCCCTGCCCCGGCGAGCACCGCCGCCCCCCTGAACGAAAGCTGGATCGAGAAAGGCACCCCTGCGTTCATGCGCACGGTGCTGGCGTTGTTCTGTGGCGGCTTTGCCACCTTCGCCCTGCTGTACTGCGTGCAGCCGATGATGCCGCTGCTGTCCCACGAGTTCTCCATCAATGCCGCCCAGAGCAGCCTGGTGCTGTCGGTGTCGACCGGCCTGCTGGCGTTCGGGCTGCTGGTAACCGGGCCGATTTCCGACCGCGTCGGGCGCAAGCCGGTGATGGTGTTCGCCCTGTTCTGCGCCGCGCTGTGCACCATCGCCAGCGCATTGATGCCCAGCTGGCACGGCGTGCTGGCCATGCGTGCCCTGGTGGGCCTGTCGCTGAGCGGGCTGGCGGCGGTGGCCATGACCTACCTGAGCGAAGAGATTCATCCGCAGCACATCGGCCTGGCCATGGGGCTGTACATCGGCGGCAACGCCATCGGCGGCATGAGCGGGCGCCTGATCACCGGGGTACTGATCGACTTCGTCAGCTGGCACACCGCGATGCTGGTGATCGGCGGCCTGGCGCTGGTCGCGGCGGCAGTGTTCTGGAGGATCCTGCCCGAGTCGCGCAACTTCAGTGCACGCTCGATGAACCCGCGCAGCCTGCTGAACGGCTTCACCCAGCACTTTCGCGACGCCGGGCTGCCGTGGCTGTTTCTGGAAGCGTTTCTGCTGATGGGCGCCTTCGTCACGCTGTTCAACTACATCGGCTACCGGCTGCTCGCCGAGCCGTACCACATGAGCCAGGCGCTGGTGGGGCTGCTGTCGGTGGTGTACCTGGCCGGCATCTACAGCTCGGCGCAGATCGGCGCACTGTCGGACAAGCTGGGGCGGCGCAAGGTGTTCTGGATGAGCATCCTGCTGATGTTCGGTGGGTTGCTGCTGACGCTGTTCTCGCCCCTGGTGCTGGTGATCGTCGGCATGCTGGTGTTCACCTTCGGCTTCTTTGGCGCGCATTCGGTGGCCAGCAGCTGGATCGGCCGGCGTGCGCTCACGGCCAAAGGGCAGGCCTCTTCGCTGTATCTGTTCAGCTATTACGCGGGGTCGAGCGTGGCGGGCACGGCAGGCGGGGTGTTCTGGCATTACGGTGGGTGGAACGGCATCGGGCTGTTCATCGGCAGCCTGCTGGTGATCGCACTGCTGGTGGCGTTGCACCTGAGCAAGCTGCCGGCGCTGCCGGGGAATGTGAAACCCTGACGGGCCCCTTCGCCGGCAAGGCCAGCTCCTACGCAGATCTCTGTAGGAGCCGGCCTTGCCGGCGAAGCTGTTCAGTTGATGATTTCGACCAGGTCGACATCGATCTCGCGGGACATCAGGTTCTTCTCGACCTCACCGGTCAGCTTGACCTTGGTCTTGTCGTTGAAGGCCACCGCCGGCAAGTCTTCGTTGTCGATCTCGACGGTGATGGTGCCGCTGGCATCCTTGAATTCGTACTTGTCGTCGTTGTTGAGCTTCTTGACCACAAAGCCCTGCAGTACCACCGGGGTATCGTCGGCGGCGTCGTTGGCTGCCGCGACCGTGGTGACCGGCTGGGCGCCAGGGCCGGTGTAGCCGGCGGCCATCGCGCCAGTGGTGAACAGCGGGGCAAGCAGCAGAGCCAGGTAACGAGTTTTCATGGTGGGCATTCCGTTTCAAGTGGGGATGCGCTCAGGTTAATCCCCACGCCTGAACTGAAGCTTAATGCGCGATGGTGGGAAACCCGATCAGGCCAGCAACGCGGTGAGGCTCAGAATCGGCATAAGGATGGCCAGCCCGATGAACAGCATCACACCGCCCGTCATCGCCAGCATCAATGGCTCAAACAGGCCCAGGGCTCGTTCAACCCTTACGTCCGACAGCAAACCGTGCCACCTCAGTCGACGCCGCAGTGCGTGCAACGCGAGCCGTGCGAACACGCCGGCGGCGACCAGCACACCGGCAAACGGCAGCGCAAAGCGCTGCCCGCTCTCGTTCAGCGCCATCGAAATGCGGATCGTGGCCGGCAACGCCTGCTGGTGATGGGCGAATATCTGCACGACATCAGGGATCACGACACCCAGCAGGAACGCGAAGATGGCCAGCACGGCGCACATCAGGATCGCCGGACACAGCAACGCCAGGCGGATGCCCTGACGCGTCAGTTGCTGGTTGTCACCGTGCTCGGCAAGCCGTTGGCAGGTTGCCGCCAGCAGGGGATGCTGTACTGCGCGGGTATCCTTGGGCACGGGTTCCTTCCTTGAATGGCACGGCTGTGCATCGAGGTCGGAATGGTAAGGGAGGGGGCTTGGACGGGCAGTAGGACGGATCGGCGGGGGAGCGTGAAAAGTCAGTGGCGGGGCCGCGATACGCGGCACCCGCCAGGCAGTTGCCCGTTACTGGTGGTACTGCGCCGACAGTTCGTGCACGGCGTGGATGAAGGCACCGGCATGTTCCGGATCGACTTCCGGGGTGATGCCATGGCCCAGGTTGAACACGTGGCCGGTACCGTGGCCATAGCTGGCCAGGATACGCCCGACTTCGGCGCGGATGGCCTCGGGCTTGGCGTAGAGCACGGTCGGGTCCATGTTGCCCTGCAGGGCCACCTTGCTGCCCACGCGCTGGCGCGCCTCACCGATGTCGCAGGTCCAGTCCAGGCCCAGCGCGTCGGCGCCGGCATCAGCAATGCTTTCCAGCCACAGGCCGCCGTTCTTGGTGAACAGGATCACCGGCACCTTGCGCCCTTCGTGCTCGCGGATCAGGCCGCTGACGATCTTGCGCATGTAGGCCAGGGAGAACTCCTGGTACGCCGCCGCCGACAGGTTGCCACCCCAGGTGTCGAAGATCTGCACGGCCTGTGCGCCGGCCAGGATCTGCCCGTTGAGGTAGCTGACCACCGACTGGGCGAGCTTGTCGAGCAGCAGGTGCATGGCCTGCGGGTTGTCGTAGAGCATGGCCTTGGTCTTGCGAAAGTCCTTGGACGAGCCGCCTTCGACCATGTAGGTGGCCAGGGTCCACGGGCTGCCGGAGAAGCCGATCAGCGGCACACGGCCGTTGAGCTCGCGGCGGATGGTGCTGACCGCATCCATCACGTAGCCCAGGTCCTTTTGCGGGTCGGGGATCGGCAGCGCCTCGATGTCGGCCAGGGTGCTGATGACTTTCTTGAAGCGCGGGCCTTCGCCGGTTTCGAAATACAGGCCCTGGCCCATGGCATCAGGGATGGTCAGGATGTCCGAGAACAGGATCGCGGCGTCCAGCGGGTAGCGGTCCAGCGGCTGCATCGTGACCTCGCAGGCGAACTGCGGGTTCATGCACAGGCTCATGAAGTCACCGGCCTTGGCGCGGCTGGCGCGGTACTCCGGCAGGTAGCGGCCGGCCTGGCGCATCATCCACACCGGGGTGACGTCTACGGGTTGCTTGAGCAGGGCGCGCAGAAAACGATCGTTCTTCAAGGCAGTCATGTCGGCATCCGGAAAAAAAGTGGGGGCATTTTCTCAGACACCAACGTAAAAGGCACGGTATGAACCGTGCCTTTTGTCTATCGACCTGTGGTAGGTCAATAGATTTAGTTAAAAGCTTCGCCGGCAAGGCCGGCTCCTACAGGTTTGGCAGGAGCCAGCCTTGCCGGCGAAGAGGCCCGATCAGACCTCCAGGTAGTCCAGAATCCCCTCGGCGGCATTGCGCCCCTCGAAGATAGCCGTCACCACCAGGTCCGAACCGCGCACCATGTCGCCACCGGCAAACACCTTGGGGTTGCTGGTCTGGTGCTTGAAGCGGTTCTGCTCCGGCGCCACCACACGGCCCTGGCTGTCGGTCTGGATGCTGAACTGCTCGAACCACGGCGCAGGGCTGGGGCGGAAACCGAAGGCGATGACCACAGCGTCCGCCGGGATGATCTCTTCGGAACCCGGAATCGGCTCCGGGCTGCGACGGCCACGGGCATCCGGCTCGCCGAGACGGGTCTCGACCACCTTCACGCCCTCGACCTTGTCTTCACCCACGATCGCGATCGGCTGGCGGTTGTAGAGGAACTTCACGCCCTCCTCCTTGGCGTTCTTCACCTCCTTGCGCGAGCCGGGCATGTTCGCCTCGTCACGCCGGTAGGCACAGGTCACGGCCTTGGCGCCCTGGCGAATGGAGGTACGGTTGCAGTCCATCGCGGTGTCGCCGCCGCCCAGCACCACGACCTTCTTGTCCTTCATGTCGACGAAGTCTTGCGGGGACTTTTCAAAGCCCAGGTTGCGGTTGACGTTGGCGATCAGAAAATCCAGCGCGTCGTGCACACCCGGCAGGTCTTCGCCAGGGAAGCCACCCTTCATGTAGGTGTAGGTGCCCATGCCCATGAACACCGCATCGAACTCCTCGAGCAACTGGTCCATGGTGACGTCCTTGCCCACCTCGGTGTTCAGGCGGAACTCGATGCCCATGCCGGTGAAGACTTCGCGGCGGTTGCTGAGCACGGTCTTTTCCAGCTTGAACTCGGGGATGCCGAAGGTCAGCAGGCCGCCGATCTCGGGGTTCTTGTCGAACACCACCGGGGTTACCCCGCCGCGCACCAGCACGTCGGCACAACCCAGGCCCGCCGGGCCGGCACCGATCACCGCGACGCGCTTGCCGGTGGGCACCACCTTGGACATGTCCGGGCGCCAGCCCATGGCGAAGGCGGTGTCGGTGATGTACTTCTCCACCGAGCCGATGGTCACCGCGCCGAAGCCGTCGTTGAGGGTACAGGCACCCTCGCACAGGCGATCCTGCGGGCACACCCGGCCGCACACTTCGGGCAGGGTGTTGGTCTGGTGCGACAGCTCCGCAGCGGCGAGGATGTTGCCCTCCGACACCAGCTTGAGCCAGTTGGGAATGAAGTTGTGCACCGGGCACTTCCATTCGCAGTACGGGTTGCCACAGCCCAGGCAGCGGTGGGCCTGTTCGGCCGACTGCTGGGGTTTGAAGGGCTCGTAGATTTCCACGAACTCTTTCTTGCGTTGACGCAACAGTTTCTTCTTCGGATCCTTGCGCCCGACCTCGATGAACTGGAAGTCATTACTCAGACGTTCAGCCATGTTCAAAACCTCATCAAACTCTTCAGGCGCATATCACTGCGGGTTGGCACGGGTGCTGGACAGCAGGTTCTTCAGGTTGGCCGCCTTCGGCTTGACCAGCCAGAAGCGACGCACGTAGTCATCCAGGTTTTCCCAGAGCTCACGACCCCATTCGCTGTTGGTTTCTTCGACGTATTCACCCAGCACGCGCTGCAGGTGGCTGCGATAAGCCTCCATCGCCTCGCCGCTGATACGCTGGATCTCCACCAGTTCGTGGTTGACCTTGTCGACGAAGCTATTGTCCTGGTCGAGCACGTAGGCAAAACCACCGGTCATCCCGGAACCGAAGTTGTAACCGGTCTTGCCCAATACGCAGACAAAGCCCCCGGTCATGTATTCACAGCAGTGATCGCCCGTGCCCTCGACGATGGCGTGGGCACCGGAGTTGCGCACCGCGAAGCGCTCACCCGCGGTACCGGCGGCGAACAGCTTGCCGCCCGTGGCGCCGTACAGACAGGTGTTGCCGACGATGGCGCTGTGCTGGGTTTCGAACGGGCTGCCCGCTGGCGGCACGATCACCAGTTTGCCGCCGGTCATGCCCTTGCCGACATAGTCGTTGGCATCACCTTCGAGGTACATGTTCAGGCCACCGGCGTTCCACACCCCGAAGCTCTGCCCGGCAGTGCCCTTGAAGCGGAAGGTCAGCGGCGCCTTGGCCATGCCCTGGTTGCCGTGCAGGCGGGCAATTTCACCGGAGATCCGCGCGCCGATGGAGCGGTCGCAGTTGCAGATATCCAGCTCGAACTCGCCGCCGGCCAGGTCACGGATCGCCGGCAGGGCGATCTGCACCATCTTCTCGGCCAGCACGCCCTTGTCGAACGGCGGGTTGCGGTCCACTTCGCAGAACTGCGGCTTGTCGGCCGGAACGTGCGGGCTGCCCAGCAACGGGCTGAGGTCCAGGTGCTTCTGCTTCTCGGTTTCACCGGGGAGCATTTCCAGCAGGTCGGTCCGCCCGATCAGCTCGCCCAGGCTGCGCACGCCCAGCCTGGCCAGCCATTCACGGGTTTCCTCGGCCACGTAGGTGAAGAAGTTGACCACCATGTCGACGGTGCCGATGTAGTGGTCCTTGCGCAGTTTTTCGTTCTGCGTGGCCACGCCGGTGGCGCAGTTGTTCAGGTGGCAGATGCGCAGGTACTTGCAGCCCAGGGCGATCATCGGTGCGGTGCCGAAGCCGAAGCTCTCGGCGCCGAGGATCGCGGCCTTGACCACGTCCAGGCCGGTTTTCAGGCCGCCATCGGTCTGTACCCGCACCTTGCCGCGCAGGTCGTTGCCGCGCAGGGTCTGGTGGGTTTCGGCCAGGCCCAGTTCCCACGGTGCACCGGCATACTTGATGGAGGTCAGCGGCGAGGCGCCGGTACCACCGTCGTAGCCGGAGATGGTGATCAGGTCGGCATAGGCCTTGGCCACGCCGGCGGCGATGGTGCCTACCCCGGCTTCGGCCACCAGCTTGACCGAGACCAGCGCCTGCGGGTTGACCTGCTTCAGGTCGAAGATCAGCTGCGAGAGGTCTTCGATCGAGTAGATGTCATGGTGCGGCGGTGGCGAGATCAGGGTCACGCCCGGCACCGCATAGCGCAGCCTGGCGATCAGGCCGTTGACCTTGCCGCCCGGCAGCTGGCCGCCCTCGCCCGGCTTGGCGCCCTGGGCCACCTTGATCTGCAGCACTTCGGCGTTGACCAGGTATTCGGGAGTGACGCCGAAGCGGCCGGTGGCCACCTGCTTGATCTTGGAACTGCGGATGGTGCCGTAGCGGGCCGGGTCTTCGCCGCCCTCGCCGGAGTTGGAGCGCGCGCCCAGGCGGTTCATCGCCTCGGCCAGGGCTTCGTGGGCCTCAGGCGACAGCGCGCCCAGGGAAATACCCGCCGAGTCGAAGCGCTTGAGGATGGCCTCCAGCGGCTCGACTTCGCTCAGGTCCAGCGGCTGCTCCAGGGTTTTCACCTTGAGCAGGTCGCGGATCATCGACACCGGACGCTTGTCGACCAGTGCGGTGTATTCCTTGAACTTGGCGTAGTCGCCCTGCTGCACGGCAGCTTGCAGGGTATTGACCACGTCCGGGTTGTAGGCGTGGTATTCGCCACCGTGCACGAACTTGAGCAGGCCGCCCTGCTGGATCGGCTTGCGCGGGCTCCAGGCTTCGGCGGCCAGCAGCTTCTGCTCGTTCTCGATGTCGACGAAGCGCGCGCCCTTGAGGCGGCTGGCCACGCCACGGAAGCTGAGGTTGACCACTTCCTCGGACAGGCCCACGGCTTCGAACAGCTGCGCGCCCCGGTAGGAACCGATGGTCGAGATGCCCATCTTGGAGAGGATCTTGAGCAGGCCCTTGGAGATGCCCTTGCGGTAGTACTTGAACACTTCGTCCAGGTCACCGAGCACTTCGCCGGTGCGGATCAGGTCGGCCAGCACTTCGTAGGCAAGATACGGGTACACCGCCGAGGCGCCGAACCCGATCAGCACCGCGTAGTGGTGTGGATCGCGGGCGGTGGCGGTCTCGACCAGGATGTTGCTGTCGCAGCGCAGGCCCAGTTCGGTCAGGCGATGGTGCACGGCGCCCACGGCCAGCGACGCATGCACCGGCAGCTTGCCGGGTGCGATATGACGGTCGCTCAGCACCAGCTGGGTCTTGCCGCTGCGCACGGCTTCTTCGGCCTGTTCGGTGATGTTGCGCACGGCCGCTTCCAGGCCGATGCTTTCCTCGTAGTTGAGGTCGATCACCTGGCGTTCGAAGCCCGGGCGGTCGAGGTTCATCAGCGAGCGCCACTTGGCCGGCGAAATCACCGGCGAGCTGAGAATCACCCGCGAGGCGTGCTCGGGGGACTCCTGGAAGATGTTGCGCTCGGCACCCAGGCAGATCTCCAGCGACATCACGATGGCTTCGCGCAGCGGGTCGATCGGCGGGTTGGTGACCTGCGCGAACTGCTGGCGGAAGTAGTCGTAGGTGGAACGCACGCGTTGCGACAGGATCGCCATCGGCGTGTCGTCGCCCATCGAGCCCACGGCTTCCTGGCCCTGCTCACCCAAGGGGCGCAGCACCTGGTCACGCTCCTCGAAGGTGACCTGGAACATCTTCATGTACTGCTTGAGCTGGTCGCCGTCGTAGCTGGCCACGCCCTGGTCGTCGCTCAGGTCGGCCTGGATGCGCAGGGCATTCTGGCGCAACCAGCGCTTGTACGGGTGGCGCGACTTGAGGCGGTTGTCGATCGCATCGGTGTCGAGGATCTGGCCGGTCTCGGTGTCGACCGCGAAAATCTGCCCCGGGCCCACGCGGCCCTTGGCGATGACGTCTTCGGGCTTGTAGTCCCACACGCCGATTTCCGACGCCAGGGTGATATAGCCGTTCTTGGTGGTGACCCAGCGCGCCGGGCGCAGGCCGTTGCGGTCGAGCAGGCACACGGCATGGCGGCCTTCGGTGAGCACGATGCCCGCCGGGCCGTCCCAGGCTTCCATGTGCATGGAGTTGTATTCATAGAACGCGCGCAGGTCGGGGTCCATGGTCTCGACGTTCTGCCAGGCCGGCGGTACCAGCATGCGCACGCCACGGAACAGGTCGATGCCACCGGTGACCATCAGCTCGAGCATGTTGTCCATCGACGAGGAGTCGGAGCCCACGCGGTTGACCAGCGGGCCGAGCTCTTCCAGATCCGGGATCAGGTCGTTGGCGAACTTGGTACGCCGCGCCTGGGCCCAGTTGCGGTTGCCGGTGATGGTATTGATCTCGCCGTTGTGGGCGAGGAAGCGAAATGGCTGGGCCAGCGGCCATTTGGGCAGGGTATTGGTGGAGAAGCGCTGGTGGAACACGCAGATCGCCGTCTGCAGGCGCTCGTCGCTCAGGTCCGGATAGAAGGCGGTGAGGTCCGCCGGCATCATCAGGCCTTTGTAGATGATGGTCTTGTGCGAAAAGCTGCAGATGTAGTGTTCGGCATCGGCGGCGTTGGCCACCGACGAGCGACGCCGGGCGCTGAACAGCTTGATCGCGAACTCCTGATCGCTCAGGCCTTCGCCACCGACGAACACCTGCTCGATCTGCGGCAGGCGCTCCAGCGCCAGGCGACCGAGCACGCTGGTGTCGATCGGCACCTTGCGCCAGCCCACCAGGCTCAGGCCTGCAGCGAGGATCTCGCGGTTCATGTTGTCGCGCGCGGCTTCGGCCTTGGCGGTGTCCTGGTTGAAGAACACCATGCCGACCGCGTACTGGCGGGGCAGCTCGCTGCCGAACTGTTCCAGGGCCACGGCCCGCAGGAACCGATCGGGCTTCTGCATCAGCAGCCCGCAGCCGTCGCCGGTCTTGCCGTCGGCGTTGATCCCACCACGGTGGGTCATGCAGGTCAGGGCCTGGATAGCCGTTTGCAAAAGGTGGTGGCTGGGTTCGCCCGTCATATGGGCGATCAGGCCGAAACCACAGTTATCCTTGAATTCTTCGGGATGGTACAGACCTGTTTTCATAGACACTTTCTCACCAGGTTCGCCTCTCACCAAGGCAAATCTCTTTTTAATACAACCACTTACCATCCACGCCGAACGAACGTCAGCTTTGCGGGGGCAATACGGATGCCATTGTTGCACAGCGACAGTGAAGCCCACAAATTTACTGACGCATCAGTGAAAATCCATGTCGCATTTTTGAATGTTTTTATACAAGAATCCGTGGTAACGGAATTGCTTGAGTCTGAAGCGTTTCAGCCTGGACTGCAACAGGGGCTTGTGGCCGGCAGTCTGGGACAGAAAAGCCTGCCGCGTGTTACGCAGCAGGCTAGACCGGGGTTCAGGAGTCGCTCAGCAGGTGGCGGGGGTAGTGCCACCCGACCATGTATCAGCGGGTCGCAGCCAGTTCTTGTTGGACGCTGGCAACGGTACGAGGCCAAGGTTTACCAGCCTGGACCTTGGCTGGCAAGGTTTTGATTGCAGCGACGGCTGCATCGCGGCTGGAGAAGTTGCCGTAGGTGATCACGTACAGGGGTTTGCCCTGCAGGGTTTTCTTGAAGTAGCGATAGTCGCCACCCTCGGCCTTGACGAACGCCTGGGCCGATGCCTCGGAACTGGTGCCCAGGATCTGCACCACGTAGTTGCCTGGCGCCTGGCCGCTGTACCAGCTACCGCCCGCAGCGGGCTTGGCAGCGGGTTTTTCTGCAGGTTTGGGTGCTGGCTTGGCCGTGGCCACCTGCACGGGTGCAGGGGCGGGCTTGGCGGCAGGTGCAACCGGCTTGCTGGCCACTGGCGCGGCAGGCTGCTGCGCCGGTACAACCGGCTGGGCCATCGTAGGCGCCGGGCCTGCAGTGACACCGGCGGGCGGTGCAGTGGTGGTAACGGTAGGCGGCTGCAGTGCAGTGTCGCCAGCCGGGCCGGATTCCTCGCCATCACCCATGCCGGCCGCCTCGGCCAGCGGGCCGCGCATCACCGGCTGGGACTGGCCCACCAGTGGCAGCGGCATCGGCTGCGAAGAACCGGCGAACTCGATGGCCGGGCCACCGTTGTTCGACTGGGCATTGCCCGGCTTGCCCTGGCCCAGGGGCAGTTGCGCCTGCTCGGCAGGCGCAGTGGCCGGCGCCTGGTCGCCCTTCTTGGGCATCAGCACGGCTGCCGCCACGGCAACCACTACCACGGCAGACAACGCCAGCACGTGTTTCTTCGGCATATTGAACCCCATTGATGGTCGCTTCACCGGCGAGCGGGTGGCGAGCATGGCTTCGATCATGGTATCGCGGGCCACCTGGTTGATTGCTCCAGGCCAGCCGTCCGAGTTTTCGTGAATCTCGGCGATCTGCTCGCTGGTGAACACCTCGATGCCACGCCCGGCACCTTCCAGACGCTGCTCCAGGTATTCCCGGGTTTCGTCCTCGGTGTAGGGCTGCAACTCGATGACGTGGAAACGCTCCTGCTCGGCATTGAGTTCATCCAGGGCTGCGATCAGTGACGGCTCGCCGAACAGGAACACGTGCGGGCGACCTTCCGGTGTGCCCGCCGCCAGTTCCAGCAAGGCTTGGAGTGCCGACTCGCCAAGTTGTTCCGCATCGTCCACCAGCAAGTAGACTTCCTGACCGGTCAGCGCCAGCTGCACGATCTGGGCGAGGATCTCGGTGACTTGCGCCTTGGCCACGTTCAGCGACTGCGCTACCTGGGCCAGCAGGCCGGCTGCATCGCCGGCGCCACGCGCCGAAACCACCACGCTGAGCACCGACTGCTTGTTGGTGCTGGCCACCAGGGCCTGGCGCAGCAGGGTCTTGCCGCTGCCCAGAGGGCCTGTGACCACCAGCAGCAACTGGCTGTAGCGGGCCAGGTGATGCAACTGGCCCAGCACCGGCTTGCGCTGGGCAGGGAAGAACTTGAAGCCAGGCACCCGCGCAGCGAAGGGGTCATGGTTCAACTGGTAATGGCCGAGAAAGGCCTCGTCGGCATGCAAACTAGTCATCGAACTCTCGTCAACCTCAAAGCTGGGCCACGATTGCGCGGTAATCCGCCGCCAGCGTGGCCTGAAGAATCTCTTGCGGATAGTCGTCGGTCACCACGGCTTCGCCCATATGGCGCAGCAGGACCAGGCGCAGACGACCGTCGAGCACCTTTTTATCGACCGCCATGTGTTCCATGAAGTGGGCCGGGGTCATTTCGGCCGGAGGCACCACCGGCAGGCCGGCGCGCTGGAACAGGCGAATGCCGCGGTCGCGCTGCGCCTGGCTGATCCAGCCCAGGCGCATGGACATTTCCAGGGCCATTACCGTGCCAGCCGCCACGGCTTCACCGTGCAGCCACACACCATAGCCCATGTGGGTTTCGATGGCGTGGCCAAAGGTGTGACCGAGATTGAGCGTGGCACGCACGCCCGACTCGCGCTCGTCAGCCCCCACCACGGCCGCCTTGGCCTCGCAGGAGCGCTGGATGGCGCGGGTCAGTGCAGCCTGGTCGAGCGCACGCAGCGCATCGACATTGTCTTCGAGCCAGCCCAGAAACGGCTCGTCGCAGATCAGACCGTACTTGATCACCTCGGCCAGGCCCGCCGACAGCTCGCGCGGCGGCAGGCTCTTGAGGCTGGCGGTATCGATCAGCACCGCGTTGGGCTGATAGAAGGCACCGACCATGTTCTTGCCCAGCGGGTGGTTGATGCCGGTCTTGCCGCCCACCGACGAGTCCACCTGGGACAGCAGCGTGGTGGGCACCTGGATGAAGTCCACGCCGCGCTGGTAGCAGGCGGCGGCAAAGCCGGCCATGTCGCCGATCACCCCGCCGCCCAGGGCGATCACGGTGGTGCGACGGTCGTGGCGCGCCGTCAGCAGGGCGTCGAAGATCAGTTGCAGGGTTTCCCAGTTCTTGAAGGCCTCGCCATCGGGCAGCACCACCGGCAGTACCGAATAGGCCCCCAGGCTGTGGGTGAGGCGTTGCAGGTAAAGGGGCGCGACAGTCTCGTTGGATACGATGGCGACCTGCTTGCCGGCAATGTGCGGCGCCAGCAGTTCAGGCTGATCCAGCAGGCCTTCGCCGATGTAGATCGGGTAGCTGCGTTCGCCCAGTTCGACCTTAAGTGTCTGCATGTGTCCCCACAAAGAACAAAGGCGCGGCATCGAAGACCCGACCCGCGCAATAACGAAGTGCCCTGCCAGGGCATGACTGGCCGCCGAGGATAGTCAAGCCTTAACGGGGCGGCAACTTCTGCAAGCGCTCCAGAATATCCAGAACCACCATGCGCGGCGGCCGCTCGTCGGTTTCCACCACCAGGTCGGCGATTTCCCGATAAAGCGGGTCGCGCAACTCGAGCAAGGCACGCAGCGTGGCCTCCGGGTTGGCCGTGCGCAGCAGCGGCCGGTTGCGGTCGCGGGCGGTACGCCCCACCTGCTGCTCCACCGAGGCGTGCAGGTAGATCACGCGCCCCCCGGCATGCAGCGCCGCACGGTTGGCATCGCGCATCACCGCGCCGCCGCCGGTGGCCAGCACCACGCCGTCGGCCTCGCACAGCTCGGCGATCATCGCCTGCTCGCGATCACGAAAGCCGGGCTCGCCTTCCTTGTCGAAGATCCACGGGATGTTGGCGCCCGTGCGCAGCTCAATTTCCTTGTCGGAATCCTTGAACGGCAGGCGCAGCTCTTTGGCCAGCAAGCGACCGATGGTGCTCTTACCGGCACCCATCGGCCCTACAAGTATCAAATTTCGCACAGAATCAACGACTCACAGCAATCGCCCGGTCACTCATGATACGCGGAGTCAGGAAGACCAGCAGCTCGGATTTTTTCTCTTGGATGACAGCGCGACGAAACAGCCGCCCAACATACGGCACATCGCCGAAAAATGGCACCTTGTCGACAACATTACTTTGCACGGTGGCATACACCCCGCCGATCACGATGGTCTCGCCATCCCCCACCTGAACCTTGGCATTCACCTCGTTCTTGCGGATCGGCGGCACGCTGTTGAGGGCATTGAGGTAGTCCGGCTCGTCCTTGGTGACCTTGACCGTCATGATCACCCGGTTGTCGACCGTGATCTGCGGGGTCACCTCCAGCGACAGCGAGGCCTCGCGAAAGGTGGTGGACGTAGTGCCGTTGGCGCCCGACTCCTGATACGGCACCTCGGTACCCTTGAGAATGCGCGCGGTTTCCTTGTCGGCGGTGACCACCTTGGGCTGGGAGATGATTTCGCCATTGCCGGTCTTTTCCATCGCGCTGAGCTCCAGGTCGAGCAGCACACTGTCGCGCACCAACCCCAGGCCGATACCCGAGGTGGCCCGTTCCACCCCCAGGTCGACGAACGGCAGCCCGTCGGCGGCCAACCCGCCTGCGCGCAGGCCGCCGCCCAGTTGCACCGCCCCGCCCCAGCGCACCCCCAGGCTTTTTTCGTAATCGACATTGGCCTCGACGATGCGCGCCTCGATCATCACCTGGCGAACCGGTACATCGAGCTGCGCGAGCAGCCGCCGCAGGTCGGCCAGGCGTGCCGACGGCTGGCTGGCAATGATGGTGTTGGTGCGCTCGTCGACCGTGATAGCGCCGGGGTCGTCGTCCTCGACCATGGCCTGGAACAGCTGCACGATGTCCCCGGCCCGCGCATGGCTGACCGTGAGCAGTTCGCGCACCAGCGTTGGCGAGGCCTGCGCCGCACGGGCCTGGGTATCGTGCCCGGCCAGTTCGGCCAAAGGCGCCACCAGCAGCACGTTGCCCTCCTGACGCCGACCCAGGCCCTTGCTGCGCAGCACCAGGTCCAGTGCCTGTTCCCAGGGCACCTCGTGCAGACGCAGGGTCACCTTGCCCTGTACTGCATCACTGGCCACCAGGTTGACCCCGGTGAAGTCGGCCAGCACCTTGAGCACCGAACGCACCTCGACATCCTGGAAACTCAACGACAGCGGCTCGCCGCCATACCCTGCCCCCTCGGCCCCAAGGCCTGCACCTGCTACCGGCAGCGCCACCATCAGTACCGCACACAGGCTGAACATCCTGTTCATCCACGACCTCCCTGGTCAGTTGACGACGTGTCGAGCCACCCCATTGGCTTCGATCACCTGCGAGCGCTCCACCCAGCCGGCGCCCTCGACCCATACCTGCTCCTCGAGCTCGACCTGCTGCGCATCGATGCGCACCACCCGCCCCTTGTCCGGCCCCAGCCGGTCACCTTCGCGCAACGGGTACAGCGCCCCCGCAACACGGATCAACGCGACCCCGCCGCGACGGTCGGCCAGGTGCCCGACCAGTTCCATCTGTTCCAGCGGCACGTGTTCCAGCGCAAATTCGAGCGCTGCGGGCGGCGGCGCGGCAAAGGGATCGCGCGCCTCCGCCAGCACCGGCGCCGGCTGCGCCACGGGGTCGACCGGCAGGCCGGACGCATAGGCCTTGAGGTGCATCTGCAGACGCAGTTGCCCACGCCCCGCCAGCGGCGCCAGGTGAAGGTCATGCAGGGTCACGCGCTCAGGCAGCGTGGCCAGGGCGTCGACAAAACCGGCCAGCGCGGCGAAGTCGCCCACCACCTGCAGGTGCACCGGCATTTCGGCATGCAGGGCCTGCGGCTGCGCCGGCAACACTTTCACCTGCTCGAACACCAGGCCCCGCCCGGCCCGGGCGACAGCCTGCAGCAGGCCGGGCATGCCGCCCGCTGGCAGCAGCCGGGCCTGGGCCTCCCGCAGGCGTTGCTCCAGGCCGAGCAAGCGGGCCTGCTGCTCGTCCAGCCGGGCGACCTGCTCTGCCTGCGCCTGCCAGGCCTGCTGCAACTCGGCTCCACGCGCCAGCGCCCGCTCAAGCGAAGCGTTCGCCCCGCGCAGGTGCAGCCCATAACCGCTACCGAGCGCCAGCAGCAGGCAAGCCGCCAGCAACAGCGCCTTGTACCGCCGAGGCCACGCTGCCATCAGGTACCAGTCGAGAGCCGAGCTCATGGCTGCACCTGCGCACGGAGGTGGAACACCTCGCCGGCGGCGGTGGCCTTGATCTCCTGCAACTGCACAGCGCCCAGGCCAGGGGCCTGATCCAGATTGCGCAGCAGTTGAGTGACCGACGCCCGCCCCTGTGCCACCCCCTCCAGGCGCAGCGCGCTGCCCTCGAGCGCCAGTGCAGTCAGTTGCAGCCCTTGTGGCACCCGCGTGGCCAGCGGTGCAAGCACCTGACCACCTGGGGATGCGGCGCGCAGCACGGCATCCAGCCCCTGGATGCGCTCCTGCAGCGCATCGCCCCGGGCGGTCAGGTCGGCCAGTTCCGCCAGCGGGCCCTCAAGCCGTGCGATGGCATCGCGCAGGGCCGCATTGGCCTGCCCCTGCTGCGCCAGGCGATAGGCGCCATGCCGGTCCAGCAGCACCACGATGGCGACCCCCAGCAGCAGAGCCACCAGCATCAACCCCTGCAACTGCCGCACACTGCGCTGGCGTTGCCAGGCCCGCCACGGCAGCAGGTTGATATCGCGCCTCACGGTGCACGCCTCATCGCCAGCCCATAGGCCAGCGCCAGGGCGGGCTCGGCGGCATCGAACACCGTGGTTTCGATACCCAGCCGACGCTGCACTTCCAGCGCCTGGGCCGAATCGGCAGCCGCCCCGGTCAGTACCAGCCGCGCCGGTGCCGGGCCCTCCAGGGCCTGCAACCAGCGTTCGATGCAGGCAGCCAACGCCTGCGGCACATCGGCCGCTGCACCCGCGTCGGCACGCCATGCCTGGTGCTGTGCATGCAGCGCCCAGTGCCCTGGCTCGACCCGCACCACGGCGACCGCGTGATCGTCCGCCCCGACCGCGCGCAACAACGCCAGGCTGTCGGTCTCGACCACCCGCGCACGCAGGCCTGCCAGCTCCAGTGCCGCCTCCAGCCCGTCGAGCCAGCCCTGATGACAGGCATACACCCCCACCGCCTCGTAGCACGGGTCGTGCGCGACCGAGCCGCGGCACTCGAAATCAAAGGCCGCCTCGTCCAGGGCAAAGGGTATGAAAGGTTCGGCCTCATGGCACAGGCGGGCAATCAGGGCATCCTCTGCCAGCCCCGCCGGCACCTGCACGGTCTTGCTCAGCACGGCCGTGGCCGGAATCGCCAGCGCCGCCTCGCGCAAGGTGGCACCGCTGCGGGCCAGGGCATCGCCCAGCACCTGCGCCAACTGTGCCGGGTCGGCCACCCGGCCGTCCTGCAGCACGCCCGCCGCCAGCGTCTGCACGGCCTGCGCACGCACCTCGAAGGCCCCTGCCACCTGCCGCAGCTGCAGCAATCGCACCGCGCAACATGAAATATCGATACCCAGCAGTGAACCGGCATCCTTGCCGAAACGTCCAAACATTGGCTTTCCCTGGCATCCGCCTGCTTCGACCGGCCCCCAGACAGGGCACCGGTCAGCCCGTGCACCGCGCAACCCACGCGGCACAGTGAAAATTGCTTATAATGCCCAGCGTTTTTTCTCGCGATCAGCCCTGCGCTCAATCCATATTTCAAACTGGACACCCCAAAGCCTTGATACGCCTGCTGAAGTTCTTCTGGTGGTCTTTCGTCGCAGTCATCTGTGCCGTCGTGCTCGGTCTGAGCGGCGCGTTTCTGTATCTTAGCCCCAGCCTGCCCTCGGTAGAGGCCCTGAGAAGCATCCAGTTGCAGATCCCTTTGCGGGTATACAGCAGCGATGGAAAGCTGATTGCCGAGTTCGGCGAGATGCGGCGTTCTCCCATCCGTTTCGCAGACATTCCCCCGCATTTCATCCAGGCTTTGCTGTCCGCCGAAGACGACAACTTCGCCAATCACTATGGGGTCGACCCCAGCAGCCTGATGCGCGCTGCAACACAATTGCTCAAGTCCGGGCACATCCAGACCGGCGGCAGCACCATCACCATGCAGGTGGCGAAGAACTTCTTCCTCAGCAGCGAACGCAGCTTCTCGCGCAAGACCAACGAGATCCTGCTGGCCCTGCAGATCGAGCGCGAGCTGACCAAGGACGAGATCCTCGAGCTGTACGTGAACAAGATCTACCTGGGCAACCGTGCCTACGGCATCGAAGCCGCAGCGCAGGTGTACTACGGCAAGTCGATCCGTGACGTGAGCCTGGCGCAGATGGCGATGATCGCCGGCCTGCCCAAGGCACCGTCGCGCTTCAACCCGCTGGCCAACCCGACGCGCGCCAAGGAACGCCGCGACTGGATCCTGGGGCGCATGTACAAGCTGGGCAAGATCGACGAAGCCAGCTACCAGGCTGCCCTGGCCGAACCGATCAACGCCAGCTACCACGTGCCGACGCCCGAGGTGAATGCCCCGTACATCGCCGAGATGGCCCGCGCCGAGATGGTCGGCCGCTACGGCAGCGACGCCTACACCGAAGGTTTCCGCGTGACCACCACGGTGCCGAGCGACCTGCAGGAAATGGCCAACAGCGCCGTGCTCGATGGCCTCAGCGCCTACGACCACCGCCACGGCTACCGCGGCCCCGAGTCGCGCCTGCCGGGCAAGACCCAGGCCGCCTGGCTGCAGGAGCTGACCAAGCTGCGCCCACTGGGCGGGCTGGAACCGGCCATCGTCACCCAGGTCGACAAGACCGGCCTGCAGGTGCTGACCAAGTCGGGCCAGACCGAGACCGTGGCCTGGGACACCATGAAATGGGCCCGCCCATTCCTCAACACCAACAGCCAGGGCCGCGCCCCGCAGCAGCCTGGCGATGTGGCCCAGGTCGGCGACGTGATCCGCGTGCAACGCACCGGCGAGGGCGAACTGAAGTTCAGCCAGGTGCCGGGCGCCCAGAGCGCACTGGTGACCCTGGACCCGAACAACGGCGCCATCCGTGCTCTGGTGGGCGGCTTCTCGTTCGAGCAGAGCAACTACAACCGCGCCATGCAGGCCAAGCGCCAGCCGGGCTCGAGCTTCAAGCCGTTCGTCTACAGCGCGGCGCTGGACAACGGCTACACCGCCGCCAGCCTGGTCAACGACGCCCCTATCGTGTTCGTCGACGAGTACCTGGACAAGGTGTGGCGACCCAAGAACGACACCAACACCTTCCTTGGCCCGATCCGCATGCGCGAGGCGCTGTACAAGTCGCGCAACCTGGTATCGATCCGCCTGCTGCAGGCCATGGGCGTGGACAAGACCATCGACTACATCGCCCGTTTCGGCTTCAACAAGCAGGACCTGCCGCGCAACCTGTCGCTGGCGCTGGGCACCGCGACCCTCACGCCGATGGAGATCGCCACCGGCTGGAGCGCGTTTGCCAACGGCGGCTACAAGATCACCCCGTACCTGATCGACCGCATCGAAAGCCGCAATGGCGAGACGCTGTTCACCGCCAACCCGCCCAGCGTGCCTCGGGGGCATCAGGACGAGGCCGGGATTGGCGCCGCCGAAACGCCGATCGTCACCGATGCGGCACTGGGCGCCGACGTGAGTGCGGTGGCGCCGCAGGTGCCGGCGGTGGCCGAGCAGATCATCGACGGGCGTACCAGCTACATCCTCACCAGCATGCTGCAGGACGTGATCAAGCGTGGCACCGGACGACGTGCCCTGGCGCTGGGGCGCACCGACCTGGCGGGCAAGACCGGTACCACCAACGAGTCCAAGGATGCGTGGTTCTCCGGCTACAACGCCGACTACGTGACCACCGTATGGAGCGGCTTCGACCAGCCCGAGACCCTGGGCCGTCGCGAGTATGGCGGTACCGTGGCGCTGCCGATCTGGATGAGCTTCATGGGCGCCGCGCTCAAGGACAAGCCGATGCACACGCTGCCGCAGCCTGAAGGCATCCTCAGCCTGCGGGTGGACCCGGTGAGCGGCCGTGCGGCCACGCCGAGCACGCCTGATGCGTACTTCGAGCTGTTCAAGGCCGAAGACACCCCGCCGTCGGTCAACGAGCTGGGTGGCAGTGCGCCAGGCAGCCCGCTGCCGGCGGACGAGTCGGCGCCGATCGATCTGTTCTGATGGGGTAACCCGGGGGCTGCCCTGCAGCCCATTCGCCAGCACAATTACCAGCCCCAAACAAAAAGCCCCGACTCTCGCGAGCCGGGGCTTTTTGCTGCAACGCTACAACGGCTCAGCCGTTGAACACGTCATCCACGCTCTTGAGCGGGTAGTTCTTCGGATACGGCAGGGTCGCCACACCGCTTTCGATCGCAGCCTTGGCCACGGCATCGGAAACCACGGTGATCAGGCGTGCGTCCATCGGCTTCGGAATGATGTACTCACGACCGAATTCCAGCGCGTCGACGCCGTAGGCAGCGCAGACTTCCTTGGGCACCGGCAGCTTGGCCAGGTCCTTCAGGGCGTTGGCGGCAGCGATCTTCATCTCTTCGTTGATGCGCTTGGCGCGAACGTCCAGGGCACCACGGAAGATGAACGGGAAGCCCAGCACGTTGTTGACCTGGTTCGGGTAGTCGGAACGACCGGTGGCCATGATCACGTCGCTGCGGGTGGCGTGGGCCAGCTCCGGCGAGATTTCCGGGTCCGGGTTCGAGCAGGCGAACACGATCGGGTTCGGTGCCATCGACTTGAGGCCTTCAGGGCTCAGCAGGTTCGGACCGGACAGGCCGACGAACACGTCAGCGCCTTCCAGGGCATCGGCCAGGCTGCGCTTGTCGGTAGCGTGGGCGAACACCGCCTTGTACTGGTTCAGGTCGTCACGGCCAGCGTGGATCACGCCGGTACGGTCGACCATGAAGATGTTTTCGATCTTCGCGCCCATGCTCACCAGCAGCTTCATGCAGGAGATGGCCGCAGCACCGGCGCCCAGGCAGACGATCTTGGCATCGGCGAGGGTCTTGCCCGCGATTTCCAGGGCGTTGATCATGCCGGCCGCGGTCACGATCGCGGTGCCGTGCTGGTCATCGTGGAACACCGGGATGTCGCACTGCTCGATCAGCGCGCGCTCGATCTCGAAGCACTCGGGTGCCTTGATGTCTTCCAGGTTGATGCCGCCGAAGGTGATCGAGATGCGCTTGACGGTGTCGATGAAGGCCTGCGGGCTTTCGGCATCGACTTCGATGTCGAACACGTCGATACCGGCGAAACGCTTGAACAGAACACCCTTGCCTTCCATCACCGGCTTGGACGCCAGTGGGCCCAGGTTGCCCAGGCCGAGGATGGCGGTGCCGTCGGAAATGACTGCTACCAGGTTGCCCTTGCCGGTGTACTGGTAGGCCAGCTCCGGGTCACGGGCGATTTCACGTACTGGCTCGGCAACACCCGGGCTGTAGGCCAGCGCCAGGTCGCGAGCAGTCGCGGTCGGTTTGGTGAGCTCTACGCTCAGTTTCCCCGGACGAGGCTGAGCATGGTATTCGAGAGCGGCAGTTTTCAAATCTGACATGATGGGCATTCCGCTTTTACTGTTCTGACGGACCGCCGAGGATACGCAAAGAGCAATGGGCCGACAAGACTGCCCGGTCACTTGTGTCAAGGCCTTTAGCCTACGACTTTAAGCCAAGAGCCGCAGCCCGCAAGGCTTTCAGTGTGTACAATCCATTTTTAAAATGTTCACAATTTATTATCTTTATTGTCTTTCCAGCATCGTCGGGTCGGTGAGTGGCAGCATCCAGCGCGCCTGACCCGGCCTGAGCCCGCCCTTGCGGGAACGATCCAGCACCCAACCGCGGGCTTCGACGCGTCGGCCTTCGAGGCCGTCGGTGAAATCAGGCGCAAAGTTGCGCGACAACCTGGCCGGCACCTGAAGCACCAGCGAATGGCCCAACTCGATCCAGATGGCGCCACCGCTGTGCTCGACCGACTGAACCTGGCCAGCGACCAGCGCAAAACCGGCCTGGCGCAGGTGCCCCGGCGCAATCACCGGCGGCTGGCCCCACAGCCCCGCGCGGGCGCTGCGGGCGGCCTGTTCAGCCTGTTGATGGCAGTCGCGCAGGGCGATGTTGGGCGCTACCGCGATGCGATAACCCAGACCCTCGCCCAGCAGTTGTTCTTCCAGATTGTGACCAGAGCGGTCGAACACATGGGCCAGGGTGCGCTTGTATTTGTCGCGCGGCTCTGTACCCGGCAGCAGCTCGACCCGCCCGCCACTGGCCTTGACCAGGGCCTGCAAACGCTGGCGCGCGGCCACCGCATAGGGCTCGCTGGGCCGCCCCTTGCGCCCGATCTCGGGAGCATTGATGCCGATCAGGCGCACATTGCGCCCATCCTTCAGACGCAAGGTATCGCCGTCGATCACCTGGCGTACCGCAACGCTCTGCACCCCGCCCTGGAGGTCGGCCGGCAGCGTACACAGCGCCTGCGCCGGCAACTGCCAGATCGCGGCCACAAAAAAGGCGCCCACCAGGGACGCCTTCTTCAACAGCATTGCCAAGCCCATGGGGCCAGCTTCGCGCCGTCTTACTTCTTGGCACCGAACATGCCGAAACGGTCGGCGAACTTCTGTACGCGGCCGCCGGTGTCCAGCACTTTCTGCTTACCGGTGTAGAACGGGTGGCACTCGTTGCAGACGTCGGTGGCCAGTGGGGCGCACAGGGTCGAACGGGTCTGGAACACATTGCCGCAGCTGCAGGTGACTGCGACTGCTTCATAATTCGGATGAATTTCTGGTTTCATGGTCACTTCCTCGACTGCGTGCCGCCACCCAACACCATTGTTGAATACCGCACGTAATTAGGCGGCGAATAATACCAGAGCATGCCATCAGCGCAAGTTGTCGCTTGTACCGACTGTCGTCTGCTAGGCTCGGCGGCTACCGAATTGCCCTTCAGAGACCCTGCGCGTGTCCGACGTCATCCTTCGCCTTGCCTTGCCCTCGCCCCTGCGGCGGTTGTTCGACTACAGGGCCCCGGCAAGCATGGCGCACACCGCATTCACCCCCGGCATGCGCCTGCGCGTGCCGTTCGGGCGCCGCGAGATGATCGGCATCCTGGTGGAGGTGTGCGAGCACAGCGAGGTGCCCGCCGACAAACTCAAGCCCGCCATCGCCCTGCTTGACCCGGTATCGCCGATACCGCCAGCCCTGTTCAAGCTGTGCGTGTGGACCGCGCAGTACTATCAGCACAGCCTGGGTGACACCCTGAGCTGGGCGCTGCCGGTGCTGCTGCGCCAGGGCGAGCCGGCCGAAGCGCACCAGGAACGCTTCTGGCAGGTGGCCCCGGGGGCGCGCCACGACGACCCGCGCATCGCCCGCGCACCGCGCCAGCGCGATGCCCTGGCCACCCTCGCGCAGCATCCGCACGGCGTGGCCCACGGCCTGCTGAGCAAGCTCAAATTGAGCAAGGACAGCCTCGACCTGCTGCTGGCCAAGGAGCTGGTGCAGGTGGAGGTACGCCGGCATGCCCCGCCGGCGCGCCACGAACACTGGCTGGCACAGCCCGAACTGCCGCTCAACGATGAACAGAAGGCGGCGTTTCATGCGGTGCAGGCAGGGTTCGGCAGCTTCCATGCCTTTCTGTTGGCCGGGGTCACCGGCAGCGGCAAGACCGAGGTCTACCTGCAACTGATCCGCGAGACCCTGGAGGCCGGCAAGCAGGCGCTGATCCTGATTCCGGAGATCAACCTCGGGCCGCAGACCCTGGCGCGCTTCGAGCAGCGCTTCAATGCGCGCATTGCCCTGCTGCATTCGGCAGTCAACGACCGCGAACGCCTCAAAGCCTGGCTGGCAGCCCGTGATGGCGAGGCCGACATCATCATCGGTACCCGCTCGGCGCTGTTCACGCCCATGAAGAACCCGGGCCTGATCATCATCGACGAGGAGCACGACGGCTCCTACAAGCAGCAGGAAGGCCTGCGCTATCACGCCCGCGACCTGGCCCTGGTGCGCGCGCACCAGGAGCACATCCCGATCCTGCTGGGCTCGGCCACGCCATCGCTGGAAAGCCTGCACAACGCCTACTCCGGCCGTTACGGCCTGCTGCGCATGAACCACCGCGCCGGCGGCGCCAAGGCGCCGCGCTTCCTGCGCCTGGACGTCAAGAGCCGGCCCCTGGACAGCGGCATCAGCGGGCCGATGCAACAGGCCATCGGCCAGACCCTGGCCGCAGGCCAGCAGGTGCTGGTGTTCCTCAACCGTCGCGGCTTTGCCCCCACGCTGCTGTGCCACGACTGCGGCTGGCTGTCGGAATGCCCGCGCTGCGATGCGCGCATGACCGTGCATCAGCGCTCCGGCGAACTGCGCTGCCACCACTGCGGCTATGACGAACGCGTACCGCGCCAGTGCCCGCAGTGCAACCATGTGGACCTGCGCCCGGTAGGTGCAGGCACCGAGCGCGCCGAAGAGCGCCTGAGCATTCTGTTTCCGGATGTACCGGTGCTACGCGTGGACCGCGACAGCACCTCGCGCAAGGACGCGATGAACCAGCTGTTCGCCACAGTGCAGCGCGGCGAGCCGTGCATCCTGGTCGGCACCCAGATGCTGGCCAAGGGGCACCACTTTCCGCGGGTCACCCTGGTGGCGATCCTGGATGCCGATGGCGGGCTGTTCTCCGGGGATTTTCGCGCCAGCGAGCGCATGGCCCAACTGATCGTGCAGGTGGCAGGGCGTGCCGGGCGTGCAGAGGAGCCAGGCAAGGTGATCATCCAGACGCACCTGGCCGACCATCCTCTATTGGTACAGCTTACCGAGCAGGGCTATTTCGCGTTTGCCGAACAGGCCCTGAGCGAGCGCCGCGCCGCCGGCCTGCCGCCCTTCGCGCACCTGGCGCTGCTGCGCGCCGAGGCGCACAAGCCGGGGCAGGCCGAGAGCTTTCTCGACGAGGCCTGCAGCGCCGCCGAGCAGTTGCTGGCAGAGCACGACCTGCACGGCATCGAGCTGCTGGGCCCGGTGCCGGCGCCGATGGAGCGACGGGCGGGACGTTTTCGTGCGCAATTGTTGTTGCAGGCCAATGCAAGGGCATCCTTGCATCGTCTGATGAGCGCCTGGCTGTTAGTGTTGGAGCAGATGCCGAGCGGGCGACAGGTGCGCTGGTCGCTGGATGTGGACCCGGTCGACCTGTACTGACCGCTTCGCCGGCAACGCCGGCTCCTACAGGTTTGATGAGCCCTGGCCCTCTGCAGAGCCTGCATTGTTGGCCAAAGGGCCCTAAAGGTTGGCAACCTCGCCCCGGCAACGGATAATACCCAGTTTTTCCACCTGCGCATCCAGGCGCCGCCGCGCTTGCGGTCGAAAGAGAAGCCCATGAAAGACACCATTCGCCAGCTGATCCAGCAAGCCCTCACCCAACTCGTCAACGACGGTGTGCTGCCTGACGGGCTGACGCCGGCGATCCAGGTGGAAAACGCCCGGGACAAGACCCACGGCGATTTCGCCAGCAACATCGCGATGATGCTGGCCAAGCCCGCCGGCCTCAAGCCGCGCGACCTGGCCGAGAAACTCATCGCCGCCCTGCCCGCCGACCCGCAGGTCAGCAAGGTGGAGATCGCAGGCCCGGGCTTCCTCAACTTCTTCCAGAACACCCAGGCCCTGGCCTCGCGCCTGGATGCCGCACTGGCCGACGCCAGGCTCGGCGTGCACAAGGCCGGCGCCACGCAGAAGGTCGTGATCGACATGTCGGCGCCCAACCTGGCCAAGGAAATGCACGTCGGCCACCTGCGCTCGACCATCATCGGCGACGCCGTGGCCCGTGTGCTGGAGTTTCTCGGTGACGATGTGGTACGCCAGAACCACGTGGGCGACTGGGGCACCCAGTTCGGCATGCTGATGGCGTACCTGGAAGAGAACCCGATCACCAGCGAAGAGCTGTCGGACCTGGAGAACTTCTACCGCGCCGCCAAGAAGCGGTTCGACGAGTCCAGCGAGTTCGCCGACCGCGCCCGTGGCCTGGTGGTCAAGCTGCAGGCCGGCGACCCCGAGTGCCTGAAGCTGTGGACCCGCTTCAAGGACATCTCGCTGTCGCACTGCCAGAAGACCTACGAGCTGCTCAACGTCAAGCTGACCATGGCCGACGTGATGGGCGAAAGCGCCTACAACGACGACCTGGCCAATGTGGTCGAAGACCTCAAGGCCAAGGGCATGCTGGTGGAAAGCAACGGCGCCCAGTGCGTGTTCCTCGACGAGTTCAAGAACGCCGAGGGCGAGCCGCTGCCGGTGATCATCGTCAAGGCCGACGGCGGCTACCTGTACGCCACCACCGACCTGGCCGCCGTGCGCTACCGCAGCGGCGTGCTCAAGGCCGACCGCGCCCTGTACTTCGTCGACCAGCGCCAGGCCCTGCACTTCCAGCAGGTGTTCGCGGTGGCCCGCAAGGCCGGCTTCGTGACCCACCCGATGGACATGGAGCACATGGGCTTCGGCACCATGAACGGCGCCGACGGCCGCCCGTTCAAGACCCGCGACGGCGGCACCGTGAAGCTGATCGACCTGCTCAACGAAGCCAAGGAGCGTGCCTACGCCCTGGTCAAGGAGAAAAACCCGCAGCTGCCTGAAGAAGAACTGCGCGCCATCGCCAAGGTGGTGGGCATCGGCGCGGTCAAGTACGCCGACCTGTCCAAGCACCGTACCAGCGACTACAGCTTCAACTTCGAGCTGATGCTCAACTTCGAAGGCAACACCGCGCCGTACCTGCTGTACGCCTACACCCGCGTGGCCGGCGTGTTCCGCAAGCTGGGCAAGGGCTTCGACCAGGTCGAAGGCGAGATCCGCTTGCAGGCACCGCAGGAACAGGACCTGGCCGCGCGCCTGGCGCAGTTCGGCGAAATCCTGAACAACGTCGCCGAAAAAGGTACCCCGCACGTACTGTGCAGCTACCTCTACGACGTGGCCGGCCTGTTCTCCAGCTTCTACGAGAACTGCCCGATCCTCGCCGCAGAAACACCCGAACAGCAGCAGAGCCGCCTGCGCCTGGCCGCCCTGACCGGTCGCACCCTCAAGCAGGGCCTGGAACTGCTTGGCCTGGAAACCCTGGAGCGCATGTAAGTTGGCTGCCAAGAAAAAACCTGCTCCCAAGCGCGGCGCCAGCCGCTATCAGGCCCCGGCCAAGCAACCGATACCGGGCTGGATGTGGCTGGCCATCGGCCTCACGGTCGGTGCGTTCATCGTGTTCCTGATGAAACTCGAGCCCAGCCGCGACGAGGTCAAGCGCACCAAGCCTGAAGCCCAGCAGAAGGCCGAGAAGATCGCCGAGGCGAACAAGACCGCGCCGAGCCCGCAGCAGCCGGTCAAGCCCAAGTACGACTTCTACACACTGCTGCCCGAGTCGGAAGTGATCGTGCCGCCCGAAGCCGTGCCGGAGAAAACCCCGCCGGTACCGGCGCAGCCACCGGTGACCCCGGCCGAGGCGGCCAAGATCGACACCGCCCGCGCCCAGGCCGCGCTGCTGGGGCAGACCCCGCCACCGGCACCGCCGGTGATCAAGCCGGCCGCTACCACGCAGTTCTACCTGCAGGCGGGCTCGTTCCGCAAAGAGGCCGATGCCGACAAGGTGCGTGCGCAGATCATCCTGCTCGGCCAGGCGGTGAAGGTAGAGTCCGGTACGGTGAAGGAAGAGACCTGGTACCGCGTGCTGGTCGGCCCGTTCAGCAATCGCGAACAGCTGACCGTGGCGCAGAAGCAACTGGCCGGCAGCGGCTTCAACAACCTGCTGCTGCAACAGCGCCAGATACGCCAGTAACCCCGATGTTCGGCGGCCCGCAGCAGCGGGCCGCCTGCTTTCAGGCCCGCGCCTGCACGTTCTTGAGCGATACCTGGGTGTTCAGCGTCCAGAAGTCGTACAGCACCCCCAGCAGAAACAGCCCGCCGGTAAAGGCATAGATCACGCCGCTGATCCACTTGCCCTGGTACATGCGGTGCACGCCGAATATCCCCAGGAAGGTCAGCAGGATCCAGGCCAGGCTGTAGTCCAGCGGGCCGGCGTGAAAGCGCAGGTCGGCCTCGCTGTCCATCTTCGGGATCAGGAACAGGTCGATCAGCCAGCCGATACCGAGCAGGCCCAGGGTGCAGAACCAGATGGTGCCGGTCACCGGCCTGCCGTAGTAGAAACGGTGCGACCCGGTAAAACCGAAGATCCACAGCAAGTAGCCGAGGACCTTGCTGTGGGTGTCCTGGGGCTGCGCCTGTTGCTGATAACTGTTCATTCATAGCCTCCACGGTTTAGAGAGAAATTTTCTAAGAAAAAATGTGACTTTTACGTGCTCAGCCGACGTATGGCGCCTCTGCAATCGACCAACGGACCAGAATTCGATCAAAAAGCTGTTATAAAGTTGCGCGCTTAACCAACAAGAGCCCTGCCCATGCGACCTTTTTTCAAGACATGGCTGACTGTTTGCCTTTTATTGCCACTGGCCGCCCACGCCACCAACCGTGAGCAACGTCTTCCCAACGGCTTCAACGTGCACACCACCAGCACTGCAGCCGTACGCTCGACCAAGGGCGCCCACGCCAAGGTCACCTCGTCCGCCGCCTCTTCCAAGGTCGCCAAGACCACCCGCCAGGTCGCCTCGATGCCGGCCAAGCAGAGCAGCGATGTGCTCAGCCGCGCGGTGAACGTGCTGGGCACTCCGTACCGCTGGGGCGGCAGCAGCCCGAGCAAGGGCTTCGACTGCAGCGGGCTGGTCAAGTACGCCTTCAACGACATCGACGAGGTCGACCTGCCGCGTACCTCCAACGCCATGGCCAGCGGCCACGGCGTGAAAGTCGACCGCAAGGATCTCAAGCCCGGCGACCTGCTGTTCTTCAACATCAAGAGTCGCCGCGTCAACCACGTGGCCATCTACCTGGGCAACGACCGCTTCATCCACGCGCCACGGCGCGGCAAGCGGGTCAGCATCGATACCCTGAACAAGCCCTACTGGCAGAGCCACTACGTGGTCGCCAAGCGCGTACTGCCCAAGGAGCAGCCGCAAACCCAGCTGCGCCTGGCCAAACGCTAGACCTGATCGGGCGAACGCGCGTTCGCCCTGGCCGTTTCCAGGCTGACGATTCCCCGCCTCACCAGGCCCTGCAGGCTGCTGTCCAGGGTCTGCATGCCCAACGCCGCGCCGGTCTGCATGGCCGAATACAGCTGCGCCACCTTCCCCTCGCGAATCAGGTTGCGCACCGCCGGCGTGGCCAGCAGGACCTCGTGCGCGGCCACTCGTCCGCCTTGCACCCTGGGCACCAGCACCTGGGCCACCACCGCCTGCAAGGCGTCGGCGAGCATCGTGCGCACCAGGGCCTTCTCCTGCGCGGCAAACACGTCCACCAGCCGGTCAATGGCCTTGGCCGCCGAGGCGGTGTGCAGGGTCGCCAGCACCAGGTGGCCGGTTTCGGCGGCGGTCAGGGCCAGGCGGATCGTCTCCAGGTCGCGCAGCTCGCCAAGCATGATCACGTCCGGGTCCTGGCGCAGCGCAGCCCGCAGCGCCTGGGCGAACCCCTGGCTGTGACGCCCCATCTCACGCTGGCTGAGCTGGCTGCGCAGCGGGCTGTGGATAAATTCGAGCGGGTCTTCCAGGGTCAGGATATGCACGGCGCGCTCGCGGTTGAGGTGATCGACCAGCGCCGCCAGGGTGGACGACTTGCCTGAGCCGGTGGGGCCGGTCACCAGCACCAGCCCGGCCGGCGACTCGGCAATGCGACGAAACACCTCCGGCAGCTGCAGGCTCGCCAGCGTCGGCACCTGGTCGGGTATCAGGCGCAGTACCGCCGCCGGCCCGCGCACCTGCACGAAGGCGTTGACCCGAAAGCGCCCCAGCCCGGGCACGGCCACGGCAAAGTCCAGGTCCTGCAGCCTGGCGAAGTCCTCCTGCTGCTGTGGGCTCATGAGCTGCGCCAGCAGGGCATGCAGGTTGTCGCTGCTCAACGCCGCCGGCCCCAGCGGCTGCATCTGCCCGTCACGGCGGATCATCGGCGCACTGCCGGCCGCCAGGTGCAGATCGGAGGCGCCTTCCCTGAGCGCCAGGGCCATCAGCCCGGTCATGTCCATAACACTCCCCAAACATCGCCAAGCAGGTAGAATGCCGCAGACCCGAACAGCCGCTGGCGTTGATCCATGTCCACCATAGCAGACAACCTTTCCACGCTTGCCGACCGCATCCGCAGCGCTGCACAGGCCGCCGGGCGTGACCCCGGGCAGGTCCGCCTGCTGGCCGTGAGCAAGACCAAGCCGGCTGCCGCGATACGCGAAGTGTATGCGGCCGGCGTGCGCGACGTGGGCGAAAACTACTTGCAGGAAGCCCTGGCCAAGCAGCTCGAATTGACCGACCTGCCCTTGACCTGGCACTTCATCGGCCCCATTCAATCGAACAAGACGCGAGCAATCGCCGAGCACTTCGACTGGGTACATTCGGTGGACCGACTGAAAATCGCACAACGCCTCAGCGAACAACGCCCTGCCGGGCTGCCCGCACTGAATGTGTGCGTGCAGGTCAACGTCAGCGGCGAGGCCAGCAAATCGGGCTGCAACCCCGACGAGCTGCCGGCGCTGGCCCAGGCCATCGCGGCGCTGCCGCACCTGAAGCTGCGCGGCCTGATGGCGATTCCCGAACCCACCGACGACCCGGCCGCCCAGGCGGCCGCATTCGCCCGTGTACGCCAATTGCAGGACAGCCTGAACCTGGGCCTGGACACCCTGTCGATGGGCATGAGCCACGACCTGGAAGCAGCGATTGCCCAGGGCGCGACCTGGGTGCGCATCGGCACCGCCCTGTTCGGTGCCCGCGACTACGACCAGGCCTGACCCATGCATCGTTCACCTTCTTCAACCAAGGACCTGACATGAGCAAGACTCGAATTGCCTTCATCGGCGCCGGCAACATGGCCGCCAGCCTGATCGGCGGCTTGCGCGCCCAGGGTGTGGACGCCGCGCAGATCCGCGCCAGCGACCCGGGTGCCGAGACGCGCGCCAGGGTGCACGCCGAACACGGCATCCAGCTGTTCGAAGACAACGCCCAGGCCGTCGATGGCGCCGACGTGGTGCTGATCGCGGTCAAGCCGCAAGCCATGAAGGCGGTGTGCCAGGCGCTCAAGCCAAGCCTCAAGCCCAACCAGCTGGTGGTGTCGATTGCCGCCGGCATCACCTGCGCCAGCCTGCGCAACTGGCTGGGCGAGCAACCGCTGGTACGCTGCATGCCCAACACCCCGGCGCTGCTGCGCCAGGGCGTCAGCGGTCTGTACGCCACCGAGCAGGTATCGGCCGAACAACGCGCCGAAGCCGAGCAACTGCTCTCGGCAGTGGGCGTGGCCCTGTGGGTCGACAGCGAACAGCAACTGGATGCAGTGACCGCGGTCTCCGGTAGCGGCCCGGCGTATTTCTTCCTGCTGATCGAGGCGATGACCGCAGCCGGCGAAAAACTCGGCCTGCCCCGCGACGTCGCCTCCCGGCTGACCCTGCAAACCGCCCTGGGCGCGGCGCACATGGCCGTGGCCAGCGATGTCGAGGCCAGCGAACTGCGCCGGCGCGTCACCTCCCCCAATGGCACCACCGAGGCGGCGATCAAGTCGTTCCAGGCCAACGGGTTCGAGGCGCTGGTAGAAAAAGCACTGGGCGCCGCGGCGCACCGCTCGGCCGAAATGGCCGAACAACTGGGCAACTAAGGAGCTCTGCATGAATGCACTTTCGGGCGCCGCGATCTTCGTGGTGCAAACACTGGTCAGCCTGTACCTGGTCATCGTGCTGCTGCGCTTCGTGCTGCAGCTGGTAAAGGCCAACTTCTACAACCCGCTCAGCCAGTTCGCGGTGCGCGCCACCCAGCCGCTGCTCAAGCCGATCCGGCGCATCATCCCCAGCGTGTTCGGGCTGGACACCTCGTCGCTGATCCTGTCGATCGTGATCCAGGCGCTGCTGATGGCGTTCGTGCTGATGGTCACCTACGGCACCTTCGGCGACATCCCGCACCTGCTGATGTGGGCCGTCATCGGCGTCACCTCGCTGTTCCTGAAGATCTTCTGGGTCGCGATGATCGTGATGGTGATCGTGTCGTGGATCGCCCCCGGCAGCCACAACCCCGCCGCCGAGCTGGCCTACCAGATCAGCGAGCCGGTGCTGGCACCGTTTCGCAAGCTGGTGCCCAACCTCGGAGGCCTGGATATTTCGCCGATCTTCGCCTTCCTGGCGATCCAGGTGATCCAGTCGTTCGTGATGCCGCCGCTGGCCGCCTACGCCGGAATGCCGCAGGAACTGTTCCGCATGATCTGACCCGCACCACCCCCGGCCGCAAGCCGCGCCATGTTGCTTGCCGCTGGGGGTGGCGGTCTTTAGACTTACGCCTCATTCAAGCGTGAGCAGGGTCGATGTCCACTGTCTTTCCCGAAGATTCGGTCGGTCTGGTAGTACCGCAACTGGCGCGATTCGATGAGCCCCTGGCCCTGGCCTGCGGTCGCTCGCTGGCCAGCTACGAGCTGGTCTTTGAAACCTACGGTACCCTCAACAGCGCGGCCAGCAATGCCGTGCTGATCTGCCATGCCCTGTCCGGGCATCACCATGCCGCCGGCTACCACAGCCCCGACGACCGCAAGCCGGGCTGGTGGGACAGCTGCATCGGGCCGGGCAAGCCGATCGATACCAACCGCTTCTTCGTGGTCAGCCTGAACAATCTCGGCGGCTGCAACGGCAGCACCGGCCCCAGCAGCGTCAACCCGGCCACCGGCCAGCCCTACGGCGCCGACTTCCCGGTACTCACCGTGGAAGACTGGGTGCACAGCCAGGCGCGCCTGGCCGATCGCCTGGGCATCGGCCAGTGGGCCGCCGTGGTGGGCGGCAGCCTGGGCGGCATGCAGGCGCTGCAATGGACCATCACCTACCCCGACCGCGTGCGCCACTGCCTGGACATCGCCTCGGCACCCAAGCTGTCGGCGCAGAACATCGCCTTCAACGAAGTGGCGCGCCAGGCCATCCTCACCGACCCCGAGTTCCACGGCGGCTCGTTCCAGGCCGAAGGCGTGATCCCCAAGCGCGGGCTGATGCTGGCGCGCATGGTCGGGCACATCACCTACCTGTCGGATGACTCGATGGGCGAGAAATTCGGCCGCGAGCTCAAGAGCGACAAGCTCAACTACGACTTTCACAGCGTCGAGTTCCAGGTCGAAAGCTACCTGCGCTACCAGGGCGAGGAGTTCTCCGGGCGTTTCGATGCCAACACCTACCTGCTGATGACCAAGGCGCTGGACTACTTCGACCCCGCCGCCAGCCACGGCGGCGACCTGGCCGCGACCCTGGCCCACGTCACCGCCGACTACTGCGTGATGTCGTTCACCACCGACTGGCGTTTCTCGCCGGCGCGCTCGCGGGAGATCGTCGATGCGCTGATCGCCGCGCGCAAGAACGTGTGCTACCTGGATATCGACTCGCCGTATGGCCACGATGCCTTCCTGATCCCGACCCCGCGCTACATCACGGGATTCACGAACTACATGAACCGCATCGTCTGCTGAGGACCCCATGAGAGCCGACCTGGAAATCATCCAAGACTGGATCCCCGCCGGCAGCCGGGTACTCGACCTCGGTTGCGGTACTGGCGAGCTGCTCGCCTCGCTGCGTGACACCAAGCAGGTGGCTGGCTACGGCCTGGAAATCGACCCCGACAACATCGCCCAGTGCGTGGCCAAGGGCGTCAACGTCATCGAGCAGGACCTGGACAAGGGCCTGGGCAACTTCGCCAGCAACAGCTTCGACGTGGTGGTCATGACCCAGGCCCTGCAGGCCGTGGAGTACCCCGACCGGATCCTCGACGAAATGCTGCGCGTGGGCCGCCAGTGCATCATCACCTTCCCCAACTTCGGCCACTGGCGCTGCCGCTGGTACCTGGCGACCAAGGGTCGCATGCCAGTGTCGGACTTCATGCCGTATACCTGGTACAACACGCCGAACATCCACTTCTGCACCTTCGAGGATTTCGAGGCGCTGTGCAGCGAACGTCGCGCCCAGGTGCTCGACCGCCTGGCGGTCGACCATATGCACCGGCATGGGTGGGCGAGCAAGCTATGGCCTAATCTTCTAGGGGAGATCGGCATTTACCGTGTCAGCAGCCCGGGCCTGCAGGAACACAAGGTCGCGGTTTGAACAACCCACACTGGAGGAGACAGATCATGGGTCGCTTGTTGAGCTTTTTACTGGTTGCCTGCCTGAGCACGACGGCGCTTGCTGCCGATGCGATCAAGGGCGAGCGCAAGGAAGTCTTCGGTGACACCACGGTGCACTACAGCACCTTCATCTCCACCTTCCTGCAGCCGGACATCGCCAAGGCGGCGCAACTGGTGCGCAGCAAGAACCAGGGCGTGATCAACGTGTCGGTGATCAAGGCCGGCAAGCCGCAGGTGACCCAGGTCAGCGGCAGCGTCAAGGACCTGAGCAGCCGCACGGTGCCGCTCAGCTTCAAGCAGATCACCGAACAGGGCGCGATCTACTACATCGCCCAGTTCCCGGTGGAGCAGCAGGAAACCCGCACCTTCACGATCAATGTTGCAATTGGTGGCAAGACCGAGACCATCAGTTTCAACCAAGAGCTCTTCCCAGGCGAATGATGAACATCCAGCAACTCGTATTGGCCAGCCACAACGCCGGCAAGCTCAAGGAACTGCAGGCCATGCTCGGTGACACCGTGCAACTGCGTTCGATTGGCGAATTCAGCAGCGTCGAGCCGGAGGAAACCGGCCTGTCGTTCGTCGAGAACGCCATCCTCAAGGCGCGCAATGCCGCACGTATCTCCGGGCTGCCGGCCCTGGCCGACGACTCGGGCCTGGCGGTGGACTTTCTCGGTGGTGCGCCGGGCATTTACTCGGCGCGCTACGCCGATGGCCAGGGCGACGCGGCGAACAACGCCAAGTTGCTCGAGGTACTCAAGGACGTGCCGGACGCCGAGCGCGGCGCGCAGTTCGTGTGCGTGCTGGCGCTGGTACGCCATGCCGACGACCCGCTGCCGATCCTGTGCGAGGGCCTGTGGCATGGGCGCATCCTGCACCAGGCCAGCGGTGCCCACGGCTTTGGCTACGACCCGCTGTTCTGGGTACCGGAGCGCGACTGCTCCAGCGCCGAGCTGAGCCCCGCCGACAAGAACCAGATCAGCCACCGCGCCCGCGCCATGAGCCTGCTGCGTCAGCGCCTGGGCCTGCAATGACCGACCGCACGCCGGCACAGCCACTGCATCTGGGCGAGGCTGGCTTCAGCTCCAACGCACCACGGGCGGCACTCGCGCATCTGCCGCCGCTGTCGCTGTACATCCATATCCCGTGGTGCGTGCGCAAATGCCCGTACTGCGACTTCAACTCCCATGCCGCCACCCCGCAGCTGCCGGAAGAGGCCTACGTCGACGCCCTGCTCGCCGACCTCGACCAGGAGCTGGGCGCGGTGTACGGGCGACCGATCAGCTCGATCTTCTTTGGCGGCGGTACCCCGAGCCTGTTCAGTGCCCGTGCGCTGGGCCGCCTGCTGGCGGGCGTGGAGCAACGCATCCCGTTCGCCGCCGACATCGAGATCACCCTGGAGGCCAACCCCGGGACCTTCGAGCAGGAGAAGTTCAAGGCCTACCGGCAACTGGGCATCAATCGCCTGTCGATCGGCGTGCAGAGCTTCCAGCAGGCCAAGCTCCAGGCGCTGGGGCGCATCCACAACGGTGACGAGGCGGTTCGTGCGGCCGGCATGGCGCGTGCGGCGGGGTTCGACAACTTCAACCTGGACCTGATGCACGGCCTGCCCGAACAGTCGCTGGACGATGCGCTGGGCGACCTGCGCCAGGCCATCGCGCTCAACCCTGCCCACCTGTCGTGGTACCAGTTGACCCTGGAGCCGAACACGGTGTTCTGGAACCAGCCGCCGCTGCTGCCCGAGGACGACATCCTGTGGGATATCCAGGAGGCCGGGCAGGCGCTGATGGCCGAGCACGGCTACCGCCAGTACGAAGTGTCGGCCTACGCCCAGCCCGGGCGCCCGGCGCGGCACAACCTCAACTACTGGAGCTTTGGCGACTTCATCGGCATCGGCGCCGGTGCCCACGGCAAGCTCAGCCACCCGGACGGGCGCATCGTGCGCACCTGGAAGACCCGGCTGCCCAAGGACTACCTGAACCCGGCCAAGGCGTTCAAGGCGGGCGACAAGCTGCTGGCGGTGGACGAACTGCCGTTCGAGTTCCTGATGAACGCCCTGCGCCTGACCGAGGGCGTGGAGGCCGCGCTGTTCGCGCAGCGTACCGGCCTGCCGCTGGAACAACTGGCGGCTGCGCGCCGTGAAGCCGAACAAAAGGGCCTTTTGCAGGTCGAACCGACGCGGCTGGTGGCGACACCGCGGGGCCAGCTGTTTCTCAACGACCTGCTGCAGTATTTCTTGACCTAAGGATAGCGAATGGACCTGGTACTCGACCTGCTCTCGACCGTCTCCCGCTGGAGCCGCAGTAACCTGTCGGAGATCTCTCTGGCGCTTGTAGGCTGTTTGCTGGTGTTGTTCGGCACCGACATCAAGGGCTGGGTCGAACAGCGCCTGGGCGGGCTGGCAGGTGCGTTGCGCGTGCCGTTCATGGCCCTGCTGGTGCTGATCGGCAGTGGTGCGGCGTTGATCTATGCCACGCCGTGGGTGGTACGCGGGCTGAGCCAGTTCAACAACTATGCACTGGCGCCGGTGCTGCTGGTGGTGCTGGTGTTGCTTGGCGTGGTCGCAGACCGCCGCTAGAAGCATCGCGGGTCAAGCCCGCTCCCACAGGTACTACGCTGATTTCGAGGTCAGCGCTGTACCTGTGGGAGCGGGCTTGACCCGCGATTCGAGCGCGCAGCGCTCGCCGGCAATCAGGCCAGTTTTTCGAACTTCAGATCCCACACCCCATGCCCCAGGCGCTCGCCACGGCGTTCGAACTTGGTGATCGGACGCTCGGCAGGGCGAGGTACGCACTTGCCGTCTTCGGCCAGGTTCCTGTACCCCGGCGCGACATTCATCACTTCCAGCATGTACTCGGCGTACGGTTCCCAGTCGGTCGCCATGTGGAACACGCCGCCCACTTTCAGCTTGCTGCGCACCAGCTCGGCAAATTCCGGCTGCACGATGCGACGCTTGTGGTGACGGCTCTTGTGCCACGGGTCCGGGAAGAACAGCATCAGGCGGTCCAGGCTGTTGTCGGCCACGCACTTGTTCAGCACTTCGATGGCATCGCAGTCATACACCCGCAGGTTCTGCAGGCCCTGGGTCAGCACGCCATTGAGCAGCGCGCCCACGCCCGGGCGGTGCACTTCGACACCGATGAAGTCCTGCTCGGGCGCGGCGGCAGCCATCTCCAGCAGGGAATGGCCCATGCCGAAGCCGATCTCCAGGGTGCGCGGCGCCGAACGGCCGAACACCTGGTCGTAATCCACCGGGCTGTCGGCCAGTGGCAGCACGAACAGCGGCGCGCCCTGGTCCAGGCCGCGCTGCTGGCCTTCGGTCATGCGCCCGGCACGCATCACGAAACTCTTGATGCGGCGGTGTTGGCGTTCTTCGCCTTCGGCGGTGATCGGCGATTCTTGCGATTCAGTCATCAGGGGCTCTTACTTGATCAGACCATCCAGCGGCGACGAGGCGCTGGCATAGAGTTTTTTCGGCATGCGGCCGGCCAGGTAGGCCAGGCGGCCCGCCACGATGGCGTGCTTCATGGCTTCGGCCATCATCACCGGTTGTTCGGCATGGGCGATGGCGGAGTTCATCAGCACTGCCTCGCAGCCCATTTCCATGGCAATGGTGGCGTCCGACGCGGTACCCACACCGGCATCGACCAGCACCGGCACTTTCGATTCCTCGAGAATGATGCGCAGGTTGTACGGGTTGCAGATGCCCAGGCCCGTACCGATCAGGCCTGCCAGCGGCATGACCGCGATGCAGCCGATTTCGGCCAGCTGACGCGCGATGATCGGGTCGTCGCTGGTGTAGACCATCACGTCGAAACCGTCCTTGACCAGCACTTCGGCGGCCTTGATGGTTTCGATCACGTTGGGGAACAGCGTCTTCTGGTCGGCCAGCACTTCGAGCTTGACCAGGTTGTGCCCGTCGAGCAGTTCGCGGGCCAGGCGGCAGGTGCGCACGGCCTCGACCGCGTCGTAGCAGCCGGCAGTGTTCGGCAGGATGGTGTAGCGGTCCGGTGGCAGCACGTCGAGCAGGTTCGGCTCGCCCGGGTTCTGGCCCAGGTTGGTGCGGCGCACGGCGACGGTGACGATCTCGGCACCCGAGGCCTCGATGGCCAGGCGGGTTTCTTCCATGTCGCGGTACTTGCCGGTACCGACCAGCAGGCGCGACTGGAAGGTACGACCGGCCAGCGTGAAGGGCTTGTCGCTACGAACATTGCTCATCGGTAATCCTCTTGAAGGTTGAGGGACTTGCAGGTGAAGCGCGTGGGCCTAGCCGCCGCCGATGGCGTGAACCACCTCGACCTGGTCGCCTTCGCGCAGGGCGGTGGCGTCGTGCTGGCTGCGCGGCACGATGTCCAGGTTCAGCTCCACCGCCACCCGGCGACCTGCGAGGTCGAGCCGGGTTAGCAGGGCCGCGACGCTTTCGCCGTCGGGCAATTCGAAAGGTTCACCGTTCAGTTGAATGCGCATGCGCACGGCCGCCATTGTTTTTAGGGGCCCGCATTCTAGCCCCTATCCGGGGCTGAACCCAAGGCCAAGCGGCGCCATTCGTCTCGATCCGGACCCGCGGGTCAACCCAGGCGCCAGGCCGCCAGGCCCAGGCACAGCCAGCCGCCGAGGAAGGCCAGGCCGCCAAAAGGGGTGATGATGCCGAGCTTGCCGATGCCACTCAGGGTCAACAGGTACAGGCTACCGGAAAACAGCACGATGCCCAGGCAGAACAGACCACCGGCCCAGGCCGTGAGTCGCCCGGGCAGGTGCGCCCAGAGCACTGCCACGCCCAGCAGGGCCAGGGCGTGCACCAGCTGGTAGGTGACGCCGGTATGGAAGATCGCCAGGTACTCCTGGCTCAGGCGGCCCTTGAGGCCATGGGCGGCGAAGGCACCGAGGGCCACGCCGGTAAAGCCGAAAAAGGCGGCGAGCAACAGAAAGCTGCGAAGCATGCGCAAGACTCCTTGGGGGCACAGGGTCTGTATAATGGCCCGCTCATTCGGTTCGGCCAAGCCATCTCTATGCTTTCATCCCTGATCCGCCGCCTCACCCGCGCCCTGCTCTGGTTCGCCGTTGCCAGCGTGTTGCTGGTGCTGCTGTTTCGCTGGGTACCGCCGCCGGGCACCATGCTGATGGTCGAGCGCAAGGTGGAATCGTGGGTCGACGGCCAGCCCATCGACCTGCAACGCGACTGGCGCCCATGGGGCGAGATTTCCGATGAACTGAAGGTGGCGGTGATTGCCGGCGAGGACCAGAAGTTCGCCGGGCACTGGGGTTTCGACTTCAATGCCATCCAGGCCGCACTGGCACACAACGAGCGTGGCGGCACGCTTCGCGGCGCCAGCACACTGAGTCAGCAGGTGGCCAAGAACCAGTTCCTGTGGGCCGGCCGCAGTTGGCTGCGCAAAGGGCTGGAGGCATGGTTTACCGCACTGATCGAGCTGCTGTGGTCCAAGGAGCGCATTCTGGAGGTGTACCTCAACAGCGCCGAGTGGGATGACGGCGTGTTCGGCGCCCAGGCAGCGGCGCGCCATCACTTCGGTACCGATGCGAGCAAGCTGACGCGCCAGCAGGCCAGCCTTCTGGCGGCGGTGCTGCCCAGCCCGCGCAACTGGAGCGCAAGCCGGCCCAGCAGCTATGTGGCGCGACGGGCGGCGTGGATCCGTCAGCAGATGAGCCAGCTGGGCGGCAGCGGCTACCTGGTGCAACTGGATGAGCCGCGCAAGGCGCCCTGGGCCAACTGAAACAAAGAGGGCCCCTTCACCGGCAAGGCCGGCTCCTACAGGGATTGTTGTAGGAGCCGGCCTTGCCGGTGAAGGGGCCCTCAGGGTCCCGCAGATCAGGCAGCGATCAGGGCTTTGACCTTGTTCATCGCATTCTTCTCCAGCTGCCGGATACGCTCGGCCGACACGCTGTACTTGGCCGCCAGGTCATGCAGCGTGGCCTTCTCTTCGGCCAGCCAGCGCTGGTACAGGATGTCGCGGCTACGGTCGTCCAGGCCTTGCAGCGCCTCGTGCAGGTTGTTCGAGGAGCTGTCGCTCCAGTCCGCATCCTCCAGCTGACGTGCCGGGTCGTAACGGTGGTCTTCGAGGTAGTTGGCCGGCGACTGGAACGCGCTGTCGTCGTCCGCCTCGCTGGCCGGGTCGAAGGCCATGTCCTGACCGGTCAGGCGGCTTTCCATCTCGCGCACTTCACGCGGCTCCACACCCAGGCTTTCGGCCACACGATGCACTTCATCGTTGTTCAGCCAGGCCAGACGCTTCTTCTGGCTGCGCAGGTTGAAGAACAGCTTGCGCTGCGCCTTGGTGGTCGCGACCTTGACGATGCGCCAGTTGCGCAGGATGAATTCGTGAATTTCGGCCTTGATCCAGTGCACGGCAAAGGACACCAGGCGCACACCCATCTCGGGGTTGAAACGCTTGACCGCTTTCATCAGGCCAACGTTGCCTTCCTGAATCAGGTCGGCCTGGGCCAGCCCGTAGCCCGAATAGCTACGCGCGATATGTACGACAAAACGCAGGTGGGCGAGCACCATCTGCCGAGCCGCCCCCAGATCCTGCTCATAGTAGAGACTCTCGGCCAGTTCACGCTCCTGCTCGGGCGTCAGCAATGGAATGCTGTTGACCGTGTGCACATAGGCCTCCAGGTTCGCACCCGGGACCAAGGCATAGGCAGGTTGCAACGAAGTGGTCATACGAAAAAACCTCCGACTCACTGAATTGTGCCATCAGGCACTGCCACCATTGACCGGGAACCGCGAAACAAGTTCCCGAAATACACGATAGTCAATGACGGCTGGAAGACACTATCGCGGTGCAAGCTCACGCAGATGCCGAGCGACCGCAATCCAAGCACCGATATACCCTAACAGCACCGCCCCAAGCAAGAGCGACAGACCATCGGCAGGCGGCACCCCGGCCAGCGAGAAATCGCTGCCGTACAGACCCGATAGCCCGACGACCGCGTCATCCAGCCAGTTGAGGCCGAACGCCAGCACCCCCCAGGACAGTACGCCTGCCCCCAGGCCATACAACGCGCCCATGTACAGGAACGGCCGGCGCACGTAGGCATCGGTACCGCCCACCAGCTTGATGACCTCGATTTCGGTACGGCGGTTCTCGATATGCAGGCGAATGGTGTTGCCGATGACCAGCAGCAGCGCCGACACCAGCAGCACGGTCAGGCCGAAGACAAAGCGATCACCCAGCTTGAGGATCGCCGCCAGCCGCTCCACCCACACCAGGTCGAGCTGGGCCAGCTCCACCTTGGGCAGTTCGGCCAGGCGTTGGCGCAGGGCCTCCAGCGCTGGCTTGTCGACTTCGGCCGGGGTCACCACGACCACGCCAGGCAAGGGGTTCTCCGGCAGCTCGCGCAAGGCCTCGCCCAGCCCGGACTGCTGCTGGAACTCGTCGAGGGCCTGTTCACGGCTGACATACTCGGCATCGGCCACCCCCGGCATGCCCTTGATCTGGGTACGCAGGGCTTCGCCTTCGCTCACGCTGGCGTCAAGTTTGAGGTACAGCGAAATCTGCGCTGCACGCTGCCACGAGCCGCCCAGGCGCTCGACATTGCTCAGCAGCAGCGACAACCCCATCGGCAGGCTCAGGGCCACGGCCATCACCAGGCAGGTGAAGAAGCTGCCGATCGGCTGCTTGCCCAGGCGACGCAGGCTGTCGAGCAGGCTGGAGCGATGGCTTTCCAGCCAGGCGTGCAGCAGCGTGCTGAAATCCGGGCCGTCATCGTCATCATCACGGCGCTTTTTCTGTTTCTGAGGGCTTGGCTCGGCTGCCGCAGGGGCCACCCGCTCGGACACCTTGGGACTACGTGTTGCACTCATTGCCCGGCCTCCCCATCGCCGATCAAGCGGCCGCGCTGCAGGGTCAGCATGCGATGGCGCATGCGCGCGATCAGCGCCAGGTCGTGGCTGGCGATCAGCACGCTGGTGCCCAGGCGGTTGATATCTTCGAAAACACCCATGATCTCGGCCGCCAGGCGCGGGTCGAGGTTGCCGGTGGGTTCATCCGCCAGCAACAGGGCCGGACGGTGCACGATGGCACGCGCAATGCCCACCCGTTGCTGCTGGCCGGTGGACAGGTCGCCGGGGAACAGCTGGGCCTTGTCCGACAGGGCCACACGCTCCAGCGCCGCGTCCACACGCTTGGCCACCTCGACCTTGGACAGGCCCAGGATCTGCAGCGGCAGGGCGACGTTGTTGAACACGGTACGGTCGAACAGCAGCTGGTGGTTCTGGAACACCACGCCGATCTGGCGACGCAGGAACGGGATCTGCGCGTTGCTGATCTGACCCAGGTCCTGGCCGGCCAGCAGCAGCTTGCCGCTGGTCGGACGCTCCATGGCCAGCAGCAGGCGCAGCAAGGTGCTCTTGCCCGCGCCGGAATGGCCGGTGACGAACAGGAACTCGCCCCGACGCACCCGAAAACTCAATTCATGCAGGCCAACGTGACCGTTAGGGTAACGCTTGGCGACCTGTTCGAATCGGATCATGAAGGCTCCCGCTCGGCAAACAAGGCTTGTACGAAGGGCTCGGCTTCGAAGGTGCGCAGGTCATCGATGCCTTCGCCCACACCAATGTAGCGGATCGGCAGGCCGAACTGCTTGGCCAGGGCGAAGATCACCCCGCCCTTGGCGGTGCCGTCGAGCTTGGTCAGCGCCAGGCCGGTGAGCTCCACGCTCTGGTTGAAGTGCTTGGCCTGGTTGATGGCGTTCTGCCCGGTGCCGGCGTCCAGCACCAGCAGCACCTCGTGCGGCGCGTCGGCGTCCAGCTTGCCGATCACGCGGCGAACCTTCTTCAGCTCTTCCATCAGGTTGTCTTTGGTGTGCAGGCGACCGGCGGTGTCGGCGATCAGCACGTCGATGTTGCGCGCCTTGGCCGCCTGCACCGCGTCGAAGATCACCGAAGCGGAGTCGGCGCCGGTGTGCTGGGCGATCACCGGGATCTGGTTGCGCTCGCCCCATACCTGCAGCTGCTCCACCGCGGCAGCACGGAAGGTATCGCCGGCGGCCAGCATGACCTTCTTGCCTTCGAGCTGGAGCTTTTTCGCCAGCTTGCCGATGGTGGTGGTCTTGCCGGCGCCGTTGACGCCGACCACCAGGATCACGAACGGCTTGTTCGCGGCATGCACCTTCAGCGGCTGTTCGACCGGCTTGAGCAGGTCGGTCAGCTCGCCCTGCAGCGACTTGTACAGGGCATCGGCATCGGCCAGCTGCTTGCGTGCGACCTTCTGGGTGAGGCTCTGCACGATCACCGAGGTGGCCTCGACGCCGACGTCGGCGGTCAGCAGGCGGGTCTCGATCTCTTCGAGCAGGTCGTCGTCGATGACCTTCTTGCCCAGGAACAGGCTGGCCATGCCCTCGCCGATACTGGCGCTGGTCTTGGATAGGCCCTGCTTGAGGCGGGCGAAGAAGCCGGCCTTGGTGGTGGTTTCAGGCACCGACGGGGCGGCCTCGGGAACAGGCAGGGCGACCTCGGTGGCCGCAACAGGTGCGGGCGGCACCACTGCAGGCGGCTCGACCACCGGCTCGGGTGCGTTGTACTGCGGTACAGGCTCGACCACCGGCTCGGGCGCGCTGTACTGCGGTACAGCCTCGATCACCGGCTCGGGCGCGGCGTACTGCGGCGCAGGCGCTACCACAGGCTCGGGCGCAGCGTACTGCGGGGCAGGCTCGGGGGCTGGGCGCTCGGGAATCGGCGGGGGGACGTGGGGCTCGAGGTCGGCCACCAGCGCCACCGGCTCTTCGGGCACCGGCAGCACCAGGCTGCTGGGGTGATCCTCGACGGCGACGGGCGCGCTCGCGACCGGGGCGGGCTCGACGGCTACCGGCTCAGGCAAAGTCGGGGCGATAGGCTCCAGCGCCTCTGGCACTGGGGTTTCGGGCTGTTCGACAACAGGTTGCTGGGGCTTTTTGCGCAGCCAGCCGAACAGGCCTTTCTTTTCACCGGCCGCGGCCGGGGTCTTTTTGTCGTCGTTGGAACCAAACATGGAAGACGGCTATCTCAGGGTAGCGATGCGCCAGTGTGGCGCCTCAAAATTCTTCTAACGCAGAACAGACTATGGTCAAGCCGACTGGTTCATGCGCAACATTTTGTCGGGACGCCTGCAACGCTTGATCTCGACAGGCATGGTCGTCAGGCAACCGGATCAGTATCCTAGCACCTCCTAGCCCGCCGACGCTAAGGCCATGCGGGCAGCCCTACAGGTTGAATCATCAATGAATGCTCTAGCCCGCCGCGCCGCCGGCCTGCTGCTCAGCACAATTGTCATGCCCCTGGTGGCGGTTGCCGCCGACGTCCAGCCCACCCATGAATTCACCCTCGACAACGGCCTCAAGGTCATCGTGCGTGAAGACCATCGCGCCCCGGTGGTGGTATCGCAGGTCTGGTACAAGGTCGGCTCCAGCTACGAGACCCCGGGTCAGACCGGCTTGTCCCATGCCCTGGAACACATGATGTTCAAGGGCAGCAACAAGCTGGGGCCTGGCGAAGCCTCACGCATCCTGCGTGACCTGGGCGCCGAAGAGAACGCCTTCACCAGCGACGACTACACCGCCTACTACCAGGTGCTGGCCCGCGACCGCCTGGGCGTGGCCCTGGAACTGGAAGCCGATCGCATGGGCAGCCTGCGCCTGCCGCCCGAAGAGTTCAGCCGCGAAATCGAGGTCATCAAGGAAGAGCGCCGCCTGCGCGTCGACGATCAGCCCAACTCCAAGGCCATGGAGCTGTTCAGCGCCATGGCCCACCCGGCCAGCGGCTACCACACCCCGACCATCGGCTGGATGGCCGACCTCGAACGCATGAAGGTCGAAGAGCTGCGCCACTGGTACGAAGCCTGGTACGTGCCCAACAACGCCACCCTGGTGGTGGTCGGCGACGTCACCGCCGACGAGGTCAAGGGCCTGGCCCAGCGTTACTTCGGTGCCATCCCCAAGCGCGCCACACCCCCTGCCAAACTGCCGCTGGAACTGGCCGAGCCGGGCCTGCGCCAGCTCACCGTGCATGTGCGCACCCAACTGCCGAGCCTGATCTACGGCTTCAACGTGCCGGGCCTGGCCACCGCCAAGGACCCGCGCAGCGTCCACGCCCTGCGCCTGATCGCGGCCCTGCTCGACGGCGGCTACAGCGCGCGCATGGCCACCCGCCTGGAACGCGGTCAGGAACTGGTGGCCGGCGCGTCGGCCAGCTACAACCCGTTCACCCGTGGCGACAGCCTGTTCGTGCTTTCCGCGGTGCCCAACACGCAGAAGAAAAAGACCCTGGCCGAGGTCGAAAGCGGCGTCTGGAAGCTGCTCGACGAGCTGAAAACCACCCCGCCAACCGCTGAAGAGCTGGAGCGCGTGCGCGCCCAGGTGATTGCCGGGCTGGTCTACGACCGCGACTCGATCAGCAGCCAGGCCACCACCATCGGCCAACTGGAGACCGTCGGGCTGTCGTGGAAGCTCATCGACAAGGAGCTCGACGAGCTCAAGAGCGTGACCCCGGCCGACATCCAGAGTGCCGCCCGCACCTATTTCACCCGCGAACGCCTGAGCGTTGCGCATGTATTGCCCGAGGAGCAGGCGCATGACTGAGCACACCACCCCACGCCACACCCCGAAGGGCCGCGGCGTATTCGGCGCGTTGCTGCTGAGCGCCGTGTGCCTGGCCGGCCCCGCCCATGCCGACACTGCGGCCGCCAAGCCCGGCGCCAACCTGCAATCGCTGGCCGAGCTGGACGGCAAGGCACCGAGCCGACGCAACCTCGACATCAAGACCTGGAACACCGCCGAAGGCGCCAAGGTGCTGTTCGTCGAAGCCCACGAACTGCCGATGTTCGACCTGCGCCTGACCTTCGCCGCCGGCAGCAGCCAGGACGGTAACCTGCCGGGCCTGGCCACCCTGACCAACGCCATGCTCAACGAAGGCGTGGCAGGCAAGGACGTCGGCGCCATCGCCGCCGGCTTCGAAGGCCTGGGCGCGGATTTCGGCAACGGTGCCTACCGCGACATGGCGGTGGCCTCGCTGCGCAGCCTGAGCGCCAAGGACAAGCGCGAGCCGGCCCTGAAGCTGTTCGCCGAAGTGGTGGGCAAGCCGACCTTCCCTGAAGACGCGCTCAAGCGCATCAAGAACCAGATGCTCGCAGGCTTCGAGTACCAGAAGCAGAACCCCGGCAAGCTGGCCAGCATCGAGCTGTTCGAGAAGCTCTACGGCAAGCATCCCTACGGGCACCCCAGCGATGGCGACGCCAGGAGCATCCCGCCGATCACCCTGGACCAGCTGCGCGCTTTCCATGCCAAGGCCTATGCCGCCGGCAACGTGGTGATCGCACTGGTCGGCGACCTCAGCCGCACGGAAGCCGAGGCGATTGCCGCGCAGGTCTCCGCCGCGCTGCCCAAGGGCCCGGCGCTGCCCAAGCTGGCACAACCGAGCGAACCCAAGCCGGGCGTCAACCACATCGACTTCCCGTCCAAGCAGACCCACCTGATGCTGGCCCAGTTGGGCATCGACCGCGCCGACCCGGACTACGCGGCCCTGTCGCTGGGCAACTCGATCCTCGGCGGCGGCGCCTTCGGCACCCGCCTGATGAGCGAAGTGCGCGAAAAGCGCGGCCTGACCTACGGCGTGTACTCGGTATTCAGCCCGATGCAGGTGCGTGGCCCGTTCATGATCAACCTGCAGACCCGTGCCGAACTCAGCGAAGGCACGCTCAAGCTGGTACAGGACATCCTGCGCGACTACCTCAAGACCGGCCCCACCCAGCAGGAGCTGGACGATGCCAAGCGCGAACTGGCCGGCAGCTTCCCGCTGTCCACCGCCAGCAATGCGAGCATCGTCGGCCAACTGGGGGCCATCGGCTTCTATGACCTGCCGCTGAATTTCCTCGAGGACTTCATGCAGAAGTCCCAGAGCCTCACCGTCGAGCAGGTGCGTGCTGCCCTCAACAAGCACCTGGCCGCCGACAAGATGGTCATCGTGACCGCCGGGCCGAAGGTGGCGCAACAGCCGCTGCCACCGCCCACTGACAAACCCGCCGAGCAGCCGCTTGGCGTACCGGAGCATTAATGGCCAGTCCATCCGCCAAATCCAAGGCCGCCACCCACGGCGGCCAGGGCCAGCTGCGCATCATCGCCGGCGAGTGGCGCAGCCGCCGCCTGAGCTTTCCTGACGCACCGGGCCTGCGCCCTACCCCCGACCGGGTGCGCGAAACCCTGTTCAACTGGCTGACCGCGCACATCGAGGGCGCCCGCGTGCTGGACGCCTTTGCCGGCAGCGGCGCGCTGTTTCTCGAAGCACTGTCGCGCGGCGCGGCCTCGGCCGTGGCGCTGGACAGCAACCGCGCCGCCATCGAGAACCTCAAGGACAATCTGGAGCTGCTGCGCTGCCCCACCGGGCAGGTGATCCAGACCGACGTGGTGCGCTACCTGCAAGGCGAACCCAAGGCCCCGTTCGACGTGGTGTTCCTCGACCCGCCCTTCCACCAGGACCTGCTGCCGGCCACCTGTGCGCTGCTCGAAGAGCGCCACTGGCTGGCCGAGCACGCGTGGATCTACACCGAAAGCGAAACCGCGCCGTCGACCCTGCAACTGCCGGGCAACTGGCGCCTGCACCGGGAAAAGAAGGCCGGTCAGGTGCACTATGCCTTGTGGGAACGCGGCTGAACGTCGCCCCGCCTCCAGCAAACTGCAGCCGCCGCCTGAGGTGCTTTGCCTGATCGTGCTCCGGCGCCCCCCAGGTACGGCACCGATCACCAACCGGCTTGTGCGTGCCGCCTGCACCACCGCCGGGCTGCTGACCCTCAGCAGCCCGGCACTCGCCCAGCACACCCTTCCACGACCTCAGCCTCGCCAACCGACAGCCCTTGCCCGAAGTGACGCCTGCTGAATATGCTTTGGCGGCAGCAGACCTGCGCTTGCGCACATACACTGATCACAGGGTCTGCCGCCCGCTCAAGAGACCTCGACGATGTCCAGCGCCACCCCACCCCCGTTCAAGCCAGCCACCGGCCTGCGCAACCCCCATGTGCAGACGCTCTGGGGCCCGCTCTGGCGCAAGTCGCCACCGCTTGCACATCGGCGTGAGCGCCTGTGGCTGGCCGACGGCGATTTCCTCGACCTGGACTGGCACGGCCCGCTTGCCACCACCACGCCACTGGTGGTGGTACTGCACGGCCTGACCGGCTCGTCGACCTCCCATTACGTCATCGGCCTGCAGCGCGCCCTGGCGGCGCAGGGCTGGGCCAGCGTGGCGGTCAACTGGCGCGGATGCTCGGGCGAGCCGAACCTGTTGCCGCGCAGCTACCACTCTGGCGCCAGCGAAGACCTGGCCGAAGTCATCGCCCACCTGCGCACCCAGCGCCCGCAGGCACCGCTGTACGCGGTGGGTTATTCGCTGGGTGGCAACGTGCTGCTCAAGCACCTGGGGGAAGCGGGTACGGCCAGCCAGTTGCAGGCGGCCGTGGCGGTGTCGGTGCCGTTTCGCCTGGACCAGTGCGCCGACCGCATCGGCCTGGGGTTTTCACGGGTGTACCAGGCGCACTTCATGCGCGCCATGCTGGGCTACGTGAAGGACAAGCAGCGCCACTTCCAGCACCACGGTCACCATGAGGGCCTGGCAACCCTGGACCGCCTCGGCCCGCTGGAAAACCTGCGCACCTTCTGGGATTTCGACGGCCGTGTGACCGCACCGCTGAACGGCTTCAGCGACGCCCACGACTACTACCAGCGCTCGTCGAGCCGCTACTACCTGGGTGAAAACCGTACGCCCACGCTGATCATCCATGCCCAGGACGATCCGTTCGTGTTCAGCCACAGCCTGCCAGGGGCCGCCGAACTGGCCAGCCAGACCACCCTGGAGCTGCACCGTCATGGCGGTCACGTGGGCTTTGTCGACGGCAGCCTGCGCCAGCCCGGCTACTACCTGGAGCGGCGCATTCCACAGTGGCTGGCCAGCGGGGCCTGATCAGTCGCCCTTGGCCACCGGACGCTGCGGGTCGGTGATCCACTCGCTCCACGAACCGGCGTACAGCCGCGCCAGCGGATAACCGGCCAAGGCCAGGGCGAACAGGTTATGGCAGGCCGTCACCCCCGAGCCGCAATAGGCCACCAGCGCCTGCGGCTGGCGCGTACCGAGCAAGGCGGCAAAGCGCTGCTTGAGCTGCTGGGGCGACAGAAAACGACCATCGGGCCCCAGGTTGTCGGTGAAGGCCGCGCAATGCGCACCCGGGATATGCCCGGCCACCGGGTCGATGGGCTCCACCTCGCCGCGAAAACGCGGCAGCGCACGGGCGTCGAGCAGGGTCAGGTCGGGCGTGCCCAGGCCATTGGCCAACTCGGCGGCGTCCAGCACCAGGCTCGCATCGGGCTGCCCGCTGAAGCTGCCTTCACGCTTGTCACAGGCATCCAGGCTCAGCGGCAACCCGGCCGCGTGCCAGGCCTTGAGCCCGCCATCGAGGATCGCCACCCCGTCGCGCTTGCCCAGCCATGCCAGCAACCACCAGGCCCGCGCGGCAAAGGCTCCGGGGCCATCGTCGTAGAGCACCACGTCGCTGTCGTTGTCGATGCCCCAGCTGCGCAGCCGTTCGATCAGTTGCTGCGGGTCGGGCAAGGGGTGGCGACCGGTCACGCCCTTGACCACCGGCCCGCTCAGGTCACGCTCCAGGTCGGCGAAGTGCGCGCCGGCGATATGCCCTTCGGCATAGCTGCGCTGGCCATAGTCGACGTCTTCCAGGGCAAAGCGACAATCGAGAATCACCAGCTTCGGAGCGCCCAGGCGCTCTGCCAGTTGCTGGGGTGCGATCAGTTGCGCGAGTGGCATGTCGGTCTCCATATCGATTCAAAGGGGGTGGGCGGCCTACTGTTCCAGTGCCTGGTCCAGCGGCACGTAGAATTCCTTGCACAGCGCATCCACTGCAGGGCGCGCGCTGGCGGTGACGAAACCGAGCTCCAGCACCAGCACCTGGTACACGCCGCGCTTGATCGCCTCTTCGCTCAGGTGCGCGGAGTGCTCGCGGGTGGTGCACAGAAAGCGCACCCAGGAGGTCAGCACGATCCAGGCATTGAGGGTCAGCGATTCGATCTGCACGGTGTCCATGGCCACGATGTCGGCCTCGACGAAACCTCGGTAGATGGCCTGGCCCTGCAGCAGGCAGCGCTGCGAAAAACGTCGGTAGCGCGCAGCCAGGGTCGGGTCGTGGCCGAGCAGGTGTTCGAGGTCGCGGTGCAGGAAGCGATAGTTCCACATCGCCGACAGCAGCGCCTCGAGGTAGAAGCGCTTGTCCTCGACGGTGGCGGCGCGCCCCTGGGGCGGGCGCAGAAAGCCTTCCACCAGCGCCTCGTACTGGGTGAACAGCACGGCGATGATCGCCTGCTTGTTGGCGAAGTGGTAATAGAGGTTGCCCGGCGAGATTTCCATGTGCGCAGCAATGTGGTTGGTGCTGACACTGCGTTCACCCTGCTGGTTGAACAGCTCGAGGCTGTTCTGCACGATGAGCTCGCGGGTCTTGATGCGCGGTGCCATGGTCAGCTCCAAAGGCATGAGCTTGAAGGAATAGGCTTATCTTACGGCGTATCCGCCACGGGATGTACCACCTGCACAACCGGCGTATATGCTCCAGGCACACTTGCCCTGCCACGGAGCCCGCATGCCCCTCCAGACCCTGTTCGAACAGCAGCGCCGGGCCTTTGCCGGGCTGCCCATGGCGCCGGCGGCGCAGCGCCTGCAGTGGCTTGCCAGCCTGCGCCGGCTGCTGCTGGCGAACCAGTCGGCCCTGGTCGCGGCGATCGACCGCGACTTTGCCGGGCGCAGCGCCGACGAGACCCTGCTGGCCGAACTGATGCCCAGCGTGCAGGGCATTCGCCACGCCGAGCGCCACCTCAAGGGCTGGATGAAGCCGGTGCGGCGCACGGTGGGCCTGGCGTTCCAGCCGGCCAGCGCGCGGGTGCTGTACCAGCCGCTGGGCGTGGTGGGCATCATCGTGCCATGGAACTACCCGCTGTTTCTGGCCATCGGCCCGCTCACCGCGGCGCTGGCAGCGGGCAACCGGGTGATGCTCAAGCTCAGCGAAGCCACCCCGGCCACCGCGGCACTGCTTCAGCGCCTGCTGGGCGAAGTGTTTCCCGACGACCTGGTCAGCGTGGTGCTGGGCGATGCTGGCGTGGGCGAGGCCTTCTCGCGCCTGCCGTTCGATCACCTGCTGTTCACCGGCGCCACCAGCATCGGCCGCCAGGTGATGGCGGCGGCAGCCACCAACCTGACCCCGGTGACCCTGGAGCTGGGCGGCAAGTCGCCGGCCATCGTGTCGGCCAGTGTACCGCTGGCCCAGGCGGCCGAGCGCATCGCCTTCGGCAAGACCCTCAACGCCGGGCAGACCTGCGTTGCCCCGGACTACGCGCTGGTACCGCGCGAGCGCCTGGAGGGCTTCGTGCAGGCCTATCGCGAGGCGGTGCTGCGGTTTTATCCACAGGTGCGAAACAACCCGGACTACAGCGCGATCATCAATGTGCGTCACCTGGCGCGCCTGGAAGGCTATTTGCGCGATGCCCGCAACAAGGGCGCCAGCGTGCTCGACCTGTACCCCGGCGAAGCCCGCGAAGGTCGGCGCCTGCCGCCGCAGGTGCTGCTGCAGGTCGATGACAGCATGCAGGTGATGCAGGACGAGATCTTCGGCCCGCTGCTGCCGGTGGTGCCCTATGACAGCCTGGCCGAGGCGCTGGCCTATGTGAACCAGCGCCCGCGCCCGCTGGCGCTGTACTACTTCGGCCACGACCGTGCCGAGCAGCGGCGGGTGCTGGAGCAGACCCATTCCGGCGGCGTGTGCCTGAACGACACCCTGCTGCACGTGGCCCAGGACGACCTGCCGTTTGGCGGGGTCGGGCCGTCGGGGATGGGCAACTACCACGGGCACGAGGGCTTCAAGACCTTCAGTCATGCCCGGGCGGTGTTCGCCAAGTCGCGGGTGAATGCGGCGCGGCTGATCTATCCGCCGTATGGGAAGGCGCTGCAGCGGTGGGTCTATCGTCTGTTCATTCGCTGACGTTGCAGCGACCCCATCGCGGGTCAGGCCCGCTCCCACAAAGAGATGCATAGCCTGTGGGAGCGGGCCTGACCCGCGATGGGGTCGATACTTTCAAGGCACCAGACACTCGGCCTGCAGCGGGTGACAAGCATTATCACGCCTGTCTATAGTGCCTTGAGCCGGCGATGGCGACTTGGCCGACCGCAGCTGCTGCGATACCATCCGACTCCCAAACGCACTCCTGCCAGGACGACGCGATGAACCGAGTGTTGTACCCAGGTACATTCGACCCTATTACCAAAGGCCATGGCGATCTGGTCGAGCGGGCCTCCCGGCTGTTCGACGAGGTGATCATCGCGGTCGCCGCCAGCCCCAAGAAGAACCCGCTGTTCCCCCTGGAACAACGGGTAGAGCTGGCGCGTGAGGTCACCAAGCACCTGCCCAACGTGCAGGTCATCGGCTTCTCCACGCTGCTGGCGCATTTCGCCAAGGAGCAGCAGGCCAATGTGTTCCTGCGCGGCCTGCGCGCGGTTTCGGACTTCGAGTACGAGTTCCAGCTGGCGAACATGAACCGGCAACTGGCGCCCGACGTCGAAAGCCTGTTCCTGACGCCGTCCGAGCGCTATTCGTTCATATCCTCGACCCTGGTGCGCGAAATCGCGGCGCTGGGCGGCGATATCACCAAGTTCGTGCACCCGGTAGTGGCTGACGCACTCACCGAGCGCTTCAAGAAGTAACCGCGCCCGCATCGAAAACCGCGCCCGCGTGCACTGCGGGCGTTAATGCGGCACAATTGTGCCCATTGGTTTTCATATGCCCGGGCCTGACGCCCCGGCCGGAGTCCCCATGTCCCTGATCATCACCGACGATTGCATCAATTGCGACGTCTGCGAACCCGAGTGCCCGAACGCCGCCATCTCCCAGGGCGAAGAGATCTACGTGATCGACCCCAACCTGTGCACCCAGTGCGTTGGCCATTACGACGAACCGCAGTGCCAGCAGGTCTGCCCGGTCGACTGCATCCCGCTGGATGAAGCGCACCCGGAAACCGAAGACGAGCTGATGGCCAAGTACCGCAGGATCACCGGCAAGGCCTGATACAGGCCGCTAGGTCTGGCAGCGCGGGCAGAACACGCTGGCGCGCTGGCCCAGGGTCACGTTGCGCAGCACCGTGCCGCACACCTTGCACGGTTCTTCCCCGCGCCCGTACACGAACAGTTCCTGCTGGAAGTAGCCCGGCTGGCCGTCGCCGCCGATGAAGTCGCGCAGGGTGGTGCCGCCACGCTCGATGGCGGCGGCCAGGATGCGCTTGATCTCGATGGCCAGGCGCAGGTAGCGCGCCCGCGAAATGCCCCCGGCCGGTCGCCGCGGGTCAATGCCCGCCGCGAACAGCGCCTCGGTCGCATAGATGTTGCCCACCCCCACCACCACCGCGTTGTCCATGATGAACGGCTTGACCGCCATCGAGCGCCCGCGCGACAGCTGGAACAGCCGCTCGCCATCGAACAGGTCGGTCAGCGGCTCCGGGCCCAGGCGCAGCAGCAGCTCGTGCTGCAACGGGTCGGGGGCCCAGAGCATCGCGCCAAACCGGCGCGGGTCGGTGTAGCGCAGCGCCAGCCCCGACTCCAGCTCGATGTCCACATGCTCGTGCTTGGCCGCCGGCAGGCCGATCTCCACCAGCCGCAGGTTGCCCGACATGCCCAGGTGGCTGATCAGCGTGCCCACCTCGGCGTTGAGCAGCAGGTACTTGGCACGCCGTTCCACCGACACGAAGCGCTGCCCCGACAGGCGTACGTCGAGGTCTTCGGGTATCGGCCAGCGCAGGCGCCGTTCACGCACCACCACACGGCTGACACGCTGCCCTTCAAGGTACGGCGCAATGCCGCGGCGGGTGGTCTCGACTTCAGGTAGCTCGGGCATGGGTCAGTGCGCACCCATTTCGCGGATGGTCTGCTTGAGGTTCTCGAAGTCGTACTCCGACAGGCCCACGTAGTCGAGCACCAGGTGCCCGACGGTGTTCCATTCGTGGTCCACGCTCTGGTTGCCCAGCACCCGGTACGAGCTGCAGATGTGCTCGGCCATCTTCAGAATGGCCAGCAGGTTCTTGAGCTGGGTGTTGCGCGCCGAGTCGTCGCTGAACACCGCCAGGGCATTGTGGTGGTTGGCGATGGCGGCACTCACGTGCTCGGGCAGGCGCCACGACTTGGCCGTGTAGTAGCCGACCACGGCGTGGTTGGTGTTGAACGTGCGGTTCTCGGTGTCGACCACGCGCTTGTCGGGGCCGGCCTCGGCGTAGGCCTGCTCCAGGGTATGCATGTAGTCGGGGAAGCGCTTGTGCATCAGCGGCACGCCGCAATCGTGGAACAGCCCCAGGGCATAGGCTTCGTCCACCGCCTGCGAGCCGATGCGCTTGGCCAGGGTCAGGCAGGTCATGGCCACGTCCTGGGCGGTATCCCAGAAGCGGTTGAGGGTGACGATGGTGTCGTCGCTCATCTCGCCCTTGATCGACTGCGCGTTGATCAGGTTGATGATCGAGCGGCTGCCCAGCAGGTTCACCGCGCGCTGGATCGAGGCGATCTTGTTGGTCAGCCCGTAGTACGGCGAATTGACCAGCTTGAGCAGTGCGCCGGAAAGGCCCGGGTCCTGGGAGATCAGCTTGGCGATGGTCTCCAGGTCCGGGTCGGGCATGTACTGCTCGAACTGCAGGTCGACCATGATCTGCGGCTGGGGCGGTACGCTGATGCCCTGCAGGGCTTGCTGGATCTGTTCGGCGGTAAGTTCCTGGGACATAGATACACACTCGGGGCTGAAGGGCGATTCTAACCCTGCAGGCGGGCCGGGAAACACCCGTTGATGGATTCAGAAGGAACTTTGCCTGCCCCAGGGCTGCCTGCTTACTACAGGTTCAACTCAACAGGAGCACGCAGATGACGACCCAACTGAACGGCAAGCGCGTGGCCATGCTGGTCACCGACGGCTTCGAGCAGGTAGAACTCACCGGGCCCAAGCAGGCCCTCGAGCAAAGCGGCGTGCGCGTCGACATCCTCTCGGCCAAACCGGGCACGGTCAAGGGCTGGAACCATGACAAGCCCGCCGACGACTTCACTGTGGACAACACCTTCGACAAGGCCGACGTCGCGGTCTACGACGCCATCGTGCTGCCCGGCGGCGTGCAGAACTCCGACACCATACGCATCGACCCCGGCGCCCAGAAGCTGGTCAAGGCCCACGACGCCAACGGCAAGCCCCTGGCGGTGATCTGCCATGGCGCCTGGCTGCTGGTGTCGAGCCAGTTGGTCAAGGGCCGCAAGATGACCAGCTACAAGACCGTGCGCGACGACATCACCAATGCCGGCGGGCAGTGGCAGGATCAGGCCGTGGTCATCGACCGCAACCTGATCAGCAGCCGCCAGCCCGACGATATTCCCGCCTTCAACACCCAGCTGCTGCGCGCTTTGGGCGCCTGATCGGCTATTTGTCGCCGGCCGAGCCGCGTGCCCGGCCGACGCGCTATACTCCCGCTCTTTTTTCCGGAGCGACGTCATGTCCCTGCCCAGCCTTCGCCTCAAAGCCAACGCCGACCGCCGCCTGCGCGCCGGCCATCTGTGGGTGTACAGCAACGAAATCGACGTCGCCGCGACCCCGCTGCATGGCTTCAAGGCCGGCGACCAGGCGGTGCTCGAAGGTGCCGGCGGCAAGCCGCTGGGCATCGTCGCCATGAGCCCCAACAACCTGATCTGCGCGCGCCTGCTGTCGCGCGACGCCAAGCTGGCCCTGGACAAGTCGCTGCTGGTGCACCGCATCAACGTGGCCCTGTCGCTGCGCGAGCGCCTGTTCGACAAGCCGTTCTACCGCCTGGTGTACGGCGACTCGGACCTGCTGCCGGGCCTGGTGGTCGACCGTTTCGGCGACATCCTGGTGGTACAGCTGGCCTCGGCCACCATGGAACAGCACAAGGACGACGTGATCGCCGCCCTGGTGCAGGTGCTCAAACCCACCGGCATCCTGTTCAAGAACGACTCGGCGGCGCGTGATGCCGAAGGCCTGAACCGCTACGTCGAAACCGTGTTCGGCCTGGTGCCGGAGTGGGTGGCGCTGGAAGAGAACGGCGTGAAATTCGAGGCGCCGGTGATGGAAGGCCAGAAGACCGGCTGGTTCTACGACCACCGCATGAACCGCGCACGCCTGGCACCCTACGTCAAAGGCAAGCGCGTGCTCGACCTGTTCAGCTACATCGGTGGCTGGGGCGTGCAGGCCGGTGCGTTCGGCGCCAGCGAAGTGTTCTGTGTGGATGCCTCGGGCTTTGCCCTGGATGGTGTGGAGCGCAATGCGGCGCTCAACGGCATTGCCGAGAAGGTCACCTGCGTGGAAGGTGATGTGTTCGAGGCGCTGCGCGAGCTCAAGGCCGCTGAAGAGCGTTTCGACGTGATCGTGGCCGACCCGCCCGCGTTCATCAAGCGCAAGAAGGACCTGAAGAACGGCGAAGGCGCCTACCGCCGCCTGAACGAGCAGGCCATGCGCCTGCTGAGCAAGGACGGCATTCTGGTCAGCGCCTCGTGCTCGATGCACCTGCCCGAAGACGACCTGCAGAACATCCTGCTGACCAGCGCCCGCCACCTGGACCGCAACATGCAGCTGCTCGAACGCGGCGGCCAGGGCCCGGACCACCCGGTGCACCCGGCGATCCCGGAAACGCGCTACATCAAGAGCATCACCTGCCGGCTGCTGCCCAACAGCTGATCGCGCTGAATGAAAATCCCGGCCAGGTGCCGGGATTTTTTTTGCCTGTAACGGCCTTTCGCCGGCAAGGCCGGCTCCTGCAGGCAGGTGCACTCAATCGCGCTGCGGGTAAGGCATCATTCCCAGTTCTCGCCCGTCGATCACCAGGGTCTTGTAGCGCGGTTTCGCCAGTTTGAGCGTGCCCGCCCGAATCTGCTCGATCAGTGCGCGCCCCGTGCCGATCCCGTCCACCCGCGCATAATCACGCCAGAAGCCCTCGTGACGCGCATATACGAACGCCGACGTCGAGTACTCGTGCTTGGGAACCACCAGCACTTCGTTGACCCCATCGTCATCCAGGTCCACCTGCCAGGCAGCACACCCCGAGCTGCCGCATTGGCTCTCGATCAGGGTCAGGTTGAGCATCTGCGCACTGTCCTCCGGCGCAGGCCCGATCCATTCCAGCTTGGGTCCGTACTCACGCGGCGACATGCTCACCGGTTCGGCCTCCAGCAGTCGATCGGCCAGCAGCTCGCGGCTTGGCGCATCCAGGATCTGCCCCTCCTTGACCAGGCGCGACAACCGCTCGAACTGCTCGATCCCCGGCTTGCCGAGCCGGTAGCGCAATGCGCGCGCATCGAACGCATCCGCCGAGGTGCGCCCGCTCAACAGCCGCTCCATCTGGTTGGCGGCGCTGTAGGTCAACGGGTTGAGCACCGGCGTGAACACCAGCATCAGCACCACGAAACTCAGCAGCGCGATCAACGGGTTGCTGCGCCGCAAGCTGCCCAGCCACACCGCCTGGCGCGGGCGAATGGCCCACAGCGCGGCCAGGCTGTGCACCAGCGCGATGCCGATCAGCAGCATCGCCAGAAAGCGCTGCGGGGTCAGGCCGTACTGGTCGATGCGCAGCCAGCTCGAATAGCACGCCAGCGCCATCAGCAGCGGCAGGCACACAAGGCTGGCGTTCACCAGCAGCTTCAGGGGCCTGGCATAACCGGCATCGTGCTCGCCGTCCTGGAACACGCCGTTGAGCAGAAACAGCGTACTGCCCACCAGGCACAGCAGGATGCTGGTGGAGTAACCGGTGTTGAAGATCGGCGCGACCCCGGTCACCGCCAGCGCCAGGGTGAACACCACCGCAATCAGCGAACACAGCGGCAGCAGGTAGCGACACACGGTGAGCAGCACATTGCGCAGCAGGCCGATGGCCTTGTCGTTCTGGCGCCCCATGCGGATGCCCAGCGAGAAGAAGATCGGCAGGCACACGCAGATGAATTCGAGCGAGGCGAAGATATCGCTGAGCACCGGCGCGCCCAGAATCGTGAACAGCCGCCCGCACAGCCACAGCAGCAACCAGAACGCCAGGGTCACCAGCAGCGCCAGCAGCACGATGAAGGCATTGTTCCAGGCGTGCTGGTAAAGGTCCTGATAGCGCAGGCGATTGCCGTCGCGGGTCGGCCAACTGAGGATGAACGCCGCGCCGATATAGGCCAGCACCAGCGAGGCCGGCATCCAGCGCATCCATAGCCAGCCGTCGGCCGATTGCGCATACAGCCAGGCGGACACGCTGGCCATCAGCAACGCCAGGCCGGCCACCAGCAGCCAGGTGCCGCGCTGGCGCACCGCGCCGCCCAGCAGTTGCAGATTGATGCCGCCCACCAGGGCCAGTGTGGCGCAGAACACCGCGAGCACAGGGTTGCGGTAATGGATGAAGGTGAGCAGCAGCGCCCCCTGTACCAGGGCGATGGCGAGGTAATACAGCACGGAGCGGTTGAGCACGGGCATTCCAAGTCCTTTTGCGAGGGGTGATGCACAAGGCGCGCAGTCTAGGGCCAGGCGACCCCGCACGGCTAGAGCACGTCGACTTCATTGCAGCGCCGCACAGGCCCCATGCAGCCATGCACATATATCGATAAAAATCCAGGCCAATGATCCATAATGGCAAATTTTTCATTGATCCAGGCGACATAAGCAGATAAAAATCGACTCCATCAAAATAAAAACAATGCAGGTTCGACCCATGTCCTCTATCGACCGCTCTCATCCTGGCACTTCAGATACCGCTCGACTGCGCCGCGTGCTGGGGCTGCCCGCCCTGGTGTTCTTCGGCCTGGTGTACATGGTGCCGCTCACCATCTTCACCACCTACGGCATCGTCACCGAGCTCACCGGTGGCCGCACCGCAGGCGCCTACCTGGTGACCCTGCTGGCCATGCTGTTCACCGCGACGTCCTACAGCTTCATGGTCAAACGCTTCCCGGTGGCGGGCTCGGCCTACTCCTATACCCACCTGGCGTTCGGCCCCAACATCGGCTTTCTGGCCGGTTGGTCGCTGCTGCTCGACTACCTGTTCATCCCGATGATCAACTACCTGCTGATCGGGCTGTTCCTCAACATCGCCTTCCCGGCACTGCCGGTGTGGGGCATCATCGTCGCCGCCATCGCCCTGGTGACCGTGCTCAACGTGATCGGCATCCATTCGGTGGCCAAGGCCAGCAACCTGATCGTGGGCGCGCAGATCATCTTCATCGGCGTGTTCGCCGCGCTGTCGATCAAGAGCCTGCACGGCGCGCCCATCGACCTGCTGTCGCCCCTGCTCGGTGACGGCACCCGGCCCGGGTTCAGCCACCTGATGACCGGGGCAGCGGTGCTGTGCCTGTCCTTCCTGGGCTTCGACGCGGTATCGACCCTTGCCGAGGAAACCCGCGACCCGCAACGCGATGTGCCGCGCGCCATCCTGCTCACCACCCTGGGCGCCGGGCTGCTGTTCACCGTGCTGGCCTACATCAGCCAGCTGGTACTGCCGGGCAGCCACTTCGCCAACGTCGATGCGGCAGCCAATGAAGTGATGTTCAAGGCCGGCGGGCAGTTCCTCGCCAACTTCTTCACCGCGGCCTTCGTGGCCGGCAGCCTGGGTTCGGCACTGGCCTCGCAGGCTGCGGTGTCGCGCATCCTGTACACCATGGGCCGCGACCAGGTGCTGCCACGGCGCTGGTTCGGGCGCCTTTCGCCACGCTTCGGCACCCCGGTGTTCGCCACCCTGGTGGTATCGGTGTTCTCCCTGCTGGCACTGGTGATCGACCTGACCACCCTGGCCTCGCTGATCAGCTTTGGCGCGCTGGTGGCGTTTTCGGCGGTGAACCTGGCGGTGGTGCGCACGCACCTGGTCGATCAAGCCTGCCACCGCAACCTCTCGGGGCTGCTGCGTTACGGCGTGGTGCCGCTGGTGGGCATGAGCCTCACGCTGTGGCTGTGGACCAGCCTGTCGGCACTGACCCTGACCATCGGCATGACCTGGTTCACCCTCGGCCTGGTGTACCTGGGCGTGCTGACCGGCGGCTTTCGCAAGCGCGTGAAGCTGGTGCACTTCTCCGAGGCCGGCTGAACGCCATGGCGGTTGGGCGGCCCGCGCGCAGCGAAAACGCCCAACCGCCCAATGCGCCATTCCTTCCCGCCGCCAGCGGTGTAGAATCGGCCTATTCATCGCCAGTCATCCCCGGCGGGTTTATGAGCTCTGGTCGAGCCCTCGGCGATCCCGTGGTGTTTTCGGCCTCATCCGTACCAGCGGCCACCTGCCTTCGGTGCAAAGGACAAGAGAAGCTCACTCCCCTTTTTGTTACCTGATTAGCCGCCAGGAGTGCTTCATGCCTGATTACCGCTCGAAAACGTCCACCCACGGTCGCAACATGGCCGGCGCACGCGCCCTGTGGCGCGCCACCGGCATGAAAGATGCCGACTTCAAGAAGCCGATCATTGCCATCGCCAACTCCTTCACCCAGTTCGTCCCGGGCCACGTGCACCTGAAGGACCTGGGCCAGCTGGTGGCCCGCGAGATCGAGCGCGCCGGTGGCGTGGCCAAGGAATTCAACACCATCGCCGTGGATGACGGCATCGCCATGGGCCACGACGGCATGCTGTACTCGCTGCCCAGTCGCGAGATCATCGCCGACTCGGTCGAGTACATGGTCAACGCCCACTGCGCCGACGCCATCGTGTGCATCTCCAACTGCGACAAGATCACCCCCGGTATGCTGATGGCCGCCCTGCGCCTGAACATCCCGGTGATCTTCGTGTCCGGCGGCCCGATGGAAGCCGGCAAGACCAAGCTGGCCAGCCACGGCCTGGACCTGGTCGACGCCATGGTGATCGCCGCCGACAGCTCGGCCAGTGACGAAAAGGTCGCCGAATACGAGCGCAGCGCCTGCCCTACCTGCGGTTCGTGCTCCGGCATGTTCACCGCCAACTCCATGAACTGCCTGACCGAAGCCCTGGGCCTGGCCCTACCGGGCAACGGTTCGACCCTGGCCACCCACAGCGACCGCGAAGAGCTGTTCCTCAAGGCCGGCCGCACCATCGTCGAACTGTGCCAGCGCTACTACGGCGAGAACGACGAGTCGGTACTGCCGCGCAACATCGCCAACTTCAAGGCGTTCGAGAACGCCATGATGCTCGACATCGCCATGGGCGGCTCGACCAATACCATCCTGCACCTGCTGGCCGCCGCCCAGGAAGCCGAGATCGACTTCGACCTGCGCGACATCGATCGGCTATCGCGCAGCGTGCCGCAGCTGTGCAAGGTGGCGCCGAACATCCAGAAGTACCACATGGAAGACGTGCACCGCGCCGGCGGCATCTTCAGCATCCTCGGTTCGCTGGCCCGTGGCGGCCTGCTGCACACCGACCTGCCGACCGTGCACAGCCGCAGCATGGAAGAAGCCATCGCCAAGTGGGACATCACCCAGACCGACGATGAAGCGGTGCACCACTTCTTCAAGGCCGGCCCGGCCGGCATCCCGACCCAGACCGCGTTCAGCCAGTCGACCCGTTGGGAAACCCTGGATGACGACCGCGAGAACGGCTGCATCCGCAGCTTCGAGCACGCCTACTCCAAGGAAGGCGGCCTGGCCGTGCTGTACGGCAACATCGCGCTGGATGGCTGCGTGGTGAAGACCGCAGGCGTCGACGAGTCGATCCATGTGTTCGAAGGCAACGCCAAGATCTTCGAAAGCCAGGACAGCGCGGTACGCGGCATTCTGGCCGACGAAGTGCAGGCCGGCGACATCGTGATCATCCGCTACGAGGGACCAAAAGGCGGCCCGGGCATGCAGGAGATGCTGTACCCGACCTCTTACCTGAAGTCCAAGGGCCTGGGCAAAGCCTGTGCGCTGCTGACCGACGGGCGCTTCTCGGGCGGCACCTCGGGCCTGTCCATCGGCCATGCTTCGCCGGAAGCGGCAGCAGGCGGCGCGATTGGCCTGGTGCGCGACGGCGACAAGGTGCTGATCGACATTCCCAACCGTTCGATCAACCTGCTGGTCAGCGATGAAGAGCTGGCGGCGCGGCGTGTCGAGCAGGACAAGAAGGGCTGGAAGCCGGTCGAGCAGCGTCCGCGCAAGGTGACCACCGCACTCAAGGCCTACGCCCTGCTCGCCACCAGTGCCGACAAGGGCGCGGTGCGCAACAAGGCCATGCTGGACGGGCTGTAAGGTCTGGCGACAATAAAGAACCGGCGCCCAGGCGCCGGTTTTTTTTGCCTGCGGTGCGGTGTTCGCCGGCAACGCCGGCTCCTACAGACGCCGTGGCCCCCGTAGGAGCCGGCGTTGCCGGCGAAGAGGCCGGTACAGAGGGCGGCAACATCTGCCCCTTACACCCCAGCCCCGCATCTGTTTTCGTCCGTCTTTGCTTGCCGAGGAATATGGTTATTCCAAAACCATCTATCTAAATTCCATTTAGATCTAATTTCGTTGTTTTTCAGGCTGTTAGCATTTCTGTTCGCAATCGCGCACAGACGCGACGCCCCGCCCTTTGTCTGGAGCTTCAATGAACCTGCCGCTGTTTCTCAACCTGCTGGTGTTCGCAGCCTTGCTGCTGGGCCTGGCGCAAACCAGCAAGACCTCCTGGAGCCTTGCCAAGAAAGTGCTGGTCGGCCTGATCGTCGGCGTGCTGTTCGGCAGTGCCCTGCATGCCATCTACGGTGCCGGCAGCCCGGTCCTGAAAAGCACCATCAGTTGGCTCGACCTGGTCGGCAACGGCTATGTGGGCCTGCTGCAGATGATCGTCATGCCGCTGATCTTCGTCTCGATCCTCAGCGCCGTGGCACGCCTGCACAACGCCTCGTCGCTGGGCAAGATCAGTTTCCTGACCATCGGCACCCTGCTGTTCACCACGGCCATCGCCGCGTTGATCGGCATCGGCCTGACCAACCTGTTCGGCCTCAGCGCCGAAGGCCTGGTGGCCGGCGTGCAGGAAACCGCGCGCATGCAGACCATCCAGAGTGACTACGCGGGCAAGGTCGCCGACCTCAACATCCCGCAACTGCTGCTGTCGTTCATCCCCACCAACCCGGTGGGCGACCTGGCCCGGGCCAAGCCGACCTCGATCATCAGCGTGGTGATCTTCGCCGCGTTCCTCGGTGTGGCCGCCCTGCAACTGCTCAAGGACGACGCCGACAAGGGCAACCGTGCGCTGGTGGCCATCGACACCCTGCAGGCCTGGGTGATGCGCCTGGTACGCCTGGTGATGAAGCTCACCCCATATGGCGTGCTGGCGCTGATGACCAAGGTGGTGGCCAGCTCGAACCTGGACGACATTCTCAAGCTGGGCAGTTTCGTGGTGGTGTCGTACATCGGCCTGGGCCTGATGTTCGTGGTGCACGGTGTGCTGCTGGGCCTGGGCGGGGTCAACCCGCTGCGGTTTTTCCGCAAGGTATGGCCGGTGCTGACCTTTGCCTTCACCAGCCGCTCCAGTGCGGCGAGCATTCCGCTGAGCATCGAGGCGCAGACCCGTCGCCTGGGCATCCCTCAGGCGATTGCCAGCTTTGCCGCCTCGTTCGGCGCGACCATCGGCCAGAACGGTTGCGCAGGCCTGTACCCGGCGATGCTGGCGGTGATGGTGGCCCCGGCGGTGGGCATCGACCCGCTCGACCCGCTGTGGATCGCCACGCTGGTGGCCATCGTGACCCTGAGTTCGGCCGGGGTGGCCGGGGTGGGCGGCGGTGCGACCTTCGCCGCGCTGATCGTGCTGCCGGCGATGGGCCTGCCGGTGGAGCTGGTGGCGCTGCTGATCTCGGTCGAGCCGCTGATCGACATGGGCCGCACGGCACTGAACGTGAGTGGTGCGATGGTGGCCGGTACCCTGACCAGCCAGGCCATGGGGCAGACCGACAAGGTGCTGCTGGAGGCCGATGAGCATGCGCAGTTGACGCATAGCTGAAGACCCCTTCGCCAGCAAGGCCGGCTCCTACAGCAATCGTGTAGGAGCCGGCCTTGCCGGCGAATGCATCAACGCCGCTCCCACACCTCGAAGTGATAAGCCGGCTTGTCCCCTTCAGCCGCATTGGCCTGGGTCGATTTCATCGCCCACTGCTGCGCATCCACCTCGGGGAACCACGCATCCCCCACCGGGCTGAGCTCGACCCGCGTCAGGTACAGGCGATCAGCCAGCCCGCGTTCCAACGCCTGACCGTACAGCTGCGCACCGCCGATCAGCATCAGCTCGTTCACACCGTGCTCCAGCGCCCACTGCTCGGCCCGCACGATGGCCTCATCCAGCGAACCGAACACCTCGGCGCCCTCCAGCACCAGGCCCGGCTGACGGCTGACCACCAGGTTCAGACGCCCCGGCAAGGGGCGCCCCAGCGAATCCCAGGTCTTGCGACCCATGATGATCGGCTTGCCCAACGTGGTGGCCTTGAAATACTTGAAATCCCCCGGCAAATGCCAGGGCATGCTGTTGTCGATGCCGATGACGCGGTTCTCGGCGAGGGCCGCGATCAGGCTGAGAGGCAGTGATGTTTTCATGCCCGCGAGGATAGCAAAGCCCGCTGGCCGATGCGTGGGTTATGCTTTGGGCAGTTTTGATCAATGGAAGCTGGGTGTGACTGGACTGACTGACCTGGACAAACGCTGGCTCACCGAAGCCGTGCGCCTGCGTGAAGAACATGCCGGCGCGCTGGAAGACCAGGAAGCCAACCGCCGTGCGCGCCAGCAAGGCGGCGACCTGGCTGCACGCATCGAACACCGCGCCCTGTGGCTGGCCGAACGCGACGGCCTGCGCGCCGCGCTGGGGCGCTGGAAAGCCGGGGCGCGCCTGGCGCTGCTGGCCCTGCTGCTGCTCGCCGTGCTCAGCGGCGCCGGCCTGGCCTTCGCCGGGCTGGGCGACGGCCAGCGCCCGGTCAACGTGTTCTGGGCGCTGGGCAGCCTGCTGGGGCTTAACCTGCTGATGCTGCTGAGCTGGACTCTGGGCTTTGCCCTGGCCGGCGACCATGGCGCCAGCCTGGGGCGGCTGTGGCTATGGCTGAGCGAAAAGTTCGCCCGCGATGCCAAGGCCGCGCATCTGGCCCCAGCCCTGCTGGTACTGCTGCAACGCCAGCGCCTCAACCGCTGGCTGCTCGGCCTGCTGGTGCACGGCCTGTGGCTGCTGGCGCTGGCCAGCGCCCTGGTGGTGATGCTGATGCTGCTGGCCACCCGGCGTTATGGCTTTGTGTGGGAAACCACCATCCTCGACCCCGACACCTTTGTCGGCCTGACCCAGGCCCTCGGCACCCTGCCCGCGCTGCTGGGCTTCAGCGTGCCGGACGCGGCCATGATCCGCGCCAGCGGCGCCAGCCAACCGGCGCTGGAGCTGGCACGCCAGTCGTGGGCCGGCTGGATGCTCGGCGTGCTGGTGGTGTACGGCCTGCTGCCGCGGCTGGTGCTCGCGGCCCTGTGCCTGTGGCGCTGGCACAGCGGGCGCCGGCGCCTGGGGCTGGACCTCAACCTGCCCGGCTACAGCGCCCTGCGCGACGTGCTGATGCCCAGCAGTGAACGCCTGGGGGTCAACGACCCTGCCCCGCAGGCCTTGCCCGAAATCACCCGCAGCGAAGGCGACGCACCGGCCGAGGGCGCCTTGCTGGTGGGCCTGGAGCTCGACGACCAGCGCCCCTGGCCGCCCGCCCTGCCAGCCTCGGTGACCAACGCCGGTATCCTCGACAGCCGCGAATCACGCAACAGGCTGCTCGAACAGCTGAGCCGCTTCCCGCCCGCGCGCCTGGCCATCGCCTGCGACCCGCGCCGCTCGCCCGACCGGGGCAGCCTGGCGCTGCTGGCCGAGCTTGCGCGCAGCGCCGGGGCCACGCGCATCTGGCTGTTGCAGGCGCCACCCGGCCAGGCACTGGACGCCGACCGCCTGGGCGACTGGCACCAGGCGCTGGAGCAACTGGGCCTGGCGTACGCCGACAGTGCCCCCCTCAACTGGCTGGAGCATGGCCATGACTAAGCCGTTGAAACTGGCCGTGGTCGGCCACACCAACGTCGGCAAGACCTCGCTGCTGCGCACGCTCACCCGCGACGTGGGTTTCGGCGAAGTCTCGCACCGCCCCAGCACCACCCGGCATGTGGAAGGCGCACGGCTGTCGGTGGAGGGCGAGCCGCTGCTGGAGCTGTACGACACCCCGGGCCTGGAGGATGCCATCGCGCTGCTCGACTACCTGGAGCGTCTCGATCGGCCCGGTGAGCGGCTGGACGGCCCGGCGCGGGTCGAGCGTTTTCTGCAAGGCAACGAGGCGCGCCAGCGCTTCGAGCAGGAGGCCAAGGTGTTGCGCCAGCTGCTGGCCAGTGATGCCGGGCTGTACGTGATCGACGCCCGCGAGCCGGTGCTGGCCAAGTACCGCGATGAACTGGAAGTGCTGGCCGGTTGCGGCAAACCGCTGCTGCCGGTGCTCAACTTCGTGGCCAGCAACGAGCATCGCGAGCCGGACTGGCGCGAGGCCCTGGCACGCCTGGGGCTGCACGCACTGGTGCGCTTCGACAGCGTGGCCCCGCCGCAGGATGGCGAGCAGCGCCTGTACGAAAGCCTGGCCTTGCTGCTGGAGAATGCGCGCCCGGCCTTGCAGCGCCTTATCGATGACCAGCAGGCCCAGCGTGTGGCACGCCAGCACAGCGCCAAGCGCCTGATTGCCGAACTGCTGCTCGATTGCGCGGCGTGCCGGCGTAGCGTGATCGCCAGGCCGGAGGCCGAGGCAGCGGCGATCAGCGAGCTGCATCAGGTGATTCGCCAGCGTGAACAACGCTGCGTCGAGGCGCTGCTCAAGCTGTATGCGTTTCGCAAGGACGACGCCAACACCGGCGAGCTACCGCTGCTGGACGGGCGCTGGGGCGATGACCTGTTCAACCCCGAGACCCTGAAATTACTGGGCGTGCGCCTGGGCAGCGGGGTTGCCGCAGGCGCGGCGGCCGGTGCCGGGGTCGACTTGCTGGTCGGCGGCATCACCCTGGGGGCGGCCGCACTGGCCGGGGCGATTGCCGGGGGTGCGCTGCAGACGGCACGCAGTTACGGTTCGCGGCTGATGGGCAAGCTGAAGGGCCAGCATGAACTGACGGTGGACGACGGGGTGCTGCGTTTGCTGGCGTTGCGTCAGCGTCAGTTGCTGGCGGCGCTGGAGGGGCGCGGGCATGCGGCGACAGCTCGCATCAAGCTGACGTTGCCCAGCGACAAGGGCTGGCGCGAGGGCAAGTTGCCGGAGGCGCTGAGCAAGGCGCGGGCGCACCCGCAGTGGTCGTCAATGAACCCAGGGGCCAAACTCGGGCAGGCGGAGCGGCAGGAGCAGATCGACAGTCTTGTGCAGGAGCTTTAAGGCCAATCGCGGGTCAAGCCCGCTCCCACAGAGAGTGTGCGATCCCTGTGGGAGCGGGCTTGACCCGCGATGGCGGTCTTAGATCAGACGTGCAATATGCCCCTCCGCCAACGCCGGCCCAACGCTCATCCCCACCCCGCTGTGCATCAGCGCCGCACTCACCCCCGGCGCTACCGCCAGCAGCGAAAACGGCCCCGGCCCACCCGAGCCGTACACCCCCTGCCAGCGCTCCAGCACCTCGATGCGCCCACCCAGCGTCTGCTCGGCCAGCTCGATCATCCAGTTGTCCACCTGCTCGGCATTGAACGGCGACGCATCACTGCCGTAGGCATGCGAATCGCCGATGATCAGCTCGCCATGGGGCGTCGGGCTGATCAACAGGTGAATGCCGTTTTCCAGCAGGTGCGGGCTGTCGGCCTGCACCTCGGCGCGCAGGGCCTGCGCCTGCGGCAGGTCGGCATACGCTCCGTAATGCAGGCAGCTCAACCCGGTCAGCAGCGAATGCTGCAGATCCAGGGCGAAGCGTGGCCGGGCGCGCAGCATCTGCAGGCGACATACCTGCGGCTGCAACTGCGCCATCGGCTCGGCGAGCAGCGTCTGGTAGTCGTGCCCGCTGCACACCACGATATGCTCGCCGCTGAAGCGACCGGCGGTGGTGGTCAGAAACCCCGGCTCCACCTCGCGCACCAGCGTGGAAAAGTGGAACTCGACGCCCAGTTGCTCGCGCAGGTAGTTGACCAGCGCAGGGATGGCCTCGCGCGAGTACACCTGCTGATCATCCAGCCCACGCAGGGCGGCGCGATGATGGCGGAACTGGCCGTCGTACAGCGCATCGAGCGCGGCGCCCTGCAGCAGTTCGACCGGGTAGCCGTGCTCGAGTGCACGCCCGTTGCAGAAGGCTTCGAGCAGGTCTTGCTCCAGCGCGGTGCGGGCCAGCAGCAGCGAGCCGTTGCGCTTGAGCGCAAAGCCGGCGTGCTCGGCCCAGTGGGCCCAGATGCCGCGGCTGGCCTTGGCCAGTTCGAGCATCTGGCCGGGTGGCTGGCCGCTGACCAGGGCCTGGCCGAAGTTGCGAATGGAGGCGCCCAGCGGGGTGGCGCTGCGTTCGAACACCTTGACCCGCAGGCCGCGCCGGGCTGCGGCGTAGGCGTGGGACAGGCCGAGGATGCCGGCGCCGACGATGAGAAAATCTGACATGGGGGTTCCCTTGAGATGGTGGTGCGACTTTCGCCGGCAAGGCCGGCTCCTACAGACGACGCAGTCCTGTAGGAGCCGGCCTTGCCGGCGAAGGGAGCGAAGCGGATTTACTGCTGCGCCACCTTCTCCGACTTGCCGTCATAGCGCTTGCGCCACTCGGCCAGAATGCTGTCGCGGTTCTTCGATGCCCAGCCGAAGTCGTTCTTGATCAGACGCTGCTCGTAATCGGCCGGCAACTCGGTCTGCGGCTTGGCAATGCCCGGCTGCGCCAGCACCGCGAAGTTCTCCTTGTACAGCTCCATCGCCGCCGGGCTCGCCGAGAAGTCGGCCAGGCGCTTGGCCGCGGCTTCATGCTGACTGCCCTTGATCAGCGCAGTGGCCTCGATCTCCCAGCCCAGGCCTTCCTTGGGCAGCACGATATCCAGCGGCGCGCCCTGGCGCTTGAGCTGCACCGCCGGGTACTCGAACGAGATGCCGATCGGGAACTCTCCCGCCGCCGCCAGCTTGCACGGCTTGGAACCGGAGTGAACGTACTGGCCGATGTTCTGGTGCAGCTCGTCCATGTACTGCCAGCCCTGCTTCTCGCCGAAGGTCTGCAGCCATGCGCTCACATCCAGAAAACCGGTGCCGGACGACGCCGGGTTGGGCATCACGATCTTGCCCTTGTACTCGGGCTTGGTCAGGTCCTGCCAGCTCACCGGCTTGCTCAGCCCCTGCTTCTCGGCCTCGATGGTGTTGAAGCAGATGGTCGCCGCCCACACGTCCATGCCCACCCACGCCGGCGGGTTGGCCGCATCGCGGTAGTTGGCGCCGATCTTGTCCAGGTCCTTGGGGGCATAGGTCTGCAGCATGCCCTGCTGGTCGAGGATCGCCAGGCTCGACGCCGCCAGGCCCCACACCGCGTCGGCCTGCGGGCGATCCTTCTCGGCCAGCAGCTTGGCGGTGATGATGCCGGTGGAGTCACGCACCCACTTGATCTCGATATCCGGGTTGGCCTTCTCGAAGGCCTGCTTGTAGGTCTTGAGCTGTTCGGCCTCCAGCGCGGTGTACACGGTGAGCTGGGTGTCGGCGGCCTGGGCCTGCACGGTCACGGCAGCGAGCACGGCAGCGGCAAGAGCAAGTGGCTTGAACATGGTGCGGTTCCTTTGAGCAGTACAGGGTTGGAAGAGCAATCAGTGGCCCGGCGCGCGCTGGCGCCAGGCCTGGGAGCGTTTGAGCAGGCCACGCGAGGCCCACGCCAGCAGCAGTGACACGCCGGCGCTGGTGAGCAGGATCAGGGTGGACATGGCGGCGGCACCGCCGACGTTGCCGGCATCGTCCATGTTCAGTACCGCCACCGCGGCCAGGATGGTGTCGGGGCTGTAGAGGAAGATGGCCGCCGACACGGTGGTCATCGCCGAGACGAACAGGTAGCGGATGATGTCCAGCAGCGCTGGCAGGCAGATCGGCACGGTGACCCGCGCAAAGTGGCGGTACAGCGGGGCCTTGAGCGACAGCGCGGCGGCCTCGAACTCGCTGTCGAGCTGGCGCAGTGCAGTGGTGGCGGTCATCTGCGCGGTGGTCAGGTAGTGCGCGATGGTGCACACCACCAGCAGCGTCATGCTGCCGTAGAACACATGCAGCGGGTTGCCCGGCAGGTTGAAGAAGAACACGTAGCCCAGCCCCAGCACCAACCCCGGCACGGCCATCGGCACGAAGCTGAGCAGGCGCAGCAGCAGGTTGAGACGGCCTCTGGTCTTCTCCATCAGGTAGGCGCCGCTGAAGATCACCGCGCTGCCGATCAGGGCGGTGCCCAGCGCCATGGTGATGCTGTTGCGGTAGGCCAGCCAGCCGCCGCCGGCGGTGTCGTCGAACTGGTAGTGCTTGAGCGACAGCGACAGGTTGTAGGGCCAGAACTTGACCAGCGAGGAGTACACCGCCATGCCCACCACCAGCAGCAGAATGGCGCACACCAGCAGCACGATAGCCAGGAAGCACGCATCACGCCGGCGGCTGGGGGCCGGCTCGAACACCTGGGCGCGACCGCTCATGGCATCGCCCTGGCGCCGGCGCAGCCAGGCATCCACCGCAAAGCTGAGCAGCGCCGGCACCAGCAACACCATGCCGATCAGTGCACCACGGCCGAACTGCTGCTGGCCCACCACCGCCTTGTAGGCTTCCAGCGCCAGCACCTGGTAGTCGCCACCCACCACCACCGGCACGCCGAAGTCGGTAATGGTAAGGGTGAACACCAGGCAGAACGCGGCGAACACGGCCTGGCGCGTGGCCGGCCAGGTGATGCTGGTGAACGCGCGGCGTGGCCCGGCGCCCATGCTGGAGGCCGCATCGAACAACCGTGCGTCGGCCAGCGACAGTGCCGAGAGCAGGATCATCAGCGCATGCGGGAAGGTGTAGATGGCCTCGCCCAGCACGATGCCCCAGAAGCCATAGATATTGTCGCTGAGCAGCCCGCGCAGCAGGCCCTGGTTACCGAACAGGTACACCAGCGCGATGGCCGGCAGCATCGAAGGCGCCAGCAGCGGCAGCAGCGAGATCCCGCGCCAGATACGCTTGCCCGGAATCAGCGTGCGTTGCAGCGCATAGGCGAACAGGTAGGCGGTGGGCACCACGATGGCCGCCACGCTCAGCGCGACGGTGAGGCTGTTGCCCAGCAGCCAGTGGAAGTTGGCGCTGGCGAACAGTTCGCGGGCCGCGACCAGCCCGCCGCCCTGCCCGGCATCGCTGCTGAAGCCGCGCCAGAAGATCGCCAGCAACGGCAGCAGCACCGCGACGGTCAGCAGCACCAGCAACAGCCATTTGCCGCCGGTCACGAACAGGCGATCACCCAGCGCGACGCCGCCGGTGGTCTTGGCCTTCGCAGGTACGATCGGCAGGCTCATCGGCGCGCCCATGTCAGGCAAACACCTGCAGGCTGCGCGGCGGCAAGGCCACCCAGATATCCTGCGAGCCCAGGCGCGGCATCGATTCGGGCGCCACCTCGGCGGTGAGTGCGTGGCCGGGCAGTTGGTTGAACTCGAAACTCATGCGGCAGCGATTGCCGAGGAAGGTGATTTCCCGCACGCGGGCCGGGAACAGGTTTTCTTCATGCACCGGCGGGTTGACGCTGATCGCCTCGGGGCGGCAGAACAACCGGCCACTGTTGGCCGCGCCCGCACCGGGGGCCAGGCGCAGGTTCATGTCACCCACCTGGGCATGGCTGTCGCTGCGCTGCTGGAATGGCAGCCAGTTGCCCTGGCCGACGAACTCGGCCACGAACGGCGTGGCCGGCTTGTCGTAGATGGCCTGCGGGGTGTCGTACTGCTCGACCTGGCCGTTGTTCATCACCGCAATGCGGTCGGCCATGAGCATGGCCTCGTCCTGGTTGTGGGTGACCATCAGGGTGGTGATGCCAAGCTGGCGTTGCAACTGACGCAGCTCGCTGCACAGGTGGTCGCGCACGCGGGCATCGAGGGCCGACATGGGTTCGTCGAGCAGCAGCAAGGAGGGTGCCGGGGCGAGTGCGCGGGCCAGGGCCACACGTTGTTGCTGGCCGCCGGAGAGCTGGCCGGGGTACTTCTTCTCGCTGCCGCGCAGGCCGACCAGGTCGAGCATGTCGGCCACGCGCTGACGGGATTCGTCGCGGCTGCTGGCGGTCAGGCCGTAGGCGATGTTGGCTTCGACGGTGAGGTTGGGGAACAGCGCGTAGGACTGGAACAGAATGCCGTAGTCGCGGGCCTGGGGCGGCAGCTCGGAAATGTCGCGGTCACCGATGTAGAGGGTGCCACGGTCCTGGCGTTCGAGCCCGGCGATGCAGCGCAGCAGGGTGGTCTTGCCGCAGCCGGAAGGGCCGAGCAGGCACACCAGTTCGCCGGCGGCGATGTCCAGGGACACGTCGTGCAGCGCGGTGAAGGCGCCGAAGCGTTTGTGGATGCCGCGCACTTTCATCTGTGCGCCGGGGGTTGCGAGTGCGTTGTTCATGCCGGGACCTCACTGAACGAGTGAGGGCCATGCTAGGCGGGCAATGCGAAGGTTCTGTGGCGGTGGGGCAAAAGCGGATGATAGTGGTATAGGCAGATTTTGTAGGGCTGCTGCGCAGCCCATCGCGGGTCAAGCCCGCTCCCACAACGATCTTGTGGGAGCGGGCTTGACCCGCGATGGCTATGGACCAGACGCCGATACTTCCTGGGCCAGGCCGAGAAAGGCAGCAGGCAACCGCGCCTGGCGCCGTTCCTTGAGGCAGTACAGGTACTCATGCATCACCGGCGCACCCTCCAGCGCCAGCACCTTCAGCTCCGGGTTATGCGGCACCTCGTGGCGGGCGATGATGCTGATGCCGATGTTGCGCAGCACCGCCTCGCGGATCGATTCGCGGCTGCCGATCTCCAGCAGCGAGCCCACCTTAACCCCCGCCTCGTCGAGCATCTGCTCGGTGAGCCGGCGCGTGGTCGAGCCCTGTTCGCGCATCAGCAGGCAATGCCCGCCCAGCGCACTCAGCGGCACCGCCTCACGCGAGGCCAGGGGATGGTTGCGGTGCACTGCCACCACCAGCGGGTCGACGCCCAGCACCCGCCGCACCAGCCGCGCATCCTCCACCAGCTGTGACGAGGCGGCCATGTCCACGCGGTAATCCTCCAGCCACTCCAGCACCTGCTGCGAGTTGCCGATCTCCACCGACAGCTCCACCTGCGGCAGGCGCTCGCGGAAGATCTTCACCAGGTCGAGAATGTAGTACGGCGCGGTGGCCGCAATGCGCAGGCCACCCTGCCCCTGGCCGCTGTTGCGCAGGAAGAACTCGATATCCGACTCCTGCTGCATCAGCGCCTTGACCATCGGCATCAGCCGCGTGCCGTCGTCGCTCAGGGTCAGGCGGCGACCGCCGCGAAAGAACAGCTCGACCCCATACTGGGCCTCCAGGTTGCGGATCTGCGTGGTCACCGTCGGCTGGCTGAGCCCGAGTTTCTTCGCCGCCAGAGTAATGCTGCCCAGGCGGGCCACCATGTAGAACGCCTTCAACTCGGAACTCAACATACCGCCTCTTACTTTCTGAGCAGGCGCAAGCCGTTGAATACCACCAGCAAGCTCACGCCCATGTCGGCGAACACCGCCATCCACAAGGTCGCCATGCCGGTGAAGGTGATCGCCAGGAAGATCGCCTTGATGCCCAGGGCCAGAACGATGTTCTGCACCAGGATCGCCGCGCTTTGCCGCGAGAGCCTGACGAACGCCGGGATTTTGCGCAAGTCGTCATCCATCAGTGCCACGTCTGCGGTTTCGATGGCGGTGTCGGTACCGGCCGCCGCCATGGCAAACCCGATCTCGGCGCGCGCCAGCGCCGGGGCATCGTTGATGCCGTCGCCGACCATGCCGACCCGATGGCCCTGGGCGTACAGGTCTTCGATGGCCTTGAGCTTGTCGGCCGGCAGCAGGTTGCCGCGAGCCTCATCGATGCCCACCTGCGCGGCGATGGCCTCGGCGGTGTGCGGATTGTCGCCGGTGAGCATGACGGTCTTGATACCCAGTGCATGCAACTGCGCAATCGCCTCGCGGCTGCTTTCCTTGACCGTATCGGCCACGGCGAACAGCGCCAGCGGGCCGGAGGCGTCGAGCAGCAGCACCACGGTCTTGCCCTGGCGCTCCAGCTCATCGAGCTGGGCTTCCAGTTCGGGCGAGCACAGGCCCAGTTCCTCGACCAGGCGATGGTTGCCCAGGTGGTACAGCACGCCGTCGATCTTGCCGCCCACGCCACGGCCCATCAGGGCCTGGAACTCGCTGACCTCGGCCAGCGGCTGATCGGCGTACTGCTGTGCGATGGCCATCGACACCGGGTGATCGGAACGAGCGCCCAGGCTCGCGGCGATGTGCTGGGCGCGGCCTTCGAAGCGCGCATCGAGCACGCGGTAGTCGGTTTGCACCGGTTTGCCGTGGGTGATGGTGCCGGTCTTGTCCAGCGCCAGGAAGCTGAGCTTGCGCCCGCCCTCCAGGTACACGCCGCCCTTGATCAGGATGCCCTTGCGCGCTGCGGCGGCCAGGCCGCTGACGATGGTCACCGGGGTCGAAATCACCAGCGCGCACGGGCACGCCACCACCAGCAGCACCAGCGCACGGTAGATCCAGTCGAACCACAGGCCGCCGAAGAACAGCGGTGCCACCACGGCCACCGCCAGTGCCAGCACGAACACCACCGGGGTGTAGATGCGCGAGAACTGGTCAACGAAGCGCTGGGTCGGGGCACGGGCGCCCTGGGCTTGCTCCACGGCCTTGATGATGCGGGCCAGGGTCGACTGGCCGGCGGCGGCGGTCACTCGGTACTCCAGCGCACCAGACTGGTTGATGGTGCCGGCGAACACCTTGTCGCCGGGGCCCTTCTCCACCGGCAGGCTTTCGCCGGTGATCGGCGCCTGGTCGATGCTGGACTGGCCTTGCAGCACTTCGCCGTCCAGGCCGATACGTTCGCCTGGGCGCACGCGCACGGTGGCGCCAAGGGCCACCTGGCGCACGTCGACCTCCTGCCATTGGCCGTTGGCTTGGCGCACGGTGGCCAGGTCCGGGGCCAGTTGCATCAGGCCGCCGATGGCGTTGCGTGCACGGTCCAGCGAGCGCGCCTCGATCAGTTCGGCCAAGGTGAACAGCACCATCACCATGGCCGCTTCCGGCCACTGGCCGATCAGCACGGCGCCGGTCACGGCGATGCTCATCAGTGCGTTGATGTTCAGGTTGCGGTTCTTCAGGGCAATCCAGCCCTTCTTGTAGGTGCCCAGGCCGCAGCCGAGGATGGCCGCCAGCGCCAGCAGGGCCACGGCCCATTCCGGGGCGGCATTGGTAAAGTGGACGATCTCGGCGGCGAGTGCGGCGACACCGGACAGCGCCAGCGGCCACCAGGGTTTCTTCGGCGCAGCCACTGCGTCGCTGCCGGCCTCGCCCGCATCGTCGAGCGGTTCGGCGTGCATGCCCAGCGAGGTGATCGCCTGCTCGATGCCGCGGGTGTCGGGGTGGGTATGCATGACGCCGAGGATACGGTTGATCAGGTTGAATTCCAGCTGCTCGACGCCGTCGAGCTTGCCCAGCTTGTTCTGGATCAGGGTCTGCTCGGTCGGGCAGTCCATGGCCTCGATCCGGAAGCGGCTCAGCCGCGCATCGCTGCTGGTGGTTTCACGCAGCTGCACCAGGGCCGGTGCGGCGGCGCCGGAGCAGCAGCTGCCGTGGGCAGGCGCGGCAGGCGCGGGGCTGGCGTGGTCGTGGTCCGCGTGGTCGTGGGCATGATCGTGGCTATGTTCATGCTTGTGATCATGCGCGTGGCCGACGTGGTCGGGGCTGACAGGCTGGTTCATGTGGTTCATCCCTAAAGGTCCTGTTGCCAAGTGAACACCCTGTAGCCACTATAGGGTCAAGCAACCAACCGAGGTATTTTGCAGATGAAGATCGGAGAGCTGGCCAGGGCCACCGACTGCCCGGTGGAAACCATTCGCTACTACGAGCGTGAAAGCCTCTTGCCAGAGCCTGCGCGCAGCGAGGGCAACTACCGGCTGTATACCCAGGCGCACGTGGAGCGGCTGACCTTCATCCGCAACTGCCGCACGTTGGACATGACCCTGGAAGAGATCCGCAGCCTGCTGCGCCTACGCGACAGCCCGGAGGACCAGTGCGAAAGCGTGAATGCGCTGATCGACGAGCATATCCAGCACGTGAAGGCGCGCATCGACGGGTTGGTGGCATTGCAGGGGCAGTTGCTGGAGTTGCGCCAGCATTGCCGGGCGCAGGAAACGCAGTGCTCGATTCTGCAGCATCTGGAGGTGAACGGTGCGGTGACAGCCCCGGAGGCGGAGCATTCGCATGTGGGGCGCAGCCATGGGCACTGACTGAGGGCCCTTTCGCCAGCAAGGCTGGCTCCTACAGGGGATCGCGGTGATCCTTGTAGGAGCCAGCCTTGCTGGCGAAGCGGTATGGCGCGCTTAGACCGCCATCGGCGCCGTCATCGGTGCATGGTGCTCGTAGCCTTCCAGGCTGAAGTCGCTCGGCTCGATCTTCTCCAGCCACTCAGGCTCATACACACCAGTCTTGGCATACTCAGGCACGCGGTCGGAGATCACCAGCTTGGGCGCCGCCAGCGGCTCGCGCTTGAGCTGTTCGGTGAGCATGTCCAGGTGGTTCTCGTACACGTGCGCATCACCGATGAAGTAGGTGAACCAGCGCGGCGTGTAGCCGGTCAGGCGGCCCACCAGCGACAGCAGCGCGGCGCCTTCGGTGAGGTTGAACGGCGTGCCCAGGCCCAGGTCGTTGGAGCGGATGTAGAGGGTCAGGGAAATCTCCTTGGTCTCCACGTTCGGGTGAAACTGATAAAGCAGGTGGCACGGCGGCAACGCCATCTCGTCCAACTGCGCACAGTTCCAGCCATGGAACAGGATGCGGCGGCTGCCCGGGTCGTTGTGGATGGTGTCGATGCACTGGCGAATCTGGTCGATGGCCTTGTACAGCACCACGAACGCCTCGCCCTCTTCTTCTGCCTCGGCAATCTTCACGAAGCCATTGCTCTGCGCCAGCTCGATGGCCGCCGGGTTGCTCAGCGGGATGCGCTTGTAGGCCGGCCACTGGCGCCATTGCACGCCGTAGATCTCGCCCAGGTCGTCATGCCCCTGGCGGAAGGGGTTGGCCAGCCACTGGGCGTTCTCGTTGGCGTTCTGGTCCCAGACCTTGCAGCCCAGTTCACGGAATTCGCCGGCGTTCTTCACGCCACGCAGAAAGCCCACCATTTCGCCGATCGCCGACTTGAACGCCAGACGGCGGGTGGTGATGGCCGGGAAACCCTTCTGCAGGTCGAAACGCAGCATGGCGCCCGGCAGGCTGATGGTGCGCACGCCGGTACGGTTGCCCTGCAGGGTGCCGTTCTCGATCACATCACGCACCAGCTCTAGATATTGCTTCATGTCTTACCTGTCTCGATACCGGCAGGGGCCAGGCCCCTGCCGGGAAAATTAAAGCGCCGCGCCCTTGGCACTCGGCGCGCGGCGGTAGGCCAGCCAGATCAGCGCGATACCGGCGACGATCATCGGCACGCACAGCACCTGACCCATGGTCAGCCAGCCGAAGGCCAGGTAACCCAGCTGCGCATCCGGCACGCGCACGAACTCGACGATGAAGCGGAAGATGCCGTAGAACAGCGCGAACATCCCGGAAACCGCCATGGTCGGGCGCGGTTTGCGCGAGTACAGCCACAGAATCAGGAATAGTGCCACACCTTCCAGGGCGAACTGGTACAGCTGCGACGGGTGACGCGGCAATTGCGCCGGGTCGCTGAACGGCGGGAACACCATGGCCCATGGCACGTCGGTGGCCTTGCCCCACAGCTCGGCGTTGATGAAGTTGCCGATGCGCCCGGCACCCAGGCCGATCGGCACCAGCGGCGCAACGAAGTCCATCAGCTCGAAGAACGACTTGTTGTTGCGCTTGCCGAACCACAGCGCCGCCAGCATCACGCCGATGAAGCCGCCATGGAACGACATGCCGCCCTTCCACACCTCGAAGATCAGCGTCGGGTTGGCCAGGTACGCGCTCAGGTCATAGAACAGCACGTAGCCCAGGCGCCCGCCGACGATCACGCCCATGGACAGCCAGAACACCAGGTCGGAGAGTTTCTCGCGGCTCCAGGTGGGGTCGAAGCGGTGCAGCCGGCGCGACGCCAGCAGCCACGCGCCGCCGATGCCGATCAGGTACATCAGGCCGTACCAGTGGATTTTCAGCGGCCCGATGGCCAGTGCCACGGGATCGATCTGCGGGTAAGGCAGCATGGTGACTCCTCTCGTTAAAGCAAAAAGCTCAGGCCTACACAGAACAGCAGTGCGGCGAACAGCCGCTTGAGCAGGCGTGGCGACAGTTTATGCGCCAGGCGCGCACCGAAACGGGCAAAGAACATGCTGGTCAGGGCAATCCCGAGCAGCGCCGGCAAATACACGAAGCCCAGGCTGTTGGGCGGCAGGTGCGCCTCGTCCCAGCCCAGCACGATGAAACTCAGGGCACTGGCCACCGCAATCGGAAAACCACAGGCCGAGGACGTGGCCACCGCCTGCTGCATGGGCAGGCTGCGCCAGGTCAGGAAGGGCACGGTGAGCGAGCCGCCGCCGATGCCGAAGATCGCCGAGGCCCAGCCCACCACGCCGCCGGCGGCGGTCAGGCCAAGCTTGCCGGGTACGCCGCGGCTGGCCTTGGGCTTGAGGTCCAGGGCCATCTGCACGGCCACCAGCAGGGCGAACACGCCGATGATCTTCTGCAGGTGCGGGCCCTGGATCAGCGAGGCGGTCTTGGCCCCTACCCCGGCGCCGAGCAGGATGCCCACGGTCATCCACACGAAGATCGGCCACTGCACCGCACCACGGCGGTGGTGCTCGAGGATGGCGTTGACCGAGGTGAAGACAATGGTCGCCAGCGACGTGCCGACTGCCAGGTGGGTCAGCACCGAGGCGTCGAAGCCCTGCAGGGTGAAGCTCAGCACCAGCACCGGCACGATGATGATGCCGCCGCCCACGCCGAACAGCCCGGCCAGTACACCTGCACAGGCGCCCAGCACCAGATAGATCACAAATTCCATTGTCGACCCCCAAAATCAGTTCGGCATGGTAACGGAAGGTGGGCCTGTGGCTCTAGTGAAGACACGTTTAGTCGATGGATAGCGAACGCCAGTGTGGGTAGAGTGGCTGAAAACACTGGGAGCGAACCTATGTGTCTGATTGCTTTTGCATGGCGCCCGGGGCATGCCCGGCCGCTGATCGTCGCGGCCAACCGTGACGAGTTCTATGCCCGCCCCAGCCAGGCGCTGGGGGCGTGGGAGGATGCGCCGGGGGTGTATGCCGGACGTGACCTCGAGGCTGGCGGCAGCTGGCTGGGGGTCGGACCGGGCGGGCGCTTTGCGGCGCTGACCAATATTCGGGACCCGCAGCAGGCGCAGGGTGCGCGCTCGCGCGGCGAGCTGGTGGCGGGGTTTCTGCGCGGCGAGCTGGGGGTGGAGGCTTACCTGGACCATGTGGCCAGCCGCAGCAGCCAGTATTCGGGATTCAACCTGCTGGTAGGGGACGCTGGGCAGCTGGGGTACCTGAATGCGCAGGAGGCGGCGCCGGTGCTGCTGGCCGAGGGGGTGTACGGCTTGTCGAATGCCGGGCTGGATACGCCGTGGCCGAAACTGCTGAAGATGCGGGCTGCGCTCGAAGACCAGCTGCAGGACCCGCGACCACAGCGGCTGCTGGCGTTGCTGGGGGATGAGCAGCAGGCCGAAGAGGCCGAGCTGCCGCAGACCGGTGTGGGGCTGGCGACCGAGCGGTTGCTGTCGAGCGTGTTCATTGCCAGCCAAAACTACGGGACGCGGGCGAGTACGGTGTTGATTGTCGAGGCGGATGGCAGCAGGTTGATGGTGGAGCGCAGCTTCGGGCCGTTTGGGGGGCAGTTGGGCGAGGTCACCTTGCAGGTTTGACGCTTTCGCGGGTCAAGCCCGCTCCCACAGATACAGCACAAGCATCAAGACCGGTGAGATCTCTGTGGGAGCGGGCTTGACCCGCGAAGGGCCGTGAAGCGGCCCCGGCTTCACAGGGTCTTGGAAGCCCCAGGATTGATCATCCGCGACAACCCCAGGTTCTTCAGCGCCAGTTGCAGCGAGCTGTGGATAACCTGCGGGTTATCGATACCCATAGCTTGCTCCAGCAATTCCCTGGATTTGCTCATGCTGATCTGACGCAGCATCCATTTCACTTTCGGCAGGTTGGTGGCGTTCATCGACAGGCTGTCGAAGCCCATGGCCATCAGCAGCACCGCCGCTGCCGGGTCGCCAGCCATCTCGCCACAGATGCTCACCGGCTTGCCCTCGGCATGCGCCGCGGTCACCACGTGCTGCAAGGCCTGCAGCACCGCAGGGTGCAGGTAGTCATAGAGGTCGGCCACCCGCGGGTTGTTGCGGTCGACCGCCAGCAGGTACTGGGTCAGGTCGTTGGACCCCACCGACAGGAAGTCGACCATGCGCGCCAGCTCGCGGGTCTGGTAGACCGCCGCCGGAATCTCGATCATGACCCCCACCGGCGGCATCGGCACGTCGGTGCCTTCGTCGCGCACCTCGCCCCAGGCGCGGTGGATCAGGTGCAATGCCTCTTCCAGTTCGTGTATCCCGGAGATCATCGGCAGCAGGATGCGCAGGTTGTTCAGGCCTTCGCTGGCCTTGAGCATGGCGCGGGTCTGCACCAGGAAGATCTCCGGGTGGTCCAGCGTCACGCGGATACCGCGCCAACCCAGGAACGGGTTGTCCTCCTTGATCGGGAAGTACGACAGCGCCTTGTCACCCCCGATGTCCAGGCTGCGCATAGTCACCGGCAACGGGTGGAAGGCCGCCAGTTGCTCGCGATAGATCGCCAGCTGCTCCTTTTCGCTGGGGAAGCGCTGGTTGATCATGAACGGCACTTCGGTACGGTACAGCCCCACCCCTTCGGCGCCGCGCTGCTGCGCCCGCGCCACGTCGGCCAGCAACCCGGTGTTGACCCACAGCGGCATGCGATAGCCATCGAGCGTCTCGCACGGCAGTTCGCGCAGGGCGTCCAGGCCCTGGGCCAGCTGGCGCTCCTCCTCGACCACTTCGGTGTAGTGCTTGCGCAGCACTTCGCTGGGGTTGGTGTAGACGTCGCCCTTGTAGCCGTCGACGATCATCTGGATGCCGTCGACCTTCGAATACGGCAGATCGACCAGGCCCATCACCGTGGGGATGCCCATGGCACGCGCCAGGATCGCGACGTGGGAGTTGCCCGAGCCGAGAACCGACACCAGCCCCACCAGCTTGCCTTCGGGTACTTCACCGAGCATGGCCGGGGTCAGTTCTTCGCTGATCAGGATGGTGTTGTCGGGGTACACCAGGGTCAGCTGGCGGGCTTCCTGCAGGTAGGCCAGCAGGCGCCGGCCCAGGTCTTTGACATCGGAGGCGCGCTCGCGCAGGTAGGCGTCGTCCATCAGCTCGAAGCGGTTGACGTGCTCGCCCACCACCTGGCGCAAGGCGCCCTGGGCCCACTGGCCGGTCTTGATGACCTCCACCACCTCGCCGCCCAGGGCGACGTCTTCGAGCATCATCAGGTACACGTCGAACAGCGCACGCTCTTCGGGGCGCAGCTGGGTAGCGAGCTTGGCCGAGAGGTTGCGCATGTCGCTGCGCACGCCTTCGAGGGCGTTGTTGAACAGTTTGAGTTCGGCGTCGATGTCGGTGACGGTCTTGTCCGGCACCACGTCCAGGTCGGCCGGCGGCAGCATCACCACCGCCGTACCCACCGCCGCGCCAGGCGAGCCCGGCACGCCGACGAACTTGGCTTCCTGGATACCCTTGCCCTGGCGCCCCAGGCCGCGAATCGAGCCGGTGGCCTCGGCATGGGCGATAACCCCGGCCAGCTGCGCACTCATGGTGACCAGGAAGGCTTCTTCGCCCTCGTCGAACTGGCGACGTTCCTTCTGCTGGATGACCAGCACGCCCACCACGCGGCGGTGGTGGATGATGGGTGCACCGAGGAAGGAGGCAAAGCGCTCTTCGCCGGTTTCGGCAAAGTAGCGATAACGCGGGTGATCGGCGGCGTTTTCCAGGTTCAGCGGTTCTTCGCGGGTACCCACCAGGCCCACCAGGCCTTCGTTGGGGGCCATGCTGACCTTGCCGATGGAGCGCTTGTTCAGGCCCTCGGTGGCCATCAGCACGAAGCGGTTGCTATCCGGGTCGAGCAGGTAGACGGAACACACCTGGCTGCCCATGGCTTCTTTGACGCGTAACACAATGATCCCCAACGCCGTCTTGAGATCCTTGGCGGAGTTAACTTCCTGGACGATCTTGCGCAGCGTATTGAGCATGGCTCGGGGTCGAACTCCGTCGTCAGTCGCGCGCCAGCAGGCGCGGGGCAAGCTCTTTGAGAGCGCGGCGGTAAACCTCGCGCTTGAATGTCACCACCTGGCCCAACGGATACCAATAGCTGACCCAGCGCCACCCATCGAATTCCGGTTTACCGGTCAAATCCATCCGCACCCGCTGCTCGTTGGACACCAGGCGCAGGAGGAACCATTTCTGTTTCTGGCCGATGCACAGCGGTTGGCTGTGGGTACGCACCAGGCGTTGGGGTAAACGATAACGCAACCAGCCACGGGTGCAGGCAAGAATTTCAACATCCTGCCGCTCCAGGCCCACTTCTTCATTCAGCTCGCGGTACAGGGCGTCTTCCGGCGTTTCCTCGGGGTTGATCCCGCCTTGTGGAAACTGCCAGGCATCCTGGTTGATCCGTCGAGCCCATAGCACCTGCCCGAGATCATTGGTCAGAATGATCCCGACATTGGGGCGAAAACCATCGGGGTCGATCACGGCAGCAACCTCGCAAACGCATGTCGCCGCATTGTTCCACAAAGCTTGCAACGCCAGCAACGCGCCGCTCCACCTTATGTGCATAGCAGATAAAAGTCCGTATTCTGTGGGCCTTTTCAGATGTTATGCGAGTGACTTCGATGCGCCTGGCTTTATTCGATCTGGACAACACGCTTCTGGGTGGCGACAGCGACCACACCTGGGGCGATTACCTGTGCGAACGCGGGATTCTCGACCCCATCGCCTACAAGAACCGCAACGATGCGTTCTACCAGGACTACCTGGCCGGCAAGCTGGACCAGGGCGCGTACCTTGAATTCACCCTGGAGATCCTGGCCAGGACCGAAATGGCGCAACTCGACGAATGGCACCGCGACTTCATGCGCGACTGCGTCGAGCCTATCATCCTGCCCCAGGCCCTGGCGCTGCTGCAAAAGCACCGTGACGCGGGCGACAAGCTGGTGATCATCACCGCCACCAACCGCTTCATCACCGGCCCGATTGCCCAGCGCCTGGGCGTTGAGACCTTGCTGGCCACCGAGTGCGAGATGGTCGACGGTCGCTACAGCGGGCGCAGCATCGACGTGCCGTGCTTCCGTGAAGGCAAGGTGACGCGCCTGAACCGCTGGCTCGAAGAGAATGGCTTGAACCTGGACGACAGCTACTTCTATAGCGACTCGATCAACGACCTGCCGCTGCTGGAGCAGGTGGCCAACCCGGTGGCGGTGAACCCGGACCCGACCCTGCGTGCCGAAGCCGAGAAACGCGGCTGGCCGGTGATCAGCCTGCGCGATTGAGGTGTGACCATTCGCCGGCAAGGCCGGCTCCTACAGCGCAACGGGTGTAGGAGCCGGCCTTGCCGGCGAAGGCATCAGACGGGTTTTGCACCCATCAGCCCGGCAATCGCGATGAAGCACACGGCGCAGAACACCGCCAGGCCCAGCGTCACCTTCGGGTTGCCTGCGCCCGGCGCCGTGCGCAGCCGGTTAAGGCGCACACTCAGCCAGAACCAGCAGAACGCCCCCACCGTATAGATCAGGCTGGAGCCCAGCACCCAGGTCTGCCCCAATGGCCAGCCGATCAGGTGCACCAGCCACCAGCCACTGAACGGCATGCTCACCAGGCATACGCCCATCAGCAACCATACGAACAGCAAAGGCCGCTGCAACAGGCGCGTGTGCGCAGTCACGTCACCCTTGCGTCGTGCCAGCCAGACCCACAGCGCCAGGCCCAGGGCACTGCCCAGCAGCACGACCGTGGCCAGCACGTGGGCGATTTTCAGGCTTGTCAGCAATTCCATGTCTTCTTATTCCTCAGGCGTTGCCCAACAGCGTAGCCGCTCAGCCCAGAAACAGGCGGTACGCCGGGTTGTCGGTTTCATCCCAGTACGGGTAGCCGATCTTGGCCAGTGCCGCCGGCACCAGGTGGCGCTCATCATCCGGCACCTGCAGCCCGGCGACCACGCGACCATCGGCCGCGCCATGGTTGCGGTAGTGGAACATCGAGATGTTCCAGCGCCCACCCAGCTTGTTGAGGAAGTTGAACAGCGCCCCCGGCCGCTCCGGGAACTCGAAGCGCAGCACCAGCTCGTCGCTGACCCGCGCAGCGTGCCCGCCCACCATGTGGCGGATGTGCAGCTTGGCCAGCTCGTTGTCGGTCAGGTCCAGCACCGGAAAACCCTGCGCGGTCAGGCTGTGCAGCAGGGCACTGCGCGGGTCGGTGTCGGGGTGGGTCTGCACCCCGACAAAGATGTGCGCCTCGCCGTCGGCGTGGTAGCGGTAGTTGAATTCGGTGATCTGGCGCTTGCCGATGGCCTCGCAGAACGCCTTGAAGCTGCCCGGCTGTTCGGGGATGGTCACTGCGATGATCGCCTCGCGGCCCTCGCCCAGTTCGGCGCGCTCGGCCACATGGCGCAGGCGGTCGAAGTTCACGTTGGCACCGGAGTCGATGGCCACCAGGGTCTGCCCGGTCACACCTCGCAGCTCAACGTACTTCTTGATGCCGGCAACGCCCAGCGCGCCGGCAGGTTCGGTGATCGAGCGGGTATCGTCGTAGATGTCCTTGATGGCCGCGCAGATCTCGTCGGTGCTGACGGTGATCACCTCGTCCACATGATCCTTGCAGATGTCGAAGGTGTGCTGGCCGATCTGCGCCACCGCCACGCCATCGGCGAACAGGCCCACCTGCGGCAGCACCACGCGCTCGCCGGCGGCCATGGCGGCCTGCAGGCAGTTGGAGTCGTCCGGCTCGACACCGATCACCTTGATCTCGGGGCGCAGGTATTTGACGTAGGCGGCAATGCCGGCGATCAGGCCGCCGCCGCCCACCGGCACGAAGATCGCGTCCAGCGGCCCGGGGTGCTGGCGCAGGATCTCCATGGCCACGGTGCCCTGCCCGGCGATGGTGTGCGGGTCGTCATAGGGGTGGATATAGACGAAGCCCTTTTCGTCCACCAGCTTGAGCGAGTAGGCCAGCGCCTCGGGGAACGAATCGCCATGCAGCACCACCTTGGCGCCCCGCGAGCGCACGCCTTCGACCTTGATCTCGGGGGTGGTCTTGGGCATCACGATGGTGGCCTTGATCCCCAGTTCACGGGCGGCCAGCGCCAGGCCCTGGGCATGGTTGCCGGCCGAGGCGGTGACCACGCCCCGCGCCAGTTCCTCGGCGCTCAACTGCGCCAGCTTGTTGTAGGCGCCGCGGATCTTGAACGAGAACACCGGCTGCAGGTCTTCGCGCTTGAGCAGCACGTGGTTGCCCAGGCGCTTGCTGAGCTGGCCGGCCGGTTGCAGCGGGGTTTCGACGGCGACGTCATAGACGCGCGAGGTGAGGATCTTCTTGACGTACTGTTCGAGCATCGGGAGCGCATCACTGGGCAGCTGGGCGGGGCCTCGGAGTCTACCGCAGCGCCCGGTCGGGCGACCACAGCCAGTCTGTGGTTTTAGCCGCTATACTACGCGCCCTCACGATACCCCTGCCCGCTCCGGAGCCCGCATGACCCAGGACCAACTCAAACAGGCTGTCGCCCAGGCCGCTGTCGATTTCATTCTGCCCAAGCTCGATGACAAGAGCATCGTCGGCGTCGGCACCGGTTCGACCGCCAACTGCTTCATCGACGCCCTGGCGCTGCACAAGGGTGCGTTCGATGGTGCGGTCGCCAGCTCCGAGGCCACGGCTGCACGCCTGAAGGGCCACGGCATTCCGGTGTACGAGCTGAACACGGTCAGCGACCTGGAGTTCTATGTGGACGGTGCCGACGAGAGCGACGAGCGCCTGAACCTGATCAAGGGCGGTGGCGCAGCCCTGACCCGCGAGAAGATCGTCGCGGCCGTGGCCAAGACCTTCATCTGCATTGCCGACGCGAGCAAGCTGGTGCCGGTACTGGGCGCCTTCCCGCTGCCGGTCGAGGTGATCCCGATGGCGCGCAGCCATGTGGCACGTCAGCTGGTGAAACTGGGCGGCGACCCGGTGTACCGCGAAGGCGTGATGACCGACAACGGCAACATCATCCTGGACGTGTTCAACCTGCAGATCACCAACCCGGTGGAGCTGGAAACCCAGATCAACGCGATCGTGGGCGTGGTGACCAACGGCCTGTTCGCGGCGCGCCCGGCGGACCTGCTGCTGCTGGGGACCGCGGACGGCGTGAAGACCCTGACCAGGTAAGCTTGCGGGGCGGCTCATCGCGGGCCAAGCCCGCTCCCACAGGTTCGGTGTGATCTTGTGGGAGCGGGCTTGACCCGCAATACAGCCTACTCGGTCTTCTTGAATACGTAGAACAGGTTCGGCTCGCTCACCACATACAGCGTCCCGGCATCGTCCAGCGCAATCCCCTCGGCCTGCGGCACGCTCGCCTTCAACCCGGCAGACCCCTTGCGCAGCGACAGGCTGCTGATCGGCTTTCCCTTCACGTCCAGCTCCAGCACCAGTTGCGATTCGTCCGACAGGGCCAGCAGATGCCCGCTGCGCTCGTCGAACTGCAAGCTCGACAGGTCTCTCACGAACAACCGCGAATCACGCTTGCGGTCCTGCACCACGTGCACCGCATAGGGCTGCTCCGGATTGTCATGGGGAAACCCGTGCACCTCGTAGATCAGCATCGGGTCGCGCTCCTTGGCCACGAACAGGCGCTTGCCGCCCGAGTCGTAGGCCAGCCCCTCGAAACCCTTGTTGCCGTTCAGGCCGATGCCCAGGGTAAGCTGCTCGGCATCCTTGGCATCCAGGAACGCGGTATCGGGCGCCACATGCACCCGGATCAGGCGCTGCTCGCGCTCGTCGGTGATCACGAAACTGCCCGGCCCCACATACTCCACCGCCTCGGGGTCGCCGAAACCGGTCAGGGGGATGCGCCGCACGATGCGCCCCTCCAGCGACAGCTCGATCAGCTCGGGGTTCTTGTTGGTGACCGTGTACAGGCTGTTGCGGTCCGGGTCGAAGGTCAGCGCCGAAATATCCGCCTGCAGCCCCTCGACCGGACGTGCCTCGACCACCACCTGGTAGCGGCTCAGCCCCATGCCCTGCTCGGCCGGCTGCCACCAGGCCTTGAGGTCGAACCAGGCACGCTCGAACACGCGGTGCTGCTGCCCCGCCACGCCCAGGGCGGCAAGGGCCAGCAGACTGAAAACAAGAAAGACCAGGGGCAGGTAACGACGCATTCGGGAAGACTCGGCAGGGTTCGGGCGTCATCTAACCATAGCCAACTGAATCGAAGCTTAATGCCACTATGCGGGAGTCACTGCTTGCGAAAGCGGTAGAACAGGTTCGGCTCACTGACGATGTACAGGGTGCCCTGGTCGTCCATGGCCACGCCCTCGGCGCGAGGGATGCGCTTTTTCAGGCCGTTGAAACCGCCGAGCAGGGTCATGAAGCTGACCTGCTCGCCCCGCTCGTCCAGCTCCAGCAGCATGTTCGAGTCGGCCGACAGCACCAGCATGTGCCCGGTACGCGGGTCGACCCCCAGCGCCGAGAGGTTGCGCAGGTCCAGCTCGTCACTGGGCAGCGGCTGCTTGTCGCCGGTCAGCGGCGAACGGCCGTCGGTGCGCCAGGTGAACAGCCGCGGCGGACGCTCCTCGCCCAGCACGAGGCGCTGGTTGCGCGGGTCCCAGGCAATCGCCTCGAAGGCCTTGTTCTGATTGGCCGAAGGGCCCAGGTCGTATTGCGTGAAATCCTTGATGTTCAGTGCCTGGGTGCTGCCGTCCAGGCTGACGATCGTCATGGTGTGATCACGCTCGTCGACAATGGCCAACCGCCCGTCCGCCAGCACCGCAACCCCCTCGGGGTTGCTCCAGCCGTGAAGGGGCAGCTTGCGCAGCACATCGCCGTCCAGGGTCAGCTCGACCAGGAACGGGTTCTTGCCCATGACGGCGAACAGGGTCTTGCGCTTTGGGTCGTAGGCCAGGTCGGAGGCCTCGTCGTCCTCCATGCCCGGCAGCACCTTGGCGTCGATGTCGACCGTATAGCCCGGCAGCCAGATACTGGCCTGCTGTTCGCTCACCGACTCGAAACGCTCCTGCAGCCACAGCAGGCCACGGTCGTCCCAGTGCATGGCGATGGCCACGCCATAGCCGATCACCGCAGCCGTCACCAGCCAGGTAGACCAGCGCAACAGGAGACGACGCTTGCGCACAGGAGGGAGCGAACCGCTGGAAGGATAAGGTGTGGCCATCAGGTATTCCCGTTGTTTTTTTAGCCTGGCACGCAACACGCAGGCACGTTCACAAGGTTGATTCGCGGGGATTATCCGGATCATTTGTGAAAAAAACGGCAACGCCCGATCAAAGGCCGGGGAAAAGGTGGCAGTCGGCTATCGACTGCCACCCGGGGCAGGTCAGCGAACGCTGCCCTCGAAACGGCTCACACCGGGCAGTTCCAGCACCAGCTCATCGCCAGCGCTCAGCGGCCCGACGCCGGCCGGCGTACCGGTAAGAATCACGTCACCCGCCTGCAGCGCGAACTGCGAGGCCATGTGCTGGATCATCGGCACGATCGGGTTGAGCATCAGCGCGCTGTTGCCGTCCTGGCGCACCTCGCCGTTGATGCTCAGGCGAATGCCGATATCGGCCAGGTCCTCGAATGTGCTGCCAACCACGAAGGGCGTCAGCACGCAGGCGCCGTCGAAGCACTTGGCGCGCTCCCAGGGCAGGCCCTTTTCCTTGAGCTGCGCCTGCAGGTCACGCAGGGTCAGGTCCAGTGCCGGGGCGAAGCCGGAGATGGCGTCGAGCACTTCTTCTTCGGTAGGCGCCGGCGACAGCGACTTGCCCAGCAGCACCGCGATTTCCGCCTCGTAGTGCACCGAGCCACGCTCGGCCGGGATCTTGAACCCGCCTTCCAGCGATACCACGCAACTGCCCGGCTTGATGAACAGCAGCGGCTCGGTCGGAATCGGGTTGTCCAGCTCTTTGGCGTGCTCGGCGTAGTTGCGACCGATGCACACCACCTTGCCCACCGGCAGATGAGTACGCGTGCCGTCTACATACTGGTGCTGATAGTTCATTGCCGACTCCTGGAACGATGTTATTGGCGCTGCTGGGTTCACTCGACGGCGAAGATCTTGCCCGGGTTCATGATCCCGTTGGGGTCGAACACCGCCTTCACTGCCTTCATGTACTCGATCTCGACCGGCGAACGGCTGTAGGTCAGGTAGTCACGCTTGGTCATGCCCACGCCGTGTTCGGCCGAAATCGAGCCGTTGTACTTCTCTACCGTCTCGAACACCTGCTTGTTGACCACCGCGCAACGGGAGAAAAACTCGTCCTTGCTCATGTCGTCGGGCTTGAGGATGTTCAGGTGCAGGTTGCCGTCGCCGATGTGGCCGTACCACACCACCTCGAAGTCGGGGTAGCGTTCGGCGACGATCGCGTCGATATCCTTGAGGAACGCCGGCACCTTCGACACGGTTACCGAAATGTCGTTCTTGTACGGGGTCCAGTGCGAGATGGTCTCGGAGATGTACTCGCGCAGCTTCCACAGGTTCTGCAGTTGCTGCTGGCTCTGGCTCATCACGCCGTCCAGTACCCAGCCCTGCTCGACGCAGTGCTCGAAGGTGGCCAGGGCTTCGTTGGCCACTTCCTCGGTGCTGGCTTCGAATTCCAGCAGCGCGTAGAACGGGCAATCGGTCTCGAACGGCGCAGGCACGTCACCGCGGCCCAGCACCTTGGCCAGGGCCTTGTCGGAAAGAAATTCGAAGGCGGTCAGGTCGAGCTTGCCACGGAAGGCGTGCAGCACCGGCATGATGGAGTCGAAATCAGGCGTGCCCAGCACCATCGCGGTGAGGTTGTTGGGTGCCCGGTCCAGGCGCATGGTGGCCTCGACCACGAAGCCCAGGGTACCTTCGGCGCCGATGAACAGCTGGCGCAGGTCGTAGCCGGTGGCGTTCTTGATCAGGTCCTTGTTCAGCTCGAGCAGGTCGCCCTTGCCGGTCACGACCTTGAGGCCAGCTACCCAGTTGCGGGTCATGCCGTAGCGAATCACCTTGATACCGCCGGCATTGGTGCCGATATTGCCGCCAATCTGGCTGGAACCTGCCGACGCGAAGTCGACCGGGTAGTACAGGCCCTTGTCCTCGGCAAAATTCTGCAGCTGCTCGGTGATCACGCCAGGCTGGCACACCACGCTGCGGTCGAATTCGTTGAAGTCGAGAATCTGGTTCATGTAGTCGAACGCCACCACCACTTCGCCATTGGCGGCTACTGCGGCGGCCGACAGGCCGGTGCGCCCGCCCGACGGCACCAGGGCGACCTGGCGCTGGTTGGCCCAGCGCACGATGGCCTGAACCTGTTCGGTGCTCTTGGGGAACACGATGGCCAGGGGGGCTGGAGCAAAATGCTTGGTCCAGTCCTTGCCGTACGCATCAAGTGAAGCAGCGTCGGTCAGGACCTTTCCAGGCTCAACCAGGGTCATCAGCTCATCCAACAGCGCACGATCGGTCATCTACAGAACTCTCGAACAATTCATGGTCACCCTGAGCACGTTTCACGTGCCAGGGATGGGCGTAAACAGGGGTGCCTATGCTAGCATACGCACCCCCGCAGATCGTGCCGAAAGCCGATGCTGCGAGCGCTTCTTTCCCTGCCATTTTTCTCCGGGACACAGGTTTACGCAGATGAGCAAGACTTCTCTCGATAAGAGCAAGATCAAGTTCCTTCTCCTCGAAGGCGTCCACCAATCCGCCGTGGACGTCCTCAAGGCCGCCGGGTACAGCAACATCGAATACCTCACCGGCTCCCTGCCGGACGCGCAACTGAAGGAAAAGATCGCCGATGCCCACTTCATCGGCATTCGCTCTCGCACCCAGCTGACCGAAGAGGTCTTCGACTGCGCCAAGAAACTGGTCGCTGTCGGCTGTTTCTGCATCGGCACCAACCAGGTCGACCTGGACGCCGCTCGCGAGCGCGGCATCGCCGTGTTCAACGCGCCTTACTCCAACACCCGTTCGGTTGCCGAGCTGGTACTGGCCGAAGCGATCCTGCTGCTGCGCGGCATCCCCGAGAAGAACGCTTCCTGCCACCGTGGCGGCTGGATCAAGAGCGCGGCCAACTCCTTCGAGATCCGTGGCAAGAAGCTGGGCATCGTCGGCTACGGCTCGATCGGCACCCAGCTGTCGGTACTGGCCGAAAGCCTGGGCATGCAGGTGTTCTTCTTCGACCCGCTGACCAAGCTGCCGCTGGGCAACGCGACCCAGGTCGCCAGCCTGCACGAGCTGCTGGGCCTGGCCGACATCGTCTCGCTGCACGTTCCTGAGCTGCCATCCACCCAGTGGATGATCGGCGAGAAGGAAATCCGCGCGATGAAAAAGGGCGCGATCCTGATCAACGCCGCCCGTGGCACCGTGGTCGAACTGGACCACCTGGCCGCTGCGATCAAGGACAAGCACCTGATCGGCGCCGCCATCGACGTGTTCCCGGTAGAGCCGCGCTCCAACGACGAGCAGTTCGAAAGCCCGCTGCGTGGCCTGGACAACGTGATCCTGACCCCGCACATCGGTGGTTCCACCGCCGAGGCCCAGGCCAACATCGGCCTGGAAGTGGCCGAGAAGCTGGTCAAGTACAGCGACAACGGTACCTCCGTGTCGTCGGTCAACTTCCCTGAAGTGGCCCTGCCGGCGCACCCGGGCAAGCACCGCCTGCTGCACATCCACCAGAACATTCCGGGCGTGCTCAGCGAGATCAACAAGGTGTTCGCGGAAAACTCGATCAACATCTCCGGTCAGTTCCTGCAGACCAACGAGAAGGTCGGCTACGTGGTGATCGACGTCGATGCCGAGTACTCGGACCTGGCGCAAGAGAAGCTGCAGCACATCAACGGCACCATCCGTTCGCGCGTGCTGTTCTAAACGCTTCGCCGGCAACACCGATACAAATGAAAAAGGCGACCCTCGGGTCGCCTTTTTTCATGCCCGCGTTTTACTTCACGGTCACGGTGATCTTCTTCGATTCCACGCTTGGCTTGAACGGCACGTGGAACTTGTCGCCCAGCACCAGTTGCAGGGTGTGCTTGCCAGGGGTCAGGGTCAGCTGGGTTTCGGTCTGCGCCTTGCCAAAGTGCAGTACCTGCGGGCCGGCGGGCAGCGGCTGGCCGTTTTCCGGCATCAGGCTGGTGGGCAGCACCTGGTCGGCAGCCGGCGCCTTGTCGACGTCCACCAGCAGGTGATGATGGCCGCTATGCGGGGTGGCGTCGCCGGCCGGCTTGAGTTCCATGCCTTCGATGCCAAACTTGACGGTGAAGGTCTTGTCGACGGTGGCGCCATCGGCCGGGGAAACGATGAATACCTTGGCATCCTTGGGTGGTGCCTGGCTCACCAGGCCTTCGGCGGCGGCCAGCGCGGACACGCCCATCAACAAACCAGCGACGGCAGCACGCGAAAATAGGCTTTTCATTCACTTCTCCTGTGATTTACTTCGGTAACCCTTACCCCTGAATACCAGGGCAACGGTTCATTACGATAGATCAATTGCGCCAAGGCAAGCTTTAAAAAACGCCACGGAAAAATCTTCCCTGGCATCTAACATCCTCGGCCAAGTGCGGTCCTAGACACTGTTCGACCGCGACACACACAAAAAGTCGCGGCGACCGGACTCACTGCCAAAGACCAGGAAAGGGGCTTAGATGCGTTTGACTATTGGGGTACTGCTCACGGCCCTGCTGACCCCGTTGGCCCATGCCGAGCTGATCGACGAGGTCAACGATCGAAATGAACTGCGTATCGCGATCAGCGCCGATTCCTCGACCAATATCCGCAAGCAAGGCCAGTGGACCGGCTTCGAGATCGGGTTGGGCCAGGCGCTGGCCAAGGAGCTGGATGTAGGGGTGGAGTTCGTGCCCGTCGACCATGACGAGTTGCTGGACGGTGTGGAAAGCGGTCGTTACGACATCGCCCTGGACCAGATCACCGCCAGCCCCGAGCTCAAGCAGCGCCTGGGTGTCAGCGAACCCTATACCGACGGCGACGACGACAATCGCTATGTGATGCCCTTCCAGAAGGACAACCCGGCCTTCGAGAAAGCCTTGAACGCCGCCCTGCAGCGCATCAAGGACAACGGGCGCATGACCGAGCTGGCGCAGCAGGCGGCGCGGCCCGCTGTCGAGCCCCAGGCCCAGACCCACACCGAGGCGGCGGATGCTGCCGTGGACACCGACGCACCTTAGGCGTCGAGGGCATCCAGGGCCTGCACGGCCGCGTCCAGCTCCAGTTCGCTGAACACCTGCACCCCGGCCCGGCGCAACAGCGCCGTGGTCACGCCCTCACCTTCCACCCTGGTGCCGCTGAACGTACCGTCATAGGTCAGCCGGTTGCCACAGGACGGGCTGCCCGACTTGAGCACGGCCACCCTTATGGCGTGGCGCTGCACCAGTGCCAGCGCCAGGTGCGCGCCCTGCACGAACGGCGCGGTCACGTCCTCGCCGGCTACCGTCACCACCCGGGCCTGGCCCTCCAGCACCGCACTGCCCTGCCCACCGGGAATTTCCGCAGGTGGCCGCGGGGTCGGCAGACCGCCGGCGACCTCGGGGCACAACGGCACCACGCGACCCTCCCGCTGCCAGCCCTGGAGCACATCCGGATACCCGCTGGCGCGACCGTCATAGCGCACCGGCTGCCCCAACAGGCAGGCGCTGACCAGAACCTTGTGCATGCTAGAAGGGCTCGTTGCCGCGCCGACGGAACCAGCCGGTGAGCGACAACCGCTCGCGGTTGGCCGGCAGCACTTCGTGGGGGATCTCGCCGGAGAGGAACACTACCAGGCAACCGCCGGTCGGCTGCACATCGTGTTCCACATTGTCCTTGAGGGTCATGCGCAACTGCCCGCCATGTTCGGGCAGCCAGTCTTCGTTGAGGTAGATCACCGCCGAGACCATGCGCCGGTCGTCGTCGCGAAAGCGGTCCAGGTGCTTGCGGTAGAAGCCGCCGGGCGGGTACAGGGCGAAGTGGCACTCGAAGTCTTCCAGGCCCAGGAACAGGCCGCGGTTCATCGCTTCGCGCAGGCCGTCCATCAACCCCAGGTACTGGTCGCAGGCGTCCGAGTCACCGGGTTCGAGCCACTGGATATGGTCGTTGCGAATACCTTCGCGTACTTCCTGCGCGGGCCCTCGCCCGACCCCCGCAGGGGCCAGTTCGCCTTCGGCGGCGCGGCGGCGGCACTCGGCCGCCAGTGCCCGCGTCAGCGGGGCCGGCAGGAACAGGTCGTGCTGCGACCAGCCACGGGTGGCCAGGTCGTCGACGATGCGCGACAGCAAGGGGTGATCAAGGGATATCTGCATGCCGCGCATAGTATCGAGCCGCCAGCAAAACCGACAGCGCCACTTGGCCGAGAGTGTGCATTGGCGTCTCGACAAAGCCCCGCCGGGCCACGGACAATAGCGGCCTGCCGACAGGAGTCCTGAATGCGCCGTTTGTTTTTTCTGCTGTTGATGATCTGCACCACGCCTGTCCTGGCAGATACCCACGACCAACTGTACAAGGTTGCCGGGTGGCCGGAGCAGCGCGCCCACTTCACCGATGCCCTCGATGCCGCCCAGCAGCGCTATCGCAGCAGCCTGCCGCCTGCAGTCTTCCAGGCCCTGGTGAACAACAGCAACCAGCGTTTCGAACCCACCGCCGTCGACCGCCGCGCCGAAGCCCAGTTGCGCGCCAACCTCAGCGACCCCAAGCCTGCGCTGGCGTTTTTTCAATCCCCCCTGGGGCGCAAGATCGTGGCGGCCGAGCTGCTGGCCACCCGCCGTGACCAGTTGGCCAAGAATGCCAAGGGCCTGCCCAAGATCGAGGCCAGCGACAGCCGCCTGCTGATCATCGGCCACCTGGCCCAGGCCCTGCCGGCCCGCGAGGCCGGTGCCGAGGTCAGCCTGGCGATTGCCGGGGTGGCGGCCGACAGCCTGAGCCAGATGATCCCCGGCCTGCTCGGTGGCAGCCAGGCCCAGGGCCTGCTCGACGGGCAGCGCCAGCGCCTGATGCAGCAGATCGAGGCCGACCTGAACAACACCCTGCTGTATGTGTATCGCGGGCTGTCGGATGCCGAACTCGACGCCTTTGCAAGCTTTGCCGAATCGCCCGAAGGCAAGGCGTACTATGCCGCCGCCCTGGCCGCAATCCGGGCTGGCCTGGCGGTCGGTCAGAGCACCTCCGACCTGCAGTGATCAGCCCAGGCGCTGGCCGATGAAGGCAAAGTAGTCTCGGCGTATTGCCGGCAGCTCGTTGACCAGGTGGTGGCGGGCTTCGGGCATCAGCAGAATCTGCGGTTCGGCGAACTTGGCCTTGAGCACCTCAAGGTTGTACGGCCAGTCAACGGTCATGTCGGCCTGCCCCTGCACGATCAGCGGCTGGCGCGGGCTGCATGGCGCCACCTCGATACGCTTGACCCACGCCATCAGCGCCCCGACCCAGGCAGTGGGCAGGCGCCGCGGCTGCAGCGGGTCGGCCTGCAGGAACGGCAAAAAGGTCGGGTCGTTGCTGTTGTCGCTGAAGCGCCGCTCGATGCCGGTGACGAAGTGGCGCAGCACCTGATAGCTAAATTTCGACCAGCGCCACGCACGCGGGCGTACCAGCGGCGCCAGCAGGATCACCTGGCCCTGGGCCGGGCTGTGCGCGCCGTGGTGCAGCAGGTGGTCGACCAGGATGGCGCCGCCGGTGCTCTGCCCACACAGGTGCCAGGGTTGCGGCAGGTTCAGCGCCTGGCCCTGCTCGAACAGCGCCTGCAGCACGTCCTGATACACCGCAAAGTCATCGATGCTGGCGCGCTCGCCGCTGGACAGCCCATGACCCGGCAGGTCGCAGGCGATGACCGCGAACTGCCGGGCCAGGGCCCATTCGATGGCGTGGCGGTAGAGGCCCATGTGGTCGTAGAAACCGTGCAGCAATACCAGCGTCGCCACAGGCGCGGCGGGCAGCCAGACCTGGGCGACCAGCTCGAAGCCTGCGGTGTCGAAACGCCCCAGCCAGCTGTCGACGCCGGGGATGTCCAGGCTGTAGAAATGCCGGTACGCCTGCACCTGGGCCGACAACGGCTGACGCGCGGCCAGCGGTTGCAGGCTGGCACGCAGGGAGTCGGGCTGGAATGACGCGGGCATGGAAGTTACCAACAACGGGGCAAAGGATTGACCTGTGATATTCATCTGTTGCGAACGGCGTGGCAAGCTGGGGGACTTTTTTGTTGCCTGTGCCGTCCCCTCGCCCGTAGGCGCCGGCCTTGCCGGCGAAAAGATACACCCCTTTCCGGAAATGGTACCCCCGATGCCCCGCCACCTGCTCACCGGCCTCACCCTGCTCCTCTGCGCCGCCGGCCTGTGGTGGGCCTACGACAGCTTCCAGGGCCGCTACCTGCGCCCCTTCGACAACCACACCGCACTGTTCGCCGGCGACACTCTGCGCCTGCCGGAAGACATCGCCGGCCCCGGCCCCGTCCGCCTGGTGCACTTCTGGGACCCGGCCTGCCCTTGCAACGTCGGCAACCAGCAGCACCTGGCCGAGCTGACCGAGCACTTCGCCGCCCAGGGCGTGGAGTTCTACGTGGTGCAAAAGCCCGGTACCCACGGCCAACTGCCCGCCACCCTCGGCGCGCTCAAGCCACTGGCCGATCTGCCCGGCGCCGAGCACCTGCCGGCAAGCCCTGCGGTAGCGATCTGGGGCCGCAACGGCCAGCTCGCCTACTTCGGCCCCTACAGCGAGGGTGCCACGTGCAATTCGAGCAACAGCTTCATCGAGCCCATTCTGCTGGCCCTCACCCAGGGCCGCAGCGTGAACGCCACCCACACCCTGGCGGTGGGCTGCTATTGCCCCTGGGCCGGCTAGCGTACCCGTGCCGGGTTGCCCATCGCTGTCGCCCCCGCCGGCACATCGCGGGTCACCACTGCGCCCGCGCCGATGATCGCATCATCACCAATGCTCACCCCTGGCAGAATCAGCGCACCGGCACCGATCCACACGTTGCTGCCGATGTTCACCGGGCGCCCGCTCTCCAGCCCCGAACGGCGGATGGCCGGATCGCGCGGATGGTCGGCGGTGAGGATCTGCACACCGGGGCCGATCTGGCAGTCATCGCCGATGTGCACCTGCACCACGTCGAGGATCACGCAGTTGAAGTTGACGAACACGTTGGCGCCCAGCGTGATGTTGTAGCCGTAGTCGCAATGAAACGGCGGCCGGATCACCGCGCCTGCCCCCACTTTGGCGAAGTGCTCGACCAGCAGGGCATGACGCTGCTCGTTGAGCAGTTCGGGGGAATGGTTGTAGCGGTACATCCAGTGCTTGTTGGCGATCTGCTCGGCCTGCAGCTCGGGACAGCCGGCATGATAGAGCTGGCCGGCGAGCATTTTCTGCTTTTCACTGAGGTTCATCGGACCGTGGCTTCCTGGGATGGGTTAAGTTGCAGGGTCTATCCTGTGCCGAACATCTGACCGGCCAGGGCAAGGAACGATCCTCGCACAAGGAGCCCCGATGAAACGCAGCCTTACCCTTCTTGCGGTGCTCATCGCCGCCGTCGCCGGCGGCGGCTACTGGTATGCCCACAGCAAGTTGCCGCAACGCACCGGCGAAGTCACCGTGGCCGGCCTGCAGGCGCCGGTAAGCGTGCGCTACGACCAGCGCGGCGTACCGCACATCCAGGCGCAGAACGAAACCGACCTGTACCGCGCACTGGGCTACGTGCACGCCCAGGACCGCCTGTTCCAGATGGAAATCACCCGGCGCCTGGCCAATGGCGAACTGGCCGAGGTACTGGGCCCCAGGCTGGTGGAGACCGACACCCTGTTCCGCAGCCTGCGCATTGCCGAGCAGGCGCGCAGCATGGTCGCCCGCCAGGACAGGCAATCCCCGGCCTGGCTGGCCCTGCAAGCCTACCTGGAGGGCGTGAACGCCTGGCAGGACTCGCACCCCAGGCCCGTGGAGTTCGATGTGCTGGGCATCACACCGCGCCCGTTCATCGCCGAGGACACCCTGAGCATCGCAGGGTTCATGGCCTACAGCTTCGCCGCCGCGTTTCGTACCGAGCCGCTGCTGACCTACGTGCGCGATCACCTGGGCAAGTACTACCTCAGCGACTTCGACCTGGGTTGGGACCCCGAAGGCGCGGTGCAGACCCCGCCACACCTGGCTGCCGCCGACTGGCGCAGGCTGGGCCGCATCGCCCAGGTCAGCCACCAGGCGCTGGGCGATGCGGGCCTGCCGCAATTCGAGGGCAGCAACGCCTGGGCCGTCAGCGGCAGGCTCACCGCCAGTGGCAAGCCGCTGCTGGCGGGCGACCCGCATATTCGCTTCTCGGTGCCGTCGGTGTGGTACGAGGCCGAACTGTCGGCGCCGGGCTTTCACCTGTACGGCTACCACCAGGCGCTGAACCCGTTCGCCTCGCTGGGACACAACCGCGAGTTCGGCTGGAGCCTGACCATGTTCCAGAACGACGACCTCGACCTGATCGCCGAGCAGGTCAACCCGGACAATCCCGAACAGGTGAAGATCCACGGCCAGTGGCACGACCTCACCTCCACCCAGCAGCAGGTCCGGATCAAGGGGGAAGACCCGCTCACCCTCACCCTGCGCCGCTCGCCGCACGGACCGATCATCAACCCCGCCGTCAGTGGGCATGAAAACGGCACGCCGATCGCGATGTGGTGGGCATTCCTGGAAACCGAGAACCCGATCCTGGAGGCCTTCTACGACATCAACCGCGCCAACACCCTGGACAGGATGCGTGCGGCCGCCGCCAAGATCCACGCCCCCGGCCTCAACCTGGTATGGGCCAACGCACAGGGCGATATCGGCTGGTGGGCGGCAGCGCAGTTGCCGATCCGTCCGGATGGGGTGAACCCGGCGTTCATTCTCGACGGCAGCACGGCCCAGGCCGACAAGCTCGGCTTCTACCCGTTCAGCGCCAACCCGCAGCAGGAGAACCCCGCCGCGGGCTACATCGTCTCGGCCAACTTCCAGCCGGTGTCGCCCACCGGCATGGTCATCCCCGGCTACTACAACCCGCCGGACCGCGGCCGCCAGCTCAACAACAACCTGGCCTCGCCCGGCGTGAAGTGGGACCTGCACAACAGCCAGGCGTTGCAGTTGGACACGGCCACCGCCTATGGCCCGCACCTGCTCACACCGCTGCTGTCGGTGCTGCGCCAGGTGGTCACCGACGTACACGAGCGCGAGCTGGTCGAGCAACTGGCCGCGTGGCGCGGCGACTACCCGGTGGAATCGACCAGCGCCACGCTGTTCAACCAGCTGCTGTACGAATTCGCCCGCGCCGCCACCCATGACGAGCTCGGTGACGAATGGTTCGAGACGCTGCTGTCGACGCGCATGGTGGATACCTTGCTGCCGCGCCTGGCCGCGGACGTGGATTCGCAGTGGTGGGCGCGCAAGGGCAGCAACGCGCACAGTGACCGCGAAACGGTGGTCAAGCTGGCCTGGGACAACACCCTGGCGCACCTGCGCACCACCCTGGGCACGGACCCGGCGAGCTGGCAGTGGGGCAAGGCGCACACGTTGACCCACGGGCACCCGCTGGGTGCGCAGAAGCCGCTGAACCTGCTGTTCAACGTGGGGCCATTCGCGGCGCCGGGCGCGCATGAGGTACCGAACAACCTGTCATCCAGAATCGGCCCGGCACCGTGGCCGGTGACCTACGGGCCATCGACGCGGCGCGTGATCGATTTCGCCGATGCGGGGGCGGCGCTGAGCATCAACCCGCTCGGGCAGAGCGGCGTGGTGTTCGACAGGCACTATGCCGATCAGGCGCAGGACTATATCGACGGCAGGTATCAGCGGGCGCTGATGGGGTTGGCGGGGGAGACCGAGGGGACGTTGCGGCTGGTGCCCTAGGGCTGCTGTGCAGCCCATCGCGGGTCACGCCCGCTCCCACAGGGGTCTGCGGTGCTCGCAAAACCTGTGGGGGCGGGCGTGACCCGCGATGGCTTTTTCAGATCAGGCCGAGACCTGCGCCGCAGTGGCGCGGCGCACGTCCGGCTGCTTCCACGAATCCGCGGCGCTTTCTTCGATGGCTTGCTGGATCGCGCGCTTGCGGCGCTCTTCGGCACGGCGGCTGAAGTACCAGACCATGAAGGTCACCAGCGACACGCTGAGCAGGATCAGGCTGGCCACCGCGTTGATCTCCGGCTTCACGCCCAAGCGCACCGCCGAGAACACTTCCATCGGCAAGGTGGTCGAACCCGGCCCGGACACGAAGCTGGCCAGCACCAGGTCGTCCAGCGACAGTGCGAACGACATCATGCCGCCCGCCGCCAGCGACGGCGCGATCATCGGGATGGTGATCAGGAAGAACACCTTCCACGGCCGCGCGCCCAGGTCCATGGCCGCCTCTTCGATGGACAGGTCCAGCTCGCGCAGGCGGGCCGACACCACCACCGCCACATAGGCGGCGCAGAACGTGGTGTGAGCGATCCAGATGGTGACGATGCCGCGCTCCTGCGGCCAGCCGATCATCTGCGCCATGGCCACGAACAGCAGCAACAGCGACAGACCGGTGATCACCTCAGGCATTACCAGCGGTGCGGTGACCAGGCCACCGAACAGCGTGCGCCCCTTGAAGCGGGTCACACGGGTCAGTACGAACGCCGCCAGGGTACCCAGCGCCACCGCGGCCACCGCGGTGTAGCAGGCGATCTCCAGCGAGCGCATCACCGAGCCCATCAGCTGGGTGTTGTCGAGCAGGCCCACGTACCACTTCACCGACCAGCCCCCCCACACCGTCACCAGCTTGGAGGCGTTGAACGAGTAGATCACCAGGATCAGCATGGGCAGGTAGATGAACAGCAGGCCTACCACCAACATCAGCTTGGAGAAACTGAAACGCTTCATGCCCTGCCCTCCATCTCTTTGGCCTGGCTGCGGTTGAACAGCAGGATGGGCACGATCAGGATTGCCAGCATCACCACCGCCAGGGCGGATGCCACCGGCCAGTCACGGTTGTTGAAGAATTCCTGCCACAGCACCTTGCCGATCATCAGGGTTTCCGGGCCGCCCAGCAGCTCGGGGATCACGAACTCGCCCACCACCGGGATGAACACCAGCATGCAGCCGGCCACGATGCCGTTCTTGGACAGCGGCACGGTGATTTTCCAGAAGCTGTTGAAGGTGCTCGAACCCAGGTCGGACGCCGCTTCCAGCAGGCTCTGGTCGTGTTTGACCAAGTTGGCGTAGAGCGGCAGGATCATGAACGGCAGGTACGAATAGACCACGCCGATATACACCGCCAGGTTGGTGTTGAGGATCTGCAGCGGCTGATCGATCAGCCCCAGCCACATCAGGAAGGCATTGAGCAGCCCGTTGTTGCTGAGGATGCCCATCCACGCATACACGCGGATCAGGATCGCCGTCCAGGTCGGCATCATGATCAGCAGCAGCAACACGGTCTGCATTTCCTTGCGCGCGTTGGCGATGGCGTAGGCCATCGGGTAGCCGATCGCCAGGCACAGGATCGTGCTGATCAGGGCCATCTTCAACGAGCCCAGGTAGGCCGCGATGTACAGCTCGTCCTCGGTCAACAGGCCATAGTTGGCCAGGTTGAGTACCAGCTGAACCTTGTCTTCGAGGTAGGTGAAGATCTCGGTGTACGGCGGGATCGCCACGTCGGCTTCGGCAAAGCTGATCTTCAGCACGATGAAGAACGGCAGCATGAAGAACAGGAACAGCCACAGGAACGGCACCCCGATCACCAGGTGACGCCCTTCGGGTATCAATCGCTGAAACGCTCGCTTGAGCTTGCGCGCTGTCATGACCGCAGGACCACGCCGCTGTCGTCTTCCCACCACACGTAGACCTGGTCATCCCAGGTCGGCCGGGTGCCCTGGCGCTCGGCGTTGGCGACGAACGACTGCACGATCTTGCCGCCTGGCAGCTCCACGTAGAACACCGAATGGCCACCCAGGTAGGCGATGTCATGCACCTTGCCGTGGGACCAGTTGAACTCGAAGCTCGGCTGCTCGGTGGTCACCAGCAGTTTTTCCGGACGCAGCGCATAGGTGATGCGCTTGTCTTCGACCGAGGTGGTCACACCGTGGCCCACGTAGATCTTGCGCTCGAGCTCGGGGCTGGCGATCAGCGCGTGGCCCTCGGCGTCCTCGACCACTTCGCCTTCGAACAGGTTGACGTTGCCGATGAACTCGCACACCAGGCGGCTGGTGGGGGTTTCGTAGATATCGATGGGGCTGCCGATCTGGGCAATCCAGCCCAGGTGCATGATCGCGATGCGCTGGGCCATGGTCATGGCCTCTTCCTGGTCGTGGGTCACCATCACGCAGGTCACGCCCACGCGCTCGATGATCTCCACCAGTTCCAGCTGCATCTGCGAACGCAGTTTCTTGTCCAGCGCGCCCATCGGCTCGTCGAGCAGCAGCAGCTTGGGCCGCTTGGCCAGCGAACGGGCCAGGGCCACACGCTGGCGCTGGCCACCGGAGAGCTGGTGCGGCTTGCGCTTGGCGTACTGGGTCATGTGCACCAGCTTGAGCATCTCGGCCACTCGCGCCTCGATCTCGTCCTTGCTCATGCGGTCCTGCTTGAGGCCGAAGGCGATGTTGTCGGCCACGCTCATGTGCGGGAACAGCGCGTAGGACTGGAACATCATGTTGATCGGCCGCTCGTAGGGCGGCATATCGGTGATGTCCACGCCATCGAGGAAGATCCGCCCTTCGGTCGGGCGCTCGAACCCTGCCAGCATGCGCAGCAAGGTGGACTTGCCCGAGCCGGAGCCACCGAGCAGCGCGAAGATCTCGCCCTTCTTGATCTCCAGGGACACATCGTCCACCGCTACGGTTTCGTCGAACTTCTTTGTAACCCGGTCGATCTTGACCAGCACCTGTTTAGGTTGCTGATCGCCTTCTAGGGCTTTCTTATAGGCACCGGAGGCAACTGCCATGTGTGAAACTCCCAACAAGATTTTGGTGCCCGCCCCTGCCGTGACGGGCCCTGGATAGTTACTTGCCCGACTTGATCTTGGTCCAGCTTCGGGTCATCAAACGTTGCACTTTGGGGGGTAACTCTGAGTTGACGTACAGCTTGTCCAGCACCTCTTGCGGTGGGTAAACCGCTGCGTCGGTTCGCACGCTCTGGTCCATGAGTTCGCCAGCCTTGGGGTTCGGGTTGGCGTAACCGACGTAATCGCTGACCTGGGCGATGACCTCAGGCTTGAGCAGATAGTTGATGAAGGCGTGGGCCTCTTTGACGTTCTTGGCGTCCTTGGGAATCGCCAGCATGTCGAACCAGAGGTTGCCGCCTTCCTTGGGGATCGCGTAGGCGATTTCCACGCCCTTGCCCGCCTCTTCGGCGCGGGACTTGGCCTGGAACACGTCGCCGGAGAAGCCGGCGGCCACGCAGATGTCGCCGTTGGCCAGGTCCGAGATGTACTTGGACGAGTGGAAGTAGGTCACGTAGGGACGTATGGCCAGCAGCTTCTTCTCGGCGTCGGCGTAGTCCTTGGGGTTGGTGCTGTTGGGGTCGCGGCCCATGTAGTTGAGCACCGCCGGCAGCATCTCGTCGGCCGAGTCGAGGAACGCCACGCCGCACTTGGAGAGTTTCTTGATGTTTTCCGGCTCGAACAGCACGGCCCATGAATCGATGGTGTCGGTGCCCAGCGCGGCCTTGACCTTCTCGACGTTGTAGCCGATGCCATTGGTGCCCCACAGGTAGGGGACCGCGTACTGGTTGCCCGGGTCGTTCTTCTCCAGGCGCTTCATCAGGGCCGGGTCGAGATTGGAATAGTTGGGCAGCAGCGTCTTGTCGAGCTTCTGGAACGCGCCCGCCTTGATCTGCTTGCCGAGGAAATGGTTGGACGGCACCACCACGTCATAGCCGGTGCGACCGGCCAGCAGCTTGCCTTCCAGGGTTTCGTTGGAATCGAAGACGTCCTGCACCGGCTTGATGCCGGTCTCCTTTTCGAAGTCCGCAAGGGTGGTCTGGCCGATGTAGTCCGACCAGTTGTAGATATGCACCGTGGGCGCCGCCTGGACACTGATCGCCAGCGTCAGGCTCGCTGTGGCTAGGACGGCCTTGCGAAAATGTGAAGTAGACAAGTGGGAGGTCCTCTACAAAAGTGCCCGAGTCGTTTGGCAGATACGCCTGCGGTACCGGCAAACCGGCGCGCAACTTACCTTCGATACACCCATCGAGCAAAAAGAATTTGCCCTCGAGCCCCGTTCAGGCACTGTTTTTCAGTGCCTGACGGGAAAAACCGGATTTATTTGCCCGATTTGATCTTGGTCCAGCTGCGGGTGATCAGGCGCAGGGTGCCTGCATCCAGGTCGCTGATCGCGTACAGGTGCTTCTTCACTTCATCCGACGGGTAGATGCTCGGGTCGCCGGAGATGTCCTTGTCCACCAGAGCGGTGGCTGCCTTGTTGCCGTTCGGGAAGCGCACGGCGTTGGTGATCTCGGCCATGACTTCCGGCTGCATCAGGAAGTCCATGAACTTGTAGGCTGCTTCGACATTGGTGGCGTCCTTGGGAATCGCGACCATGTCATAGAAGGTGCCGGCGCCTTCTTTCGGAATGCTGTAGGCCAGCTTGACCTTGTCGCCCGCTTCGTGGGCACGGGCCTTGGACTGCTCCAGGTCACCCGAGTAACCCACGGCCACGCAGATGTTGCCGTTGGCCAGGTCCGAGATGTACTTGGAGGAATGGAAGTACGCCACCGATGGGCGAATGCTCAGGAACAGGTCTTCGGCGGCCTTCAGGTCTGCCTTGTCCTTGCTGTTGGTCGGCTTGCCCAGGTAATGCAGGGCCGCCGGGATCATTTCGGTCGGTGCGTCGAGGAAACTCACGCCGCAGCTCTTGAGCTTGGCGATGTTTTCCGGCTTGAACACCACGTCCCACGAGTCGATCTTGTCGACGCCCAGCGCGGCCTTGACCTTCTCGGGGTTGTAGCCGATGCCGATGCTGCCCCACATGTACGGGAAGGCATGCTTGTTGCCCTGGTCACTGGCATCGCCCACGGCCTTGAGCAGGTCTTCGTCGAGGTTCTTCCAGTTCGGCAGCTTGGACTTGTCCAGCTCCTGGTACACACCGGCCTTGATCTGCTTGGCCAGGAAGTTGTTGGACGGTACCACCACGTCGTAGCCCGACTTGCCGGCCAGCAGCTTGGCTTCCAGGGTTTCGTTGCTGTCGAACACGTCGTAGACCACCTTGATGCCCGACTGCTTCTCGAACTTGGCGATGGTGTCCGGCGCAATGTAGTCGGACCAGTTGTAGACGTGCAGCACCTTGTCGTCCGCCTGAACAGCACCGGCCATCAACCCCGCGATGGTAGCGGCCAACAGCGTCTTGCCCATTTTCTTCATGCGTAATGCTCCAGAATTTTTTATAGAAACCATCTGTTCAGCGACCGACTCGTTCGGCGCAAGCGCTGGGCGACTGAAACAGTCGCTAGTCTGGCAAGATCCACGGCGCGGTTTCAACCAGAGTGCGCCGCAGATCGCCATTCAACCCAAGGCTGAGCCTAGCACCTGCTCACTTCAACGCTTCGAGCGTCAGGTCCAGGCATTTGCGTGCCTTTTCCACCAGCTCGTCGATCTCCTCGCAGGTGATGACCAGCGGCGGCGCGATGATCATGGTGTCGCCCACGGCGCGCATGATCAGCCCGTTGTCGAAGCAGAACTGGCGGCAGATCATGCCCACGCCCTTGCCCTCGTAACGGGTGCGGGTCGCCTTGTCCTTGACCAGCTCGATCGCGCCGAGCATGCCCAGGCCACGGACCTCGCCCACCAGCGGATGATCGTTCAGCTCACGCAGACGTTTCTGCAAATACGGTGCCGTTTCTGCCTGAACGCGCTCGATGATTTTCTCGTCGCGCAGGATCCGCAGGTTTTCCAGGGCCACCGCTGCCGCCACCGGGTGGCCGCTGTAGGTGAAGCCGTGGTTGAAGTCGCCGCCTTCGCTGAGCACGGCCGCCACTTCGTCACGCACGATCACGCCGCCCATGGGGATGTAGCCCGAAGTCAGGCCCTTGGCGATGGTCATCAGGTCGGGCTTGAGGCCGTAGTAGTCGGTACCGAACCACTGGCCGGTACGACCGAAACCGCAGATCACCTCATCGGCAATGAACAGGATTTCGTACTTGGCGAGGATTTCCTTGATCTTCGGCCAGTAGGTTTCTGGTGGGATGATCACCCCGCCAGCACCCTGGATCGGCTCGGCGATAAAGGCGGCCACGTTGTCTTCGCCGACTTCGAGGATCTTCTTCTCCAGTTGCTCGGCGGCCCATACGCCGAACGCGTCCGGGGTCATGTCGCCGCCTTCGCCGAACCAGTACGGCTGCGCAATATGCACGATGCCCGGCAGCGTACCGCCCTGCTCGTGCATGCCGCTCATGCCGCCCAGGGCAGCGCCGGCCACGGTGGAGCCGTGATAGCCGTTGACCCGACCGATGATCACCTGCTTCTGCGGCTTGCCCTTGAGCGCCCAGTAATGGCGGACCATGCGCAGGTTGGTGTCGTTGCCTTCGGAGCCGGAGCCGGTGAAGAACACATGGCTCATGCCCGCAGGGGCCACCTCGGTGATCGCCCGGGCCAGCTCCAGCGCCGGCGGGTGGGCGGTCTGGAAGAACAGGTTGTAGTACGGCAGCTCGCGCATCTGGCTGGCTGCCGCCTCGGCCAGTTCTTCACGGCCGTAGCCGACGGCCACGCACCACAGCCCGGCCATGCCGTCGAGGATCTTGTTGCCCTCGCTGTCCCACAGGTGCACGCCCTTGGCCTTGGTGATGATCCGCGGGCCTTTTTCCTTCAGCTGCTTGTAGTCGCTGAACGGCGCCAGGTGATGATCACGACTCAGGTCTTGCCACTCGCGGGTTTGCGGGTTCTTGACGCTCATGTGCTTCTCCGATGACTGACGGCCGCGCTCCTGCGGCCCCGGGGTTTATCAGACCGCGAACAGCAGGAACTCGCGTTCCCAGGAGCTGATCACGCGTTTGAAATTTTCATGCTCGGCGCGTTTGGTGGCGACGTAGCCTGCGATGAATTTCTTGCCCAGGTACGGCTCCAGCGCGCTGCAGTTCTCCATGCGTTCAAGGGCGTCCTCGATGGTCAGCGGCAGGCGCAGGTTGCGCCGCTCGTAACCGCGGCCCTTGACCGGCGCGCTGGGGTTGATGCCTTCGACCATGCCGATGTAGCCGCACAACAGGCTGGCGGCAATCGCCAGGTAAGGGTTGGCGTCGGCGCCGGGCAGGCGGTTTTCCACACGACGGTTCTGCGGGCCGGCATCCGGCACGCGCAGGCCCACGGTGCGGTTCTCCTCGCCCCACTCCACGTTCACCGGCGCCGAGGTGTCGGGCAGGAAGCGGCGGAACGAGTTGACGTTGGGGGCAAACAGCGGCAGCACCGACGGGATGAACTTCTGCAGGCCACCGACGTGGTGCAGGAACAGCTGGCTCATGCTGCCGTCTTCGTTGGAGAAGATGTTCTTGCCGGTGTTCACGTCGATGATGCTCTGGTGCAGGTGCATCGCACTGCCCGGCTCGCCGGTCATGGGCTTGGCCATGAAGGTGGCGGCGACGTTGTGCTTGAGCGCGGCCTCGCGCATGGTGCGCTTGAACACCAGAATCTGGTCGGCCAGCGACAGCGCGTTGCCGTGACGGAAGTTGATTTCCATCTGCGCGGTGCCGTCCTCGTGGATCAGCGTGTCCAGGTCCAGGTGCTGCAGTTCGCACCAGTCGTAGACGTCCTCGAACAGCGGGTCGAATTCGTTGGCGGCCTCGATGGAGAACGACTGGCGACCGGTTTCGGGGCGACCGGAGCGACCGATGGGCGGCTGCAGCGGGAAGTCCGGGTCCTCGCAGCGCTTGGTCAGGTAGAACTCCATCTCCGGCGCCACGATCGGCTGCCAGCCTTTGTCGGCGTAGAGCTTCAAGACCTTCTTGAGCACGTTGCGCGGCGACAGCTCGACCGGGTTGCCCTGCTTGTCGTAGGTGTCGTGGATCACCTGCGCGGTGGGCTCGATGGCCCATGGCACCAGGAATACCGCGTTCTCGTCGGGGCGACAGATCATGTCGATGTCGGCCGGATCGAGCAGCTCGTAATAGATGTCATCGTCGACGTAGTCGCCGGTCACCGTCTGCAACAGCACACTTTCGGGCAGGCGCATGCCCTTTTCGGCAATGAACTTGTTGGTAGGGGAGATCTTGCCGCGCGTGATACCGGTGAGGTCGCTGATCAGACACTCGACTTCGGTGATCTTGTGCTCTTTCAACCAATCGGTGAGCTGGTCGAGGTTGTTACTCATAAATACCTCAGGAGGTAAATGTCTGGACTGACGTCAGGACGCCCAGGCTGGGCCGTCCTGCTCATTCTGGATGCCGCACGACGCTAAAGCAAAGCACCTGCCACGGGGCGAACGCGCAGGGCAATACCCGCTGGGCCGCCTGGCCGGCTATAGTGGTGGCAGTCGATTACAGAAGAGGGTGCGATACCGGGCATGCAGCCCAGGCCGTCAATTATTGCGGCCAGGTGGCGGCGCACGGCCACGCGGTATCTGCCGTGGGTGCGGCGGGCGTGCAGACCGATCCGCGCGGTGCGGCCGGTGACGCCGATTGTCGGCTGGCGAGACATGTAACCCCCGGTATTATTGCTGTTATGGGTTGCAACCGAGCTTAGCCTTGTTCATTTTTTTACACAACACCCCTGTAAAAAATAGAATACGGCCCGCTCAAAGTCGCTGCCTCGCTACCAAAGCAGGCCTTGTCGACGCCCTCATTTGCAGCAAAAATGCCGCTTCAGCGCCGTTTTAGGGCATGATGGGGCTGGCTTGACTTCAGCAGGGCTTTCGCGTTGACTGAACCTGCAAGCCCCCATTGATTGATATTTTTAACAACAAAGGTGTTGCATCATGTCGGTACCCCCGCGTGCCGTTCAGCTTAACGAAGCGAACGCGTTCCTTAAGGAACATCCTGAGGTTCTCTACGTTGACCTTCTGATTGCAGATATGAATGGTGTGGTGCGTGGCAAGCGCATCGAACGCACGAGCCTGCACAAGGTTTACGAGAAAGGCATCAACCTGCCGGCCTCCCTCTTCGCCCTGGACATCAACGGTTCCACCGTCGAAAGCACCGGCCTGGGCCTGGACATCGGCGATGCCGACCGTATCTGCTATCCCATCCCCGGCACCCTCTCCAACGAGCCCTGGCAGAAGCGCCCTACCGCGCAGCTGCTGATGACCATGCACGAGCTCGAGGGCGAGCCGTTCTTCGCCGACCCGCGTGAAGTGCTGCGCCAGGTGGTGAGCAAGTTCGACGACCTGGGCCTGACCATCTGCGCCGCGTTCGAGCTGGAGTTCTACCTGATCGACCAGGAGAACGTGAACGGCCGTCCACAGCCGCCGCGCTCGCCGATCTCGGGCAAGCGTCCGATCTCCACCCAGGTGTACCTGATCGACGACCTCGACGAGTACGTCGACTGCCTGCAGGACATTCTGGAAGGTGCCAAGGAACAAGGCATCCCGGCTGACGCCATCGTCAAGGAAAGTGCCCCGGCGCAGTTCGAAGTGAACCTGCACCACGTGGCCGACCCGATCAAGGCCTGCGACTACGCGGTACTGCTCAAGCGTCTGATCAAGAACATCGCCTACGACCATGAGATGGACACCACCTTCATGGCCAAGCCGTACCCTGGCCAGGCGGGCAATGGTCTGCACGTGCATATCTCGGTGCTGGACAAGGATGGCAAGAATATCTTTACCAGCGAGGATCCCGAGCAGAACGCCGCATTGCGTCACGCGATCGGCGGTGTGCTCGAGACCCTGCCGGCGTCGATGGCGTTCCTGTGCCCGAACGTCAACTCGTACCGCCGTTTTGGTGCCCAGTTCTACGTGCCCAACTCCCCGACCTGGGGCCTGGACAACCGTACCGTGGCCTTGCGCGTACCGACCGGCACGCCGGACGCCGTGCGCCTGGAGCACCGTGTGGCCGGTGCCGACGCCAACCCGTACCTGCTGATGGCAGCCGTACTGGCGGGCGTGCACCACGGTCTGACCAACAAGGTCGAACCGGGCCCGGCGATGGTGGGCAACTCCTACGAGCAGAACGAGCAGAGCCTGCCGAACAACCTGCGTGATGCACTGCGCGAGCTGGACGACAGCGAGATCATGGCCAAGTACATCGATCCGAAGTACATCGATATCTTCGTGGCCTGCAAAGAAAGCGAGCTGGAGGAGTTCGAACACTCCATCTCCGACCTTGAGTACAACTGGTACCTGCACACCGTGTAAGGTCCATTCGCCGGCAAGGCCGGCTCCTACAGGGTCGATGTGACCGTGTAGGAGCCGGCCTTGCCGGCGAAGCCCTTAAAGCGCCTTCTCGAAGATCTTCGAATTGCGCTGGTAGTTGTACAGCGAAGCCCGCGCCGCAGGCAGCCGCTCCACCTCGCTGGGCACGAAGCCGCGTTCGCGGAACCAGTGCGCCGTGCGCGTCGTCAGCACGAACAAGGTCTTCAAGCCCATCTCCCGCGCCCGCGTCTCGATGCGCTCCAGCAACTCGTCGCCACGCCCGCCATGCCGGTATTCCGGATTCACCGCCAGGCACGCCAACTCGCCCGCCTCCGAATCGGCGATCGGGTACAGCGCCGCGCAGGCAATGATCATCCCCTCGCGCTCCACCACACTGAACTGCTCGATCTCGCGCTCCAGCACCTCGCGCGAACGCCGCACCAGGATGCCCTGCTCTTCCAGCGGGCTGATCAGGTCCAGCAGGCCGCCGACATCCTCGATGGCCGCCTCGCGCACCTTCTCGAACTGTTCCTGAGCCACCAGCGTGCCGCCACCGTCACGGGTGAACAGCTCGGTGAGCAGCGCACCGTCCTCGGCATAGCTGACGATGTGGCTGCGCGCCACACCGCCACGGCAGGCTTCGGCGGCCGCGTCCAGCAACTCGCCCTGATAGTCCGAGCCCAGGCGCTGCAGATGCGCCGGCACCTGCTGCGGGCGCAGCTCACGCACCAGCCTGCCGCTCTCATCCATCAGCCCGCGCTCGGCGCCGAACAGCAGCAGCTTGTCGGCCCCCAGCTCGATGGCCGCACGGGTGGCGACGTCTTCGCAGGCCAGGTTGAAGATCTCGCCGGTGGGCGAATAGCCCAGCGGCGACAGCAGCACGATGGAGCGCTCGTCGAGCAGGCGATTGATGCCCTTGCGATCGACCCGGCGCACTTCGCCGGTGTGGTGATAATCGACGCCTTCGAGCACGCCGATGGGGCGCGCCGTGACCAGGTTGCCGGCGGCCACGCGCAGGCGCGAACCCTGCATCGGCGACGCGGCCATGTCCATCGACAGGCGCGCCTCGATGGCGATGCGCAGGTGGCCGACCGCGTCGATCACGCATTCCAGGGTGGCCGCATCGGTGATGCGCAGGCCGTGATGGTAGTGCGCGCTCAGGCCGCGGGCGGCCAGGCGGCTTTCGATCTGCGGGCGCGAACCGTGCACCAGCACCAGACGCACGCCCAGGCTGTGCAGCAGCACCAGGTCGTGGACGATATTGCCGAAGTTGGGGTGCTCGACCCCGTCACCGGGCAGCATGACCACGAAGGTGCAGTCGCGGTGGGCATTGATGTAAGGCGAAGCATGACGCAGCCAATTGACGTATTCGGGCATAACCAGAGCCTGTAGAAACCTGTGGAAAAAGGACAAGAACGGAAAAGCACACAGCGCTCGAAGGGTTATCGTCGCAACAGGTCTGGCGTCACGCGCATTCTCCTTGGGTAAAAACGGTTGAAATCAGCGGGCAATTACCGGGTTGAGGCAATAATGCCCGATCAACTCACGCAATAGACGCACGGTAGGCTCCAGGCGTGACATTTCGAGGTACTCGCCCGGCTGGTGGGCACAGCTGATGTCGCCGGGGCCCAGCACCAGGGTTTCGCAGCCCAGACGTTGAAGATAAGGCGCCTCGGTACCAAAGGCCACCGCCTCGGCCGTATGCCCGGTAAGACGCTCGGCCACGCGCACCAGTTCGGCGTCGGCGGCCTGCTCGAACGGCGGCACCTCGGGAAACAGCGGCGCGTAGTCGATCTTGACCTGGTGCTGTTCGGCCAGCGGCGCCAGCTTGCTGCGGATCGCCGCACGCAGCACTTCCGGGTCCATCCCCGGCAGTGGGCGCAGGTCGAATTCCAGGGCGCACTGCCCGCAGATACGGTTGGGGTTGTCGCCACCGTGGATGCAGCCGAAGTTCATGGTCGGCTGCGGCACGCTGAACTGGGCGTTGCTGTACTGCTGCTGCCATTGCCGGCGCAGGCCCATCAGCTCGCCCATCACCGCATGCATAGCCTCCGAGGCGCTGTGGCCCAGGCTCGGGTCGGACGAATGACCGCTGCGCCCGAGGATATCGATGCGCTCCATCATCACCCCCTTGTGCAGGCGGATCGGGCGCAGCCCGGTCGGCTCGCCGATCACCGCTGCACGGCCCAGCGGGCGGCCGGCATCGGCCAGGGCGCGGGCGCCGGACATCGAACTTTCCTCGTCGCAGGTGGCCAGGATCAGCAACGGCTGCCTGAACGGCTGCTCGAGCAGCGGGCGTACCGCTTCGATCACCAGGGCGAAGAAGCCCTTCATGTCGCAACTGCCAAGGCCCACCCAGCGCCCGTCAACCTCGGTCAGCTTGAGCGGATCGGTCTGCCACAGCTGCGGGTCATAGGGCACCGTGTCGCTGTGCCCGGCCAGCACCAGGCCGCCGGGGCCGCTGCCGTAGCTGGCCAGCAGGTTGAACTTGCCCGGCGTAACCTCCTGCAGCTCGCAGGCAAAACCCAGGTCACCCAGCCAGGTGGCCAGCAGGTCGATCACCGCGCGGTTGGACTGGTCCAGGCTCGGCTGTGTGCAACTGACCGACGGCGTGGCGATCAGGGCGGCGAACTGGTCTTTGAGCGGCGGCAAAGGCATGCGCATTCTCCTCGGTACGAGGCCCATCATAGGGCTATCGGGCACCTGGAATAAACCGTCAGCGGCCGACTCCTGTACACTGCACGGCCAAGACGCACCCAGTCATCGAGCCTGCCAGCAATGAACAAAGAAACCGAACTCAAACTGCGGGTCAGCCGCGAGACCCTCGCTGCCCTGCGCGAACACCCGTTGCTGAAGAAGCGCAACAAGTCCGGCTGGCAGCAGCGCGAGCTGCTCAATCAATATTTCGATACCCCAGAACGCGACCTGGCCGCGGCCAAGGTGGCCCTGCGCCTGCGCCGTGACGGCGACGTGGTGATCCAGACCCTCAAGGCCCGTGGCCACAGCACCGCCGGGCTGTCGGTACGCAACGAGCACGAATGGCAGCTGCCCAAGGCCAAGCTCGACCTCAAGAAGCTCGACGAGCAGGTATGGCCGGCCGAGCTGGCCGACCTGGACAAGAAAACCATCAAGCCGCTGTTCAGCACCGACTTCACCCGCGAGTACGCCGAAATCGCCTGGGGCCGTGGCAAGGCCAAGGTGGTCATCGAGGCTGCGCTGGACCTGGGCCATGTAGTGGCCGGCAAGCAGAAGGAAGCCATCTGCGAGCTTGAGCTGGAACTGCGTGAAGGCGACCCGGCCGCACTGCTGGAACTGGCCGCCGAGCTGGCCGCCAGCCTGCCGCTGATGCCGTGCGACATCAGCAAGGCCGAACGCGGCTACCGCCTGCTCGACCCCTCGAGCTTCGCCGTGAGCCTGCCGCCTGCTGAACTGAACGCCGAGATGCCGCTGGACGATGCCTTCGCGGCACTGGCCTGGCACCTGCTGGGCAGCAGCCAGCGCCTGGCCGAGCAGTACCTGTTCAACGGACACTGGCGCCTGCTGCAGGACTGGGTCCAGAGCCTGGCCGAACTGCGCGCCCTGCTCGGCAGCCTGGGCCAGGCCGCGCCACGCCCGACCACCAGCGCCCTGCGTGCCAGCCTCGACGCCCTGCTCGAGGACTGGCGCCCGCTGGTGCTGGCCGGCAACGACGACGAAGACGTGCGCCGCGCGGCGCCCGAGCAGTTCGCCGAAGAACTGCTCGACACTCGCTGGGGCCAGTTCTCGCTGGACACCTCGCGCTGGCTGCTGGCCCGTGGCTGGACCGTCGAGCGCAACAAGCGTGGTGACCGCCAGGGCGCTGCGCAACTGGGCAACTGGCTCAAGGTGCTGCTGTCGGACGAAGCCAACGCGCTGCAACTGCCGCTGTACCACCGCCAGCCTGAAGACCTGGCCGAACAGCTGCCGCGCATCGAGCGCCTGCTGGCCTGGCTGCACCATGCCCGCCAGGTGCTGGAAAGCCCCGACCTGGACCGCCTGTTCGGCGAGCTGAACAAGCTGCACGAACTGGCCAGCCTGCCAATCAGCGACGACGTGCTCGAAGCCCGTGTGCATCAGGCCATGGCGGTGTTCCAGAGCCGCGGCTGGAAGCACCTGCTGCGCAAGTGACGGCTACACCGGCAAGCTGGTCGTGGACTTGATTTCGGACAAGGCCACGATCGAGTTGACCTCCTGGATCCCCGGCACCATCGACAGCTTTTCGAAGAAGAACCGTTCGTAGGCTTCGATGTCCGGGGTGACGATGCGCAGCAGGAAGTCCACTGCGCCCATCAGCACATAGCATTCCAGCACCTCGGGAAACTCGCGGATCGCCTCGGTGAATTCGGCGAAGTTGGTCCGCCCGTGGGCGTTGAGTTTGACCTCGGCGAAAATCTGCGTGTTCAGGCCGATCTTCTTGCGATCGAGCAGGGTCACCTGCCCGCGAATCACCCCCTCCTCCTTGAGCCGCTGGATCCTCCGCCAGCACGGCGACTGCGACAGGCCGACCCGTTCGGCAATCTGTGCGCTGGACAGCGACGCATCCTCCTGCAGCAGAGCCAGGATACGTCGGTCGTAGGCGTCCAGTTGGCTTTGCATGTTTTATCCCCTCAAGGCGCCATTAATGAATTGAACAATGCGCAGATTACGCAGATCGCTCGATCATAGAGAAAAAATACCCGGTTGAAGATGTAAAAATTCCTCCATCGAAACCGGAGATTTCCCATGAGCGCCCACGAACGGCTGGACAGCCCCGTCACCCCGCTGCGCAGCGATGTCTGGGCCGCCAATGCTGCGCACAGCAGCGTGCGCTACAGCCTGCAGGTGGAAGCCGAGCCGGACAGCCTGTGCCGCGTGCTCAACCTGTTTGCCCTGCAGTTCCTTACCCCGCACCAGGTACAGATGCAGCAGCAGGACGACCTGTTGAACCTGGAGATCGGCGTAGCCGGCCTGAGCTGGCACCGCGCCGAACTGATTGCACAGAAAATGCGCAACCTGATCTGTGTCGCCCAGGTCAGCGTCGAACCTCTGGCGGCCTCGCGCATGCCATTGCAGCAGGCACGCTGAACAGAAAAATCCGGCAACCCTTGCGACAGGCCCTGTGGTCCGCTGGCAGCTAGCCTTGGCTGGCCGTCCGACCTTCGCAAGGAAGCCCCATGCCTGCCACGCCGCCCGATCGCTGGCTCGACCTCGACACCCTGCTCGCCGAACTGCTCGCCCAGCAACGCATCAGCCCCGCCTGTGCCCGCCCCTGGCCGCAGGCCGCCAATGAACCCACACATCCGCTGGAGCGCATCGCCCGACGCGGCCTGAACGACCTGCAACGCCCCGGCCATACCCTGGACCTCGATGCCCTGGGCGAATGGCTGGGCCGCCAGGCCGGCCAGCGCCATGTGCGCATCGACCCCCTGGCACTGCAGGCAGCCAGCCTCGGCGGGCTGATGTCGGCCGCATTCGCGCGGCGTCACCAGATTCTGGCCATCGCGGTGGATGCCCACACGGTGACCGTCGCCAGCGCCCAGCCCTACGTACGCAGCTGGGAGCGCGACCTTGGGCAGGTGCTGCAACGCAGGGTGCAGCGGGTGCTGGCCAGCCCGGTGCAGATCCGTGAGCTGAGCCAGGCGGTGTTTCGCCTGGCCCACTCGGTCAGTGGTGCCAGCCAGCAGGCCGTGCCCGGGCCCGAAGGCGCCAGCCTCGAGGCACTGCTCGACCTGGGCAACAGCGCAGGCGACGTCGATGCCAACGAGACGCACATCGTCGGCATCGTCGACTGGCTGTTGCAGTACGCCTTCGAGCAGCGCGCCAGCGATATCCACATCGAGCCGCGCCGCGACCAGGGCCACCTGCGCCTGCGCATCGACGGCCTGCTGCACCCGGCCTACCAGTTCCCGCCGGCAGTGACCCTGGCGGTGGTCAGCCGGCTCAAGAGCCTGGGGCGCATGAACGTCGCGGAAAAGCGCCGCCCGCAGGATGGCCGCATCAAGGCCCGCTCGGCCGCCGGCGCCGAGGTCGAGCTGCGCCTGGCCACCCTGCCCACCGCGTTCGGCGAGAAACTGGTACTGCGTATCTTCGACCCGCACCTGCTGCACCAGGACTTCACCCAGCTGGGCCTGGACGGCGAGGCGCTGCAGCACTGGCAGGCGATGCTGCGCCAGCCCCACGGCATCATCCTGGTGACCGGGCCGACCGGCTCGGGCAAGACCAGCACCCTGTACGCCACCCTCAAGCAACTGGCCACGCCACAGGTCAACCTGTGCACCCTCGAAGACCCGATCGAACAGCTCGAGCCGGCCTTCAACCAGATGCAGGTGCAGCCCGGCATCGACCTGGGCTTTGCCAACGGTGTGCGTGCGCTGCTGCGCCAGGACCCGGACATCATCATGATCGGCGAGATCCGCGATGCCGACACCGCGCAGGTGGCGATCCAGGCCGCGCTCACCGGCCACCTGGTGCTCTCGACCCTGCACACCAACGATGCCTGCGGCGCCGTCGGGCGCCTGCTGGAACTGGGCATCGCGCCGTACCTGATCCGTGCCACGCTGGTCGGCGTGCTGGCCCAGCGCCTGGTGCGCACGCTGTGCCCGGCGTGCAAGGTGGCGCAGCCGCTCGACATGGCGCACTGGCGCGAACTCGACCCGCAGGCGCCGCTGCCCACCGCTACCTGCCAGGCTGAAGGCTGCCGCGATTGCCGGTACACCGGCTACCGGGGCCGCACCGGCCTGTTCGAGCTGCTGCCTGTGAGCCCACGCCTGCGCGAGCAGCTGTCGGGCGACGTCGACCTGGCAAACCTGCGCCGCCAGGCCCGGGCCGAGGGGCTGGGCAGCCTGCGCACCAGCGGCGCGCAAAAAGTCGCCGCAGGGCTGACTACACTGACAGAAGTGATTCGCGTTACTGCATGAAATGAAATGATCCGGCGCTGGCCTGCACAGCTGACCACATGCCAAGCTTGCGCACTTTCAGTCCTGCTGACCAAGGAAACGTCATGCAAATCGGAATGGTAATGCTGTTATTCGTGGGCCTGGCCCTGGCGCTGGTGTTCATGGGGTTCAAGGTGGTGCCACAGGGTTTCCAGTGGACCGTGGAACGCTTTGGCCGCTACACCACCACCCTCAAGCCGGGCCTCAACATCATCGTGCCGGTGATGGACCGCATCGGGCGCAAGATCAACATGATGGAAAGCGTGCTGGACATCCCGCCGCAGGAAGTCATCACCGCCGACAACGCCACCGTGCAGATCGATGCGGTGTGCTTCTTCCAGGTGGTCAACACGGCGCAGGCCGCCTACGAGGTCAACAACCTCGAGCACGCCACCCGCAACCTGCTGCAGACCAACATCCGTACCGTGCTCGGCTCCATGGAACTGGACGCCATGCTCAGCCAGCGCGACGCCATCAACGAGCGCCTGCTGCGCACCGTGGATGAAGCCACCGCACCGTGGGGCATCAAGATCACCCGTATCGAGATCAAGGACATCAGCCCGCCGGCCGACCTGATGGCCGCCATGTCCGGGCAGATGAAAGCCGAGCGGGTCAAGCGTGCGCAGATCCTCGAAGCCGAGGGCCTGCGGGCGGCTGCCATCCTCACCGCCGAAGGCAAGAAACAGGCGCAGATCCTCGAGGCCGAGGGTGAGCGTCAGGCGGCCTTCCTGGAATCGGAGGCCCGCGAGCGCCAGGCCGAAGCCGAAGCCCGCGCCACCCAGGTGGTGTCCGAGGCCATCGCCAACGGCAATGTGCAGGCCATAAACTACTTCGTGGCGCAGAAATACGTCGACGCGCTGGGCAAGCTGGCCTCGGCCAACAACAGCAAGGTGGTGCTGATGCCGCTGGAAGCCAGCCAGGTGATCGGCGCCGTCGGCGGCATCGGCGAGATCGTGCGGGCCACCTTCGACGGCAAGAAGGGCTGAGCATGTGGGACTACCTGCAACACCTGTCGTTCTGGGACTGGCTGGCGCTCGGTACGCTGCTGCTGATCCTGGAGGTGTTCGGCGCCGGCGGCTACCTGCTGTGGATCGGGGTGGCGGCGGCGGGCGTGGGCGTGATTACCTTCGTCGTCCCGCAGCTGCCGTGGACCTTGCAGTTCCTGCTGTTCGGCCTGCTGTCGGTATTCACCGCAGTGTTCTGGTGGCACCGTCAGCGCAGCAATGCCAGCCCCAGCGATGCGCCGGGGCTGAACATGCGCGGCCAGGAACTGATCGGCCGGACCTTCGTGGTGCAGGAGGCCATCGTGGGCGGTCGCGGCAAGATCAAGGTCGGCGACGGGGTGTGGATGGTCCGCGGGCCGGACCTGCCGGTGGGCACCCCGGTGCAAGTGCTGTCGCAGGACGGCGCGATACTGCAGGTTGGCCCCGCACCGTAGGCCCTGGGGAACTTGCCTGGGGAAATCACGATCCAACGCACCATAATAGCCCCCACACTGGAGTAAGCCCCATGCGCGTCAAACTTGCGGTTGCCACCCTTGCCTTGTTGTCGCTGCCGGTTGGCTCGGCGATGGCTGATGGCTTCTGGCGTGATGTGATTTCGTCCGGTGCCACCACCGGCTCCACCTACCTGACCTTCAAGGACCACAAGCTGGTGGTGGCGGCGCAGGAAGATGCCAGCAGCTATGTGGCCAGCAACGGCCAGATCAGCGGGCCGTATCTTGAGGCTGCCATGCAGCGTGTGCGTGCCGAGCAGCCAGGGCTGCAGGTCAGCGACATGGAGCTGGCCAATGCGATCCTGGCGCAGAATGCCGTGACCGAGTAATCGCCTCGCCGGCAATGCTGGCTCCTACAGGAGCCAGCCTTGTCGGCCACGAGGCCCTGGCCTCAGCGATAATCCTCCACCGGCACACACGCACAGAACAGGTTGCGGTCCCCGTACACGTTGTCCACCCGGTTCACCGCCGGCCAGTACTTGTGCAGCCGCGCATGGTGGCTCGGCGCAACACCCTGCTCGATCGAGTAAGGTCGTTCCCACACCCCCAGCACATCCGCCAAGGTATGCGGCGCCCGCTTGAGCGGGTTGTCCTCGGCTGGCCAGTTGCCGTTCTGCACCTCTGCAATCTCGGCCCGAATCTTCAGCATCGCCTCCACGAAGCGGTCCAACTCGGCCTTGGACTCGCTCTCGGTCGGCTCCACCATCAAGGTGCCCGGCACCGGGAACGACATGGTCGGCGCATGGAACCCGTAGTCCATCAGGCGCTTGGCCACATCCTCTTCGGTGATGGCGGTCAGCGCCTTCAAGGGCCGCAGGTCGAGGATGCACTCATGCGCCACCCGCCCATTGCGCCCGCGGTACAGCACCGGGAACGCCCCGCCCAACTGCTGGGCCAGATAGTTGGCCGACAGGATCGCCACCTCGCTGGCATCGGCCAGTTGCGGCCCCATCATGGCGATGTACATCCAGCTGATCGGCAGGATGCTCGCACTGCCCCAGGGCGCCGCACTGACCGCAGTGTTCTGCGGGTCGGGGCCGGGCACCGGCACCACCGGATGGCTGGCCACGAACGGTGCCAGGTGTGCACGCACGCCGATCGGGCCCATGCCCGGCCCGCCACCGCCATGGGGAATGCAGAAGGTCTTGTGCAGGTTCATGTGCGATACATCGGCACCGATGTCCGCCGGCCGCGCCAACCCGACCTGGGCATTGAGGTTGGCGCCATCCATGTACACCTGGCCACCGTGGCTGTGGATAACTTCGCAGATCTCACTGATGCCTTCCTCGTACACACCGTGGGTCGACGGGTAGGTGGCCATCAGGCAGGCCAGACGCTCACCTGCCGCCTGGGCCTTGGCCTTGAGGTCGGCCAGGTCGACGTTGCCCGCCACATCGCATTCCACGATCACCACCTGCATGCCGGCCATCTGCGCAGACGCCGGGTTGGTGCCGTGCGCCGAGGCCGGGATCAGGCAGATATCGCGCTGACCCTGCTGGCGGCTGCGGTGGTACTTGCTGATCGCCAGCAGCCCCGCGTATTCACCCTGGGCACCGGAGTTGGGTTGCATGCAGATGGCATCGAAACCGGTGATCGCGCACAGCCAGCGCTCCAGCTCGTCGATCATCGCGGTATAGCCCTGGGCCTGGCTGAGCGGCGCGAACGGGTGCAGGTTGGCGAAGGCCGGCCAGGTGATGGGGATCATCTCGCTGCTGGCGTTGAGCTTCATGGTGCACGAGCCCAGCGGGATCATCGACTGGTTGAGGGCCAGATCCTTGTTCTCCAGCTGCTTGAGGTAACGCAGCATCTCGGTTTCGCTGTGGTGCAGGTTGAACACCGGGTGCGTCAGAAACGCCGACTGGCGCTGCAAGGCGTCGGGGATGCCGCTGTGCTGCGCCTGGGCATCCAGCTCGGCCACGCTCAGCCCATGGTCAGCGCCCAGAAAGATGCCGAACAGGAGCAGCACCGTGGCCTCGTCGCAGGTTTCATCCAGGCTTACGCCCAGGTGCCCGCGGCCCAGGATGCGCAGGTTGATCTGCGCGGCCTCGGCGCTCTGGATGATCGCGGTCTGGCTGCCGCCGACGTCCAGGGTCAGGGTGTCAAAGAAGTGCTCGTTCAAGCGCTTGAGCCCTTTGGCTTGCAGGCCGGCAGCCAGGATCACCGTGAGCCGGTGCACCCGCTGGGCGATGCGCCTGAGCCCTTCGGGCCCGTGGTACACGGCATAGAACCCGGCGATGTTGGCCAGCAGCACCTGCGCGGTGCAGATGTTGGAGTTGGCCTTCTCGCGGCGGATGTGCTGTTCGCGGGTCTGCAGGGCCATGCGCAGCGCCAGGTTGCCGCGCGCGTCCTTGGAAACGCCGATGATGCGCCCTGGCATGGCGCGCTTGAAGTCGTCGCGGCAGGCAAAGTAGGCCGCGTGCGGCCCCCCGTAGCCCATGGGCACGCCAAAGCGCTGGGTCGAGCCGAGCACCACGTCGGCGCCCTGCTCGCCCGGCGGGGTCAACAGCACCAGGCTCAGCAGGTCGGCGGCGACGCAGGCCAGCGCCTGCTGGGCATGCAGCTGCTCGATGGCCGGGCGCAGGTCGTGCACCCCGCCGTGGGTGTTGGGGTATTGCAGCAGCGCGCCGAACACCCGGTGCTTGTCCAGGTTGTCCAGCCCATCGACGATCAGCTCGAAGCCGAAGCCCTCGGCGCGGGTCTGCAATACGGACAGGGTCTGCGGGTGGCAATGTTCATCGACGAAGAACGCATTGCTGCGCGACTTGGCCATGCGCCGTGCCAGAGCCATGGCTTCGGCAGCGGCCGTCGCTTCGTCGAGCAGCGAGGCATTGGCCAGGTCCAGCCCGGTCAGGTCGATGACCATCTGCTGGTAATTGAGCAGCGCCTCCAGGCGACCCTGGGCGATCTCCGGCTGATACGGCGTATAGGCGGTGTACCAGCCGGGGTTCTCCAGCACGTTGCGCAGGATCACCGTGGGCGTCAGGGTAGCGTGGTACCCCATGCCGATCAGGCTGGTCCACACCTGGTTCTGCTCGGCGTAACCGCGCAGTTTTGCCAGGGCGGCCTGTTCATCAAGCGCCGGGGGCAGTTCCAGCGGGCGGTTCAGGCGAATGCCCGGCGGGACGGTCTGCTCGATCAGTTCACTGCGACTGCTCAGGCCCAGGGCCTGCAACATTGCCTGCTGCTCGGCCGCATCCGGGCCAAGATGACGACGCAGGAACGGGTTGGAATCGTGCAGTTGGCTCAGGGACGGCGACTGGGACATAGCGGCTCTCTCTTCCAAGACCAAGCCTCGAGGGGTCGAGGCTTATTGAGTCTAGGAAGGGATTGTCGTTCGTGCGGGAAAAACTACTCGCCGATGGCGGCCTTGTAGCCGGCAGCGTCCAGCAACTGCTCCAGCTCTGCCGGGTTGGACGGCTTGAGCTTGAAGATCCAGCTGGCGTAAGGATCGTTGTTCAGGCTCTCAGGGCTGTCGCTGAGGTCTTCGTTGACCGCGATCACTTCGCCGCTGACCGGCGCGTAGATATCCGAAGCGGCTTTCACCGACTCCACCACCCCGGCGGCATCCTTGGCCGCGAACACCTTGCCGACCTCGGCCAGTTCGACGAATACCACGTCGCCCAGGGCTTCCTGGGCGTGGTCGCTGATGCCCACGGTGACGGTACCGTCGGCTTCCAGCCTGGCCCACTCGTGGCTCTCGGCAAAACGCAGGTCGGCGGGGATATTGCTCATAGTGTCTTTCCTCAACAGGTCAGCGGTCGGCCCGCCGGAATGAATTCAGATCAGGATCTTGCCCTGGCGCACGAAGGTCGGCTTGACCACCCGTACCGGGTACCACTTGCCGCGAATTTCCACCTCGGCGCGGTCGGCGGTAGCCACCGGCACGCGGGCCAGGGCAATCGCCTTGCTCAGCGTAGGAGAGAAACTACCACTGGTGATCTCCCCTTCGCCAATCTGTGCGATTCGCACCACCTGATGCGCACGCAGCACACCGCGTTCCTCGAGCACCAGGCCGACCAGTTTCAGCTGCACGCCTGCGGCCTGCTCGGCCTCCAGCGCACGGCGTCCGATGAAGTCGCGGTCGGCCGGTTCCAGGGCGATGTTGTGGGCCAGGTTGGAGGTCAGTGGCGAGTGTGCCTCGTCGATGTCCTGTCCGTACAGCGTCATGCCCGCTTCCAGGCGCAAGGTATCGCGCGCGCCCAGCCCGCTGGGGGCAATACCGGCGCCGACCAGGTCGTTGAAGAACGCCGGGGCCTGCTCTGCCGGCAGGGTGATCTCCAGGCCGTCTTCGCCGGTGTAGCCGGTACGCGAGATGAACCAGTCGCCACTGCTGCGGCCTTCGAAGGGGGCCAGTTCACGAATCAGCGCCGCACGGTCGCTGCTCACCAGTTCGGCCAGCTTGTCCCGCGCATGCGGGCCCTGCACAGCGAAGATCGACAGTTCGGGACGCTCGCGCACCTGCACGTCGTAGTCGCCGATATGGGCCTGCAGCCAGGCCAGGTCCTTGTCGCGGGTGGCGGCGTTGGCCACCAGGCGGTAGCCGTCGTCGGTGCGGTAGACCAGCAGGTCGTCGATCACACCGCCCTGTTCGTTGAGCAGGGTGCTGTACAGGGCCTTGCCGTGGGCATTCGGGCTGGCCACATCGTTGGCCAGCAACCAGCGCAGCCAGGGCGTGGCCTGGGCGCCGTGCACATCGATCACGGTGAGGTGCGAGACATCGAAGACCCCGCAGTCGCGGCGCACCTGGTGGTGCTCCTCGACTTGCGAGCCGTAATGCAGGGGCATGTCCCAACCGCCAAAATCGACCATCTTGGCGCCAAGCGCCAGGTGCAGGTCATAAAGAGGCGTACGCTGTCCCATGGGTTTCTCCTTCCGGGCGTGGCGAGGCTGCGGCTGAGGGCAGCGTTTCAGCTACCCGGTGCTGATCGGCCGCAGCGAATGCCGCGCATTGTAGCCGCAAGGGCGCAGCCTTACACCCTCAGTGACTCTGACCCGGGTGACGCGCCGAACGCCTTATCAAACCGATGACCGGCAGCAGCCCCACCAGCACCAGCGTCAACGCCGGCAGCGAGGCACGCGACCACTCGCCCTCGCTGGTCATCTCGAATACCCGCACCGCCAGGGTGTCCCAACCGAACGGGCGCATCAGCAGGGTGGCGGGCATCTCCTTGAGCACATCGACGAACACCAGCAGCGCCGCGCTCAGCGCACCCGGCACCAGCAGCGGGAGATACACCTTGAAAAACAATCGCGGGCCGCTGACCCCGAGGCTGCGCGAGGCCTCCGGCAGCGAGGGCCGGATGCGCCCCAGGCTGTTTTCCAAGGGGCCGTAGGCCACGGCAATGAAGCGCACCAGATAGGCCAGCAGCAGTGCCGCCAGGCTGCCCATCAGCAGCGGCCGGCCGGCACCGCCAAGCCAGCTCGAAAGCGGCACCACCAGCTGGTTGTCGAGGTAACTGAAGGCCAGCATGATCGACACCGCCAATACCGAGCCGGGCAAGGCGTAGCCCAGGTTGGCCAGGCTGACCCCGGCGCGCACCACGCGGGTGGGGGCCTGGCGTCGGGCAAACGCCAGCAGCAGTGCCACCGCCACGGTGATCAGCGCAGCCATGGCGCCCAGGTACAGGGTATGCAGGATGAGCGCGCCATAGCGCTCGTCGAGGTCGAAACGCCCGCGCTGCCAGAACCACACCAGCAACTGCAGCACCGGGATAACGAACGCGCAGGCAAACACCAGCAGGCACCAGCTGCTGGCAGCCAGCGCCTTGACCCCGCGCAGGTGGTACAGCGCCGCCACCCGGGGCCGCTCGTTGCTGCTGCGTACCGCACCGCGGGCCCGGCGCTCGCCGTACAGCACCAGCATGACGGCCAGCAGCAACAGGCTGGCGAGCTGGGCGGCGCTGGAGAGGCTGAAGAAGCCGTACCAGGTCTTGTAGATGGCGGTGGTGAAGGTGTCGAAGTTGAACACGGCCACCGCGCCGAAGTCGGCCAGGGTTTCCATCAGCGCCAGCGCCACGCCCGCGCCGATCGCCGGCCGCGCCATGGGCAGGGCCACGCGCCAGAAGGCTTGCAGCGGCGATTGCCCGAGCACCCGCGCCGCTTCCATCAGGCCCTTGCCCTGGGCCAGGAAGGCGGTACGTGCCAGCAGGTAGACATAGGGGTAGAACACCAGCACCAGCACGATGATCACCCCGCCGGTGGAGCGCACGCGCGGCAGGCGCATGGGGCCGAACCATTCGCGCAGCAGGGTTTGCACCGGGCCGGAGAAGTCCAGCAAACCGACGAAGACGAACGCCAGCACATAGGCGGGGATGGCGAAGGGCAGCATCAATGCCCAGTCGAGCCAGCGTCGGCCGGGGAATTCGCACAGGCTGGTGAGCCAGGCCAGGCTCACGCCCAGCACGGTGACGCCGACGCCCACGCCGAGGATCAAGGTCAGGGTGTTGCCCAACAGGCGGCTCATCTGGGTGTCGAGCAGGTGCGACCAGATCTGCAGGTCGATGCTCTGCCACGACAGCACCAGCACGCTCAGCGGCAGCAGCACCAGCGCGCAGACGGTGAAGACCAGGGGGTACCAGCGGCGTTGGGCGGGGTGTGACACGGGGGGAGATCTCTGGCGAAGGTGAGAGCGACCGCGTTGCGGTCTATCGCGGGTCAAGCCCGCTCCCACAAGGGCCACGGTGATCCCTGTAGGAGCGGGCTTGACCCGCGATGGGCCCCGACAGGGGCCCCGCAAGAATAAAGCCTTGCGCTCAGTTCCAGCCAGCCCGATCCATCAGGCGAATCGCTTCAGCCTGACGCTTGCCCGCCACTTCCACCGGCAGGCTGTCGGCCTTGAACTTGCCCCACGCCGCCACTTCTGCCGAAGGTTCGACCTTGGGGTTGGCCGGGAACTCCTGGTTCACATCGGCGAAGATCTTCTGCGCCTGCGGCCCGGTCATCCACTCCACCAGCTTGATCGCGGCCTCCTTGTGCGGCGCGTGCCGGGTCAAGCCGATGCCCGACAGGTTGACGTGCACGCCACGGTCGGCCTGGTTGGGCCAGAACAGCTTGATCGGCAGCTGCGGCTGCTCCTTGTGCAGGCGGCCATAGTAGTAGGTATTGACGATGCCCACGTCGCACTGCCCGGCCTCGATGGCCTTGAGCACTGCCACGTCATCCGAGAACACGTCGGTGGACAGGTTGTTCACCCAGCCCTTGAGGATCTCTTCGGTCTTCTCGGCGCCGTGGGTTTCGATCAGGGTCGCGGTCAGCGACTGGTTGTAGACCTTCTTGGCGGTACGCAGGCACAAGCGCCCTTCCCATTCCTTGCCGGCCAGCGCCTCATAGGTGCTCAGCTCCTCGGGCTTGACCCGGTCGGTGGCGTAGGCAATGGTCCGTGCGCGCAGGCTCAGGCCGGTCCAGTCATGGGACGAAGCGCGATACTGCGGGGGAATGTTGGCGTCGATCACGGCCGACTTGATCGGCTGCAGGATACCCATCTGCTCGGCCTGCCAGAGGTTGCCGGCATCCACGGTCAGCAGCAGGTCGGCGGTGGCGTTGCTGCCCTCGGCCTTGATGCGCTGCATCAACGGCGCTTCCTTGTCGGTGATGAACTTGACCTTGACCCCGGTTTCCTTGGTGTAGGCATCGAATACCGGCTTGATCAGCTCGTCGATGCGCGAGGAATACACCACCACCTCGTCCGCCGCCTGTGCGGTACCGCCCAGCAGGGTGAGCGCCAGGGCGGCGAGTAGATGCTTGCGTGGCAACATGAAGGCGGTCCTCGGAATGCGGGAGAGGCGCAAATGGTAGTGAATGCCATTTGCCTTCTCAACCGAACTGCCAAGGGAGGAGTTACCAGATGTTGCGGTGCCGCCTCAGGCCCGTGCCAGCTCCGGCAGGTCGCCGCTCAGCCCCAGCGCCTGGCGCACGAACAGCGCCTTAGCCTCCGGCAGTTGCTCCACCCACTTCAGGCCACTGTTGCGCAGCCAGCGCAGCGGCAGCGGGTCGGCCTGGAACAGGCGCTCGAAGCCCTCCATTGCGGCCATCAAGGCCAGGTTGTGCGGCATGCGCCGTCGTTCGTAGCGGCTCAGCACGCGCACGTCGGCCAGGCGCTCGCCGCGCTCATGGGCATGCTGCAGCACTTCGGCCAGCACCGCCGCATCCAGAAAGCCAAGGTTCACGCCCTGCCCGGCCAGCGGGTGAATGGTGTGGGCCGCATCGCCGATCAACGCCAGGCCCTCGGCCACGTAGCGCTTGGCATGGCGCTGGCGCAGCGGTACGCACAGCCGTGGGTCGGCCGCCAGCACCGTGCCCAGGCGGCCCTCGAAGGCCCGCTCCAGCTCGGCGCAGAAGGCTTCGTCCGGCAGGGCCATGAGGCGCTCGGCCTGCGCAGGCGTGGTCGACCACACGATGGAGCACCAGTGCTGCTGGCCGTCGCGCAGCAGTGGCAGAAACGCCAGCGGGCCGTCATCGGTGAAGCGCTGCCAGGCCGTGGCCTGGTGCGGCTCGGCACAGCGTACGCTGGTCACGATGGCGTGGTGCAGGTAGTCCCACTCACGGGTTTGGCAGCCGGTCAGGCGGCGCACCGCCGAGTTGGCTCCGTCAGCCGCAATCACCAGCGGCGCGCGCAGGGTGCGGCCATCGGCCAGGGTCAGCAGCCAGTCGTCGCCACTGCGGCGCATCTGCTCCAGGCGGGCGTTGGCCAGCAGGCCGATCTCGCTGTCGTGCAGGCGCTGCAGCAGACCGTCCTGCACCACGCGGTTCTCGACGATGTGGCCGAGCACCTCGGCGTGCACGCTGGCGGCCGAAAAGTGGATCTGCCCGGTGCCGCTGCCGTCCCACACGTGCATGTCCGAATACGGGCTCAGGCGCCGCTCGCGTATGTGCTGCCAGGCGCCCACGCGCTCGAGGATGCGCTGGCTGGCCATCGACAGCGCGCTGACTCGCGGCTCGAAGGGCGCCTGTGCATCGAACGGCTTGACCGTCAGGGGGCTGCCGTCGAGCAGCAGGATGTCCAGGCCACTGTGCTGCAAGGCCAGGGCCAGGGCGCTACCGACCATTCCGGCACCGACAATCAACAGATCTGCGCGCATTTCCATGCTTTCAAGCCCGATAAAGAGAAGAAGGGGTCATTGGCCAGGCTGGTCCGGGCGTGTACCCAGGCCCATGGCCTGGCGGGCGAACCAGCGCTTGGCCGGGGGCAGCAGGTCCAGGCCCAGCAGGCCCAGGTTGCGCCCGGTGGCGAGCAACGGCTGGCCGCTGCCGAACAGCCGCGTGACCTTGTCGGAGAAGCCCACGGTCAGGTCCTGGTCCAGGCGCTGGCGCTCGCGGTAGGCCTGCAGGGTCGCCAGGTCGCCCGGTACTTCAGGCCCGGCCAGCAGACCGTCGGCCAGCGACTGCACGTCGCGCAGCGACAGGTTGAAACCCTGCCCGGCAATCGGGTGCAGGCTGTGCGCGGCGTTGCCCAGCACCACCAGGTGCGAGCGCACCTGCTCCTGGGCCTCGACCAGCGACAGCGGGTAGAGGTGACGCGCGCCCACCTGGCGCAAGGTGCCCAGACGGTAGCCGAACACGCCTTGCAGCTCGGCCAGGAAGGCTCGTTCGTCTATCTCGGCCAGCCGTCTGGCATCCATTCCGGCACGGGTCCAGACCAGCGCGCAGCGGTTTTCCGGCAGCGGCAGCAAGGCCATCGGGCCGTCATCGGTGAAGCGTTCGAACGCCTGCCCGCAATGGGCCTCGCTCGGGGTGATGTTGGCGATCAGCGCACTCTGGTTGTACGGGCGCTGGCTGACGTGGATGCCCAACTGCTCGCGCAGCCCGGAACGCCCGCCGTCGGCCAGTACCGCCAGGTCGCAGTCCACCGTGGTGTCGTCATCCAGTGTCAGGCGGTAGCCGTCGGCCAGCGGCTGCATCGCGCTGACCTGCGCCGGGCAGCGCCAAGTCACCACCTCGGCATCCAGCCCCTGCCACAGGCACTGGCCGAGCCAGGCGTTCTCGACCACGTAGCCGAGTGCCGGCACGCCTTCTTCCAGGGCGTCCAGGCGGGTGGCGCCAAAGCGGCCACGGTCGGACACCTGGATCTGGCGGATCGGTTCGGCGCGGCGGCTGATCGGCTGCCACAGGCCCAGACGCTCGTAGATCTGCCGGGTACCGTAGGAAAGCGCCGAGGAACGTGCGTCGTAACTGGGCTGGAAGCTGTCGCCGGGGGCGAACGGCTCGATCAGCAGGATCTTCCAGCCACGCGCCCTGGCCCCGGCCTGCAGGGCCAGCGCCAGGCTGGCACCGACCAGGCCGCCACCGATGATGGCAAGGTTGACCCGGCTCATGCGGCGTGGCTGCGTGCAGCCGCCATCAATGCTTCGATTTCGGCCACCGTGCGCGGTACGCCGGAGGTCAGGATTTCACAGCCCTGCTTGGTCACCACTACGTCGTCCTCGATTCGTACGCCGATACCGCGCCACTTCTTCGCGACGCTCTGGTTGTCGGCAGCAATGTAGATGCCCGGCTCCACCGTCAGGGCCATGCCCGGCTCCAGCACGCGCCACTGGTCGGCGACCTTGTACTCGCCGACGTCGTGCACATCCAGCCCCAGCCAGTGACCGGCGCGGTGCATGTAGAAGGCCCGATGGGCCTCGGCCTCGATCAGCGCCGGCACGTCGCCCTTGAGCAGCCCCAGCTCCACCAGCCCTTCGGTGATCACCTGCACGGTGGCCTCGTGGGCATGGTTCCAGTGCTTGCCCGGTGCAATCGCGGCAAAGGCTGCAGCCTGGGCCTTGAGCACCAGCTCGTAGATCGCTTTCTGCTCCGGCGAGAAGCGCCCGCTGACCGGGAAGGTGCGGGTGATGTCGCTGGCGTAGCAGTCGATCTCGCACCCAGCGTCGATCAGGACCAGGTCGCCGTCCTTGAGCAGCGCGTCGTTCTGCTGGTAATGCAGGATGCAGGCGTTGCGACCCGATGCCACGATCGAGCCGTAGGCCGGCATCTTCGCCCCGCCCTTGCGGAACTCGTAGTCCAGCTCGGCCTCCAGGCTGTATTCGTGCAACCCGGCGCGGCAGGCCTGCATGGCCCGCACATGGGCGCGTGCCGAAATCGCCGCGGCCTCGCGCATCACCTTCACTTCCGTGGCCGATTTATACAGGCGCATGTCGTGCAGCAGATGATCCAGCGCAACGAACTCGTTCGGTGGCTGGGCGCCGAGGTTGGCCTTGGAGCGGATCACGTTGATCCACTCCATCAGGTGGCGGTCGAATTCGGGGTGGCTGCCCATGGCCGAGTACACCCGGTCGCGGCCTTCGATCAGGCCCGGCAGGATGTCGTCGATGTCGGTGATGGGGAACGCATCGTCCGCGCCGTATTCGCGTATCGCGCCTTCCTGGCCGGCGCGCAGGCCGTCCCACAGCTCGCGCTCGGGGTTGCGCTCGCGGCAGAACAGCACGTACTCACCGTGCTCGCGGCCGGGGATCAGCGCAATCACCGCCTCGGGCTCCGGGAAGCCGCTGAGGTACTGGAAGTCGCTGTCCTGGCGGTACACATGCTCCACGTCGCGGTTGCGAATGGCCACCGCGGCCGCGGGCAGGATGGCGATGCTGTTGGGTTCCATCTGCGCCATCAGCGCCTTGCGACGACGGGCATACTCCGCTTTGGGGATATGGGCTATTGGCACGAGGAACCCCTGTTCGGCATTTAGTGCAAGGAAGGCTTGGGCGCAGGCGCCTGTGGCTTGGCCAGCTCGGAGAACAGCAGCATCGGTGCGACGCGCAGGTACTCCATCACTTCCATATAGTCGCTTTCGCCGTCTTCGGATTCTTCCAGTGCATCCTGGACCTGGGAAATGGCATCCAGGTCACCCAGCACTTCCTTGGCTTCGGCACTCAGGCTCAGGCCTGCCGAGTTGAGGCCGAAGCCGTACAGGAAGCCTTTGCACCACTCGCCCAGGGCGATGGCACGCTCGGTCAGCGGGGCATCGTCGGTGGGCAGCAACAGCACGACGGTGACTTCTTCACCGGTGAGTTCGCCCTTGACCATCTCCTGCAGGCCGATCAAAGCGTTACGAACATTGTCTACAGGATCGACTTCCAGCAGGTGGGCCGCATCGGCCAACCAGCCGTCGGCATCGAAGCCGGCGCCGGCGCAGCTGCGCCCGAGCAACAAGCCGTGAAGCTCGGCAGGCGAAACAGGGTGACCGTTGCTGGTGAGCAAGGTGGCAAAAGCGGTGTATGGCGAATTCGTAATGGGCATGGGCAGCTAGGCGCCAGACGGCGCAATGACTAGAATGAAGGCCTTGTATCCTAGCACCGGCAGGCGCGCCAAGACCATCGACGCCGCCAATTCGGGGCATGCCGGAACTTAATGAGCGGGTAAGACCCGTCTGACAAAAGCGAGTGGCACGTCATGCCAGAGAACGACCTGCAAGCGCTGATGGGCCGATTCGAGCTGTTGATCGAACGTGTCGAGCAACTAAAGCGGCAAAATGCACTCCTATTAGCTCAGGAAAAATCCTGGCGCGAGGAGCGCGCCCACCTCATCGAAAAAAACGAGATCGCCCGGCGTAAGGTCGAATCGATGATTTCGCGGCTCAAGGCCCTGGAGCAAGACTCATGAGTTCAAGCAATAGCGTCACCGTTCAGATCCTCGACAAGGAGTATTCGATCATCTGCCCGCCGGAAGAGCGCAGCAACCTGGTCAGCGCAGCGCGCTACCTGGACAGCAAGATGCGCGAGATCCGCAGCAGCGGCAAGGTGATCGGCGCCGACCGTATCGCGGTGATGGCGGCGCTGAACATCACCCACGACCTGCTGCACAATCAGGAGCGCCCGCAGGCGCCCACCGGCGGTGCCACCCGTGAACAGGTGCGCGACCTGCTCGAACGTGTCGATCAGGCATTGGCCGACGACGCGGGTTCAAAACCGGCCTGAGTTTCGGGTATACTCCGACCACTCCCTGGAGTGCTTGCCAGTCGGTCATGTCCCTGAGCCGATACGCACAACCACGGGGGTTGCACGTGGGGCCGGTGTGCATGTCCGCTTGACGGAAAGCCTTAACGCCTCCTGTAATCTCCACCTTGAACTTTCGGGTTCAAGGGCTACACCGACAGCGGTTCGTCGGGGAGCCTGAATTCTCCAGCCTGCGCCCGCCCAGCGGCGCACGCACATGCACTGCCACCCCTGCGTGGCAGTCGCCCCAGGGACCGCCCGTGCCATGACCGACACCGCGCCGCTTACCCGCCCCCAACTTCGTCGTCTGCTCCGTGATGCCCGCCGTGCCCTCAGCCCGGCCGAACAGCGCCGTGCCGCGCGCGGCCTGTACCGGCAACTGGCGCAGCACCCGCTGTTTCGTCGTGCCCGGCACATTGCCCTGTACCTGCCCAACGACAGCGAGATCGACCCGCGCCTGCTGCTGCGCGAAGCTCAACGTCGAGGCAAGCATACCTACCTGCCGGTGCTGCACGCCTGGCCCAGAACCCGCATGGCCTTCCAGCGCTTCGAGCACGGTGAAAAACTGCGCCCCAACCGCTTCCGCATCCCCGAACCACGCATCAATCTCACACGCCAGCGACCCACCTGGGCACTGGACCTGATCCTGCTGCCGCTGGTGGGTTTCGACGAGACGGGTGGGCGACTGGGCATGGGCGGCGGGTTCTATGACCGCAGCCTGGCGTATCAGGGGCGGCGCAAGGCCTGGAAGAAACCCCTGCTGCTGGGGCTGGCGCACGAATGCCAGAAAGTGCAACGACTGGCCCAGGCCAGTTGGGACGTGCCGCTGCAGGGCACGGTATCGGACAGGGGGTGGTACCTGGCACCCTGAACGGGCGCCGCAAGGCTCAACGCTTGACGGGGGTCGGGGCGGCCGGCATCTCGTAGGCGGCTGTTTCGAGTTTCTGTTCCCACAGGCTTTGTGCATAGCCGGTGGTGACCACACCCAGGCCAAACAGAAAAACGAGCACCCAGAGCAAATCCGGTTTGCGATTCATCGATTGCCCCCCTCAGGCAAACTCATCACGATGACAGCAACGGTTTTTATTATGCCGTGCAGCAGCGTCAAGCTTAAAATGCGCGCATTCTCCGACAACCTGGTGCCACACGCAAACGTTGACGCCAACCGGCTGTCGGTTTCATGCAACAGGTTATTTCAAACTTTGTCTGGAGCGTCAACGATGGCCTACTGGCTGATGAAATCCGAGCCCGACGAGCTCTCGATCGAAGACCTCGCCCGCCTCGGCCAGGCGCGCTGGGACGGGGTGCGCAACTACCAGGCGCGCAACTTCATGCGCGCCATGGCGGTGGGCGACCTGTTCTTCTTCTACCACTCCAGCTGCCCCGAGCCCGGCATCGCCGGTATTGCCCGCATCACCACCGCCGCCTACCCCGACCCCACCGCACTGGACCCCGAGAGCCACTACTTCGACGCCAAGGCCAACGCCGAGAAGAACCCGTGGAGCGCAGTGGACGTGGAGCATGTGGAAACCTTGCGCAAGGTGCTGGGCCTTGGCTACCTCAAGCAACAGGCGGCACTGGCCGAACTGCCACTGGTACAGAAGGGCAGCCGCCTGTCGGTGATGCCGGTGACGGACGAACAATGGGCCGCGGTGCTCGCACTACGTTAATTTCGCGTAAGATGCCCACTCGTTTGATACGTATCAACCCGCCACGGTAGGCAAAACGTCAGACTCTGACGTCAAACGCAGCAGGATGCAGGTGCATGTCGATGAGCCAACACACCCCCAAACTCTTTGCCGGCGCGCTGATTGCGCTGCTGGTGGCAGCCGGCGGCCTGGGCTACTGGAAGTCCATGCACGACCGTCTGCCCGAAGGCCTGAGCATGGGCAACGGTCGCCTTGAGGCCACCGAGGTGCAGATCGCCACCAAAGTGCCGGGGCGCCTGGCCGAAGTGCTGGCCGACGAGGGCGACGTAGTGCACAAGGGCCAACTGCTGGCGCGCATCGACACCCGCACCATGGAGGCCCAGCGCAACCAGGCCGAAGCCGAAGTGCTGCGTGCCCGCGAGAACTACGCGGCCGCCCAGGCCACCGTGCAGCTGCGCCAGAGCGAACAGCTGCTGGCCAGCCAGGAACTCAAGCGCGTGCGCGAACTGTTCCAGCGCAAGTACTCCAGCCAGCAATTGCTCGACCAGCAGCAGGCCCGCTACGACACCAGCAATTCAGCCGTGGTGGCAGCGCGAGCGCAACTCGCGGCAATCAAGGCCGCCATCGGTGCCGCCGAGGCCCAGGTGGCCCAGCTCACCAGCGAAATCGACGACAGCAGCCTGCGCGCGCCCATCGATGGCGTGATCCAGCTGCGCCTGGCCGAACCGGGCGAAGTGCTCGGGGCCGGCGGGCGCGTACTGCTGCTGATCGACCCCAGCGACCAGTACATGAACCTCTATCTGCCCGCCTCCACCACCGGCAAGCTGACCGTGGGCGACCAGGCGCGCATCGTGCTCGATGCCCTGCCCGACCGCGCGCTGCCGGCCAAGATCAGCTTCGTGGCAGCCAAGGCGCAGTTCACCCCCAAGCAGGTGGAAACCCGTGACGAGCGCCAGAAGCTGGTGTTTCGCGTCAAGCTGCGCCTGACCGAGCCCAGCGCGGTGCCCCAGGCCAAGCCCGGCATGCCCGGCGCCGGCTATGTGCGTAGCGCCCCCGTGGACTGGCCGGCCAACCTGCAATGACGGCCCTGGCGCTGCAGGCGCGTGGCATCAGCCACCGCTACGGCTCCCTCGAGGCCCTGCAGGACATCTGCTTTGAACTGCCGGCAGGCACCCGCTGCGGCCTGATCGGCCCGGACGGTGCGGGCAAGTCGAGCCTGCTGGGGCTGATTGCCGGGGTCAAGAAGCTGCAACAGGGCGAGTTGCAGGTGCTGGACGGCTCGATCCGCCAGCGCCGCCACCGCAACAGCCTGTACCCGCGCATCGCCTTCATGCCCCAGGGCCTGGGCGGCAACCTGTACCCTGAGCTGTCGATCAGCGAGAACATCCGCTTCTTCGCCACGCTGTTCGGCCTGAGCCGTTCCGAGTGCGACACGCGCATGCACGCGCTGCTGCTGGCCACCGACCTGGAACGCTTTGCCGAGCGCCCGGCAGGCAAGCTCTCCGGGGGCATGAAGCAGAAACTCGGGCTGTGCTGCGCACTGATCCACGAGCCCGACCTGCTGATTCTCGACGAGCCCACCACCGGCGTCGACCCGCTGTCGCGCCGGCGCTTCTGGGAGCTGGTGGAGCAGGTGCGCAGCGAGCGTCCGCAACTGACCCTGCTGGTGGCCACCGCCTACATGGAAGAGGCCGAACAGTTCGAGCACTGCCTGATGCTCGACCGTGGTCGCCTGATCGCACAGGGGCTGAGCCGCGAGCTGGCCGGCGCCACCGCCAGCGGCAAGCTGGACGACGCCTTCACCTGCTACCAGAGCCAGCAGCAGGATGACCGCAGCCGCACCCAGGCGCCGCTGGTGATCCCGCCACGCCCGGCCGACGACGGCGACATCGCCATCGAGGCCCATGAACTGACCCTGCGCTTCGGCGACTTCACCGCAGTGAACAAGGTCAGCTTCGCCATCGGCCGTGGCGAGATCTTCGGTTTCCTGGGCTCCAACGGCTGCGGCAAGACCACCACCATGAAGGTGCTCACCGGCCTGATGCCGGCCAGCGAAGGCAGCGCCACCCTGCTCGGCCGCCCGGTCGACGCCAAGGACCTGGCCACGCGCAAGCGCGTCGGCTTCATGTCCCAGAGCTTTTCGCTGTATGGCGAACTGAGCGTGCGTCAGAACCTCGAGCTGCACGCACGCCTGTTCGACCTGAACAAGGCCGACAGCACCCCGCGCATCGCCGAACTGATCGAGCGCTTCGACCTGGGCGACATTGCCGACCAGCAGTCCGGCGCCCTGCCGCTGGGCCTGCGCCAGCGCCTGTCGCTGGCCGTGGCGGTGCTGCACCGGCCTGAAGTGCTGATCCTCGACGAACCCACCTCCGGCGTCGACCCGGCCGCACGCGACGACTTCTGGCGCCTGCTGATCGAGCTGTCCCGCGAGCAGGGCGTGACCATCTTCCTGTCCACCCACTTCATGAACGAGGCGCTGCGCTGCGATCGCATCTCGCTGATGCATGCCGGCCGTGTGCTGGCCTGCGATACCCCGGCCGCGCTGCAACAGCAGTTCGGCGGCCAGACCCTGGAAGACGCCTTCGTCACCTGCCTGGAACAGGCGCAGAACAGCAGCCCGGCGCCGACCGAGGCCCAACCGGTGAGCACCACCGCCGAGACCGCCAGCCCGCCGCCCCGCAGCGGCTTCAGCTTCGTGCGGCTGTTCGCGGTAGCCACCCGCGAAGGCAAGGAGCTGCTGCGCGACAAGGTGCGCCTGGCCTTCGCCCTGCTCGGTGCGCTGTTCATGATGGTGATCTTCGGCTATGGCATTTCGCTGGACGTGGAGAACCTGGCATTCGCGGTCTACGACCAGGACCAGAGCCCGCAAAGCCGTCTGTACCTGGAAGCGTTTCGCGGCTCGCGCTACTTCGCCGAGCAGGCGCCGATCCGCGACGCCGCGCAACTGCACAAGCGCCTGCAACGCTCGGAAATCAAGCTGGCGCTGGAGATTCCCCCCGGCTTTGGCCGCGACCTGAATGCCGGGCGCCAGCCGGTGGTGGCGGCCTGGCTCGATGGCGGCATGCCGTTTCGCGCCGAAACCAGCCGCAACTATGTGGAGGCCGTGCACCAGGCCAACCTCGAACAGCTCGCCGCGCTGAGCAGCCGCGCACAGCCAGGCCAGGCAGCGGTAAAGCTTGAAACCCGCTTTCGCTACAACCAGGACGTGATCAGCGTGAACGCCATCGGCCCCGGGGTGATGGCGCTGATCCTGGCGTTCATTCCCGCGATGCTCACGGCGCTGGGCATCGTGCGTGAAAAAGAGCTGGGCTCGATCACCAACTTCTACGCCACGCCGCTCACGCGCCTGGAGTTCCTGCTCGGCAAGCAGGCACCGTACCTGCTGGTGAGCCTGGTCAACCTGGCGTTGCTGGTGGCGATGAACCGCTGGCTGTTCGGCGTGCCCTTCAAGGGCAGCGCACTGGCCCTGGCCTGCGGCGGGGTGCTGTACCTGCTGGCCACCACCAGCCTGGGGCTGCTGATCTCGGCATTCACCCGCACCCAGATCGCGGCGATCCTGGGCACCATGATCATCACCAGCCTGCCGACCATCCAGTTCTCCGGGCTGATCGTGCCACGCTCTTCTCTCGATGGCGCGGCAGCACTGATGGGTCAGCTGTTCCCGGCCGGCTACTTCCTCGACATTGCCGTCGGCACCTTCACCAAGGCCCTGGACCTGCGCGAACTCTGGCCGCAGTGCCTGGCCCTGTTCGGGTTCTTCGCCGGCTTCACCGGGCTGAGCCTGATCATGCTGAAAAAGCAGGAGGTCTGATGCAGCGCCTGGCCCATATCTACCGCCTCGGTCTCAAGGAGCTGACCAGCCTGCGCCACGACAGCGTGCTGCTGCTGTTTCTGCTGTATGCCTTCAGCGTGGCCATCTACATGCCCGCCGCCGGCTCGGTGATCGGCGTGCACAACGCCAGCGTGGCCATCGTCGACGAAGACCACAGCCTGGTCTCGCGCAAGCTGGGCGAGGCGCTGCAACCGCCGGAGTTCCAGCCGGCGGTGACGCTGCCCTACGACCAGCTCGACCAGGCCATGGACAGCGGCCAGTACACCTTCGTGATCAATATCCCGGTGAACTTCCAGAGCGACCTGCTGGCCGGGCGCACCCCGGAACTGCAGGTGAACGTCGACGCCACCGCCATGAGCCAGGCGTTCATGGGCGCCGGCTACATCGGGCGGATCTTCGAACGCGAGCTGCTCGACTACGCCAAGCAGGCCGTGCAGAGCCCGGCGCTGCTGAGCCCACGGGCGCTGTTCAACCCCAACCTGGAGGGCGGCTGGTTTCTGGCGGTGATCCAGATCGTCAACAACATCACCATCCTGGCCATTGTGCTGACCGGCACTGCGCTGCTGCGCGAACGCGAGCATGGCACCCTCGACCACCTGCTGGTACTGCCACTGACGGCACTGGAAATCATGCTGGCCAAGATCGGCAGCAACGCGCTGGTGGTGGTGCTGTGCACCTGGGTGTCGCTGGAGGTGGTGGTCAAGGGGGCATTGGGAGTGCCGCTGGCCGGCTCCATGGGGTTGTTCCTGGGCGTGACCGCGCTGTACCTGTTCGCCAGCACCGCGCTGGGGATCTTCCTCGCCACACTGGCGCGCTCGACCCCGCAGTTCGGCTTGCTGGCGATCCCGGTGATCATCCCGATGCTGTTGCTGTCGGGCGGCAGCACGCCGCTGGACAGCATGCCGCAATGGCTGCAGTGGGTGATGCAGCTGTCACCCTCCACCCACTTCGTCAGCCTGGGTGCCGCGATCCTGTTCCGCGACGCCGACGCATCGGTGGTGTGGCCGGACCTGCTTGCGCTGGCGGCGATCGGCCTGGCGTTCTTTGCGATCGCCCTGGCACGCTTTCGCCGCAGCCTGGCCTCGTGACTACTGCACGATCAGGTTGTTGAACAGCAGGTCGGCCACCACCGGCCGGCCTTCTTCGCCGTTGAGCACCTGCTGCACCTGCTTGAGGGCTTCCTGGCGAAGGTGTTCCTTGGCCTCGACGTTGCTCATGCCGTCCAGGCTCTGCTGGGTGAACAGGGCCACCAGCTGGTTGCGGATCAGCGGTTCGTGGTGCTTGACCGCGGCCGCATCCACATCGTTGTCCACGCGCAACGCCACATCGGCCTTGTACACGCGCAGCTTGGGGCCGCCATCAAGGGCATAGTTGCCCACCAGTGGCGGGGTCAGGGAGATGTACGACACCTTCGGCGCGCCCTCTCCGTCCTTGGCTTCTTCGGCCATGGCCGCCGCTGGCAGCATCAGGGCCAGTACCATCAAGATCCACGCTTTCACCAATTCGCTCCTCAAACAGTTGGCGCCAGCATACCCAGCGCCTTCGCCAAACCCAAGCCCGGGCTTATGCCGGCTTATCAGGCCGGGGCATGCTCGTTGACCCGACACCCTGCCCACCTACACTTATCGGCCACCACCCGCAAAGGAATAGCCCTGATGAAAGCCGTGTTGTGCAAAGCCCATGGTCCGGCCAGCGACCTGGTCCTCGAAGAGGTCGCCAGCCCCGTGCCCAAACGCAATGAAGTGCTGGTGCAGGTGCATGCGGCGGGGGTCAACTTCCCCGACACCCTGATCATCCAGGGCAAGTACCAGTTCCAGCCGCCACTGCCGTTCTCGCCGGGTGGCGAAGCAGCAGGGGTAGTGCTGGAGGTGGGCGAAAAGGCCGGGCCGTTGCAGGTGGGCGACCGGGTGATGGCGCTGACCGGCTGGGGCAGCTTTGCCGAGCAGATCGCGGTGCCGGGCTACAACGTGATGCCGATCCCGGCGCACATGGACTTCGCCACGGCTGCCGCATTCGGCATGACCTACGGCACCTCGATGTACGCGCTCACCCAGCGCGGGCATCTGCAAGCCGGGGAAACCCTGCTGGTGCTGGGCGCGTCGGGCGGTGTCGGGCTGGCGGCGGTGGAGATCGGCAAGGCCCTGGGCGCGCGGGTGATCGCAGCGGCCAGCAGCGCCGACAAGCTGGCCGTGGCCAAGGCTGCCGGTGCCGACGAGCTGATCAACTACAGCGAAAGCGGCCTCAAGGACGAGATCAAGCGCCTGACCGGTGGCCAGGGCGTGGACGTGGTTTTCGACCCGGTGGGCGGCGAGCTGTTCGAGCAGGCGGTGCGCGGGCTGGCGTGGAACGGACGGATGCTGGTGGTGGGGTTCGCCAGCGGGCAGATCCCGCAGTTGGCGGTGAACCTGACGCTGCTCAAGGGCGCGGCGGTGCTGGGGGTGTTCTGGGGTGCGTTCGCGCAGCGCCAGCCGGCGGATAACGCCGCGAACTTCAAGCAGCTGTTTGCGTGGCATGCCGAGGGCAAGCTGAAACCGCTGGTGTCGCAGACCTACCCACTGGCCGATGCCGGGGCTGCAATCGAGCAGTTGGCGGGGCGCAAGGCGGTGGGCAAGCTGGTGGTGTCTGTGCGATAGCCAAACCCGCTCCCGCACTGCCCTGTGGGAGCGGACTTGACCCGCGACAGAGGCGTGAACGTCAGCTCATGTCCCAGGCCAGCAGCACCTGCTTGCACCCACGGCACACGAACTTGTAGAACCCGGTATCCCCGCCCGGCGCATACCCCACCGCGGCCCACGACCAGTCCTCCACGGTCATGCCGTTGTACTCGGCCCAGTGCTCCCGGGTCGCCGGCGTGGCCTCACTGATGTCCTCGGCGCTGGCGTCCCCGTGGAACTCGCAGGCGTCACCGCAATGGTGCATCCACTGGCTGTCCTGCCATGTGGGATAGCCCGGCGTGCGATAGGCGATCTCGTCGAGCACCTCAGGCTTTATGCCCGCCTCCCCCATCGCATACACATCATGGAAACTGCCGTCGTAGCGCCTGGCCGCCGAACCATCGGCAATGCACCACGGGCAGATATCGCCCTCGAGTGTCTGCGCGGTGTACAGCGTGCCGTCATACAGGTAACCACGCGCCTGCCCGCAGCACACGCAAGCCTCGCTGCTGGCCACGATGTAATGAACCTTGCCGGGGTAATAGGTAAAGACCGGAAGTGGTGTTGTCATGGCATTCCTTCTCACAGCTGCTTGAGCGCAAGGTCACGCAGTTGCTGCGGCCAGGCGTCGATGAACATCAGGTCGGGCTGCCCGGCGCAGCGCCGCTCGATAGACGGCAGCGCTGCCTCGAACGCCTGCTGCGCCTGCTTGAACTGCAGCAGGGTGGGCGATGCGGGTGACGTCCTGGCCAGCAAGCCGATGGACGTGGCCACGCTGTCCATCTGCCACAGCGGCTGATGCGAGCGGATCTGACGGTAGGTGGCCAGGTAGTAACTGAACAGCTTGCACTGCAGCTGCGGCAACGCGGCCTGGGCATCCAGGGTCATCGCCATGGACTGCTCATCCATGCGAAAGAGCAGGCTCTGCACCACATCGGTTTTCACCGGCTCGCCCGCGGCCACCGTCCAGGGTTCGAACCGCACCTTTGCGATGGCCGCTTCTGCAGACGCACTGAACAACGCATGATCACTGTGCTTGACGGTTACATGGCTGACCGAGCCATCGCGCGAATCGACCTGGTAGCCGATGCGCACAGCGCCCTCCAGGCCCACCAGCCTCATGGCCCTCGGGTAAACCGGGGCCGGGGGCTGTGCGAACGTGGGCACATGCTCGGCCTGCACGGCGCAGCACCAGCACAACAGTATTCCAAGCCAGCGTTTCATCCCTGATTCCCAACACGTCCATTGATAAGGGGCGCGATGGTACCGCAGGCTTCACGCCTTGTCCGCCGAATGACAACGCTTGAAGCGTGCCTCCAGGTTGCGGTCGGGCATGGCATGGGTGCGCAGCGCCGAAAGGGTCTGCTCGACATAGTCGCGGGTGGTGCCGTAGCGGCCCTTGGCGCTGGCCAGGATATGGCTGAGCAAGGTGTCGGGCAGGTTGCCGGCATAGCACGGCAGGTGCCGCTCCAGCACGAAGCCCAGTGCCTGCACCTTGCTGCCGTCCTCGAGGCGGCAGTTGAGCCAGTGCGGACGGTACGCCGGGTACGGCATCTCGCGCTGCCACAGCGCCAGCAATGAATCCTCCAGGCGCTCTTCGGGCAGCCGATAGGCAAAGCCGCTGCACGAGCCACCACGGTCCAGACCGAACACCAGCCCCGGGCACTCCGGAGTGCCGCGGTGCTCGTGGGACCACAGGTACAGGCCGCGATGATAGCCATGCACGCGTGCGCGCCGGCGCTCGGCCGCGCTGCATTCCGGTCGCCAGATCAGCGAGCCATAGGCAAACAGCCAGACCGGGCCGCCCTGATGGCGGGACATGGTGTGATCAACCGATTGTCGAAGTTGCTCGTGGGTCAGTTGCTGACCGAAGTCGAGCACCGGAGGGTACGCCAAACTCGAGGGTGCAGTTTCAATTGCCGACATGATCGCCGCCAGAATTCCTCGTGAACTACTGAAGTGGCCCACTGTAAAGTCATTGCAATAACAATACATCGACCGTACGGCAGATGGCCGCTCGAATACAAGCCCCCGTTGCAAACAAAGCCCCCAGCACCGGGGCTTTCAGGCCTGCTGTTTCAAGTGTAGTAATAGTTTTTGGCGGTGCTTGCAATAATTAACGCGACCAGCACTTATAACCAACGAGGCACAATCGGGTTATTTGAATCGGCGCGTTATTGCAACGCGCCGTTATTACCTAAGTTAGCCGCGCGGGGCATAAGCGAATACATCGGCGCGCATCTGGTGTGCGTCCATGCCAGCGTCCACCAGGGCATCGAGGGTGGCGTAGATCATGGTGGGCGAGCCACTGGCATACACGTGCACGCCCGCAAGGTCGGCAATGTCTTCGCACACGGCCTCGTGCAGCAGTCCGCAGCGCCCCTCCCAGCCGCACAAGTCGCTCACTACCTTGTGCAGGAACAGGTTGGGCAGCGTTGCCCACTCGTCCCAGTGCTCGATCTGATAGAAGTCTTCCGGGCGGCGCACTCCCCAGTACAGGTGCACCGGGTGCTTGAAGCCGCTGGCCCGGCAATGTTCGATCAGGCTGTGCATCTGCGCCATGCCGGTACCGGCAGCAATCAGTACCAGCGGCCCGTCCGGCAGTTCGGCCAGGTGCGTGTCGCCAAACGGCAGCTCCACCCGCGCCATGCGGTTGCGCTGCAACTGTGCGATCAGTTCCAGTGCACTGCTCTCGCGGGCCAGCACGTGCAGCTCCAGGTCACGCCCGCTGTGTGGCGCCGAGGCCAGCGAGAACGCGGCCTTGTCGCCAGCTTCGCGCTCGATCATCAGGTACTGCCCGGCGTGGTAGCGCGGCGGCTTGCCGGCCGGCGCGCGCAGACGCACGCGCCACACGTCGCCGCCCACCTCGACACATTCGCTCAACTGGCAGGCCAGCTTGCGCACCGGCAGCTCGCCCAGGGCCAACACGCCATCCCACAGCAACACGCAATCCTCCAGCGGCTCGGCGATGCAGGTGTACAGCTCGCCATGGTCCTTCACCTCGCCATCCTGGCGCACACGGCCTTCCACCAGCAGTGCCGCGCACACATGGCAATTGCCATTGCGGCAGCTCTGCGGGCAGTCATAGCCCAGACGACGGGCCCCATCCAGTATGCGCTCACCAGGGTTCAGTGCCAGCACCGCCCCGGAGGGCTGCAAGGTAACCTGCATCAGTCTATTCCCAACTGTGTCCACAGCTCATCGATGCGTCGGGTGACGGCCTCGTCCTTGACGATGACACGCCCCCACTCGCGGGTGGTTTCGCCCGGCCACTTGTGGGTGGCATCCAGGCCCATCTTCGAGCCCAGGCCGGAAACCGGCGAGGCGAAGTCCAGGTAGTCGATCGGTGTGTTGTCGATCATCACGGTATCGCGCTTGGGGTCCATGCGCGTGGTGATGGCCCAGATCACGTCGTTCCAGTCCCGCGCGTTGATGTCGTCGTCGGTGACGATCACGAACTTGGTGTACATGAACTGGCGCAGGAACGACCACACCCCCAGCATCACGCGCTTGGCGTGCCCTGGGTACTGTTTTTTCATGGTGACCACCGCCATGCGGTACGAGCAGCCTTCAGGCGGCAGGTAGAAGTCGGTGATCTCGGGGAACTGCTTCTGCAGGATCGGCACGAACACTTCGTTCAGCGCCACGCCCAGAATCGCCGGCTCGTCAGGCGGACGCCCGGTGTAGGTGCTGTGATAGATCGGCTTGGTGCGGTGGGTGATGCGCTCCACGGTGAACACCGGGAAGCTGTCGACTTCGTTGTAGTAGCCGGTGTGATCGCCATACGGGCCCTCGGGCGCCATCTCGCCGGGGTGGATCACGCCTTCGAGGATGATCTCGGCGGTGGCGGGCACCTGCAGGTCATTGCCGCGGCACTTGACCAGCTCGGTACGGTTGCCGCGCAGCAGGCCGGCGAAGGCGTACTCGGACAGGCTGTCGGGCACCGGGGTCACCGCGCCGAGGATGGTCGCCGGGTCGGCGCCCAGTGCCACGGCCACCGGGAACGGCTGGCCAGGGTGCTTCTCGCACCACTCGCGGTAGTCCAGCGCGCCGCCACGGTGGCTCAGCCAGCGCATGATGACCTTGTTGCGGGCGATGACCTGCTGGCGATAGATGCCCAGGTTCTGGCGGTCCTTGTTCGGACCACGGGTCACGGTCAGGCCCCAGGTGATCAGCGGCGCCACGTCGCCCGGCCAGCAGTGCTGGATCGGCAGCGCGCCAAGATCGACGTCGTCCCCCTCGATCACCACGTCGTGGCAGGGCGCATCCTTGACCACCTTGGGCGCCATCGAGATGACCTTCTTGAAGATCGGCAGCTTCGACCAGGCGTCCTTCAGCCCCTTGGGCGGCTCGGGCTCCTTGAGGAAGGCCAGCAGCTTGCCGATCTCGCGCAGTTCGCTGACCGACTCGGCGCCCATGCCCATGGCCACGCGCTCCGGGGTGCCGAACAGGTTGCCCAGCACCGGGATGTCGAAACCGGTAGGGTTCTCGAACAGCAACGCCGGGCCCTTGGCACGCAGGGTGCGGTCGCAGACCTCGGTCATTTCCAGGATCGGGGAGATGGGGACCTGAATGCGCTTGAGTTCGCCGCGCTGTTCCAGGCCGCGGATAAAGTCGCGCAAATCGCGATACTGCATGCGGGAGCCTCGTGTTCGCCGTAGCGGTCGGGGTGCAAAGTGTAGCGCCGAACCCCGCCCGCCAGAATAGACAATGTACAGATAGCAAAAAGCCGGGTTTCCCCGGCTCTTGCGTACCGCCCGTGTTACTTGCGCTTCATCGACAGGAAGAACTCGTCGTTGGTCTTGGTCTGCTTGAGCTTGTCGACCAGGAACTCGATGGCGGCGATCTCGTCCATCGGGTGCAGCAGCTTGCGCAGGATCCACATGCGCTGCAGCTCGTCGTCGGCGGTCAGCAGCTCTTCGCGACGGGTACCCGAACGGTTGATGTTGATGGCCGGGAACACGCGCTTCTCGGCAATGCGACGGTCCAGGGGCAGTTCCATGTTGCCGGTACCCTTGAACTCTTCGTAGATCACTTCGTCCATCTTCGAGCCGGTCTCGACCAGCGCGGTGGCGATGATGGTCAGCGAACCGCCTTCCTCGATGTTACGTGCAGCACCGAAGAAACGCTTCGGCTTCTCCAGGGCGTGGGCGTCGACACCACCGGTCAGCACCTTGCCGGAGCTCGGGATCACGGTGTTGTAGGCACGGGCCAGACGGGTGATCGAGTCGAGCAGGATGACCACGTCCTTCTTGTGCTCGACCAGGCGCTTGGCCTTCTCGATGACCATCTCGGCCACTTGCACGTGACGGGTTGGCGGCTCGTCGAAGGTGGAGGCGACCACTTCGCCGCGCACGGTGCGCTGCATCTCGGTCACTTCTTCCGGGCGCTCGTCGATCAGCAGCACGATCAGGTGGCACTCGGGGTTGTTGCGGGTGATGTTGGCCGCGATGTTCTGCAGCATGATGGTCTTGCCCGCTTTCGGCGGGGCGACGATCAGGCCGCGCTGGCCCTTGCCGATCGGCGCGCACAGGTCGATGACGCGACCGGTGAGGTCTTCGGTGGAACCGTTGCCGGCTTCCATCTTCAGGCGCTTGTTCGGGAACAACGGCGTCAGGTTTTCGAAGAGGATCTTGTTCTTCGCGTTTTCCGGACGGTCGTAGTTGATGGTGTCGACCTTGAGCAGCGCGAAGTAGCGCTCGCCTTCTTTGGGCGGGCGGATCTTGCCGACGATGGTGTCACCGGTACGCAGGTTGAAGCGACGAATCTGGCTGGGCGAGACATAGATGTCGTCCGGGCCGGCCAGGTACGAAGCGTCAGCCGAACGCAGGAAGCCGAAACCGTCCTGGAGAATCTCCAGCACGCCGTCACCGGAGATTTCCTCGCCGCTTTTCGCGTGCTTTTTCAACAGGGAGAAAATCACGTCCTGCTTGCGCGAACGGGCCATATTTTCTATGCCCATCTGTTCGGCCAATTCGAGCAGATCGGTAATCGGCTTTTGCTTGAGTTCAGTCAGATTCATAAGGGGAATGACGTAATCATGTAAGAAGGGGGAATTAAGCTTCTGGCTTAATGAAGCCGCGCCGCAGAGAAGGCGACAGGATCGCGTACTAATTCGAATTGAGGTGCGTCGGCGACGGCGTGCAGGGGGCACTGAAAGAAACAGTGCGAGGCCGAATGTATCACTTGCATTTTCTGGCGTCTAGTCACCAGACAGAGAAAAGCCCCGACGAATGCGGGGCTTTTTTCGACTCAGATATTGGCGTCGAGGAACGCCTGCAGCTGAGACTTGGACAATGCGCCGACCTTGGTCGCCTCGACATTGCCGTTCTTGAACAGCATCAGCGTCGGGATGCCACGCACGCCGTGCTTGGCTGGGGTTTCCTGGTTTTCGTCGATGTTCAGCTTGGCGACGGTCAGTTTGCCCTCGTAGGTAGCGGCGATGTCGTCCAGAACCGGAGCGATCATTTTGCATGGGCCGCACCATTCAGCCCAGTAGTCGACCAGCACCGGACCTTCAGCCTTGAGCACGTCGGCTTCGAAGGTGGCGTCGGTGACGTGTTTGATAAGATCGCTGCTCATGGAAGTCTCCAAGGTCGTAAGCAAAAAAACGTGGCCCATCATAGCCGCCATCGCCGTAGACAGGAAGCCACGCGCGATTGACTGTAACTATAGTTGTGCGAGACGTTGCATATCGACTGTCACACAAAAGTCATAAAAAAGACTCGCAACTGCGTCAGGTCAAGCCTTGCCACACTGCGCGTTGGCGTCGGCGGCGGATCGTGGCACGATTGCCGGGTTATCGACCGAGAACCCATCACCATGCCGCAAAACCCAGCCAAGAATCTGTCCCTGATAGCCGCCATCGACCTGGGCTCCAACAGTTTTCACATGGTCGTGGCCAAGGCCCACCACAACGACATTCGCATCCTGGAGCGGTTGGGGGAAAAGGTTCAGCTGGCCGCCGGCATCGACGAAGAGCGCCAGCTCAGCGAAGAGTCCATGCAACGCGGGCTCGACTGCCTCAAGCGCTTCGCCCAGCTGATCAACGGCATGCCTGACGGCGCGGTGCGCATCGTCGGCACCAACGCCTTGCGCGAAGCGCGCAACCGCGGCGAATTCATCCGCCGCGCCGAAGCCATTCTCGGACACCCGGTGGAGGTGATTTCCGGCCGTGAAGAAGCACGCCTGATCTACCTGGGCGTCTCCCATACCCTCGCCGACACCCCCGGCAAGCGCCTGGTGGCCGACATCGGCGGCGGCAGTACCGAATTCATCATCGGCCAGCGCTTCGAGCCCCTGCTGCGCGAAAGCCTGCAGATGGGCTGCGTGAGCTTCACCCAGCGTTACTTTCGCGACGGCAAGATCACCCCGGCGCGCTATGCCCAGGCCTACACCGCCGCGCGCCTGGAGCTGATGAGCATCGAGAACGCCCTGCACCGCCTGACCTGGGATGAAGCCATCGGCTCCTCGGGCACCATCCGCGCCATCGGCCTGGCCCTGAAGGCCGGCGGCATGGGCAATGGCGAGGTCAACGCCGAAGGTCTGGCCTGGCTCAAGCGCAAACTGTTCAAGCTGGGCGATACCGACAAGATCGACTTCGAAGGGGTCAAGCCCGACCGGCGCACCATCTTCCCGGCGGGCCTGGCGATCCTGGAGGCGATCTTCGACGCGCTGGAACTGCAACGCATGGACCACTGCGAAGGTGCCCTGCGCGAAGGCGTGCTGTACGACCTGCTGGGCCGCCACCACCACGAAGACGTGCGCGAGCGCACCCTGACCTCGCTGATGGAGCGCTACCACGTCGACCAGGGCCAGGCGGCACGGGTCGAGCGCAAGGCGCTGCATGCCTTCGACCAGGTGGCCAAGGCGTGGGATCTTGAAGACGGGATCTGGCGCGAACTGCTGGGCTGGGCGGCCAAGGTGCACGAAGTGGGGCTGGACATCGCCCACTATCATTACCACAAGCACGGCGCCTACCTGATCGAGCACTCCGACCTGGCCGGCTTCTCCCGTGAAGACCAGCAGATGCTGGCACTGCTGGTGCGCGGGCACCGGCGCAACATCCCCAAGGACAAGTTCGCCGAATTCGGCGACGACGGCGTGAAGCTGATTCGTCTGTGCGTGCTGCTGCGCTTCGCGATCCTGTTCCACCACATCCGCGGCACCCAGCAGATGCCGACGGTCAAGCTGCATGCCGCCGGCCAGAGCCTGGATGTGGAGTTCCCGGCCGGCTGGCTGGAACAGAACCAGCTGACCCAGGCCGATTTCGGCCTGGAAGCCGAATGGCTGGCCCGGGTCGGCTTTACCCTCAGCGTACGATAAGCACCGGGTTGCTCAGGCGCTCGAGCAGAGTGGCCTGGGCACTGCGCGGGTTCTGGTTGCCGGTCGGCGTGCTGCGCACATAGCGGCCGTCCGACTGCAGCAGCCACGCGTGAGTGTTGTCGGTCAGGTACCCCTCCAGCTCCTTCTTCACCCGCAGGATCAGCTTCTTGCCCTCCACCGGGAAGCAGGTCTCGACACGCTTGTCGAGGTTGCGCTCCATCCAGTCGGCACTGGAAAGGAACATCTGCTCTTCCCCGCCATTGAGGAAGTAGAACGCCCGGGTGTGTTCCAGGAAACGCCCAATGATCGAGCGCACGTGGATATTGTGCGAAACGCCCGGAATGCCCGGACGCAGGCAGCACATGCCACGCACCACCAGGTCGATGCGCACGCCCGACTGGCTGGCCTTGTACAACGCCTTGATGATCTTGGGGTCGGTCAGCGAGTTGAACTTGGCGATGATGTGCGCCGGCTTGCCTTCCAGGGCGAACTGGGTCTCGCGCGCGATCATGTCGAGCATGCCCTTCTTGAGGGTGAACGGCGCGTGCAGCAGCTTCTTCATGCGCAGGGTCTTGCCCATGCCGATCAACTGGCTGAACAGCTTGCCGACGTCCTCGCACAAGGCGTCGTCGGAGGTCAGCAGGCTGTAGTCGGTGTACAGGCGGGCGTTGCCGGCGTGGTAGTTGCCGGTACCCAGGTGCGCATAACGCACGATCTCGCCGGCCTCGCGCCGCAGAATCAGCATCATCTTGGCGTGGGTCTTGAACCCGACCACGCCATAGATCACCACCGCACCCGCCGCTTGCAGGCGGCTGGCCATCTGCAGGTTGGACTCTTCGTCGAAACGCGCGCGCAGTTCGATCACCGCGGTGACCTCCTTGCCGTTACGCGCCGCGTCCACCAGCGCGTCGACGATCTCGGAGTTGGCGCCGCTGCGGTACAGGGTCTGGCGCACGGCCAGCACGTGCGGGTCTTTCGCCGCCTGACGCAGCAGGTCGACCACCGGGGTGAACGACTCGAAGGGGTGCATCAGCAGGATGTCCTGCTTGCTGATGACACTGAAAATGTTCTCGCTGTTCTGCAACAGCTTGGGAATCGCCGGAGTGAACGGCGTGTACTGCAGCTCCGGGTGGCTGTCCAGGCTGGTGATGCTGAACAGGCGCGTGAGGTTGACCGGGCCATTGACCTGGTACACCTCGTGCTCGCTCAGGCTGAACTGCTTGAGCAGGTAGTCGGACAGGTGCTTGGGACAGGTATCGGCCACTTCCAGGCGCACCGCATCGCCATAGCGACGCGAGAACAGCTCGCCACGCAGGGCGCGGGCCAGGTCTTCGACGTCCTCGGAGTCCAGCGCCAGGTCGGCGTTGCGGGTCAGACGGAACTGGTAGCAGCCCTTGACCTTCATGCCCTGGAACAGGTCGTCGGCGTGCGCATGGATCATCGACGACAGGAACACGTAGTTGTCGCCGGGGCCACCGACGTCTTCCGGCACCTTGATCACCCGCGGCAGCAGTCGCGGCGCCGGAATGATCGCCAGGCCCGAATCACGGCCGAACGCATCGATGCCTTCGAGCTCGACGATGAAGTTCAGGCTCTTGTTCACCAGCAGCGGGAACGGGTGGGTCGGGTCCAGGCCGATCGGGGTAATGATCGGCGCGATCTCGTCGCGGAAGTAGCGGCGCACCCAGGTCTTGAGCTTGGTGGTCCAGTGACGCCGGCGGATGAAGCGAATCTGGTGCTTTTCCAGCTCCGGCAGCAGCACGTCGTTGAGGATCGCGTACTGGCGGTCCACTTCGCTGTGCACCAGCTCGCTGATGCGCGCCAGCGCCTGATGCGGCTGCAGGCCGTCGGCGCCGGCCTGCTCGCGAGCGAAGGTGATCTGCTTCTTCAGGCCCGCCACACGAATTTCGAAGAACTCATCCAGGTTGCTGGAAAAGATCAGCAGGAACTTCAGTCGCTCCAGCAGCGGGTAGGACTCGTCCAGCGCCTGCTCCAGCACGCGGATGTTGAACTGCAGCTGGGACAATTCGCGATGGATGTACAGGCTGCTGTCGTCCAGGCCCGGCACGGCAATCGCCGGCACCGCCGGGGCCGGAGCCACCACGGGCGCCTCGGCTTCGACCACCGGCGCGGGCTCGAGGTCCGGCGGGGTTTCGACCAGTTGCTCGGGCACCGGCTGGGCATCCTTCACTTCGACTTCGGTAAGTGCTTCGTTATTCATCTAGCGTTCCTGAAGGGCGTTACTGCCCTCTCATCAATTGTGCGGCGCGAACAGCGAAATAGGTCAGGATGCCGTCGGCGCCCGCCCGTTTGAAAGCGGTGAGGGATTCGAGGATAACCCCTTCCGAGAGCCAGCCGTTCTGGATCGCGGCCATGTGCATCGCGTACTCGCCACTGACCTGGTAGACGAAGGTCGGCACCTTGAACTCGTCCTTGACCCGCGCAAGGATATCCAGATACGGCATGCCTGGCTTGACCATTACCATGTCGGCGCCTTCGGACAGGTCGGCGGCCACTTCGTGCAGGGCCTCGTTGGTGTTGGCCGGGTCCATCTGGTACGAGGCCTTGTTGGCCTTGCCCAGGTTCAGCGCCGAGCCGACCGCGTCGCGGAACGGGCCGTAGTAGGCGCTGGCATACTTGGCCGAGTAGGCCATGATGCGCACGTTGACATGACCGGCCAGCTCCAGGGCTTCACGGATCGCCTGGATCCGCCCGTCCATCATGTCCGACGGGGCCACCACCTGGGCGCCGGCCTCGGCATGCGACAGCGCCTGGCGCACCAGGGCGTCGACGGTGATGTCGTTCTGGACGTAGCCTTCCTCGTCGAGGATACCGTCCTGGCCGTGGGTGGTGAACGGGTCCAGTGCCACGTCGGTGATCACCCCCAGCTCCGGGAAGCGGTCGCGCAGGGCGCGGGTGGCGCGCTGGGCAATACCGTCCGGGTTGTAGGCTTCGGCGCCATCCAGCGACTTCCTGTCCAGCGGGGTCACCGGGAACAGGGCCAGCGCCGGAATACCCAGCTTCACCCACTCCTCGGCGGCCTGCAGCAGCAGGTCGATGCTCAGGCGCTCCACGCCCGGCATCGAGGCGACTTCCTCGCGACGGTTTTCGCCGTCCAGCACGAACACCGGCAGGATCAGGTCGTCAACAGTCAGTGTGGTTTCGCGCACCAGGCGACGGGAAAAGTCGTCACGGCGGTTGCGACGCAGGCGAGTGGCAGGAAACAAACGGTTAGCGGGGGTAAAGCTCACGGCAGACTCCTGAGCCCGCGCAGGCGGGCGAGCGCGACAGTTATAAGCAGCCATTATGACGCCCGTATGACGACCTGAGGCAACCCTGCGACTTATGGACGCATTCATTCTCCTTGTAGGAAATGTTCACGTCGAGACACATTTGGACACTTTCCCTAAAGCCTCCCAGGGGGTAGGCTGCGCGTTCATTTCGCCAGCACCCAGAAAATGCTTGAACAATTCCTGCAGGATTTCGGCTATTTTGCCCTTTTTCTAGGCACCTTTTTTGAAGGTGAGACCATACTGGTTCTCGCCGGATTTCTTGCGTTCCGTGGCTACATGGATATCAACTTGGTGGTGCTGGTTGCCTTCTTCGGCAGCTATGCCGGCGACCAGCTGTGGTACTTCATGGGGCGTCGTCACGGGCGCAAGCTGCTGGCGCGCAAGCCGCGCTGGCAGATGATGGGGGACCGTGCGCTGGAGCACATCCGCCGCCACCCCGACATCTGGGTGCTGAGTTTCCGTTTCGTCTACGGCCTGCGCACGGTGATGCCCGTGGCCATCGGCCTGTCCGGCTACCCGCCGCGCCGCTACCTGCTGCTCAACGGCATTGGTGCCGCGGTATGGGCACTGGCCCTGGGCGCGGCCGCCTACCACTTCGGCGCCATCCTCGAAGGGCTGCTGGGCAACGTGAAGAAGTACGAGCTGTGGGTACTCGGTGCCCTGGTGCTACTGGGCGCCCTGCTGTGGCTGCGCCGGCGCTTCAAGGCCGCGCGGATTGCCCGCCAGGAAGCCGCCGAGGCCCAGGCCGAACTGGCACGGGCCCAGGCCCGGGAGCAGCACACTGGCGAAGGTGGCGACCGGCCATAGGCCTGGCTGCTCGCTCTCACGACTGAACACTCCCCCTGCATTGCGATCTATGTAGAGAGCCTGGCGAGAATGGCCAAATCAGGGGACATTTAGCGCCTTGAACGGGAGTAGTGAGCATGACCAAGAAAAAAGTTGCGGTGATCCTTTCCGGTTGCGGTGTGTACGACGGTGCCGAAATTCACGAGAGCGTCATCACCCTGCTGCGCCTTGACCAGCGTGGCGCCCAGGTGCAGTGCTTTGCACCGAACATTGCGCAGATGCATGTGATCAACCACCTTACCGGCGAAGAGATGCCCGAAACGCGCAACGTGCTGGTGGAGTCGGCGCGCATTGCGCGCGGCGAGGTCAAGGACCTGCGTGAAGCGAATGCGGACGACTTCGACGCACTGATCGTGCCCGGTGGCTTCGGCGCTGCGAAAAACCTCTCCAACTTCGCCGTGGAAGGCGACAAATGCTCGGTCAACCCCGATGTGCTCGCACTGGCCGAAGCCTTCGCCGAAGCGGGCAAGCCGGTGGGCCTGATCTGCATTTCGCCGGCCCTGGCGGCCAAGATCTACGGGCCAGGCGTGGTCTGCACCATCGGCAACGATGCCGACACCAGCGCGGCCGTGGTCAAGATGGGCGGCACCCATGAAGAATGCGATGTGCACGACATCGTCGAAGACACTCAGCGCAAGCTGGTCAGCACCCCCGCCTACATGCTGGCGCAGAGCATCGGCGAGGCGGCGGGCGGGATCTACAAGCTGGTCGACCGGGTGCTGGAACTGACCCACGAGGCCGACTGAGGCATCACTGCGGGTAGGCGCGTGCCAACCGCGTGAGAATGCGGTCCAGCGCATTGGCGAAGGCCTGTTTCTCACGCTCGCCGTAGGGCGCCTGCCCACCACCGACCTGGCCCTGCTCGCGCAGGTCGGTGAACAGGTTGCGCACCGCCAGCCGCTCGCCCATGTTGCGCTCGTCGAATTCGCGGCCACGCGGATCGAGCGCGGCCACCCCCTTCTTGACCAGCCGATCGGCCAGCGGCACATCGCTGCAGATCACCAACTCGCCGGGCACGGCGTGTTCCACCAGGTAGTCGTCGGCAGCATCCGGCCCACTGGGCACCACGATGAGCCTGACGCAGGCAAAGGCCGGCTTGATCTGGCCCTGACCGGCGACCAGCACCACCTCGAACTGGCGCTTGAGGGCAAATTTGACCAGTTGGTCCTTGGCCGCCTTGGGGCAGGCATCGGCGTCGATCCAGACACGCATGGTTGGGTTATCCACCGCAAAAAGAACAAGGGGCACAGTATCCCTGCATTGGCGCGGCGTTGCAGCATTCGCCGACAAGCCAGCGCAGGGGCCCTCGATCAGTGCACCGAAACCCGCCGCCCTGCCAGCCAGCTGCGCCCGTACAACACTGCAATGGCCACCAGCGCCAACGCCTGCGCGGCCAGCGAATACGCATCGGCATGAATCCCCAGCCAGTCGAAGTCGAAGAACGGCACTGGCCGCGTACCGAACACCCCCGCCTCCTGCAACGCCTTCACCCCATGCCCGGCGAACACCACCGACAACGCGCACAGCAGCGCCGCGTTGATGCTGAAGAACAACGACAGCGGCAATTTCGCCGACCCGCGCAGAATCACCCACGCCAGACCCACCAACAGCACCAGCGCCGTCGCCCCGCCGGCCAGCACCGCATCGTGCGTCGCAGGCCCGGCCTGCAGCCACAGGGTTTCGTAGAAAAGGATCACCTCGAACAGTTCGCGGTAAACCGAAAAGAACGCCAGCACGGCAAAGCCGAAGCGGCCGCCGCCCCCCACCAGGCTGCTTTTGATGTAGTCCTGCCAGGCCGCCGCATGGCGCCGGTCGTGCATCCACACCCCCAGCCACAGCACCATCACGCAGGCGAACAGGGCGGTGCAGCCCTCCAGCAGTTCACGCTGTGCGCCCCCCACGTCGATCACGTAGGCAGCCAGTGCCCAGGTGGCAAAGCCCGCCACCAGGGCCAGCGCCCACCCCACGTTGACGCTGCGCACTGCCGACTGCTGCCCGGTATTGCGCAGGAAGGCCAGAATCGCCGCCAGCACCAGGATTGCCTCCAGCCCCTCGCGCAGCAGAATCAGCAGGCCGGAGATGAAGCTCAGCGACCAGCTCAGGCCATCGCCACCCAGCAGCTTGGCCGATGCTTCGAGCTTGGCCTTGGCCGCCGCCAGGCGTTGCGTCACCTGCTCCACCGGCAAGCCGTCCTGCAACCCCTGGCGGTAGGCCATCAGGGCCTTTTCGGTGTTCTTGCGCAGGTTGGCATCGACGTTGTCCAGGGCGCTTTCCACCAGCTCGAAGCCCTCCAGGTACGCCGCCACCGACAGGTCGTAGGCCTGCTCGTGGTCGCCGGCACGATAGGCGGCCAGGCTCTGTTCGAGGGTGGTGGCGGTGTAGTCGATCAGTTGGCCAGGGCCGCGTTGCGCCGCTGGCGGCTTGGCGCGCTGGGCACGAAAGGCGGCCGCCGCCTCGCCACCCTGGGTGTCACGCACCTGCGCCGGGGTGAGCTGCGCCAGCTCGGCCAGGCTGAAGCGCCGGTCGGCCTGCACAGCACCAGGCTCGGCGCTGAAGCCGGCAATGTAGCTGGCCACATCCCAGCGCTGGCGCTCGTCGAGCTGGTCGGCGAACGCCGGCATGTCACTGCCCTCGATGCCCTGCTCCATCACCCGGTACAGCTCGGCCAGGCTCAGGGTGTCGAGCCGCGCCGCCTGGCGCAGATCGCCCGGCGGTGGTTCCAGCCCCAACCCCGCAGGCCCATCGCCGGCGCCGCCGTCACCGTGGCACACCGAACAGTGCTGGGCGTACAGCGGTGCACCGCGGGCCGGGTCCGGGGTAATCACCGGCGCTAGCGGCGCGGCACTGCTCAAGGCACTGCCCAGGGCCAGCAGCGGCCCTAGCAGCCAGGCGAACACACGGGGGCGGGGCGTCATGGGAGCCAATCTCGAACAGGAATGAGGAGGATTGCATTGTTCACTTCCACTTGCGCCGGCTCAAGCACCACCCGGAAGTTTCATGAAAAATTTTGAAACAAGTTTATCTCCTACCCCGGGAATCGACTTATTCCTACACCACACGGGAAATGTGACCACTGGCACATCCAAGAAAAAATGAAGCACAAGGCCATTAATTAGCCAGTCATTGCGTCTATAATGCCGCGCCTTTCGTTATAGCGAATGGAAATACAGGCTCCTCTGCTAAGAGGATTTGGAACTAGCGTCCAAAGGGATCACCGCCACTCGCCGGCGCCTAATGTCACTTTTCAGGGAAGAGATTCAAGATGGCCTCCCGTGTCCTCACCGTCGCCACGCTGTGCGCGATCGTCCAACTGACGGGCTGCGCAGCGTTTCGCAGCTACGACAGCGAACTCCAGGAAACCAACCAGCAGCTGGCCAGCGGCAACGTCGACGCGGCCCTGGCCCTGCTGGAAAAGAACAACAAGGGTGAGGACAAGGACCTTCTCTACTACTTCGAGAAAGGCGAACTGCTGCGCTCCAAGGGCGACCTGAGCGGCAGCCAGGATGCCTGGCGCGAAGCCGATAGCGTGGTGTTCAAGTGGGAAGAGTCGGTGAAGCTGGACACCGCCAAGTACCTGAGCCAGTTCGGCAGCTACCTTGTCAACGACAAGGTGCGCCGCTACGAAGGCTACGACTACGAAAAAGTCATGCTGACCACCCAGATGGCCCTGAACCTGCTGGCGCAGAATGATTTCGACGGTGCCCGCACCGAAATCAAGAAAACCCACGAGCGTGAGGCCGTGATCGCCGAGCTGCGCGACAAGGAATACCTCAAGCGCGAAGAAGAGGCCGAGAAGGAAGGCGTCAAGACCGAGTACAAGGACCTGCAGGGCTACCCGGTGGCCGCCCTGGACGCGCCTGAAGTGGTCGGCCTGAAGAACAGCTACCAGAGTGCGTTCAGCCACTACCTGTCCGGCTACGTATACGAGGCACTGGGCGAAAAAGGCCTGGCTGCACCGGGCTACCGCAAGGCGGCCGAACTGCGCCCGAACACCGCGCTGCTCGAGCGTGCGCTGCTCGACCTCGACAAGCCTGCCGCCAAGGGCGCCGACAGCGACGTGCTGATCGTGGTGCAGAGCGGCCTGGCGCCGGCCCGCGACTCGGTGCGCATCCCCCTGCCCCTGCCAATCAGCGGCAATCTGGTGATCACCCCGCTGTCGTTCCCGATCATCAAGGAAGACACCTCCACCGCGCACTTCAGCGAGATCTACCTGAACGACAAGACGCTCTCGCTGACCGCGCTCAACAGCACCACCGCCATGTCGCGCCGCGCGCTGCGTGACGACATGCCAGGCATCATCCTGCGCACCAGCGTGCGCGCCATCACCCGTGGCGTGGCGCAAAAGCAGCTCAACGACGTCAACCCGCTGGCTGGTCTGGCCGTGGGCATCGCCTCGGCCGTCACCGAAGGCGCCGACACCCGCACCTGGCGCACCCTGCCGGACGACACCCTGGTTGCCCGCGTGCGCCTGGCCCAGGGCGAGCACCAGCTGAGCCTGCCGTCGAACCTGGGCGGCAGCAAGATCGCCGTGAAGATCGATCGCCCCTATCAGGTCGTGGCCCTGCGCGTCGTGGGCAACCGCGTCTACGCCGGTGGCCCGGCCCTGCAAGTCACCCAGCCTGCGCCGGCCGCCGCCGTCGCCAGCCTCAAGTAAGCCAAGGAATCGCCATGCGCCTCAAGCTTCTCGCCGCGCTCGCCACCGCCACCCTGCTGGCCGGCTGCGCCACCCCACCACCGCCCGCACCGGGCAGCGCCGCCAGCAAGGTGGTCGTGATGGGCAAACTGAGCAACATCGATATCGGCCCGATGCGGGTTGCCCGCGAAAACGGCTTCATGACCGTCAAGGTCTCGCTGACCAACACCAGCCGCAGCAACAAGACGATGTTCTATCGCTTTGCCTGGCTGGGCAACGACGGCTTCCCGGTCGCCAGCGAAGAAAGCTGGAAGACCCTGAGCCTGTACGGCTCGCAGTCCACCGTACTGCCAGCGATTGCCCCGGTCCCCCAGGCCACTGACTTCCGCATTGAAGTCCAGGCCCAGTAATTTTCAATTTTCAGGAGATGCTCAACATGATGTTCGCTCGTTTTTCCCTGCTGGCCGTAGTGGTCGCGCTGGCCAGCGGCTGCGCCAACAACTCCCCTGTACTGGGCGGCAAGAACATTGGCTACGGCGACAGCAAGGCCGTTGAACTGGTCACCAACGAGTTCGGTTCCACCGACCTGCAGATGATCGCCGAAAGCATGACCCGCTCGCTGGCCCAGTCCGGCATCCTGCAGGGCCGTCCGGTGGTTCAGGTCTACGACGTGAAGAACAAGACCAGCGAGTACATCGATACCCGCGAGATCACCACCTCGATCAAGACCCAGCTGATGAAGACCGGCACCGCCCGCTTCGCCAGCGACAACAACCAGATGCAGAGCCAGGTCGACCAGCTCAAGCTGCAGAACCAGAGCGGCCTGTACAAGAAGAACACCGTGGCCAAGACCGGCAACATGATCGCTGCCAAATACCGCCTGGAAGGGTCGATCAGCTCGATCGTCAAGCGCAGCAGCGACTACAAGGACGTGTTCTACAAGTTCAGCCTGCAGCTGATCGACGTGGAAAGCGGCCTGGCCGAGTGGATGGACGAAAAAGAAATCCGCAAGACCACGGAGCGCTAAGCAATGCGTGCATGGATGGGCATCATCGGCCTGGCTTGCGCGTTCGGCGTGCAAGCGGCCCCCAAGGTAGCGGTCACCGACCTGGCTTATCAGGAGCGCGTGGAGCAGTACATCCACATGGTCTCGGCGAGCAGCAACTCGAATGCGAGCATGTACCACGCCAACGCGTCGTCCAGCTACAGCGAGTTCGAAAGCAGCCAGAGCTACATCGAGCAGACCGAGCTGCGCAAGTTCAGCGGTGACATCAAGGGCGAGATCCTCAAGTCCGGCATGTTCCAGCTGGTGCAGGGCACGCCGTACACGGCCAAGGCCAAGCAGGACGTGTATGACGTGATCGCGCGGATCAAGGCGGGCAACTACAAGGGCGCCGACTACGTACTGTTCGGCACCCTGTCGGATATCGACTTCCAGCGCGATATCACCTCGATCGACAACACCAACAGCTACTCGGCGATCCTGGGCCTGACCCTGGTGGCCGATTTCAGCCTGATCAACACCCGTACCTATGAGATCACCTCGGCGTTCACCGCCATGGGTGAAGGCCAGGACACCAAGCTGGTGAACAGCCAGGACGTGCGGGTCAGCCTGAACCGTCCGCGGGTGGTGCGTGAAGTGTCCAAGGAACTGGGCATGGATGTGGCCAGACAGCTCAAGGAGCAGCTGGTGGGTGTGATGCCGGATCAGGAACGTGCGCCGATGCGCAACAACCTGCCGCCGGATGAGCCGGCGCAGATCTTGCGCTGAGCATGCAAAAGGCGACCTTCGGGTCGCCTTTTTTATTGGGTGTCTGTGCTGGCCTCTTCGCCGGCAACGCCGGCTCCCACAAGAACAGTGGTGACCCGCGATGGAAGGCGCAGCCTTCCGGTCTTAGACCGGCGCCCGGCGAATGGTCGCCAGCAATGTCGCCGCACCCAGGAACAACCCGGCAAACGTGCGGTTCATGCGCCGCTGCTGCCGGGGCGTGCGCAACAGGCGCAGCACCCGCGCCGCCAACCCGGTATAACCCGCCATCACCAGCAGGTCCACCGCCACCATGGTGCCGGCGATCGTCAGGTACTGCGGCAGCAGCTCGGCATGCGGATTGATGAACTGCGGCAGCACCGCAAGCATGAAGATCAGCGCCTTGGGGTTGCTGACGTTGACCAGAAAACCACGGAACACCAGGCTCAGCGGCTTGCCGATGGGGCGTACCGTCGAATCGTCGGCCAGGTCTGCCGGCAGCGCTCGCCACTGTTTCACGGCCAGGTAGATCAGGTAGGCAACGCCAAACCATTTGATGACCTGGAACGCGGTAGCCGAGGCAGCGAGTACCGCGCCCACGCCGGCGGCAATGATCGCGATCTGCATCACCAGCCCCAGCTGCAGGCCCAGCGCGTTCCAGTAGCCGCGCCAGAAGCCGTACTGCAGACCGCAGGACATGGACGCAATGGCCCCCGCCCCCGGCGAAAGACTGATTACCCAACAGGCAGCAAAAAAAGCCAACCACGTTTCCAGCGACATCACACACCTCGGCCCGGACCCTTGTTCAAGGGTTCCACGCTAATGCGCCGCTGAAAAAATCACCACATTTTTTTGCAGCCGGTGTTCAGGCCCCGGGTTTCGGGCTTTCGCTTACCACGGCCAGGCCGTCCGAACCGCGCCAGCGGCGCACGCTCTTCTGGAAGAACTGGCTGTTGGGCACCTGCACCAGTGCGCCGCCCGCCTCGGGCAGTTCGACCAGGGTGGTGAACAGCAGGTTGATCGCGGTCACGCGGCCCTTGACCCCCGGCTTGTCGAGGGTCTCGACCAGCTCGACCACGTCGCCGATGCGAAACGGCCCCACGGTGAAGATCAGCACCGCGCAGAGCAGGTTGGACAGCACGCTCCACATCGCGAAGAAGGCCACCGCCGCCACCGCGACAAAGCCCGACAGGGCCGTCCACAGCACCGTGGCCGAAACACCCAGGCGCTCCAGCACGAAGATCAGCGCGCTGCCCATGATCAGCCAGCGCAAGCCGCCGCGCAGCGGCACCATCAGCTCCGGCGGCAACGGGTAACGCTCGCTCAGGCGAGTCAGGCAGCGCGCCACCAGGCGTTGCAGCAGGTACGCCGCGACCAGGATCAGCAGTATCTGCAGGCCCATCCAGAAGGGGCCGATCCACTCGACCGGCAGCAATCCCTGCATCGACTCCATCAGGACAACGCCTCCAGCTCGGCCTGCATGCTTTCAAGCACTTCGAGCGCTTGCATCCAGGCTTCTTCCAGCTCGCCTTCGCGCACCTTCAGCTTGGCCTGGCGGGCCAGCAGCTCGCGCAGCTCGTCCTTGCGCGCCGCTTCATACAGCGCGCTGTCGCTCAGGCTGGCATCGACCCCGGCCAGCTCTTCATGCAACTTGGCCAGCTCGGCTTCGAGCTTGTCGGCCTGGCGCTTGTGCGGGGCCAGTTGCTGGCGCAACGCCGCCGCAGCCTGGCGCTGGGCCTTCTTGTCGGTCTTGTCGGGGTTGACCGGTGTGGTGCTGACCGGGGCATTGCGCTGACGATACTCGACCAGCCAGCGGGTGTAGTCGTCGAGGTCGCCATCGAAGGTCTCGACCTTGCCGTCTGCCACCAGCAGGAAGTCGTCGGTGGTGCTCTTGAGCAGGTGACGGTCGTGGGACACCACCAGTACCGCGCCACTGAACTCCTGCAGGGCCATGGTCAGTGCCAGGCGCATCTCCAGGTCCAGGTGGTTGGTCGGTTCGTCGAGCAGCAGCAGGTTGGGCCGCTCCCAGGCAATCAGCGCCAGGGCCAGGCGGGCCTTTTCGCCGCCGGAGAAGTTCAGCACCGGCTCGTCGATGCGCGCACCGCGAAAGTCGAAACCGCCGAGGAAGTCGCGCAGGGTCTGCTCGCGCTCGGTGGGGGCCAGGCGCTGCAGGTGCAGCAGGGGGCTGGCCTTGCTGTCCAGCGAATCGAGCTGGTGCTGGGCAAAGTAGCCCACCACCAGGTTCTCGCCGCGCACCAGGCGTCCGGCCAGCGGCTCCAGCTCGCCGGCCAGGTTCTTGATCAGGGTCGACTTGCCGGCGCCGTTGGGGCCCAGCAGGCCGATGCGCGCACCCGGGGTGAGCTGCAGCTTGACCTTCTCCAGCACGGTCTTGTCGCCATAGCCCAGGCGGGCTTCGGCAAGGTCGAGCAGCGGGCTGGAGATCTTCTCGGACTCGCGGAAGGTGAAGTCGAACGGCGAGTCGACATGCGCCGCCGAAAGCTCCTCCATGCGCTCCAGTGCCTTGATGCGGCTTTGTGCCTGGCGCGCCTTGGTGGCCTGGGCCTTGAACCGGGCGATGTACTTTTCCATGTGGGCGCGTTGCGCCTGCTGCTTCTCGTACGCCTGCTGCTGTTGCGCCAGGCGTTCGGCACGGGCGCGCTCGAAGGCGCTGTAGCCGCCGCGGTAGAGGGTCAGCTTGCACTGTTCCACGTGTGCCACGTGGTCGACCACCGCATCCAGGAAATCGCGGTCGTGGGAAATCAGCAGCAGCGTGCCGGGGTAGCTCTTGAGCCAGTCTTCAAGCCACAGGATCGCATCCAGGTCCAGGTGGTTGGTGGGCTCGTCTAGCAGCAGCAGGTCGCTGGGGCACATCAGTGCCTGGGCCAGGTTCAGGCGCATGCGCCAGCCGCCGGAGAAGTCGCCGACGCGCCGGTCCATCTGTTCGTTGCTGAAGCCCAGGCCGGCCAGCAGCTTGCGGGCGCGGGCATCGGCGGTATAACCGTCGGCGCTGTCGAGCTCCACATGCAGGCGGGCCAATGCATTGTTGTCGTGCGCGGCCTCGGCGGCTGCGAGCGCAGCCTGTACCTCGCGCAGGCGCACGTCGCCATCGAGCACGTAGTCCACCGCCAGGCGATCGAGGGTATCGACCTCCTGGCGCATGTGCGCGATGCGCCAGTCGCCGGGCAGCTGGCATTCGCCCGAATCGGGCGTGAGCTCACCGCGCAGCAAGGCGAACAGGCTGGATTTGCCGGCGCCGTTGGCACCGATCAGGCCGGCTTTCTGGCCGGCGTGCAGGGTCAACTCGGCGCCTTCTAGCAGGCGCTGGGGACCACGCTGTAAAGTGAGGTTCGAAAGTCTGATCATAATGGCCGCGGAGTCTACCAGCTTCGATGGCAACTGGCGCGAGTAGGACCATGCACACCGACCTGTGGAATTTCGCTCTGCACCTGTACGCCCGACCGGGCGTGGAGGCTGCCTGCCTGGCCTTGCAGGACGAAGGGGCCGATGTGTGCCTTCTGCTGTGCGGGGCGTGGCTTGAAGCCCGCAGGGCCGGGGTGACCCCCGAGCGCGTACAGCACCTGCAACAGCTGGCCGCTGCCTGGCAGCAGCATGTGGTGACACCGCTGCGTCAACTGCGCCGCCAATGGCGTGCAGACGCGCAGCACGACCCGCAGCTGGCGCACTTGCGCGGGCAGGTCAAGGCACTGGAACTGGAGGCGGAGCGAACATTGCTGGCGCGCCTGCAACAGGCTAGCGAAGGCTGGATGAATCAGGGTGTGGCAGGTGACTGGCTGGCCGTGCTGGCCCCCCAGGGCACCCGGCACCACGACGCGCTGCAGGTGCTGCGCGTCGTGGCGGTGGCGGATCAGGAAGCAGTCGAGGGCGACTGAGTCACTGGGGTCGTCACGGGTGCAGCGGCAGGCGAAGCAGCAGGTGCGGCTGTGGTGGCCGCAGCAGGTGCCGAAGTCGCCGGTTTGGCAGCAGCGGGTTTGGCGGCCGGCTTGGCGGGTGCGCGGGTAGCGGCGGGCTTGGCGGGGGCCTTGGCAGCAGCAGGCTTGGCAGCTGGCTTGGCCGGAGCCTTGGCAGCGGCGGGTTTGGCAGCTGGCTTGGCGGCTGCAGGTTTGGCAGGCGCCTTGGCCGCAGCAGGTTTGGCAGCTGGCTTGGCCGGAGCCTTGGCAGCAGCAGGTTTGGCAGCTGGCTTGGCGGGCGCCTTGGCAGCGGCAGGTTTGGCAGCTGGCTTGGCGGGGGCCTTGGCGGCTGCGGGTTTGGCAGCAGACCTTGCCGGAGCCTTGGCGGCTGCAGGTTTGGCAGCTGGCTTGGCAGCGGCTGGCTTGGCTGCAGCCTTGCGGGCCGGGGCCTTGGTGGCCGACTTGGACGCTACCGGAGCAGCCTTGGCCGAACGCGAGGTCAGGGCCTTGGACGCTGCTTCCTGCACCTTGCCGACGCCTTGGGCGAGCTTCAGGCTTTCCTGCGCATCACGCTTGAGCTGCACGATGTACAGGCGGGTTTGCGACTGGCGATCCTTGAGCGAATCGAGCAGGGTTTCCAGTTCGCCTACGGCGCCCTTGGCCTTGTTCTGCGCCTTGTTCTTGCCGGCGACCGCAGCGTCCTGAAGTTTGAGACGCGACTTGTGAAGTTTTTCCTGCGCCTTGCCCCGTTGTTTTTCCAACTTGGCCAACAGTTTTTCAGCATCAGCCAGTGCTTGCGAGCAGGCACTTTCCAGATGCTCGAGCAAACTGCCCGAGAGTTGATGTAGCAGGTGTAATGGCGTACTGACTGGCTTCTTACTGGCCGACATGGCTTACCTCCTGGCTGACGAGAATGCGGCTCATACTAGACCTTCTGCTGCTACCGCCGCTAGGGCATGTTGACAGTAAGTAGGACGCCGCGTTGCATGCCTGGGCAAAGTTGTTATGGCTGCAGCTGCGCACAAGTGTAGATGCTGTTAAAAAGGCTGTCGGAATTTGCTCTATGCAAAGATTCATCCGGCCCTCACCATGCACTCAAACCACCTGGAGTGAGCCTGTGCCACGCTACCTGTTACTGCCCTTGCTGCTCGCCCTGCCCTGCGCATTCGCAGACACCACCGAGCCACCGGCAAGTGCTCACGACCTGTCCTATAGCGTCGGCGCCAGCCTGGGTGAACGGTTGCGCAACGAGATGCCCGAGCTGCAGCTCGATGCCTTGATCCAGGGGTTGCAACAGGCCTACGCGAACAAGCCCCTGGCAATCAGCCAGGCACGGCGCGAAGCGATTCTCAGCCAGCACGAGGCCCAGGCCAGCGAGGCCGCCGAGCAGTCGCAGGTGGAAATGCTGATGGCGGTGGAAACCCGTTACTTGGCCACCGAACGCGCCCGTGCCGGAGTACGAGAACTACCCGAAGGCGTACTGGTGACCGAACTGGTCAAGGGCAATGGTGCCTCACCCAGGGCCGATGGCCGGGTGCAGGTACGCTACGTCGGCAAGCTGCCCGATGGCAGCGTGTTCGACCAGAGCGAACAACCGCAGTGGTTCAGCCTCAAGAGTGTGATCGAGGGCTGGCAGGTGGCGTTGCCACAGATGGCTGTCGGGGCGAAATGGCGTGTGGTGATTCCGTCGGCCAAGTCCTACGGAGCCGATGGCGCAGGCGATCTGATTCCGCCATTCACGCCACTGATCTTCGAGATCGAACTACTGGGGGTTGCCGACTGAATGTCGGCAACGGAGGAGACAGGAATCAGGCCTGAACGGCCTCTTCTTCCTTGTGCGCGTTGTGCAGCACTTCGATCAGGCAATCCTCAAGCTCGAAGCGCTCGTGGAGCAGGCTGCCCAGCTCGCTGAGCTTCTTGGCGAAGCGCTCCTGGTCGGTACAGTTGCCCTTGTCGCAGTGATCGTTGAAAGCCGACGCGATATCGGTAATGGCACTGATACGAGGGCTGATCTGCTTCGCCAGTTCCAGGCCCTTGTCATCTCCGAACGCCTTGGCTTCAGCCACCAACTGCTCACTGACCTCGAAGTGCCAGGCGGAGACGTAATCGACCAGTATCGCGCAGAAGCCGAGGTTCTTGTCCTTGTCCGCAAAGGCCGGTTTGGCATCGCGCAATGCGCGAAAGGCCGTGACCAGTTCGGCCCGCTCGTCCAGCCAGCGGTCAATCAGCTTGTGAACCCCACCCCAGCGTTCCTGAGCATTCTGACAACTATCTAACATGGCGGTGTCTTCCCTTCTGGGTCATGCCGCTGCGCCCCGTCGTGCGAGGTATGCACAACAAAGGGAGAAAGCAGCAGAACGGCATCGAGCAGCAGTGTTTTGGGTATGCGTGCAAGGGAGATTATTCCCGCGCGCCCTTGCCTTCAAGGTACGCAGGCGACAAGTTTCATACAAGTGTTTAATCGCCGCACCCGCGGCCATCGGTCGATTGCCTGGCCCCCGCCGGCAAGCGTCAGGGTTTCAATGACTTGCCCGTGGCCGCTGGCTGCACGTACAGCAGCCGCGCCAACGCCAGCGCCGCCAGCAGCAGGAAGGCCAGCAGGCTCCACTCCGGCAGGCTCAGATCCAGAAAGCTCCAGGTGATCGAAGCGCAATCGGCCGAACCGAGCAGCATGGCGTGCAGCACGTCGGCAAGGCTGCCTTGCTCGATGAGCGCACCGAGGGGCATCGAGCAGGCCTCACCCGCCGCCACCCCGCTGCCCTGCAACCAGATCTGGCGCACCGCCAGCAAGCCGCCCCCCAGCGCCAGGCCCAACGCCGCAGCCGCATAGCGACGCGCACCCGGCTGACCCGGTGCATGCAGGCGCGCGGCCAGGCAGACACCGGCAAACACAACCAGCAATACACGCTGGCTCTGGCACAGCGGGCAAGGCACCAGCCCTTTGGTGAATTCGAGGTAAAACGCACCGGCGAGAATCAGTAACGACGCGACGAAAGCCAGGGAGAACAATGAGCGCAAACAGGCCAATGGCATGGCAAGTCCAGGTGCGGGAAAGACATGTAACAACGGTAGAGGAAAATCGAGCCTTGTTTCAAGGCACGACAGGCGCGATAAATCGCTGAAACATAAGGGAAGTGTCGAAGAGTTGAGGTGGATATTTCCTCTGTAACTCAGCGAAAAGTTACCCACCCCCGCAACCAGCCAAACAGTACGGGTTTAACCTGGGGCTAAACCCGTACGACGTCAGGCCCGGACGGCTTCAGGCAGAGGCAAGGCCAGCAGGCGCTCATCCAACAGGCCCAGGCCCTCCTGAAACAGCTGGTTGCTGCGCTCGGTGTCGCCCAGGCCGGCCAGCAGACGGGCCAGCTCGGCGCAGGCCTCAGGGTTGCGCTGCCGGCGCAGGCTGTCTTCGAAGTAGTCGCGCGCCTTGCCCCACAGACGATTCTGCAGGCTCAGACGACCCAGGGTCAGCAACAGGCTGGGATCGTCCGGGTGCTGCTTGAGCCAGCCCTCGGCCGTCTGCAACTGACGCGCCGGGTCGCCGCCTCGCACCAGCCCGTACAGCCGGGCCAGGTGGCTTTCGTATTCGCGCTGCAGGGCCGTACGCAGGACCTTCTCGGCGTCGCTTTCGGCGCCCAGCTGGCGCAGTTGCTCGGCATACGCCAGCACCAGTTGCGGCTCCTGGCGTTGTGCCGAGGTCAGTTGCTGCCAGGCACGTTCAAGGGACTGCTGTGCGGTCTGGTCGTCCTGCTCGCGGCGTGCGGCCAGGCTCAGGTTTTCGCCCCAGGCCCGCCGCTCCAGCTCGGCCAGTTCCGCGGCAGACAACACCTTGTCCTTGCGCAGCTCCGGCAGCAGGCGGATCACCGCGCTCCAGTCGCCACGCTGCTGGTACAGACGCTGCAACTGGCGCAGCACCTGCACGTTGTGCGGGTGGCGCTCGTGCATCGCCTGCAGGGTCACCAACGCTGCCTCGGTGTCACCGCGGTCGACCTGCAACTGCGCGTGGGTCAGGGCGATGGCCAGCTCGGCTTGCGGCTGGCGTTCCAGGGCACGTTCCAGCAGGTTGTCGCTGTCCTCGGTGCGCCCCAGTTCGTTGGCAGCGCGGGCCGCCCCGAGGTAATAGAGCAGCGGCTGGCGTTCGGCCTCGGCAGCGCGATGCAGATGGCGCTGGGCACTGGCCCAGCGGCCCTCGGCCAGGTCCAGTTGCCCCTGCTCGATGGCCAGGCGTGTACGCCGGCTGCGGTTGCGCCGCGACCATGGGTTGACCACCCCGCCCGAGGTGAACACCAGGCCCAGCACGAAGCGCACCATCAGCACCACGAGCACCACGGCCAGCAGCAGGGCCAGGGTCGCCCACAGGCTCGACTCGTAGCGGAAGCTGTCGTAGGCGATCAGCACGTATCCGCTATGCCGGGCCACGGCGATACCCAGCAGGGTCGCGGCGACGATCGCCACCACCACCCACAGGTAGGCACGTTTCATGGGGTGCCCTCCTCATGACCTTGTGCCGCCGGCTGGCGCGTGATCGATTCTTCGGCGGGCAGGTGGCGACGCTCGAGGTAGGCCTGGACCGCACCGAGGCTGTCGGCCAGGTCCGGCGTCACTACCGACACCGGCTCGTTCGCCACCGCGTTGAGCTGTTCGAGCATCGACTGGCTCTGCTCGTTGTCGTGGTTGAAGTTGGCCAGCAGCACGCTGCGCGCTTCATCCAGCGCCTGGGCATAGACCTTCGGCTCGCCGTTGAGCGCGGCCCACTGCGCCTGCTCCAGGGTCAGGCTCAGGGCCAGGCGCACCTGGTTCAGGGCCTGGCCGGCCAGCAACGGCTTGACGTTCTTGTCGGCATTGAAATCGATACGGAAGTAGCGCGACAGCTGCGCCCACCACTGTGACCAGCGGCTGGCACCGTCGCCGTCGGCAGCCAGGCCGAACAGCGGTTCGCCGCCTTCTTCGAATTCGGGGGCCATGGCGGTGAGCTGCACTACCTGCTCGCGCAGCGCGGCCAGCTTGAGGAACAGCCCGGTGCGGTCCGGTTGCTTGACGCTGTTCAGGGTGGCCAGGCTGCGTGCCAGCTGTTCGCGGGCAGCGAACGAGGCCGGGTCGCTCTGCTCGCGCAGGATCTGGTCGGCGCCTTCGACCAGCGCCCGAGCGCTGGTGATGTCCTGCAATGCCGACAGGCGCAGGCTGGCCAGGCGCAGCAGGTGCTCGGCCTCGGCCAGGCGCCAGTCCTTGCGGCTGGCACCGAGCACGGTCTCCAGACGCTGGCTCAGACGTTGCTGGTCGCCCTGCAATTGCGCCACCAGGCGCCGGCGCTCTTCGAGCTCGGCGGCCGGTGGCAGGTCGGCCAGGCGTGACGACAGTCGCTGCTCGCCCTGCTGCAAGGCCTGGGCCTGGGCATTCAAGGCCTGCAATTGTTCGCTCTGGAGCTGGTTGGCGCCCTGCAGGTGGCGCACCTGCCAGACACCCCAGCCACCGATTGCGACACCTGCCGCACCCAGCAGCAGGGCGAACAGTGCCAGACCGGTGCCGGCCCGCTTGGCAGGGGCGGCGGGCGTTTGCGCGGGCGCTTCTGGCGCCGGCTGCAGATCATCGTTGGGCAAGGCAGTTTCGCTCACGTATCCATCCTTTGCATTGGGGCACCTCGCCAGACAGCTTAGCGCCTTAGGAGGCGGGCGCAGGGGTTTCCTGCAACGCCGCCAGCAAAGCCGTGGCACTGGCACCACGGCAATCCACTACATTCTGTGCGCCAGCGGCGCGGGCCTGCTCGGCAACACGCGGGCTCGGCACGAACAGCGGCCACGCGGCCAGTCGCGACCAGTCGCTGCCAGCCAGCTGGCGCAGGTGTTCAAGACCCTGCCCACTGCTGACCACCACGCCGTTCAGGCGTTCCGCATCGATGCGTCGCATCAGTGTGCCGACCGGGTACTCGGGCAGGCAGCGGCGGTACAGGGGCAGATAATCGACACTAGCACCCTGCGCGGTCAATCGCTCGGCCAACAGCTCGCGACCGTCTTCGCCACGCATGATCAGAAAGCGCGGCTGGGGCTGTGCGAAAACTTCCTGCAGCCGGGTCAGTTGCAGCAGGGCTTCGCTGTCATCCCCCAGTGGCGGGAAGTGCACTTCGCAGCCATGGGCCTGCAGGATCGCGGCGGTAGCCGCCCCCACCGTGAACCACGGCAGGGCCGGCGTGCGGGGCCAGTACTGGTCGAGCAGGGCCAGGCCGAGCCGGGCTGCCGGCTTGCTGACCACGATGACCGCAGCATAGTCGGCCAGGCCGAGCACGGTGCTGCGCTGCGCATCGGTCACCGGCAGCGCTTCGATCTCGAGCAGCGGCAGGCTGCTGCCGAACACCCCGGCCTGGGCCAGGGTCGCGGCCAGTGCCGCGCAGTCGTCGGCCGGCCGGGTCAGCAGCAGGCGCCAGCCGTTCACGGGTGGCCGGCCTCGCCATACACCGCCTTGAGAATGTCTTCGGCGCCCTGGTTCAGCAGGTCTTCGGCGACGCGTACACCCAGTGCATCCGCGTCTGCGCGCGGTGCACGTGCCTCGGCGCTGAGCAACAGGCCACCGGCCGGCTCGCCCACCAGGCCGCGCAACCACAGCTGCTCGCCCTCGAGCACGGCGTAACAGGCGATCGGTACCTGGCAGCCGCCGTTGAGGTGCTTGTTCATGGCCCGTTCGGCCACCACGCGGTCAGCCGTATCGGCGTGGTGCAGCGGCGCGAGCAAGGCATGGATTTCGGCGTCGGTGGTGCGGCACTCGATGCCTACCGCGCCCTGGCCACCGGCTGGCAGGCTGTCGTCGACGCTGATGCTGGCGGTGATGCGGTCTTCGAAACCGAGGCGGATCAAACCGGCAGCCGCCAGGATGATCGCGTCGTACTCGCCGGCATCGAGCTTGGCCAGGCGGGTGTTGACGTTGCCGCGCAGGAAGCGGATCTCGAGGTCGGGGCGGCGGGTCAGCAACTGCGCCTGGCGACGCAGGCTGGAGGTGCCGACAATGGCGCCTGCCGGCAGTGCATCGAGGCTGGCATAGGTGTTGGAGACAAAGGCATCGCGCGGGTCTTCGCGTTCGCAGATGCAGAACAGGCCCAGGCCTTCGGGGAAGTCCATCGGCACGTCTTTCATCGAGTGCACGGCGATGTCGGCTTCCTGCTCCAGCAGCGCGGTTTCCAGCTCCTTGACGAACAGGCCCTTGCCGCCGATCTTCGACAGTGGCGAGTCGAGCAGCTTGTCGCCGCGGCTGACCATTGGCACCAGGGTCACCACCAGGCCGGGGTGTGCCTGTTCGAGGCGGGCTTTTACATAGTCGGCCTGCCACAGGGCAAGGGCACTTTTGCGCGTGGCAATGCGGATTTCACGAGTGGACATGGATCGATCCGTACGAGATAGATGCGCGGGATGATAACAGCTCAATCCGGGCTGCTAGCAGATCTATGTCAGTGGAGGGGTCGACCGTCCCTGGTCAAGCAGTGCTCCCGCCCCGCCCTAAAGCTGCTGCATCATCTTGCGTACGCCGGCCACATGGCGGCGGCTGACAATCAGGGCATCGCCATTGAGGCCCTTGAGAAAAAGCTGGAAATGCCCCAGCGGTGTGCGCTGCAGGCGTTCGATACGGTCGCGGGCCACCAGCGCGTTGCGGTGGATACGCACGAAGCGCTCGCCGAACTCGTCTTCCAGAGCCTTGAGCGGTTCGTCCAGCAGCACCTCGCCGCCCTCATGACGCAAGGTCACGTACTTGTGATCGGCGATGAAGTAGATCACCTGGTCGATGGGAATCAGCTCGATGCCCTTGCGGGTCCTGGCGCTGATGTGGCTGCGCGGCCCGTTGCCGCTTTCGGCGCCGGGGCGGGTCAGCGCCGCCAGCTGCACGCGGTTCGGCCGCTCGGCCTTGCGCAGCGCGTCGCGCAGGGCATCGGCCTGAACCGGCTTGAGCAGATGGCCCAGGGTGCTGTCCTTGAACGCCTGCACGGTGAATTCGTCATCCCCCGTACAGAACACCACGGCCGGTGGCGCTTCGCGCTCGCACAACCGGGCCGCCACCTGCAGCCCGTCCATGCCGGGCATGCGGATGTCGAGCAGGACCACCTCGGGCTTGAGGCTGTCGATCAATGCCAGGGCCTCTTCGCCATTGGTGGCGCTGGGCTCCAGCACGGTATAGCCCTCCAGCTCGCCGAGCATTCGGCTCAGGCGTTCCCGGGCTTGGGGTTCGTCATCAACGATCAGGACATTCATATAGCGCTGGATTCCTGCGTGAGTCTCGCACAAGGATAGCGTAGACAGGTGAAGTGACGACCGTCACGGCGATCCACGCTCAGACTCGCACGAGGGCTAAAGATTCACTGGGAGGGCGAAACCTGCCAATCCTCTGTCCAACTGTAGACGGTTGCAGGCACGCTGCCGTTCAATCGATAAATATCCTTTTGCATCGCCCCTGTCGTGGCCCCCGGCTGCGACACAAACCCGCAGTTGCGCCGACCGCCGAGCCCCGTGAGCCCCGGCAACCCTGCTATCATCTGCGCCACTTTTTCCGTTCACGCCTTACACGAGTGAATCCATGAGCACCGACAAGACCAACCAGTCCTGGGGCGGCCGTTTCAGCGAGCCGGTCGACGCCTTCGTCGCCCGCTTCACCGCCTCCGTCACCTTCGACCAGCGCCTGTACCGCCACGACATCATGGGTTCGATCGCCCACGCCACCATGCTGGCCAAGGTCGGCGTGCTCACCGATGCCGAGCGCGACAGCATCATCGACGGCCTGACCACCATCCAGGGCGAAATCGAGGCCGGCAACTTCGACTGGCGCATCGATCTCGAAGACGTGCACATGAACATCGAGGCACGCCTGACCGACCGCATCGGCATCACCGGCAAGAAGCTGCACACCGGGCGCAGCCGCAACGACCAGGTGGCCACCGACATCCGCCTGTGGCTGCGCGACGAGATCGACCTGATCCTGGCCGAGATCACCCGCCTGCAAAAAGGCCTGCTGGAGCAGGCCGAGCGCGAAGCCGACACCATCATGCCGGGCTTCACCCACCTGCAGACCGCCCAGCCGGTGACCTTCGGGCATCATCTGCTGGCCTGGTTCGAAATGCTCAGCCGCGACTACGAGCGCCTGGTGGACTGCCGCAAGCGCACCAACCGCATGCCGTTGGGCAGCGCCGCACTGGCCGGTACCACCTACCCGATCGACCGTGAACTGACCTGCTCGCTGCTGGGCTTCGAAGCGGTGGGCGGCAACTCGCTGGACGGCGTGTCCGACCGTGACTTCGCCATCGAATTCTGCGCGGCGGCCAGCATCGCGATGATGCACCTGTCGCGCTTTTCCGAAGAGCTGGTGCTGTGGACCAGCGCGCAGTTCCAGTTCATCGACCTGCCGGACCGCTTCTGCACCGGCAGCTCGATCATGCCGCAGAAAAAGAACCCCGACGTCCCCGAGCTGGTACGCGGCAAGACCGGCCGCGTGTTCGGCGCCCTGACCGGCCTGCTGACCCTGATGAAGGGCCAGCCGCTGGCCTACAACAAGGACAACCAGGAAGACAAGGAACCGCTGTTCGATGCCGCCGATACCCTGCGCGATTCGCTGCGGGCATTTGCCGACATGATCCCGGCGATCAAGCCAAAGCACGCGATCATGCGCGAAGCCGCGCTGCGCGGGTTCTCCACCGCCACCGACCTGGCTGACTACCTGGTACGCCGCGGCCTGCCGTTCCGTGATTGCCACGAGATCGTCGGCCACGCGGTGAAGTACGGCGTGGACACCGGCAAGGACCTGGCCGAGATGAGCCTGGATGAACTGCGCCAGTTCAGCGACCAGATCGAGCAGGACGTGTTTGCCGTGCTGACCCTGGAAGGCTCGGTGAACGCGCGCAACCACATCGGCGGCACCGCACCGGCCCAGGTACGTGCAGCCGTGGCCCGCGGCCAGGCACTGCTGGCCAGCCGCTGAGGCATTCGCCAGGCCCGCCTGGCGGGCCTGGCTGCGCTGAAGTCAGCGCTTGCCGGTACGCACCATCTCGAGGAAGGCCGGCATCTGGGCTTCCTTGTCTGCGGCGTTTCTCTGCACGTTGGGGTTCTGCTTGAAGTGTTCGAGCAGGGCCTTGGCCTGCGGGAAGTCCGCCAGCACATCCATATCGAACACCTTCTTGCCCACCGCATACGCCAGGTCGACGCTGTAGCAGAACAGGATGTCCGCCAGGGTCATCTGCTCGCCCGCCACATAGGGAGCGAAGGCACCGTTGCGCTTGAGAGCGGCAAGACCCGCCAGCAGCTCGGCCTTGGCCTTTTGCTTGATGGCCGGGTCCACCTGGGCACCGAAGAACGCCTCGGGGTAGCAGGCTCGGGCCGGCAGCTCGATGTACAGCTCGATCTCCTTGGCCAGTTCGCGCACCTTGGCCTGGGCGAACACGCCCTCGGGCAGCAGCGCCTTGCCGGGCTGGGTCTGCTCGATATAGTCAAGGATCAGGTTGGTCTCACTGAGAAAGCCGTGCTCGGTCTCCAGCACCGGCACCTTGCCGCAGGGGCTGATCTTCAGTGATGCGGGGCCGGGGCCGCCGAAAAACAGCACCTCTTCGAAGGGCACGCCCTTTTCCAGCAGCGCCAGTTTGACCATGTTGTAGTAGTTGCTGACTGCAAAACCGTGAAGCTTGAGCATGAAACATGCCTCCAGGCCGAAAGGGGTTGGCCTGGCCTTTATAGACGCTACCGCAGGCACTGACCAGCATCATGCAGTTGCTCGATAGCCAGGCATTGGCGTGCACTGCATGGCAAACTGGATGCCCATTCCGAGGAGAGCGCCCATGAGCGAGCCCACCGATATCGACAATGACGAAGAAGCGTTCGCCGAATCGACCCTGATCCAGGCCATCGAGAACCAGATCGAGAACGACAACCCGCCAGCGGCCAAGGCCACGTTCAACAAACTGACGCTGGTGGGCTACGAGCGCGAGGACATCCTCAACCTGATGGCCCACGTGCTGGCCTGCGAGATCGACGCCATGCTCGAGGACGACCGGGCGTTCGATACGCAGTGGTACGAAACCGCCCTGCGTGCGCTGCCTGAGTTGCCACCCGAAAAGGACTGAAGCAATTACCGGCTGGCGTGGCTACACTGCAACTTCATGTACCCCTGCAAGGGTGCTGCCCTCCACTTCAGGAAAGTCCGGAGTATCTATGTCGTTTACCCCCGAGCTGATTGCCGAACTGGAAATACTCGCGCTGTTCAACCTGGACAGCACGCAGGAAGGACTGAAAGTCCATGCCACCGCAGCACCCCAGGCGATTGCCGCCGCCAAGCGCCTGTTCTCCAAGGAACTGATCACCCAGGAAGACGGCGGCTACCTGACCCCGCTGGGCCGCGATGCGGCGCAGAACGTACAGCAGTTGCTGATCATCCTGAACACGGTCGCCGAGCCGGCTTGAGAGCTTCGCTGAAGCCTTCGCCGGCAAGGCCGGCTCCTGCAGATCGATACAGGAGCCGGCCTTGCCGGCGAAGGCCACACCCGGTCAATACGTCAGGCGCTGACAAAATGGCGCCAGAAACCAAATAGATTTCAGCCCCTCGCCCCGTAGCGGCTAAACTCGCCATTGCTCCCGTGATGGCCAGTTAGAGCCCTGCAATGAACCACCCCCACGAAATTCGACCCGACCTCGACGAAGGCATCGATCGCAAGGTGCTCAGCCAGTTGCGCAAGCGCTTCCTGGCCATCAACCAGGGTCGACTGGCACGCGCCATGGAAGGGTTGTCGAGCCGCCAGCAGCAGGTGCTCAACCTGCTGGCGCTGTTCTTCCACGTCAATCACCCGCTGCTGCCCGGCTACGTATCGGGCACCACTCCGGCGGGCATCTCGTGCTACGAGCCCGACGACGAGGCGCTGGCCGAGGCCCAGCGCCTGACCCGCTCGTTCACCTACCGCAAGCGCCACGGCCAGCCACCGCGCCCGCTGCTGGGGCTGTACCTGATGGGCAGCCTGGGCACCCTGGCCCAGGCCGATGAAAGCGACATGGACGTGTGGCTGTGCCACGCCCCCGGGCTCAGCGAGGCCGAGCTGAGCGAGCTGCGCAGAAAGTGCGTGTTGCTGGAGGTCTGGGCCGCGTCCCAGGGCGCCGAACTGCACCTGTTCCTGATCGAGCCGGAGCGCTTCGTCACCGGCGAGCGCAATACCGCACTGAGTTCCGACGACTGCGGCACCACCCAGCACTACCTGCTGCTGGACGAGTTCTACCGCACCGCGCTGTGGCTGGCCGGGCGCACGCCGCTGTGGTGGCTGGTGCCGGTCTACGAGGAAGGCAGCTACGCGCATTACACCCAGACGCTGCTGTCCAAGCGCTTCATCCGCGCCGACGAGAACCTGGACCTCGGCCACCTGGCCCACATCCCGCCCGGCGAGTTCGTGGGCGCCGGGTTGTGGCAGCTGTTCAAGGGCATCGAGTCACCCTACAAGTCGCTGCTCAAGCTGCTGCTGACCGAGGTGTATGCCAGCGAACATCCGCACGTGCAGTGCCTGAGCCTGCAGTTCAAGCAGGCGGTGTTCGCCAACCGCCTCGACCTCGACGAGCTGGACCCGTACATGATGGTGTACCGGCGTATCGAGCAGTACCTGCAGCACCGCGGCGAGGCCCAGCGCCTGGAACTGGTGCGACGCAGCCTGTACCTGAAGGTGAACAAGAAGATCAGCCTGCTGGCGCGCCAGCGCAGCGGCGGCTGGCAGCGCGACCTGCTCGAGCGCCTGACCCGCGAGTGGGGCTGGGACGAGCGCCAGCTGATGCTGCTGGACAGCCGCAGCCAGTGGAAGGTGCGCCAGGTGGAAGCCGAACGGCGCATCCTGGTGGCCGAACTCAACCACAGCTACCGTTTTCTCGGCCAGTTCGCACGCAACCCGCAAGCTGCCACGCGCCTCGACCAGCGCGACCTCAACGTGCTGGGCCGACGCCTCTACGCCGCCTTCGAGCGGCGCGCCGGCAAGGTCGAGTTCATCAACCCGGGCATCGCCCCGGACCTGGCCGAAGACACCCTGACCCTGGTCCAGGCACCCAATCGCCAGGAGCCTGGACAAACCCACTGGAGCCTGTACAGCGGCAACCTGAACGCCCATGAGTGGGAGCAGTTCGTGCCGTTCAAGCGCTGCCGCGAATTGCTCGAACTGCTGGCCTGGGCGCACCGCAACGGGGTGATCGACAGCACCACGCGCCTGGCGCTCAACCCCGGCAGTAGCGACCTGAGCGAGTACGAGCTGTTCAACCTGCTGGGCAGCCTGCAGCAGAGCGTGGCCCTGCCGTTCAAGGAAGTCAGCGAGGCGCGCCTGCTGCAACCGAGCGTGGCGGACGAGATCCTGCTGCTGGTCAACGTCGGCATCGACCCGCTGCAGCATCACCGCGACCTCAACATCCTGATGACCACCGAGCGCACCGACTCGCTGAGCTACGCCGGGGTGCGCGAGAACCTGGTGCTGACTCTGGACCAGGTGACCCTCAACAGCTGGAACGAAGTGCTGGTGCAGCGGTATGACGGCGAGCACGCCCTGATGCGCAACCTGCGTGACTACCTCAACAGCCTGGGCAGCAAGGGCCACCTGCCTACGCTGAACGTGCGCTGCTTCTGCCACAACCGCGCCCAGGCCATCGCCCAGCGGGTCGAAGAGGTGTTCGCCACCGCTCAGGCGCTGCTTGCCGAAGGCCTGGGGCATCGCTACCTGATACAGGTGCAGCAGCACACCCATGTACTGGAATTGCACCACGGGGCGGTCAACCTGGTCAGCCTGGACAGTCAGGATGCACTGTTGGCATACCTGGGCGAGGAACGTGCCGAGTACACCCCGCTGCACCTGGACGCCAACGTGCTGGAAGACCACGACCTGTCGCTGGTGCTGCCCCAGGGCCAGCCGCAGTGCCTGCAGGTGTTCTACCGGGTGCAGGAGAACTGGGCCGACGTCTACGTGCTGGATGAATTCAATGCGCTGTGGCAGCAACGCCTGCCCTACCACGACGACAGCAGCCTGTTGCTGCCGCTGCAGCGCTTTCTGCAATCGGTGGTGTTCCGGCACAACGCACGGCTGCCGCTGGAAGAGCTGCCGGCACAGGGCGCGCTGGACATCCTCTACTATCAGCTGTCGCCCCCCGGTATCGGCCGGGCACGCCAGCTGGAGCCGCGCCAGGCACCGCCCACCACGCTGGGCAGCACCGCCTACGAAGTGCAGGCGATCATCCAGGCAGGCGTCGAAGACGCCCTGCAGGTGACGTTGTACTGCAACCAGAAGGAGTTTTCGGAGCTCGAGTATGGCGACCAGCTGTATGCGGTGGTCGCCCGCGAGATCGTCGGCCAGCGCCGTGACGCCCAGCGCTACCGCTGCTACATCACCGACCTGGACCTGTCCGACCTGCTTGCCGAAGGCCAGGGCTCGAGCATCCTGTATCTGCGCTACAAGCAGGAACTGGAGCGGGTGCTGAACCAGGCGCTGGAAGCGGCCTGATCAGAGGTCGAAGTCGCCTGCGGCTTCGGGCTGGTACTCGACTTCGAGCAGCTTGAGCTTGAGGGTCTTGCCGCCGGGCACCGGCCAGTCGATCTGCTCGCCCACCGACAGGCCGAGCAATGCGCTGCCCATCGGCGCCAGGATCGAGACCGTGCCTTCGGCGCCGGCGTCCTTCGGGTACACCAGGGTCAGGTGGTAGTCCTTGCCGCTGACTTCATCGCGGCAATGCACGCGCGAGTTCATGGTCACGACACCGGCCGGAACCTCCTCGTGGCTCACTACCTGCTCGGCGCGGTCCAGCTCGTCCTGCAGGGCGAGCACACCCGGCGAGTCCTGCGTCTTTTCATCGAGGCCATCGATCAGACGCTCGAGACGCTGTACGTCCAATCGGGTGAGGATAAGGGAAGGCTTGGTGCTCATGATCCAGTCAGACTCCTTGTTCATGGGTAAAAGTGCTGGGCGTTATAAAGCAAAACCCCGCCCAAGGGCGGGGTTTGCATGTTTTTCGGCCAGGCCGATCAACCTCGACACTACCACAGCACAATAAATACACAAGAGGCTCGCCGTCGCAGCCTAGCCGGCCGCCTGGCGTCGTACCTGTGCCTGGGCGCAGATCTCGCGGCGGCGCTGGTCGTCGGCGCTGCGCCACTGGCGAATGTCCTCGACATGGCGAAAGCAGCCCAGGCACACCTTGGCCTCGTCCAGCCGGCAGAGGCTGATGCAGGGCGACGGCACCGCCGGGCTGACATTGCTGTACAGCGGCTTGGCCGGTTTGGCAGCAGTGCTCATCTCAGATCTCGTCGAAGTCGAGCTTTTCGCCGACCCGCTCCCAGACGATGCGCTCGAGCATCTCGCCGAGCAGTTCCTCGGTCTTCTCACAGGTCCATTTGCCGCTGGCTTCGTCATAGTCGAAATGGAAACCACCCGACTTGTCGGCCAGCCACAGCTGGCGCAGCGGCTCCTGGCGGCTGAAGATCAACTGGCTGCCGTTGTCGAACTTGATGGTCAGAACGCCCGCCGAGTTCTCCATGTCCAGGTCCAGGTCGGTTTCATCGAACAGGTCTTCCAGGGCCTGTTGGGTCGCGTCGACCAGGTCGTGAAAACGCGCTTCGCTCAAACTCATTGCAAGAACCTCGAAAATGTCTGCACACACGCAAGCCGGGCAAGATACGAGCGCCGCGCCACGAATGCAAAGGTTAACGCCCGCAGCCGACACCCTGCACGGGCGCCTGTCCGACGGCGCAGCGGCTACATAGGCAAGGCGCCGGGCGCTCGGTATACTCGGGCGCAATACTGCTTAAATTCAAAGGATTTCGCCATGAAGCGCCTGATTTCCTCCCTCGCGGCGCTAGTCGCGATTGCCTGCCTCGTCTCCGCTTGCGGTCAGAAAGGCCCACTGTACCTGCCTGAAGACGGCAAAGACGGCAAAAAGTCGCAATCGCACCAGCACTGATTAAGGGATCCCCATGGACGCTTTCAACTACCGCGACGGCGAGCTGTTCGCGGAAGGCGTGGCGCTGTCGGCGATTGCCGAACGCTTCGGCACGCCTACCTACGTGTACTCGCGGGCGCATATCGAAGCCCAGTACCGTAGCTACGCCGATGCATTGCAGGGTGTTTCGCACCTGGTGTGCTTCGCCGTAAAAGCCAACTCCAACCTCGGCGTGCTGAACGTGCTAGCACGACTGGGCGCAGGCTTCGACATCGTCTCGGGCGGTGAACTGGAGCGTGTGCTGGCCGCCGGCGGGCGCGCCGACCGTGTGGTGTTCTCCGGCGTGGGCAAGACCCGCGACGACATGCGCCGCGCCCTCGAAGTGGGCGTGCACTGCTTCAACGTCGAGTCCACCGACGAGCTGGAGCGCCTGCAGGTGGTTGCCGCCGAAATGGGCGTACGCGCGCCGATCTCGCTGCGGGTCAACCCGGATGTCGATGCCGGCACCCACCCGTACATTTCCACCGGCCTCAAAGAGAACAAGTTCGGTATCGCCATTGCCGATGCCGAAGAAGTCTACGTGCGCGCCGCGCAGCTGCCGAACCTGGAAATCGTCGGCGTCGACTGCCACATCGGTTCGCAGCTGACGACGCTGGAGCCCTTCCTCGATGCCCTCGACCGCCTGCTGGCGCTGATCGACCGCCTCGGCGAGTGCGGCATCTACCTGCGCCACCTGGACCTGGGCGGCGGCGTGGGCGTGCGCTATCGCGACGAAGAGCCGCCACTGGCCGGCGACTACATCAAGGCCATCCGCGAGCGCGTGGGCGACCGCGACCTGGCGCTGGTATTCGAACCGGGCCGCTACATCGTGGCCAATGCCGGCGTGCTGCTGACCCGCGTCGAGTACCTCAAGCACACCGAGCACAAGGACTTCGCCATCGTCGACGCGGCGATGAACGACCTGATCCGCCCGGCGCTGTACCAGGCCTGGATGGACGTGACCGCCGTGCAGCCACGTGATGGCGAGCCGCGCAGCTATGACGTGGTCGGCCCGATCTGCGAGACCGGCGACTTCCTGGCCAAGGACCGTGCGCTGAACCTGGCTGAAGGCGACCTGCTGGCCGTGCATTCGGCCGGTGCCTACGGTTTCGTCATGAGTTCGAACTACAACACCCGTGGTCGCTGCGCCGAAGTACTGGTGGATGCCGATCAGGCCTTCGAAGTGCGCCGTCGCGAAACCGTGGCCGAGCTGTTTGCCGGCGAAAGCCTGCTGCCGGAGTGACCCCATGCTGCTGCGTTTTACCAAGATGCACGGCCTGGGCAACGACTTCATGGTCCTCGACCTGGTCAGCCAGCACGCGCACATCCTGCCCAAGCACGCCAAGCAATGGGGTGACCGGCACACCGGCATCGGTTTCGACCAACTGCTGATCGTCGAGGCGCCGAGCAATCCGGACGTGGACTTTCGCTACCGGATCTTCAACGCCGACGGGTCCGAGGTCGAGCAGTGCGGCAACGGTGCGCGCTGCTTCGCGCGCTTCGTGCTGGACAAGCGCCTGACGGCGAAAAAGCGCATCCGCGTCGAGACCAAGAGCGGCATCATCGAACTCGATGTGCGCGGCGACGGGCAGATCAGCGTCGACATGGGCCCACCGCGCCTGGTGCCGTCCGAGATCCCCTTCGACGCCCCCGCCCAGGCCCTGAGCTACCCGCTGGAAGTGGCCGGTCGCACGGTCAACCTGGCCGCCGTGTCGATGGGCAACCCCCATGCGGTGCTGCGCGTCGACGACATCAACAGCGCCCCGGTGCACGACCTCGGCCCGCAGATCGAGAACCACCCGCGCTTCCCGCAGCGGGTCAACGTCGGCTTCCTCCAGGTCATCGACCGCCACCGCGCCCAGTTGCGCGTGTGGGAGCGCGGCGCCGGGGAAACCCAGGCCTGCGGCACCGGTGCCTGCGCCGCGGCGGTGGCTGCCATCAGCCAGGGCTGGATGGATTCGCCGCTGCTGATCGACCTGCCTGGAGGTCGCCTGTCCATCGAGTGGGGCGGCCCGGGACGGCCTGTAGTGATGACAGGCCCTGCCGTACGCGTGTATGAAGGACAGGTTCGCCTATGAGTGAGTACCAGCCATGACCGACCAGCCCCACACGCCCACCGCAGAGCCCGACGCCTCCGACGCCCAGGGCTCGACGCCCAGCGTCGGGGCCCAGGACGTGGTGGCTTACCTGCGTGCCAACCCGGCGTTCTTCGCCGAGCATGACGACTTGCTGCTGGAGTTGCAGGTCCCTCACCAGCGCGGCGACAGCGTGTCGCTGGTGGAGCGCCAGCTCAAGCTGCTGCGCGACCGCAACATCGAGATGCGCCACCGCCTCTCGCACCTGATGGACGTGGCCCGCGACAACGACCGGCTGTTCGAGAAGACCCGCCGGTTGATCCTCGACCTGCTCGACGCCGATAGCCTCGAGGCCGTGGTGATGGCCGTCGAGGACAGCCTGCGCCAGGAGTTCAAGGTGCCGTTCGTGAGCCTGATACTGTTCGGCGATACCGTGGCGCCCGTGGGCCGCTGGGTCAACCCGACCGAAGCGCAACAGGCCATCGGCGGCCTGCTGTGCGCGGGCAAGACGGTCAGCGGCACCCTGCGCGACCACGAGCTGGACTTCCTGTTCGGCGAGGCCCAGCGCCCCGAAGTCGGCTCCAGTGCCGTCGCCGCGCTCGACTATCAGGGCCTGCATGGCGTGCTCGCCATCGCCAGCCACGACCCGCAGCACTACAAAAGCAGCGTCGGCACCCTGTTCCTGAGCTACATCGCCGAAGTGCTCGGCCGCGTGCTACCGCGCTTTACCCAGACCCTGCGCCCGGTACGCTGATGGAGCGCCAGCTGGACGCGTTCATCGCGCACCTGCGCAACGAGCGCCAGGTGTCGGAGCATACCCAGCTGGCCTACCGGCGTGACCTGGCCAACGTGCTGGCCTACTGCGAGAAAAACGGCATCGCCAGCTGGAGCGCCCTGCAGATCCAGCACCTGCGCCAGTTCGTGGCGCGCCAGCACCATGCCGGGCAGTCGTCGCGCAGCCTGGCGCGCATGCTTTCGGCGGTGCGCGGCCTGTACCGCTACCTGAACCGCGAAGGCCTGTGCGACCACGACCCGGCCAACGGCCTGGCCGCGCCCAAGGGCGAGCGCCGGCTGCCCAAGACCCTCGATACCGACCGCGCGCTGCAATTGCTCGAAGGCGCGGTGGACGACGACTTTCTCGCCCGCCGCGACAAGGCCATGCTCGAGCTGTTCTACTCCTCGGGCCTGCGCCTGTCGGAGCTGACCAGCCTCGATCTCGATCAGCTCGACCTGCCAGCCGGCCTGGTGCAGGTGCATGGCAAGGGCAGCAAGACCCGCGTGCTGCCGGTAGGCCGCAAAGCCCGAGAGGCATTGGAAAAGTGGCTGGCGCTGCGCGGCATCAGCGCCCCGCAGGACAACGCGGTGTTCGTCAGCCAGCAAGGCCGGCGCCTGGGCCCGCGGGCGATCCAGCTGCGGGTCCAGGCGGCGGGCAGCCGCGAGCTGGGGCAGAACCTGCACCCGCACATGCTGCGCCACTCCTTCGCCAGCCACCTGCTCGAATCGTCCCAGGACCTGCGTGCGGTGCAGGAAATGCTCGGGCATGCCGACATCGCCACCACGCAGATCTACACTCACCTGGACTTCCAGCACCTGGCGAGCGTCTATGACAGCGCCCACCCAAGGGCCAAACGCAGCAAGGACAGTGACTCATGAGCATTCAGCTGATCACCTTCGACCTGGACGACACCCTGTGGGACACCGCCCCGGTCATTGTCAGTGCCGAGGCCGTGCTGCGCGACTGGCTGGCGGCGAATGCACCCGACCTGGGCGCGGTGCCGGTGGAGCACCTGTATGCCATTCGCGAGCGCCTGGTGCAGGCCGAGCCGGGCCTGCGGCATCGCATCAGCGCCTTGCGGCGCAAGGTGCTGTTCCATGCCATGAGCGACGTCGGCTACAGCGAAGCCAGGGCCCACGCCCTGGCCAACGAGGGCTTTGAAGTGTTCCTGCATGCGCGCCACCAAGTGGATATCTTCCCCGAGGTGCAGCCAGTGCTGGAGGTGCTGCGCCATCGCTACACCCTGGGCGTGGTCACCAATGGCAATGCCGACGTGAGGCGCCTGGGGCTGGCCGACTATTTCAGGTTCGCCCTGTGCGCCGAGGACTTGGGCATCGGCAAGCCCGACCCGCAACCGTTTCTCGAAGCATTGCGCCAGGGCCAGGCCGAGGCCGGCAATGCCGTGCATATCGGCGACCACCCGGGCGACGACATCGCCGGGGCCCAGCAGGCCGGCCTGCGCGCGATATGGTTCAACCCGCAGGGCAAGGCGTGGACGGCCGAGGGGCAGCCGGATGCCGAGATCCAGCGCCTGTCGCAGTTGCCTGAGCTGTTGCTCAGTTGGCGTTAGCCCCGCTGGCCCCATCGCGGGTCAAGCCCGCTCCCACAAGGGTTGCGGTGATCGTTGTAGGAGCGGGCCTGCCCCACCATAGCGTCAGCAGCGGCAACCGATAACGCCACCCACAAAAAAGCCCGCAGCGACGGCGGGCTCTTCTGTTCGACGGCACCCCTCAGATAGGACGGCTACCGTACTTGTTGTCTGGCTTCTTGGGCGGATCGGCGACCACGTTGGCCTCCACTTCCTGCACCTTGCCGCCACGCGACAGGAACTCTTCCATCGCCTTGGCGAGCGCGTCGCGCTCCTTCTGCTTGGCTTCCATGCTGGGCATTTCGTCGACCGAGACCGCAGCCTTGGACTTGCCCTTGGCTACCGGTGCGGGGCTGTCGTCACCGCTGTCATCGGCAACGTCGTCGGCAGCCGCTTCCAGGCCTTCATCGGTATCGTCTTCGTCGCCCACTTCGAGGTCGTCGTTTTCCAGATCATCGTCGCTCATGTTCTACCTCATGACTTGCGAAAAGCAGATAAGTTATAGACCAACAGCGCCAGGTGCGGCCACTGCCGGAAAAATCCAGGGCCACGGGTAGCCCGCGGCCAGCGGCGCCCGCCCTACCACCTGGCGAGCACCGTGCGGGCCCGTGCAGGGCCCGACAAAAAGAAAGAGCTGCCGGCATTGCTTCACCAGCTGACCCCGCCGTGAGCGGCCTGTTCAATGCCAAGCCTAGCAAAGGGTATCGAAGTGCGCGGACAGGTCATCCGCACCCTACGGCGCGCATTCTAGCGTGATGTGTGAAAAAGCAAAGTGCCTAAATATCCTTGTTCGCTGTAAGTTTTATGCTTGATGGCCATTACAGCGTCAAGCGCCTGCAAATGCCCCCGTGGAAACCGTTTGCGTGCCCTTGGATGGACAAAATCCAGGCAAAAAAATGCCCGGCAAGCCGGGCATGTTTTTTCGAGCATGTTACAGGTTGTAGCCACGCTCGTTGTGCTGCGCGAGGTCGAGGCCGACCGCTTCTTCCTCTTCGTTGACCCGCAGGCCCATCACCAGGTCCAGCACCTTCAGAATCACGTAGGTGACGATAGCGGTGTAGATCACCGTGAAGCCCACGCCCTTGGCCTGCACCCAGACCTGTGCGCCGATATCTTCGACGGTACCGAAGCCGCCCAGTGCAGGGGCCGCGAACACGCCGGTGAGAATCGCGCCGACGATGCCGCCGATGCCATGCACGCCGAAGGCGTCCAGGGAGTCGTCATAGCCCATCTTGCGCTTGAGGCTGGTGGCGCAGAAGAAGCACACCACACCCGATACCAGGCCGATCACCAGTGCGCCCATCGGGCCTACGGTGCCCGCAGCCGGGGTGATCGCCACCAGGCCTGCCACCACACCGGAGGCGATGCCCAGGGCGCTGGGTTTGCCGTGGGTGATCCACTCGGCGAACATCCAGCCCAGCGCAGCGGCGGCCGTGGCGATCTGGGTCACCAGCATGGCCATGCCGGCGGTGCCGTTGGCAGCGGCTGCGGAGCCGGCGTTGAAGCCGAACCAGCCGATCCACAGCATGGCCGCGCCCATCAGGGTGTAGCCCAGGTTGTGCGGGGCCATCGGGGTGGTCGGGAAACCCTTGCGCTTGCCCAGCACCAGGCACGCCACCAGGCCCGCGATACCCGCATTGATATGCACCACGGTGCCACCGGCAAAGTCCAGTACGCCCCAGTCCCACATCAGGCCGCCGGCACCGGACCAGACCATGTGCGCGATCGGTGCGTAGACCAGGGTGAACCACACGGCCATGAAGATCAGCATGGCCGAGAACTTCATGCGCTCGGCAAAGGCACCGACGATCAGGGCCGGAGTGATGATGGCGAAGGTCATCTGGAAGGTGATGAACACCGCCTCGGGGAACAACGAGGTCAGGCTTGCGGGGGTGACGCCGGCCAGGAAGGCCTTGGAGAACCCGCCGACGAAGGAATTGAAGTTGACCACGCCCTCTTCCATACCCGTGGTATCGAACGCCAGGCTGTAGCCGTAGACCATCCACAGAATGCTGATCAGGCCGGTGATGGCGAAACACTGCATCATCACCGAAAGCACGTTCTTGGAACGCACCATGCCGCCGTAGAACAACGCCAGGCCCGGGATGGTCATGAACAGCACCAGCGCGGTGGCGGTCAACATCCAGGCGGTGTCGCCGGAGTTGAGCACGGGGGCGGCTGCCTCCTCTGCCATGGCCATGCCAGGCATTACGAGGGACAAAAGGGCTCCTAGCCCTGCGAACTGACGCAGAGTCATATTGTTATCTCCTGGGGCGTTGGGGTTTGGGGCGGCGTTACTTAGATCGCGTCGGTATCGGTTTCACCGGTACGGATGCGGATGGCCTGTTCCAGATTGACCACGAAAATCTTGCCGTCACCGATCTTGCCGGTGTTGGCCGCCTTGGTGATCGCCTCGATGACCCGGTCCAGGTCCTTGTCGTCGATGGCGACATCGATCTTCACCTTGGGCAGGAAATCGACTACGTATTCAGCACCGCGATACAGCTCGGTGTGGCCTTTCTGCCGTCCGAAGCCTTTGACTTCCGTGACGGTAATGCCCTGCACGCCGATTTCGGACAGCGACTCGCGCACGTCGTCCAACTTGAATGGCTTGATGATGGCAGTGACTAGCTTCATGAAACTCTCTCCCGAATTGGTGGACTTGCCCCAGGAAAACAAACCCGTCTCAAGTCTAAGCGCAGTGCCTGGCTTTGTAACGCTTCGTCGGCCTCAATCCCAAGGCCCGACACCAGTGCATGAGTCACTTGGCTCTAAGCAGAAACCTTGCCATGTCTGCCAAAGCCACCAATTACAACGGCTTGCGTGCCTTGCTTGGAATTGGCCAGTCGCCAGCAGGGCAAACACGCACAAAAATGGTGCGCTACCGATCGGGGGAATGCGCGAAAAGCGTGCGGGGCGAGCGGGCGTGGGGTGCGTGTTACACTGGCCGCCTCTTTGCATTTACCGGACGGACCAACATGCTCGCGCCCAAAGCCTTTCTCGATGCCCTGAGCGACCAGGCCTCGCGCCTGTTCAGCGGTGACACCGCGCAGCCGCGCAGCGAACTGGAAAGCCAGTTCAAGGCGCTGCTGCAAAGTGGTTTCAGCAAGCTGGAACTGGTCAGCCGTGAGGAGTTCGACAGCCAGATGGTAGTGCTGGCCCGCACCCGCGCACGCCTGGAGGCGCTGGAGGCCAAGGTCGAAGAGATGGAAGCGCGGCTGAACCCGGCGGCTGCCGAGTAGAGCGCAGCGCAGCCTTCGTCGGCGGGGCCGGCGCCTGCAGGGTCATGCAGGGGCCTGCCTCACCTTCTCATACCGCACATCCCCCTCCTCCAACTGCGCCACCACCTCCCACCCCCAAGCGGCGATAGAAGCCATTGGCACGCACGCCGTCGCGGCCCGAAGGCTGCACCGGGGCGCCGTGATCTTGACCAGCGCTCCTGGCCCCGTCAACCGCTGCAAAACCTCGACTCACTCTCCCCCGCGCACCCTGCGCGCGCACCACTATCCTTGCCCCAGCCGCAGGACGCGGCATTGTCCCGATCATGGAGTGTGCATGTCCCTCGCCCTTGTCCACAGCCGCGCCCAGGTGGGCGTACTGGCCCCTGCGGTCACCATCGAAGCGCACCTGGCCAACGGCCTGCCCAACCTGACCCTGGTCGGCCTGCCCGAAGCCACGGTAAAGGAAAGCAAGGACCGTGTGCGCAGCGCCATCCTCAACTCCGGCCTGGAGTTCCCCGCGCGGCGCATCACCCTCAACCTCGCCCCCGCCGACCTGCCCAAGGATGGCGGACGCTTCGACCTGGCCATAGCCCTGGGCATCCTGGCCGCCAACGGGCAGATGCCGATCGCCTCGCTGCACGCAGTGGAATGCCTGGGCGAGCTGGCGCTGTCGGGGGCGGTGCGCTGCGTGCAGGGCGTGCTGCCTGCCGCCCTTGCCGCCCGCGAAGCCGGGCGCGCCCTGGTGGTGCCACGGGAGAATGCCGAGGAGGCCTGCCTGGCTTCGGGCCTGGTGGTGTACGCCGTAGACCACCTGCTGGAACTGGTCGCGCACCTCAACGGCCAGCAGCCCCTCGAACCCTACAAGGCCAACGGCCTGGTCCTACACAGCCAGCCCTACCCCGACCTCAACGAGGTGCAGGGCCAGCTTGCCGCCAAGCGTGCCCTGCTGGTCGCGGCGGCCGGGGCCCACAACCTGCTGTTCAGCGGGCCACCCGGCACCGGCAAGACTCTGCTCGCCAGCCGCCTGCCCGGCCTGCTGCCACCGCTGAACGAGCGCGAAGCGCTGGAGGTGGCGGCCATCCAGTCGGTCGCCAGCCCGCTGCCGCTCAACAGCTGGCCGCAGCGTCCGTTTCGCCACCCGCATCACTCGGCGTCGGGGGCCGCACTGGTCGGCGGTGGCAGCCGCCCGCAACCCGGCGAGATCACCCTGGCCCACCATGGCGTGCTGTTTCTGGATGAGTTGCCGGAGTTCGAGCGGCGCGTGCTGGAAGTGCTGCGCGAGCCCCTGGAATCGGGCGAAATCGTGATCGCCCGGGCCAAGGACAAGATCCGCTTCCCGGCCCGCTTCCAATTGGTGGCGGCGATGAACCCCTGCCCCTGCGGCTACCATGGCGACCCCACCGGTCGCTGCCGATGCAGCAGCGACCAGATCCAGCGCTACCGCAACAAGCTCTCCGGCCCGTTGCTTGATCGCATCGACCTGCACCTGACCGTCGCCCGTGAAGCCACGGCGCTCTCGCACTGCACCGACAACGGCCCCGCCAGTGCCCACATCGCAGGGCAGGTGGCTGCCGCACGCGAACGACAACAACAGCGCCAGGGCTGTGCCAACGCCTTTCTCGAGCTGCCCGGCCTGCGCCAGCACTGCGCGCTGTCCGCTGACGATCAGCAATGGCTGGAAACCGCGTGCGAACGACTAACCTTGTCGCTACGGGCCGCGCACCGCCTGCTCAAGGTGGCGCGTACGCTGGCCGATCTGGAACAGGCCGCACACATTGCGCGTGTGCACCTGGCCGAGGCCCTGCAGTACCGCCCCGGGCCTTAGGTGCCTTGACGCCCATCGGTTTGTGCAATGCCGGGCGCAGCCTCATCATGCGCCCTCACTGTTCAACGCTGCCGCCGTAGCAGCCCCCTGGAGCCGAGCGATGCCACACGAAGGCAGCCTTTTGCAAACAGCCGTCATCTTCCTGCTTGCCGCGGTCATTGCGGTGCCCCTGGCCAAGCGTTTGCAACTGGGCGCCGTGATCGGCTACCTGCTCGCAGGCGTCGCCATCGGCCCCCAGGTCCTGGGGCTGATCCGCGACACCGAAAGCGTCGCGCACATTTCCGAGCTGGGTGTGGTGCTGTTGCTGTTCATCATCGGCCTGGAGCTTTCGCCGCGCCGCCTGTGGCTGATGCGCAAATCGGTGTTCGGCGTGGGGCTGGCGCAGGTGCTGCTGACGGGCGCCGTGATCGGCGCCATTGCCCTGTTCGGCTTCGGCCAGCCGATGCCCGCCGCCGTGGTCGTCGGCCTGGGCCTGGCGTTATCGTCCACCGCCCTTGGCCTGCAGAGCCTGGCCGAAAGCAAGCAGCTCAACGCCCCCCATGGACGCCTGGCCTTCGCCGTGCTGCTGTTCCAGGATATCGCGGCCATTCCGCTGATCGCCCTGGTGCCCCTGTTGGCCGCCAGCGGCCCGGACACCAGCCACGGCGACAGCCTGGCACATGGCCTGAAGGTGTTCGCCAGCATCGCGGTGGTAATCGTCGGCGGCCGCTATCTGCTGCGCCCGGTGTTTCGCATCGTCGCCCGTACCGGGCTGCCGGAAGTCTCCACCGCCACCGCGCTGCTGGTGGTGATCGGTACCGCCTGGCTGATGGAAGAAGCCGGCATCTCCATGGCACTGGGCGCCTTCCTCGCCGGCCTGCTGCTGGCTGACTCCGAGTACCGCCATGAGCTCGAATCGCAGATCGAGCCCTTCAAGGGCCTGCTGCTCGGGCTGTTCTTCATCAGCGTGGGCATGGGGGCCAACCTGGGCATGCTGCTGCAGAGCCCGGGCCTGCTGTTGGGCCTGACCCTGTTGCTGGTGGCAGTCAAGTTGCCACTGTTGATGCTGGTCGGCCGCATCGGGGGGCTGAACGCGGGCAATGCGTTGCGCCTGGGGGTGGTACTGGCGGCAGGCGGCGAATTTGCCTTCGTGGTATTCAAGCTGGGCAAGGATCAGGGCCTGTTCGACACCTACACCTATGACCTGCTGCTAATGACCATCACCCTGTCGATGGCCGTCACGCCTCTGTTGCTGCTGGCCTGCACGCGCCTGCTCAAGCACCGCCAGGCACCCCGTGAAGTGCCCGAGCAGTACCGGCAGATCCAGACCGACGCGCCGCGCGTGGTAATCGTCGGCATGGGGCGCATGGGCCAGATCGTCTCGCGCATATTGCGTGCCCAGAAGATTCCCTTCGTTGCCCTGGACACCTCGGTGGACGCCATCGAGCTGACCCGCACCTTCGAGCAGGCACCGGTATTCTACGGCGACCCGCTGCGAGCAGAAGTGCTGCATGCCGCCAAGGTGGGCGAGGCCGAGTACTTCGTGATCACCACCGATGACCCCGAAGTAACGACTCACACGGCTGAACGGGTCAAGCGCCTGTACCCGCACCTCAAGGTGCTCGCCCGTGCGCGTAACCGCCAACATGTTCACAAGCTGACCGATGTGGGCGCGGTGCCGATCCGCGAGACGTTCTACTCAAGCCTGGAAATGACCCGTCGCGCCCTGGTGGGGCTGGGGCTTTCCGAAGCGCAGGCAGCAGACCGTATCCAGCGCTTCACCGAACATGACGAGCAGGTGCTGGAAACCCAGGGCCTGGTGCGCAATGACCGCGCCAAGGTCATGCAGAACGCCAAGGAAGCACGAGCGGAGTTGGCGCGGCTGTTCGAGTCGGATGCAGACTGAGCGCTACAGCAACGCGCTCAAGCGCAGCTGCGACGCCTGCGAGCAGAACACCAGCCGCGCATCCCCGGCCGACATCACCACGGGCACCAGGTCCAGGCGAATGCGCGGCAGCAGGCGGTTGAGCATCTGCTGGCAATCCCGGCGCAGGTAGCTGTCTTCGCCGGTCAGGCGACTGACCAGGCGGAAAGTCAGCGAGTCCCGCGCCAGTACCAGCAAAATGTAGCGCCGCGTGCCGGTCTCGCGCAGCAGCCACACGCCGGTCGCCAGTTTCAGCAGCGGCGTGAGCGTCTCGATCAGCTTGTTGCGCTCCACGGGCACCAGGTCGTGGGGCACCCACTCGCCGTCTTCACCGTCATCGTCGCTATCGGCACGCTGCAGGGCATCGGCCTCGCGCCGATAGTGCTCGGCCGCGCCGCGGTCATCGCTGCGCAGGGCCAGCACGCTGAGCTTGCGCAGGCTATACAGCTGCAACGGCCCGCGCTGCTCGGCCACCTGCCGCCACAGTGCTGCTGCGGCGTCCGGGTGCCCGGCCTGGGCATGACACTCGGCCAGCTGATAGCGCACCGCCGCGTCCGGCGCCTGCTGCAGTGCGTCTTCCAGCAAACGCTGCGCCTCATCGCCCGCCTCGCCAAGGGTGCGGTACAGCCAGGCCAGCCGGGCAATCTCGTGGCCCGACAGCGCACGGATACGCCGTTTGCGCTGCAGGTCGTGCTGCTCGGCCACCAATGCCTCGCGCTCGTCACGGGCGCGCTGGCAATGCCGGGCATTGTCATCGGCCTGCTGTTCGTCCAGGCGCTGCGCCAATGGCAGGTGCTGCTCGCCCAGCCAGGCCTGCGCCGCGCTGGGCTGGCTGCGCTGCCACACCAGTGCCGCATCGGGCTGATCGGGTGCCCCCCCCAGCGCCGCCAGGCGGTCGGCCAGCGCCGGGTGGGTATCGCTGTCGTCGGTCTCGTTGCACAGTGCGCCATGCAGCCAGCTGCGGGCCTCGGCAATGTCCTGCGGCAGGCTCGGCGCACCGCTGCGGGCCAGGTCGGTCAATGGCGTGGCGCTGCCGGCAAGAAACACCTTGGGCCAGAACGCCTGCTCCAGTGCCCGCCCCTGCAAGGCCAGGCCGACCAGCGCCTCGCGCATCGCCTCGACCCCGCCTACCCGCGCCGCCTCGGCGTCGGCCTGGTACTCGCAGCGCCGCGCAAAATCCATGCTCACGGCCAGAAAACGCGGCACGTACCAGCCCACGAACAGACGCAGCGGCGCGCTCGACAACGAGCGATGGCGCTCCAGCCGCTCGCTCGCCGCCTGCCATTGCAGCCGTGCGAAATACACGCGGCTGGCATAGCGGCCATGACGCTGGGCGATGTGCGCGCACTCATGCGCCAGGATCGCCGCACAGGCCCGTGGCGACAGCGTGTCGAGCAAGGGCAGGCCCAGCCACATCACGTTGCGCGTCCTGCGAAACAGTACGTGGTGCTGGCGGATACTGGCGTTGAAGTCGTCGTTCAGGTACACCGCATCCAGCGCAGGCGCGCCGAGTGCCAGGCGCAACCGCTCGATTTCCTCGAACAGCTGCGGCGCGTCCACTGCCTGCAGGGCGATGCCGTCCTCGCTGGAATCGGCACGCGTCGCAAAGGGCAGCTTGAGCATGCTGTAGCCGAACATGCCCGCTGGCAGGGTCACGAACCCGGCCAGCAGCCCCGCAGCACCGGGCAGCCACATGCACATCGCCAGCGGCAGCGCGCACAGGGCCAGCCCGCCCACCAGCAGAAAGCCGTTGCCCAGCAGCAGCCAGGCACGAAGTCGCAACCGTTGCAGTGCGGCCATGGGCGTTACTGCGCCGGCTTGGGCGGCAGGTCGTCGGCGCCGACCTTGCCACGCCCCAGGAACGCACCGAACACGCTGGTGACACTCTTGAGCAGGCTGTGGGAGTTGAGCACCTCGTACTGGACTTCTTGGATGCCTTCGTTGTCGGGCAACTGGGTCACGGCATGCTGCGCCCACTCGATGGCAGCGAAGCGGCTTTGCTGAACGCCCTGCCCGCGCAGGTAGGCCAGTGCGATCTCGGCACTGGTACGCGCCGAGACCCAGTCATCGTCACAGTCGACCAGCGAACGCAGGTACTTCACGCCGGTTTCCTGCTCTTCGGCAGTGCCGAAGTCGCGCAGCAGGATGCCGATGCGGATGCGCGCGCGCTGTTCTGCCCGCGACGATTGGCGGGCGCCTTCGAACAGGCGCAGCACCTCGTCGAGGTTGGCACGCACACGCATGTCCAGCTCGTCGTCGAAAAGCTTTTTCCAGGCCAGGTTGAACATGCTCTGCGGGCAGCCGTCCTGGGCACCGCGCTCCAGCCAGCGCAGGCTTTCGCCCTCGTCCACATAGCGTTGCGGGGCCTCTTCACGGGCACCGGTGTGTACCTCGTGCAGGAAATAGGCCGCGCCCGGCAGGCCACGCTCGCCCCATTGCACCGCCAGGAAGTAACCCTCGTCGTGGCGCCCACCGTCCCACAGGAATGACGGCAGGCTGACGATGTCCAGGCCCGAGTCCCCCAGGTCGTGTTCGCCCAGCACCCGCGCGCGGTCCAGCAAGGCCGGCACACACTGCGGGTCCTTGTCGAAACCCCACAGGCCGAACTGGTGACCGACAGCCTTGATCGCCACCGGCACGCCCAACTCGTTCATCGCGCACATGCGCTCGACCGCCACCTTGAAGGCACCGGTTTCGTCGGCCATGTTGGCCACCATGGTGAGGTAGACGAAGCTGTGGAACGGCCCCTCGACATGGCGGAAGTACTCGCCTTCGGGGAAGGCCTGCACGCTCGCGACCTGCATCGCCATCGCACGTGGCTGGTTGTCCAGCGAGTAGCTGCAGAACTGGCCGAAGTAACCCAGCGCATAACCGCGGTAGGCTGGCAGCAGGTCGCGCTGCAGCCAGGCCTCGAAGTGCTCGAGGTACTCGCGTGCAGCGTTGAATTCCTCCTTGGCGGGGTAATCCTCGTGGATGTCGTAGAACGCCAGCCAGCGGATCGCATTGCGCTGCGCCTCGCTCAGCGCGGCGCACAGCGGCCCGCTGGCAAAGCCTTCGATGTCTTCGTAGCTGCCGCCCCAGCGCGGCAACAGGTAGTTGGCATAGTTGAGCAGCGCTTCCAGGCAGTCCGGGCGCCACTCCATCACGCGGTGCAGCCAGTAATCCTGCCCCTGGTCCATCTCGTGCGCCTGGCGTTGCGGCAGGCCGGCCGGCAGCGCCGTGGGGGCCTGTTGCAAGGGCGTCAGGCCGTAGTGGGCCAGGTGTTCGACCGCCATCTCCAGCAGTTCGGGGTCCTGGTTGTCGCTGGCCATGCCCTTGGCAGGCTCGCCACCGAACAGCGCGTTCAGCCACGCCGGCTCGTGGAAGTGCGCGCACAGCTCCATCAGGGTGACGCCTGCAGCCACCGGCTGCGGCGAACGTTCGAGTGCCGCCAGCAGGTGCACCGCCGACAGTTCACAAGCCAGCGCCGCGCCCAGCCAGCAGTCGTCGGTCACGCTGTTGGCCCAGCCGTTGCCGCGGATATTGCCGGCGCGGCCATAGCAGTAGTTGCCCAGGAACAGGCGCGGATGGAAGGCATCCGGGCAGGCGGCGACCCAGGCCTGCAGAAAGCGTGCGATCTCCGGCGCCGGGGTCACACTGAAGTCGAACAGCGTGCCGGTGCGGGCGGTGTCCAGATAATGGTGGGTGCCAGGCTCGGCGCTGCTCCACTCGGCCTGCAGGGTATCGAAATAGCTGTTCAGCTCGGCGAAGGACTCGGTACGAACCAGGTCACGCAGGTGGAGGCGAATATGGGGAATGTTGTGCAAGTGGCACCCTTCAAGTCCGTTTTAGCGAGCGCGTTCAGCGCAAAGGCGCTCATGATGGCGGCGAAGGCTAAACGACACTACCGATTGGATCCAGTCCAATTGAAAAAATCGCGGGTGTTAATGATTCTCGACCGGGCGCGAGCGGTACGGGGCGTTGAAAATGCGGGCAGGTGGACGGCATGCGGGCAATGCCGGAGGCCATCGACCAGGGCATCCCGTTCGATGGCCGCGCACTGGAGCGGGGGTTACAGCAGCACGCGCAGGCACTGCCCGGCGTGGTACAGCGAAAAGCCGGTTTCGTAGAAGCCGGTGCGCAGCAACGGGGCCGATACCGGTTTCATCGGGGCGAACGGGATCGGCAGTGCATCCGGATCGTCCTGCAGCAGGTACTGTGCGAAGGCCTTGCCGATCACAGTACCGGTGGTGTTGCCACGGCCGTTGTAGCCGGTGACCGCAACGATGCCCGGGGCCGGTTCGAACAGGCGCATCAGGTGGTCCGGGGTGAAGTCGATACAGCCGGTCCAGTGCATTTCCCAGTCGACCTTGCCCAGTTGCGGGAAGTAGTGCCCCTGGATGCGGTCGGCCCAGCTGCGCACGAACCACGCCGGCTTGTTGTCGACCCGGCCCATGCTGCCCAGCAGCAGGCGGCCCTGGTCGTCGCGACGGATGCTGCTGAGCACCGTGCGCGTGTCCCACGAGCCCTGGCCGTGCTTGAGCACGTTGTCGGCCGCAGCGCCCTGCAGGGGCTTGGAAGCCACCTGGTAGTAGTAGCCGCGAAAGTACTGCTTCTGCAACGCGGTCCAGTCGCCCTCGGTGTAGGCACCGGTGGAGATCACCACTTTGTCGGCGCTGACCGCGCCCTGGGCAGTCTTCACCAGCCAGGCGCTGCCTTCGCGGGTGAGCCCGGTGACAGCGGACTGTTCGAACACCTGCCCACCCAGACGGCGTACCGCGGCGGCCAGGCCACGGGTGTAGCCCATGGGGTTGATGGTGCCGGCGCGGCGGTCGAGCAGCGCGGCGGAAATCTTGTCGGTACCGCAGTATTCCTGGCACTGCGCACCGGTCAGCAGTTCGACGTCGGCACCGCGTCGGCTCCATTGCTGGTGACGCGATTGCAGGTCGGCTACGCCGTTGGCGTTGTGCGCCATGTGCAGGGTGCCTTCGTTGCGTGCCTGGCAGTCGATGCCCAGGCGTTCGATCATGGCGAACACCTCGGCCGGGGCTTCACCCAGTACCTTGTTCAGGCGGCTGCCCTGTTGCTGGCCCAGGGTGGCCTCGACATCGTCGGGGCGGATCCAGGTGCCGGCATTGACCAGCCCGACGTTGCGCCCCGAGCCACCATGGCCGATGACACGGGCTTCGAGCAGCGCGACGGACTTGCCCTGCTCGAGCAGGTTGATGGCCGTGCACAGACCGGTGATACCCCCGCCGATCACGCACACATCGGCCTTGATCTGTGCCGTCAGTGCGGCGGCAGGCGCCGCAGGCGGAGTGACGAACTCCCACAGACATTCTTGACGCAGGTCGGTCATGGCCGCCTCCGTTGGTTGGCCTTGGAACGGGAAGCACCCTTCACCGGCAAGGCCGGCCCCTACACGGTTGCGGTAGGAGCCGGCCTTGCCGGCGAAGGGGCCGACGCGGTTATCAGTCGAACACGATGCCCTGCGCCAGCGGCAGCTCGCGCGAGTAGTTCACGGTGTTGGTCTGACGACGCATGTAGGCCTTCCACGAATCGGAACCCGACTCACGGCCACCGCCGGTCTCTTTCTCGCCACCGAACGCGCCACCGATCTCGGCACCGCTGGTGCCGATGTTGACGTTGGCGATGCCGCAGTCGCTGCCCGCCGCGCTCTGGAAGCGCTCGGCCTCACGCAGGTCGGTGGTGAAGATGCACGAGCTCAGGCCCTGTGGCACTTCGTTGTTCAGGCGCAGCGCTTCGTCGAACTCGTCATAGGCCAGCACGTAGAGAATCGGCGCGAAAGTTTCATGGCGCACCACCTCGCTCTGACCAGGCATCTCGACGATCGCCGGGCTCACGTAGTAGGCATCCGGGTACTGCTGCTGCAACTGGCGCTCGCCGCCGAACACGCTGCCGCCTTCATCACGGGCACGGGCCAGGGAGTCCTGCATGGCGGTGAACGAACCCTTGTCGATCAGCGGGCCGACCAGGTTGTCCTGGCGCGGGTCGCCGATACGTACCTTGGCGTAGGCGGCTTTGACGCGGGCCACCACTTCGTCCTTGATGGAGCGGTGCACGATCAGGCGACGCAGGGTGGTGCAGCGCTGCCCGGCGGTACCCACGGCGCTGAACAGAATGCCGCGCACGGCCAGGTCCAGGTCGGCGCTCGGGGCCAGAATCATTGCGTTGTTGCCACCCAGCTCGAGGATGCTGCGACCGAAGCGTGCCGCCACGCGTGGGCCGACTTCGCGCCCCATGCGGGTGCTGCCGGTGGCGCTTACCAGCGGTACGCGCGGGTCGTCGACCAGTGCCTGGCCGGCGTCGCGGTCGCCGATGATCAGCTGCGCCAGGCCTTGCGGCGCTTCGCCAAAGGCTTTCAGGGCTTTTTCGAACAGCGCCTGGCAGGCCAGTGCGGTCAGCGGGGTCTTTTCCGATGGCTTCCAGATCACGGCGTTGCCGCATACCAGCGCCAGAGTGGTGTTCCACGCCCACACGGCCACCGGGAAGTTGAAGGCGCTGATCACGCCAACCACGCCCAGCGGGTGCCAGGTTTCACGCATGTGGTGGCCCGGGCGCTCGGAGGCGATGGTCAGCCCGTACAGCTGGCGCGACAGGCCGACGGCGAAGTCGCAGATGTCGATCATTTCCTGCACTTCGCCCAGGCCTTCCTGGGTGATCTTGCCGGCTTCGATGGATACCAGTTCGCCCAGCTGCGCCTTGTGCTCACGCAGCACTTCACCAAACAGGCGGATCAGCTCACCGCGACGCGGCGCCGGCACGTTGCGCCAGGCCAGGAAGGCCTGTTCGGCCTGTTCGATCTTGCCCAGTACCTGAGCCTTGGACTCCAGGTGCACCGAGGCAATCGCGCTGCCGTCGATCGGGGTGTGAACGGGATGGTTGCCATGGGTGTAGGCAGAGGCCGGTACACCCAGGCGGTCGAGCAATCCATCAACCATTATTCTTCTCCTGCAAGGCGGTGAGTGGTTGTAATTGGTGATGGGATCAGTATTAATCCGATCACTCTGGCGCTACAAACGACCTTTATTCTGCACATCATTCCGCCAGGTAATGATTCGACGGGTGAGTGATACCGCTATGTCCAAACGTCTGGTGCCGTCGATGGCCGCCCTGCAATGCTTCGAGGCGGCCGCCCGACACCTGAGCTTCACCCGCGCTGCGCAAGAGCTGCACCTGACCCAGAGCGCGGTGAGCAAGCAGGTGGCGCAGCTCGAAGACATGCTGCGCCATCATCTGTTCCTGCGGATCCGCCGACGCCTGCAGCTGACCCCGGCGGGCGCGCTGTACCTGGCCGAGGTGAACAAGATCCTCACCCAGGTCGACATGTCCAGCCGCTACATCCTGTCCTACGGTCAGCAGACCGAAGTGCTCAAGGTGGCCACCCAGCCGAGCTTCGGCGTGCGCTGGCTGATCCCGCACCTGAAGGGCTTCGGCAAGCGCTACCCGAATATACACCTGGATATCTGCAACGAGATGGAGCCTTTCGCCCTGCTGCAGAACACCGCCGACGTGGTGTTCTTCTATGGCCAGGGCACCTGGCCGGGGGCCACGTGCATCGAGCTGTTCGGCGACGAGGTGGTGCCGGTGTGCGCCCCGGAACTGCTGCAGGGGCACACCCTGACCGAGGCCGGCGAGCTGGCCGAGCGCGTGTTGCTGCAAAGCACCTCGCGCCCGGAGGCCTGGCACGAGTGGTTTCTGGAACAGGGCCTGCACTCGGCCAACAGCTACCACGGCCCGCGTTTCGATACCTTCTATATGTGCGTGGGCGCCGCGTTGTCGGGCTGCGGCGTGGCGCTGGTGCCGCGCTATCTGGTGGAGCAGGAACTGGCCGAGGGCAAGCTGGTGATACCGTGGCCCTACGCGATGCGCAGCAGCGGCGCGTACTTTGTGGCGTTCGCCGAGCATGCCGCCGAGGTACCCAAGGTGCGCAGCCTGGTGGAATGGATCCGTGAACAGGCGACCGCGCCGAGGTCCTGAATTACAGGAATGATCCCTCGAATTTTTTTCGCTTGTGCCCGGCCTGCATTCCTCGCTTTCATGTAAGGGTGACTTTTACCACCAGGAAGCTTTCGATGCCCGCTCAAGATTTCGTCAGCCCGGACAGCATTCGCGCGCAGTTTTCCGCGGCCATGTCGCTCATGTACAAGCAGGAGGTGCCGCTCTACGGCACCCTGCTGGAACTGGTGAGCGAGATCAATCAACAGGTGATGACCCAGCAGCCCAAGGTGGCCGAGGCCCTACGCTGGACCGGCGAGATCGAACGCCTGGACCAGGAACGCCACGGCGCCATCCGCGTCGGCACCGCCCAGGAACTGGCGACCATCGGCCGCCTGTTCGCGGTGATGGGCATGTACCCGGTGGGCTACTACGACCTCAGCTCGGCCGGCGTACCGGTGCACTCCACCGCGTTTCGCGCGGTGCACGAGCAGTCGCTGCACATCAGCCCGTTCCGCGTGTTCACCTCGCTGCTGCGCCTGGAGCTGATCGACAACCCGGCGCTGCGCGAGCTGGCCGCATCGATCCTGGCCAAGCGGCAGATCTTCACCCCGCGTGCCTTGCAGCTGATTGCCCAGTTCGAAGCCGACGCAGGCCTGAATGCCGCCGACGCCGAGGCGTTCGTCAATGAAGCACTGCACACCTTCCGCTGGCACCACGACGCGACGGTCACGGCCGAGCAGTACCAGCAACTGCACGACCAGCACCGCCTGATCGCCGATGTGGTGGCCTTCAAGGGCCCGCACATCAACCACCTGACGCCGCGCACCCTGGACATCGATGCGATCCAGGTCGGCATGCCGGCCAAGGGCATTCCGCCCAAGGCCGTGATCGAGGGCCCGCCACCGCGTCGTTGCCCGATCCTGTTGCGTCAGACCAGCTTCAAGGCCTTGCAGGAGCGCGTGGCATTCACCGACCAGCAGGGCAGCGAAGGGGGCAGCCATACCGCACGCTTCGGCGAGATCGAGCAACGCGGCGCGGCGCTGACCCCCAAGGGTCGCGTGCTGTATGACCAGTTGCTGGACGCAGCGCGGGCCGACCTGGGCGGCGTGCCGGCCGAGGCCAATGCCGAGCGCTACATGAGCCTGCTGGGCAAGCGTTTCGAGGCCTTCCCGGACGACCTGGCGCAGATGCGCGAGCAGGGGCTGGCGTACTTCCGCTACTTCCCGACCGAAGCCGGCCTGAGTGCCCGCGACCAGGCGCAGCGGCCGACCTCGCTGAGCGCGTTGATCGAAGCCGGGCATGTGCACTTCGAAGCCCTGGTATACGAGGACTTCCTGCCGGTGAGTGCGGCGGGGATCTTCCAGTCCAACCTGGGCGAAGGCGCGCAGAGCGAGTACGGCAGCAATGCCAACCGCGACGCGTTCGAGCAGGCGCTGGGCAAGTCGGTGCAGGATGAGCTGGCGCTGTATGCCGAGAGCGAGCGGCGCTCGCTGGCAGCGTGTGCGCAGGCGTTGAACCTGCCTGGGCTGATTTAACAGCTTCGCCGGCAAGGCCGGCTCCTACACTGCAGGAGCCGGCCTTGCCGGCGAAGGGGCCCTCAATGCCCCACCTCAAACCGCCCCACTTCTGCCCGCAGCTGCCCCGCCAAACCCTCCAGCTCCCGCGCCGTAGCCGCCAGGTTGGCTGCCACCTCGCGCTGCTCGCTGTTGGCCAGCGCAATACTCTGCAAGTTGCTGCTCAGCAACGTCGCCGTGCTGCTCTGCTCCTGAGTCGCGGTGGTGATCGCGGCAAACTGCTGCCCCGCCGCCCGGCTCTGCTCGTCGATGCGCGCCAAGGCCTCGGCGACTTTGGCATTGCGTTGCAAGCCGTCCTCCATCAAGCGGTTGCCCTGCTCCATGGTGCTGATGGCGTTGCCGGTCTCCTGCTGAATGCTGGCGATCATGCCGGAGATCTCGTCGGTGGCTTCGCGGGTGCGCGCCGCCAGGTTGCGCACCTCGTCCGCCACCACGGCGAACCCGCGCCCCTGCTCGCCCGCCCGTGCCGCCTCGATGGCCGCGTTCAGCGCCAGCAGGTTGGTCCGCTCGGCAATCGAGGTGATGGTGCCGACAATGCCGCCAATCTCCTTCGAGCGCACCCCAAGGGTATCGATCACTGTCGCGGTGCTGCCCAGCGCCTGCGCGATCTGCTGCAACGAGGTGGACGCTTCGTTCATCGATGCACGGCCAATGCGCGTCTGCTGCGCGTTGTCCTGGGCCATGCGTTCGGTGCTGCCCATGTTGTCAGCGATGTTCAGGGAGGTGGCGCTGAACTCCTCGACTGCACCGGCCATGCTGGTGATTTCGCCCGACTGCTGCTCCATGCCCTCGCAAGCACCCGACGACAGCCCCGCCAGCGCCTGAGCACGCTGGCTGACCTGCTGCGAGGCATCACGAATGTGCAGCACAGTGCTCGCCAGCGCTTCGCTCATCTGATTGAAACTGCGCGCCAGTTGGCCGATTTCGTCGTGGCTGGCCACCGCCAGGCGGGCACTCAGGTCGCCCGCGCCCAGGGCCTGGGCCTGACGCACCAGGTCGGCCAGCGGCCGCAGCTTTCGGCGCAGCAGCCACAGGGTGGCGCCCACCGCCAGCATCATGGCCAGCAAGCTGCCAATGGCCAACCTTGCGCCCACGCTCCAGGTCACGGCACGAATCTCGGCCTTGGGCATGCTTGCCAGTACTGTCCACGGGCCGTCGGCAAAGGGCATGGCCACGCTATAGAGGGTTTCGACCCCATCGTTCCAGAAGCGCCCTTCCCCTGCATGCGCGGCAAACCCGCCCAGTTGGTGGGCAGCCAGTGCCGTGTCGCTGACACCTGCCGGCGCTACCAACCAGTGTTGCTGTTCGTCCAGCAGCGCCAGCGACCCCGTCTGGCCGATACGGAAGTGCCGGAGGTTGTCGAACTGGGCGTTCTGCGCGTCGGTATAGTCGAAGCCGACGAACAGGACCGCGATGACCCGACCCGACACGTCACGCACCGGTGTGTACTGGGTCATGTACGAGCGCTCGAACAGCACGGCACGCCCCACGTAGGGCTGCCCGGCCATCAGCCGCGCGTAGGCCGGGTGCTGGTGATCGAGCTGAGTGCCGATGGCGCGGCTGCCGTCCTGCTTGGTCAGCGATGTGCTGATACGAATGAAGTCCTCACCGCTGCGCACGAACACGGTGGCAACACCCGCCGTCATCTGGCGAAAGTCGTCAACCTCGCGAAAATCGTTGTTCAGCGCATGGTCCGCCAGGTACAGCGCCGGCGTGGCCACTCCGGCCACGCTGAGTGACTGGTCGGAGGCAAGCCGCAGCCCGCCGGCAAAGCGTTTTTCGAACAGGCCACTGAGGCGCTGGGTACTCTCGCGCAAGGTGCTGTGGAACGTGTCGAGCTGGTCGGCGAGCAGCCGTGCCTCGCTGGCCAGGTGTTCCTGGCGGGTGATCAGGTTGGCGCTGTCGAGCGAGCGCAGGGCAAACAGCGTACTGCCGGTAATGACGACCGCCAGCACGGCGGCCAGGGCAATACCGAGTTGCGAGGCAATTCGGGCACGGGGTTGGGACATGGAAGCTCCTGGCAATGGGGGCCGGATCATCCTGATCACGCTGCACCGTCGGCATGGGGAAGTGGAGCCATTCTGGTTGTGGCTCTCGACCCCACTGATTCGGCGGCGTCATCGATTACTTGAGTGCATCACAGGGATATTCTGCGCAAACGTTCAATCGCCGATGTTGGGCTCATTTGCCCCCAGTATCTGCACCTTGGGCAGGTCCATCGCACGGGCCTCGCCCTGCAGGAAGTCGCTGAGCCGGCGCAGACGCTCGCCACCGGGACGCGTGCGTGGCCACACCAGGTAGTAATTCAGGCCGCTGGCCACCGCCGTCGGCCAGGGCAGGCTCAGGCGCCGCTGGGCGACATCCTCGGCCACCATCAGCAAGTCCCCCATCGACACACCATACCCTCGCGCGGCAGCGATCATGCCCAGCTCGAGGGTATCGAACACCTGGCCGCCCTTGAGCGAGACCTGTTCGGTCAGCCCCATCTGCGCCAGCCAGCTGCGCCAGTCGCGCTTGTCGGGCGTGGGATGCAGCAGTTCGCAGGCCTTCAACTGCTCCACGTCCCAGGGCGTCTGATCAAGCAGCGCGGGCGCACCCACCGGTATCAGCAGTTCAGGGAACAGCGGGCTGACTTCCCAGTCCGGCGGAAAATGCCCGTCGCCCAACAGCACTGCGCAATCGAAGGGTTCATGGTTGAAATCCACATGGTCGACGTCCATCCAGGCACTGGTGAGCTGCACCTCGTTGCCCGGCTGCAAGTGGCGAAAACGGCTCAGGCGCGCCAGCAGCCAGCGCATGGTCAGGGTCGAAGGGGCCTTCATGCGGATCACCCCATCTTCGCTGTGCAGGGTGTTGCAGGCACGCTCAAGTGCGGCGAAACCCTCGCGCACACCGGGCAACAGCAGGCGCGCCGCCTCGCTCAACTGCAGGGTGCGGCCATTGCGCAGAAACAGCCGGCAGGCGAAGTGCTCCTCCAGCGTGCGGATGTGCCGGCTGACCGCGCTCTGGGTTATCGATAACTCATCGGCGGCACGGGTGAACGAACTGTGCCTGGCAGCGGCCTCGAACGCCCGCAAGGCGTAGAGAGGCGGTAAACGGCGTGACATGCGGGCGTGCTCCAGCAATGAAATACGGGTTGGCACGGATCATACTCACATGAGTTTTAATCATGCCAATGATCGTTTTTATCCTTTTGTGCAATGGCCCGCAAAGGCCGAGAATCCACGGCTCACCCTTCCCTTTTCAGGAGCTGCATCATGCAGGCTGCGCCCGTTACCGAACTCAAGGCATTGCTACGGCTGGCCGGGCCGCTGATCGCCTCGCAGTTGGCGCACATGCTGATGCTGCTCACCGACACCCTGATGATGGCCAAAATCAGCCCCGAGGCCCTGGCTGGTGGCGGGCTGGGCGCGGCCAGCTATTCCTTCGTGTCGATCTTCTGCCTGGGAGTGATTGCCGCCGTCGGTACCCTGGTCGCGATTCGCCAGGGTGCGGGCGACAACCCCGGTGCCACGCGCCTGACCCAGGCCGGGCTATGGCTGGCCTGGGGCATGGCCATCGTCGCCGCGCTGGTACTGTGGAACCTGTCGCCGGTGCTGCTGATGCTGGGCCAGACACCGGGCAACGTGGCTTTTGCCAGCCAGTTCCTGCTGGTGCTGCCGCTGGCCCTGCCCGGCTACCTGAGCTTCATGGCGTTGCGCGGGTTCACCAGTGCACTGGGGCGTTCGACGCCGGTGATGGTGATCAGCCTGGTCGGCACCGTGGTCAATTTCCTGCTCAACTACGCCTTGATCGAAGGCATGTTCGGCCTGCCGAAGCTGGGCCTGATGGGCATCGGCCTGGTGACCGCGCTGGTGGCCAATGCCATGGCCATCGCACTGGCGCTGTACATCCGTCGCCACCCGGCCTACGCGGACTTCCCGATACGCCAGGGCCTGAGCCGCCCGCACCTGCCGGCGTTGCGCGAGCTGTGGCGCCTGGGCCTGCCGATTGGCGGCACCTACACCGTGGAGGTCGGGCTGTTTGCCTTCGCAGCGCTGTGCATCGGCACCATGGGCACCACCGACCTGGGCGCGCACCAGATCGCCCTGCAGATCGTCTCGACCGCGTTCATGATCCCGGCGGGCCTGTCATACGCGGTGACCATGCGTGTGGGCCTGCATTACGGCGCCGACCGCCTGCTGGCGGCGCGTCAGGCCGGGCGCGTGGGCATCGGTTTTGGCGCGGCGATGATGCTCGGTTTCTCGCTGCTGTTCTGGCTGATGCCCGAGGCGCTGGTGGGGCTGTTTCTGGACCGCCAGGACCCGGCCTTCGCCGATGTGATCCGGGTGGCGGTGAGCCTGTTGATGGTGGCGGCGTGGTTCGAGCTGTTCGACGGTATTCAGACCATCGCGATGGGCTCTATTCGCGGGCTCAAGGACGCCAAGACCACGTTCCTGGTGGGGTTGGCCGGGTACTGGCTGATCGGCGCACCGGCGGCGTGGGTGTTCGCGTTTCCCATGGGCGGCGGCGCGGTAGGCGTGTGGTGGGGGCTGGCGCTGGGGTTGGCGTGTGCGGCAATCGGGCTGACGGTGGCGTTCGAGTGGCGGATGCGGCGGTTGCTGGGCAGTTCGCAGATGGCACAGATTTCTGTACAACCTTGAGGGCCTGTTCGCCGTCAAGGCCGGCTCCTACCCTGTTTCGCGCATGCCGGCGACGGGGGCTACAGCGCCACTGCGCCCTGCCCCGCCCCCTGCACCAGATACTCGACCAGTTGCTCGATCGGCAACGGCCGGCTGATCAGAAAGCCCTGCACCTGGTCGCAGCCAAAGCTGCGCAGCAACGCCAGCTGTTCCTCGGTCTCCACGCCCTCGGCCACCACCTCCAGGTTCAGGTTGTGCGCCAGGTTGATCATGGCGTGCACCAGCTTGCGGTTCTCTTCGCGCTGCTCCATGCCACCGACAAAGCTGCGGTCGACCTTGAGCAGGGCGATCGGCAGGCTGTTCAGGTGCACGAACGACGAAAAGCCGGTGCCGAAGTCATCCAGCGAAAACCGCACCCCCAAGCGTCCCAGCGCGTCCATCGTCTGCTTGACCAGGTCGTTGCGCCGCATCACTGCGGTCTCGGTCAGTTCGAACTCCAGCCAGCCCGCATCCACCCCGTGCTCGACGATCAGCCGCCCCAGCGTGGCCAGCAGCTGGCTGTCCTGAAACTGGCGAAATGACAGGTTGACCGCCATGTGCAATGGCGCCAGCCCCTGCTCGCGCAGTGCCTGCATGTCGCGCAGGGCACGCGAGATCACCCAGTACCCCAGCGGCACGATCAGCCCGCTCTGCTCGGCCAGCGGCACGAATTCGCTCGGTGGCAGCAGGCCACGCTCGCTGTGGCGCCAGCGCACCAGTGCCTCCAGGCCGACGATGCGCCCGTCGCTCAGGTCCAGGCGTGGCTGGTAGTGCAGTTCCAGTTCGTCGCGGCGCAGGCCTCGGCGCAGCTCGCTTTCCAGGTCGGCCAGGCTGCGTGCGTTGCGGTTGATGCGCTCGTTGAAGATGTGAAAGGTGCAGCCCTGGGTGCTCTTGGCCTGCTGCATGGCGATGTGCGCGTGCCACATCAGCGGGTCGGCACCAGCCTGCGCACGGGCATGCGCCACGCCCAGGCTGCACCCCAGCAGCAGGCTTTCGCCGTCGATCCAGTAGGGTTCGGCCAGGGCCTCGGTGATGCGCTCGGCCATCCACTCGGCACGCTGCGGCTCGCGCCGGGTGTCGATCAGCAGGGCGAATTCGTCGCTGCCCAGGCGCGCCACCTGATCGCCTGCCTCGAGCTGGCGCTTGAGCCGGCTGACCACCTGCAGGATCAGGCGGTCACCGGCCTGGTGGCCGAGGGCATCGTTGGCGTGGCGGAAGTTGTCCAGGTCCAGGTGCCCGAGGGCCACACCGCGCCCGTCGTTTTCGGCCAGACGCGCGGCCAGCAGGGTCTGGAAGCCCTGGCGGTTGGCAATGCCGGTCAGCGGGTCCTGCTCGGCCAGGCGCTGCAGGGTGGCTTCGAGCACACCTCGCTCGCGCACATGGCGCAGGCAGCGGCGCAGCATGTCGCCGCTCAGCTGCTCGAACACCAGCCAGTCGCTCACACCCGGCGGCGCCTCGCTCGGCTCCTGCTCCAGCAGCAGCACCATGGGCAGGTCGCAACGCCCGGGCGCCGGCTGCAAGCCCGGGGTGGCCAGCACCAGCGCGTTGCGGTCGCGGGCGAACAGGCTGTCGACCGCGTCCCAGCCGGGTGCGGTCACCAGCACCGCGCCACCGCCCAGCGGCAGCAGGCATTCACCAAGGGCAACGGCCCAGTGCGGCCCGTCCGCCAGCAGAAGCAGACGCAACGGTTCGACAAGCGTAGACAAGCTGGCTCCTTAGCACGAGAACGCGGTCAATGACGATGTGGGCGGGATGCTCGATCCTGAACCATCAAATGTAAATGGTTTTCACTTTAACTCACGACATTCCTTCGTCCTGATCCCGCGGTATTTCGCCACGCATCCTGCGGGAAAGTATCAAAAGCGGCAAATTAAGATCGCGTGGTACGTCACACTGTCAGACGGTCGCGGCACAATTGCTCTGCGCCTGCTAAAATGCCCGGCTATTTTTCAGCGACCCCCGGTTAACGTCATGTCCCGACTCAACCCCCGGCAACAGGAAGCCGTGAGCTACGTCGGCGGCCCTCTTTTGGTGCTCGCCGGTGCTGGCTCCGGCAAGACCAGCGTGATCACGCGCAAGATCGCCCACCTGATCCAGAACTGCGGCATCCGTGCCCAGTACATCGTGGCCATGACCTTCACCAACAAGGCGGCGCGCGAGATGAAGGAGCGCGTGGGCACCCTGCTGCGCGGCGGCGAGGGGCGCGGCCTGACGGTATCGACCTTCCACAACCTTGGCCTGAACATCATTCGCAAGGAGCATGAACGGCTGGGCTTCAAGCCGGGTTTCTCGATTTTCGACGAAACCGACGTCAAGGCCCTGATGACCGACATCATGCAGAAGGAATACTCCGGGGACGATGGCGTCGACGAGATCAAGAACATGATCGGCGCCTGGAAGAACGACCTGATCCTGCCGCCCGAGGCCCTGGAGAACGCGCGCAACCCCAAGGAGCAGACCGCCGCCATCGTGTATGCGCACTATCAGCGCACGCTCAAGGCGTTCAACGCGGTCGACTTCGACGACTTGATCCTGCTGCCGGTCAAGCTGTTCCAGGACCACCCCGACATTCTGCAGAAGTGGCAGAACAAGGTGCGCTACCTGCTGGTGGACGAATACCAGGACACCAACGCCAGCCAGTACCTGCTGGTGAAGATGCTGATCGGTACGCGCAACCAGTTCACCGTGGTGGGTGACGACGACCAGTCGATCTATGCCTGGCGCGGCGCGCGCCCTGAAAACCTGATGCTGCTCAAGGACGACTACCCGTCCCTGAAGGTGGTGATGCTGGAGCAGAACTACCGCTCCACCAGCCGCATCCTGCGCTGCGCCAACGTGCTGATCTCCAACAACCCCCACGCCTTCGAGAAGCAGCTGTGGAGCGAGATGGGCCACGGCGACGAGATCCGCGTGATCCGCTGCAAGAACGAGGAAGCCGAGGCCGAGCGCGTGGCCATGGAGATCCTCAGCCTGCACCTGCGTACCGACCGCCCGTACAGCGACTTCGCCATCCTCTACCGCGGCAACTACCAGGCCAAGCTGATCGAGCTGAAGCTGCAACACCACCAGATCCCCTACCGCCTGTCGGGCGGCAACAGTTTCTTCGGCCGCCAGGAAGTAAAAGACCTGATGGCCTACTTCCGCCTGCTGGTGAACCCGGACGACGACAACGCCTACCTGCGCGTGATCAACGTGCCGCGCCGCGAAATCGGCTCCACCACCCTGGAAAAACTCGGCAACTACGCCACCGAGCGCAAGGTGTCGATGTATGCCGCCAGCGAGGAGCTGGGCCTGGGCGAGCACCTGGACAGCCGCTTCACCGATCGCCTGCAGCGCTTCAAACGCTGGATGGACAAGGTGCGCGAGCAGGTCGCGCTGGAAGACCCGATCGCCGCGCTGCGCAGCATGGTGACCGACATCGACTACGAGAACTGGATCCGTACCAACAGTTCCAGTGACAAGGCCGCGGACTTTCGCATGGGCAACGTCTGGTTCCTGATCGAGGCGTTGAAAAACACCCTCGAGAAGGACGAGGAAGGCGGCATGACCATCGAGGAAGCCATCGGCAAGCTGGTGTTGCGCGACATGCTCGAACGCCAGCAGGAAGAGGAAGAAGGCGCCGAGGGCGTGCAGATGATGACGCTGCATGCCTCCAAGGGCCTGGAGTTTCCCTACGTGTTCATCATGGGCATGGAAGAGGAAATCCTCCCGCACCGCTCCAGCATCGAGGCCGACACCATCGAGGAGGAGCGGCGCCTGGCCTACGTGGGCATCACCCGCGCACGCCAGACCCTGGCCTTCACCTTTGCCGCCAAGCGCAAGCAGTACGGCGAGATCATCGATTGCGCGCCAAGCCGCTTCCTCGATGAATTGCCCGATGACGACCTGGCCTGGGAAGGCCTGGACGATACACCCACGGAAGTCAAAGCCGTGCGTGGCAATACGGCCCTGGCCGATATCCGCGCCATGCTCAAACGATAGATAATCCACCTTTGCCCTGGCTTGTTGCCGGGGCCTTTTGGCTACATCGAGGAATTACACCAGTGGAAGCACTGCACCAGAAGATTCGCGAAGAAGGCATCGTGCTTTCCGATCAGGTTCTCAAAGTCGATGCGTTTCTCAACCATCAGATCGACCCTGCGCTGATGCAACTGATTGGCGACGAGTTCGCCCGTCTGTTCGCCGATGCGGGCGTGACCAAGATCGTCACCATCGAGGCCTCGGGGATTGCCCCGGCGGTGATGACCGGTTTGAAGCTGGGCGTGCCGGTGATCTTCGCCCGCAAGCACCAGTCGCTGACCCTGACCGAGAACCTGCTGGTGGCTTCGGTGTACTCGTTCACCAAACAGACCGAGAACACCGTGGCGATTTCGCCGCGTCACCTCAACAGCAGCGACCGCGTGCTGGTGATCGACGACTTCCTGGCCAACGGCAAGGCGTCGCAGGCGCTGATCTCGATCATCAAGCAGGCCGGCGCAACCGTGGCCGGGCTGGGCATCGTGATCGAGAAGTCGTTCCAGGGCGGGCGTGCCGAGCTGGACAGCCAGGGCTATCGCGTCGAGTCGCTGGCCCGGGTGAAGTCGCTGGACGGTGGTGTGGTCAGCTTTATCGAGTAAGGCTTACCGACCGCTTCGCCAGCAAGACTGGCTCCTACAGGTGCTCCACCGCCTGCAGGAGCCGGCCTTGCCGGCGAAAGCGCTCTACGCGGTAGCCTGCAAAGCCGCCAGCAGCAACCGCTGGTACAGGTCCTCCTTCAGCCCGTCCGGCTCGCTCAGGCCCATGCGCCGCAGATGCTCGGGATACCGCTCCGGCCCCGGCGCATCCAGTGCCGCCTTGCCCAGCTCCAGCGCCTCGCTCAACTTGAACTTGCTCTTAAGCCAGTTCAGCGCGCGCAGCAGGTCCTTCTCTTCAGCGGTGAAATCGCTGCCCAGCGGATACTCGGCAAACAACCGCGCATGCCGCCCACGCAATGCCTCCAGCCGCTGCGGCGTGTTCTGCGTGAAGCGCGCATCCAGCTCGAAATCCTGCGCCAGCTTGCCGGCCTTTTTCGCCTGCTCCATCAGCCCGGGCTGAAACCGCGAATCGCTGATCGCCAGCAACCGCGCAATCACCTCGGCGTCGGTCTGCCCGCGCAGGTCGGCAATGCCGTATTCGGTCACCACGATATCGCGCAGATGCCGCGGGATGGTGCAGTGCCCGTAGGTCCACAGCAGGTTGGAACTGACCTCCCCGCCGGCTTCGCGCCAGCTGCGCAGCAGCAGGATGGAACGCCCGCCTTCCAGCGCATGGGCCTGGGCGACGAAGTTGTACTGCCCGCCCACCCCGCTCAGTACGCGACCGTCCTCGAGCTGGTCGGCCACCCCCGCCCCCATCAGGGTCATGGTGAACACCGTGTTGATGAAGCGTGCATCGCGGCGCTGTTCGCGCTTGAGGGCCTCGTCACCGTACAGCTCGTTGATGAAGCTGATCGCGTGCATGGCAAAGGATTTGCGCTGCGCCAGCGGCATCTCGCGCAGGCGCTGGTAGAACGCCTGCGGCCCGAGGAAGAAACCGCCATGCACCAGCACCCCGTCGGCCACCGGCCGGCGCACCACGCCCGCCTCCGCCAGCGCGAGCAATCCGTTCACGAACATCTCGCTGCAGCCATACAGGCCCTGGGCAAACGGCGCAGTGCCGCCTTCACGCTCGATCAGCACCTGCCAGGGCGCCAGGTCGAGGTCGGCGAGCAGCGCCTGGTACTCCGGCGCGTCCCCCTGGCGCGCCAGCAACGCGGCGGCCAGCGCATCACCCATGGCGCCGATGCCGATCTGCAGGGTGCCGCCGTCGCGCACCAGGGTGCTGGCGTGCACGCCGATGAAGTGGTCCTGGGTGGTGACGGGCATGTTCGGCGTGGAGAACAGCCGAGTGGTTTCCGGGGCGTCGATCAACAGGTCGAAATCGTCCTGCGCCAGTTCGCTGTCGCCCGGCATGTAGGGCAGCTCGTCGTGCACGTGCCCCAGCATCAGGATGGTTTCGCCGGCTGCACGCCGGCGCGCGATCATTGGCAGCAGGTCGAGGGTGATGTCGGGGTTGCAGCTCAGGCTCAGGTGCCCGGGGCGCTCGGGGTGGGCGGCAACGATCTGCGCCACCAGGTTCAGGCCCTTGGCATTGATGTCGCGGGCCGCATGACTGTAGTTGCTGCTGACGTAGTCCTGCTGGGCCATGTGGCTGTGCAGCATGCTGCCCGGCTGCATGAAGAACTGCTCGACGCGGATGTTGGCCGGCAACCGGTCGCGACGCAGGTCCTGCAGGTAGTCGAGTTCGGGGTAGTCGGCGAACACGCGCTCGACGAAGGGTTCGAGAAAGCGCCGCTGCAGTCCGTCACCCAGGTCCGGGCGGCCCAGGCTCAGTGCGGTGTAGATGGTCAGTTGCCGCTCGGGCAGCTCACGCACCCGTGCATACAGCGCATTGACGAAGCGGTTGGGCTTGCCCAGGCCCAGTGGCAGGCCCATGTGGATGTGCGCCGGCAAACGCGCCAGCACTTCGTCCACGGCGATCTCGATCGAACAGCGGTGCGCCATCTCGGCCTCCTAGGCATCCGTGATTCCAGGGTTGGACCGAGCATGCCCCGCGTTTGCTGCAATGGCCAGCGTCAGAAACGACAAAGCCCGCACGTGGCGGGCCTTGTAGCTGCAGCGTCGGGCTTACTTGAGGCCGGACATCTTCTCGATGGCGGCCTTGAGGTCGTCATCCGAGCAGTCGGCACAGGTGCCTTTTGGCGGCATGGCGTTGATGCCGGTGATAGCCTTGGCCAGGATGCCGTCCAGGCCGCCCTGATGGTCGGCGCGCTCTTTCCAGGCGGCGGTATCGCCGATCTTCGGTGCGCCCAGCAGACCGCTGCCATGGCACGCGTTGCAGTGCTTGGCGATGACTTCATCCGGGGTCTTGGCACCGCCACCGCCGGCAGTGGCGGCCACTTCCATGCCCTTGCATTCCTGCCCTTGTACACACACCTGACCGACCGGCTCCAGCCGCTTGGCGATGTCGTCATTGGTCACAGCCTGGGCGTTGACGGCCCATAGGGCTACTACGGCTGCTGGTACGGCCAGCATTGTCTTGATTAGATTCACGCGTACACCCTCATGGTGGCTAGTCACGCCCGCGGCCACGGTTTCGCAGGCCGCGCAAGTATAGCGGGAACCCCGCCTCACCGAAACAACCCTAAAGACCAAAGGGGTTTAGCCGCGACAATCCGCCGCGCATTGGCGACGCGCGTGGGCTCAGAAGTTGGCCGGGGTGGCGGCACTGATCAGCCGGGCCGGCTCATCGTAGGGATTGCGGAATCGATGCGGCTTGGTGCTCTCGAAATAGTAGCTGTCGCCCGCCTCGAGGATGAAGGTTTCAAGCCCCACCACCAGCTCCAGGCGCCCTTCGAGCAGGATGCCGGTCTCTTCGCCGTCGTGGGTGAGCATCTCTTCGCCGGTGTCGGCACCGGGCGGGTAGATCTCGTTTAGAAAGGCAATGGCGCGGCTGGCGTGGGCCTTGCCGACCAGCTTCATGGTGACTGCGCCGTCGGATATATCGATCAGTTCGTTGGCCTTGTACACGATCTGGGTCGGGTTCTCGGGCTGCAGCTCTTCGGAAAAGAACTCCACCATCGACATCGGAATACCGCCCAGCACCTTGCGCAGCGAGCTGATCGAAGGGCTCACGCTGTTCTTCTCGATCATCGAGATGGTGCTGTTGGTCACGCCCGCCCGCTTGGCCAGCTCGCGTTGAGACAGGCCTTTGAGCTTGCGAATGGCTTGCAGTCGTTCACCGACGTCCAAGGCCTGGGCCCTCCTAAACGAACACGTGGGGTCGAAATTGAACGGTATCATCGCAACAGCGTTCAGTATTTACAACACTTCGACCCGCAGCCCGTCCGCTTTGGCGCCTCAATTGCCGCTGTACACCATCGGCACCCGACGCAGGTTGCAGAAGATCTGATACGGGATGGTGCCCGCCTGGATCGCCACGTCGCTGGCCAGCACGTGCTTGCCCCACAACTCCACCGGGCTGCCCAGCCCGGCCTCGGGCACATCGGTGAGGTCGATGCACAACATGTCCATCGACACGCGGCCAATCAGCTGGCTGCGCTTGCCGGCCACCAGCACCGGGGTACCGGTGGGTGCCAGGCGCGGGTAGCCGTCGGCATAGCCCATGGCGACCACACCCACGCGGGTGGGGCGCGGGCTGATGAATTTCGCACCGTAGCCCACCGGCTCGCCGGCCGGCAGTTCGCGCACGCAGATCACTTTGGATTCCAGGGTCATCACCGGCTGCAGGCGCTGAGCCTGGGCCTGCGGCACCTCGAAGGGCGTGGCGCCATACAGCATGATGCCCGGACGCACCCAGTCGCTGGGCACCTGCGGCCAGCCCAGCACGGCCGGCGAGTTGCGCAGGCTGACCTCGGCACTCAGGCCCTGGCGCGCGGCTTCGAACACCGCCACCTGCTCGCTGCTGGCCGTGCTGTCGAGTTCGTCGGCACGGGCGAAGTGGCTCATCAGCACGATGCGCGCCACCTTGCCGCTGGCCAGCAGACGCTGGTAGGCGCCGTGGTAGTCCTTGGGGTGCAGGCCGACGCGGTGCATGCCGGTGTCGAGCTTGAGCCACACGGTGATCGGGCGGGTCAGGCCTGCCTGTTCGATGGCTTCGAGCTGCCACAGCGAATGCACCACGCACCACAGGTCCTGCTCGGCAATCAGGGGCAGCTCGCTGGCTTCGAAAATGCCCTCGAGCAGCAGCACCGGGGCCTTGATGCCGGCAGCACGCAGCTCCAGCGCCTCTTCGATGCAAGCCACGGCGAACCCGTCGGCCTCGCCCTCCAGCGCCTGGGCGCAGTGCACCGCGCCGTGCCCGTAGGCGTCGGCCTTGATCACGGCCAGCGCCTTGGCGCCGGTCAGTTCGCGGGCGAGTTGATAGTTGTGGCGCAGCGCTTGGAGATCGATCAGGGCACGGGCGGGACGCATGACGGCAGCCTTCTGGCAGTCGGGTGAGTTGGGTAACGGATTACGGCAGGGCGGCGACGATCGAGATCTCGACCAGCATCTGCGGATTGCACAGCCGGGCCTGAACGGTGGCGCGGGCCGGGGCATTGCCTTTGGCCAGCCACTGGTCCCACACCGTGTTCATGGCCTGGAACTGGGTGTCGATGTCGCTGAGGTAGATGGTCGCCGACAGCACGCGGCTCTTGTCGGTACCGGCCAGGTCCAGCAGCCGCTCGATGTTGGCCAGCACCTCGCGGGTCTGCTGGCCGACGTCGCCGTTCAGGTCATTACCCACCTGGCCCGACAGGTAGACGGTGCCGTTGTGGGTAACGATCTGGCTCATGCGCTCATTGGTGAGCTGGCGCTGGATTGACATGCTTTGCAGTCTCCTGACTGTTGCTGTAGCGGGAAATGTCGAGGCCTTCGGCGCTGATCTGCGGCTTCTTGCGCGCCATCAGGTCGGCCAGCAGGCGACCCGAACCGCACGCCATGGTCCAGCCGAGGGTGCCGTGGCCGGTGTTCAGGAACAGGTTGCGAAACGCCGTGGCGCCCACGATCGGCGTGCCGTCGGGGGTGGTCGGGCGCAGGCCGGTCCAGAAGCTGGCCTGGCTCAGGTCGCCGCCGCGAGGATAAAGGTCGTTGACGATCATCTCCAGCGTTTCGCGCCGACGCGGGTTGAGCGACAGGTCGAAACCGGCGATCTCGGCCATGCCGCCGACGCGGATGCGGTTGTCGAAGCGGGTGATCGCGACCTTGTAGGTCTCGTCGAGAATCGTCGAGGTCGGGGCCATGGCCGGGTCGGTGATCGGCACGGTCAGCGAGTAGCCCTTGAGCGGGTACACCGGGGCCTTGATGCCCAGCGGCTTGAGCAGTTGCGGCGAGTAGCTGCCCAGGGCCAGCACGTAGCGATCGGCGGTTTCCAGCTTGCCGTCGATCCATACGCCGTTGACCCGGTCGCCCGCGTGATCGAGGCGCTCGATGTTCTGCCCGAAGCGGAATTCCACGCCCAGGTCGCGCGCCATTTCGGCCAGGCGCGTGGTGAACAGCTGGCAGTCGCCGGTCTGGTCGTTGGGCAGGCGCAGGGCACCGGCGAGGATGTCGGTGACATTGGCCAGGGCAGGCTCCACGCGGGCAATGCCGTCGCGGTCGAGCAGCTCGTAGGGCACACCGGACTGTTCCAGCACGGCGATATCCTTGGCCGCGTTGTCCAGTTGCGCCTGGGTGCGGAACAACTGGGTGGTGCCCAGGGTGCGGCCTTCGTAGGCAATGCCGGTTTCGGCACGCAGCTCGTCGAGGCAGTCGCGGCTGTACTCGGACAGGCGCACCATGCGCTCCTTGTTCACCGCATAGCGGTTGGCCGTGCAGTTGCGCAGCATCTGCGCCATCCACAGGTACTGGTCGATGTCGGCGGTGGCCTTGATGGCCAGCGGGGCGTGGCGCTCGAGCAGCCACTTGATGGCCTTGAGCGGCACACCGGGTGCAGCCCAGGGCGAGGCATAACCCGGCGATACCTGGCCAGCGTTGGCGAAGCTGGTTTCCATGGCCACCGCCGGCTGGCGATCGACCACCACCACTTCAAACCCCTGACGAGCCAGATAGTAGGCACTGGCGGTCCCGATGACGCCGCTACCAAGTACCAGAACGCGCATGTTGTTATCCCTCGAGGCGGCGTACCGCACACATTTGTTGTTTAAGGCATGGATGGGCGCAGTATAGGAAGGTAGAGGCAGTGCTTTTCACTATATAAAAGCCTATATTTGGCGAGAATTCTCGGCAGGGTCGGCTTTTACGGAGGGGCATCCACTATGAGAACCCAGCATCAAAGCAAACGTGAACTGGACAAGATCGACCGCAACATCCTGCGCATCCTGCAGACCGACGGGCGCATCTCGTTCACCGAACTGGGCGAGAAGGTCGGCCTGTCGACCACCCCGTGCACCGAGCGGGTCCGGCGTCTGGAGCGCGAAGGCATCATCATGGGCTACAACGCCCGGCTCAACCCACAGCACCTCAAGGGCAGCCTGCTGGTGTTCGTCGAGATCAGCCTGGACTACAAGTCGGGGGACACTTTCGAAGAGTTTCGCCGCGCGGTGCTCAAGCTGCCCCACGTATTGGAATGCCACCTGGTATCGGGCGATTTCGACTACCTGGTGAAGGCGCGCATCTCGGAGATGGCCTCGTACCGCAAGCTGCTGGGCGACATCCTGCTCAAGCTGCCGCACGTGCGCGAATCCAAGAGCTACATCGTGATGGAAGAGGTGAAGGAAAGCCTCAACCTGCCGATTCCGGACTGAGCCTTACACCAGCACCTGGCGGGTGCTGGCGATGTACTGGTGCACCAGGCGCTCGGCCTGCGGGTCGATCATCTCGGCAGGGCCGCGACCATTGGGGCACGGCAGGCGCGGGGTGGTGCCGAACAGGCGGCAGATCAGCGGCCGCTCCTCGTACACGGTGCAGCCCTCGGGGCCCAGGTGCACACAGTTGAGCTCATCCAGCGCGGCCTGTTGCTCGGCCGCGCTCTTGCGTGGCAGGCGCGCCATTTCCTCGCTGGAGGTGGTCACCGGGCCGCAGCAATCGTGGCAGCCCGGCACGCAGGCGAACGACGGGATCTGCTCACGCAGGAAGCGGATCTTGTGACTGTTGCAACTCATGGCAGACTCGTGGCGGGAAAGGCTGAAGCGCCATTTTGCCCCACGGTTGCCTGCCGATCAAAGCACCGCCTATGCTGTGTCAAATTTTCCACACAGCCCTACCAGGATCCTTCAAACGTGCATACCACTTCCTACTACGCTGCCCACAGCGCCGGGCAACCGGCGTACCCGCCCCTGCAAGGCGAGCTGAACTGTGATGTGTGCGTGGTGGGCGGCGGCTTTTCGGGCCTCAATACCGCCATCGAACTGGCCGAACGCGGCCTGAGCGTGGTGCTGCTCGAAGCGCACAAGATCGGTTGGGGCGCCAGTGGACGCAATGGCGGGCAGCTGATTCGCGGGGTCGGACACGGCCTGGACCAGTTCACCCCGGTGATCGGCAGCGAGGGAGTGCGCAGCCTCAAACTGATGGGCCTGGAGGCAGTGGACATCGTGCGCCAGCGCATCGAACGCCATGCCATCGACTGCGACCTGACCTGGGGCTATTGCGACCTGGCCAACAAGCCACGGGAATTCGAGGGCTTCAGCGAAGAGATCGACGAGCTGCGCGGACTGGGCTACACCCATGAGCTGCGCCTGGTGCAGCCCGATCAGATGCACACGGTGGTCGGCTCGCGTCGCTACGCCGGCGGCCTGGTGGACATGGGCTCGGGGCACCTGCACCCGCTGAACCTGGCGCTGGGCGAGGCCGAGGCCGCGCGTCAGCTGGGCGTGCAGGTGTTCGAGCATTCCCGTGTCACCCGCATCGAGCACGGCCCGCAGGTGCACGTGCACACCGCCAAGGGCTCGGTGCGGGCGAACACGCTGGTGCTGTGCTGCAATGCCTACATCAACGACCTGGACCGCGAGCTCAGTGGCAAGGTGCTGCCAGCCGGCAGCTACATCATCGCCACCGAACCGCTGAGCGAAGCCCTGGCCAACGAGTTGCTGCCGCAGAACATGGCGGTGTGCGACCAGCAGGTGACCGTGGACTACTATCGCCTCTCGGCCGACCGGCGCCTGCTGTTCGGTGGCGCCTGCCACTACTCGGGGCGCGATCCGCAGGACATCGGCGCCTACATGCGGCCCAAGATGCTCAAGGTGTTCCCGCAACTGGCCGACACCCGCATCGAATACCAGTGGGGCGGCATGATCGGCATCGGCGCCAACCGCCTGCCGCAGATCGGCCGCCTGCGCGACCGGCCCAACGTTTACTACGCCCAGGCCTATGCCGGCCACGGGCTCAACGCCACGCATCTGGCCGGGCGGCTGCTGGGCGAGGCGATCAGCGGCCAGCAGAGCGGGCGCTTCGACCTGTTCGCCCAGGTGCCGCACATCACCTTCCCTGGCGGCAAGCACCTGCGCTCGCCGCTGTTGGCGCTGGGCATGCTGTGGCACCGCCTCAAGGCACTGGCCTAGGGTCTCCAGAACGGCCTGAGACCTTCCTTCACGGCCTGTTCGCGGGTCAGGCCGATATCGCGCAGCTGCTCGGCATCGAGCTGAAGCAGCGCATGGCGTGAACGCCACCGCCGCATCATCACAGCCCAGCGACTCGGGCTGGCGGGCGCCTCATGTCGCGCCACCTCGCCTTTGGTGCACAGTGGCAGGCCTGCATCGCTCGCGCCGTTCATCGCTTCATTCCTCCAGGGTGGGTAACCGTGCAGCCATGATGCGCGGGTGTTGCAAGGCATTACAGATTCAACCGCCAGGTATTATTTCCATACAGATGTGTCGATAACGGCGCTGAATGCTGTATTTTTGCCCAATCTGTACCGGTTGCCAGCCGCTTGCCCGCCCAGGAGTACGCCATGACCCTCTACGTCAACCTCGCCGAACTGATTGGCGCACGCATCGAGCAGGGCCTCTACCGCCCCGGCGACCGCCTGCCGTCGGTGCGGGCCCTGAGCGTCGAGCATGGCGTGAGCCTGAGTACCGTGCAGCAGGCGTATCGGGTGCTGGAAGATCACGGGCTGGCGGCGCCCAGGCCCAAGTCCGGCTATTTCGTGCCTGACCATCGCCCACTACCCGCCCTGCCCGACGTCAGCCGCCCGGCCCAGCGCCCTGTGGATATCTCGCAATGGGACCAGGTGTTCGAGCTGGTGCGCAGCGTGCCGCGCAAGGACGTGGTGCAACTGGGCCGCGGCATGCCCGATGTCGGCAGCCCCACCCTCAAGCCGTTGCTGCGCAGCCTGGCGCAGCTGAGCCGGCGCCAGGACATGCCCGGTCTGTACTACGACACCGTCGCCGGCACCGAAGCCCTGCGCGAGCAGGTGGCGCGGCTGATGCTCGATTCGGGCTGCAGCCTGAGCACGGCAGACCTGGTGATCACCACCGGCTGCCAGGAAGCCCTGTCGATCAGCGTGCGCGCGGTGTGCCAGCCGGGCGACATCGTCGCGGTCGAATCACCGAGCTTTCACGGCGCCATGCAGACCCTCAAGGGCCTGGGCATGAAAGCGTTGGAGATCCCCACCGACCCGCTCACCGGCATCAGCCTCGAAGCCCTGGAGCTGGCCCTGGAACAGTGGCCGATCAAGCTGATCCAGCTGACCCCCAGCTGCAACAATCCCTTGGGCTACATCATGCCCGAGGCGCGCAAACGCGCCCTGCTGACCCTGGCCCAGCGCTTCGACGTGGCGATCCTGGAGGACGACGTGTATGGCGACCTGGCCTACACCTACCCGCGCCCACGCACCATCAAGTCGTTCGACGACGACGGCCGCGTGCTGCTGTGCAGCTCGTTCTCCAAGACCCTTGCACCCGGCCTGCGGGTGGGCTGGGTGGCGCCGGGGCGCTACCTGGAGCGGGTGATTCACATGAAGTACATCAGCACCGGCTACACCGCCACCCAGCCGCAGCTGGCGATTGCCGACTTCATCGAGGGCGGCCACTACCAGCCGCACCTGCGCCGTGTGCGCGGCCAGTACCAGCGCGCCCGCGATCAGATGATCGACTGGGTGAGCCGCTACTTCCCCGCCGGCACCCGCGCCAGCCGGCCCCAGGGCGGCTTCGTGCTGTGGGTGGAACTGCCGGAAAGTTTCGACACCTTGCGCCTGAACCGGGCTTTACTAGAGCAAGGTGTGCAGATTGCGGTGGGCAGCATCTTTTCGGCGTCGGGCAAGTTCCGCAACTGCCTGCGCATGAACTTTGCCGCCCGCGCCACTGCCGAAATCGAAGCGGCCGTGCGCAAGGTCGGCGAAACCGCCATTCGTCTACTGGCCGAGGATGAGCGCGGCGGGTAACGTTGCGCCGCCCCGCGTGGTCCAACCCCCAACTGCCTTCCTGCTCAAGGACATGCCCCTTTGACCAAACCCAGGGCCTTCGCGCTGTTACTGATGCTGGCGCTCACCCTTGCCGGGTGCGCCACCTCCAGCACGCCCCGTACCGTGACCCAGGCCCTGCCCGCCAGCGACTCGGCCTTTGGCCGTTCGGTGCAGCGCCAGGCCAGCGCTTATGAGGGGCGGTCCGGCTTTCGCCTGCTGCCCAACAGCACCGAGGCGTTCCACGCCCGCGCCGAGCTGATCCGTAACGCCCAGAGCAGCATCGACCTGCAGTACTACATCGTGCATGACGGGCTCAGCACCCGCGCGCTGGTGCACGAACTGCTGCAGGCTGCCGACCGTGGCGTGCGCGTGCGCATCCTGCTCGACGACACCACCAGCGACGGCCTGGACGAGGTCATCGCCACCCTGGCGGCGCACCCGAAGGTACAGATTCGCGTGTTCAACCCGCTGCACCTGGGGCGCAGCACCGGCGTGACCCGTGCCCTGGGCAGGCTGTTCAACCTGTCGCTGCAGCACCGGCGCATGCACAACAAGCTGTGGCTGGTGGACAACAGCATGGCCATCGTCGGCGGGCGCAACCTGGGTGACGAATACTTCGACGCCGAGCCCAACCTGAACTTCACCGACATCGACATGCTGGGCGTGGGGCCGGTGGCCGAACAGCTGGGGCACAGCTTCGACCAGTACTGGAACAGCGCCCTGAGCCGACCGATTGGCGACTTCATGTTCAGCACCCCGAACGCCGACGACCTGCGTGTGAGCCGCGAGCGCCTGGAGGCTTCGCTGAGCGAGGCCAGGGTAAAGCGCAAGGCACTGTACGACCGCCTGATGGCCTACAAGACCCACCCGCGCCTGGATTCCTGGCGCAACGAGTTGATCTGGGCACACAACCAGGCGCTGTGGGATGCGCCAAGCAAGGTGCTGGCCCAGGCCGAGCCAGACCCGCGGTTGCTGCTGACCCAGCAGTTGGCGCCCGACCTGAACGACGTGCACCATGAGCTGATCCTGGTATCGGCCTACTTCGTGCCTGGCGAGACCGGCCTGCTGTACCTGACCAGCCATGCCGACGCCGGGGTGTCGGTGAGCCTGCTGACCAACTCGCTGGAGGCCACCGACGTGCCGGCGGTACACGGCGGCTATGCGCCGTACCGCAAGGCGCTGCTGGAACACGGGGTAAAACTGTACGAACTGCGCCGCCAGCCCGGCGACCCCAGCAGCGGGCGTATCCATCACTTCGGCAGTGCATCGGACTCGAGCCTGCACAGCAAGGCGATCGTGTTCGATCGGCAGAAGACCTTCATCGGCTCGTTCAACTTCGACCCGCGCTCGGTGCTGTGGAACACCGAGGTCGGCGTGCTAGTGGACAGCCCGCAACTGGCCGAGTACACCCGCGACCTGGCACTGCAGGGCATGGCCCCGGCGCTGAGCTACGAGCCGCGGCTGGTCGACGGCAAGCTGGTGTGGGTGACCGAGGACAATGGGCAGTTGCACACGTTGACGACAGAGCCAGGTGGGCTGTGGCGACGGTTCAATGCGTGGGTGAGCAAGGCGGTGGGGTTGGAGAGGATGTTGTAGGGTGAAGCTATGCGGCTTGTTCGCTGCGGTGATCGCTTGGGTTAGCTTGCCGATACCGTTGCGGTCGTAGGCAGAGCGATAGGTTTGCGACTTCTTGCGCAGTACTGTGCAAGAAGTTGCGCAGTTGGCTGCAGGCCAAGTTTATTATGGCCCGCAGCAATGTATGCACAGGGTTATCCACATTTTGGTGCGCAAGAAGTTGCGCAGCTGGGTGAAAGCGACGAAAGGTGAAATCCCCCGAGAAGAGCGCTCCTCGAGGAGATTCAACCAGTACAAAGCGGCCCTAGGCCGTGGCAGGCTCGAAGGCATTCGGCCGCATCGCCAACAGCACCAGCCCGAACGCGCCCGCCGCCATCAGCAGCGGCAACGCATGCCCGCTCACCCACTGGCTACCGGCCCCAGCAGCCAATGGCCCGATCAGGCAGCCGATGCCCCACAGCTGCGCCACGTGGGCGTTGGCGCGCACCAGCGCATCATCGCGATAGCGTTCGCCGATCAGGATCAGCGACAGGGTGAACAGGCCACCGGCACTGGCGCCGAACAGCACCCACAATGGCCAGATCGCCGGCGTGTGCATCAGCACCGGAATGGCCAGACTCGATACCAGCAGGGTCATGGCGCAGCCGGTGAACAGCGTGCGGCGCGACATGTAGTCGGCCAGCGCCCCGATCGGCAGTTGCAGTACCGCATCGCCCACCACCACGGTACTGACCATGAACAGCGCCAGCTCGGTGGTGAAGCCCTGCTGCAGGCAGTACACCGGCAACAGGGTGAGGATCATCGCCTCGAACGCGGCGAACAGTGCAATGGCCCAGGCGATTACCGGCAAGCGCCGGCAGAAGCCCACCAGGTCACGCAGGCCCACACCACAGGCTTCAGCGCTGGGCGCCCCGCTGCGGCCGATCAGCACCAGCGGTGCCACCACCAGCAACCCGGCCCCGATCCAGAAGCCCAGGTCATCCTCCGAACCCAGCACGCCCAGCAGCAGCGGCCCGGCCAGCTGGCTGAGGGCATAGCTGCTGCCATACAGCGCCACCAGGCGGCCACGCCATTGCTCGACCACCAGCTGGTTGATCCAGCTTTCGCCAAGGATGAACACGATGGTCAGGATCACCCCGATCAGCAGGCGCAACGCCAGCCACACCGGATAGCTGGGCAGCAGCGCCAGCAGGCCGATGGACAACGCACCGGCCAGCAGGCACAGGCGCATCAGCGTGGCGGTGCCGAAATACGCCGCCAGGCGGCTGGACAGGCTGGCGCCAACCAGCACGCCAATTGCCGGCATCGCCGCCATCACGCCAATGGCAAAGCTGCCATAGCCCCAGCTCTCCAGACGCAGCGATACCAACGGCATGCTCACGCCCAGGGCAAGGCCGACGCTCAGAACCGACGACAGCACGGCGAAGTAGGTAGCCCAACGCATGTGTACTTCCTCGCAGAATGATGGATCGCCACAAGCAACACAGCCGGGCCTGCGCTAACGCAGGGCCCGGCTGTGGCGCGGATCGCTCGGGGCGCGGCACCAGGCCGCACCCATGGCCTTACAGCTTGATCCAGGTGGCCTTGAGCTCGGTGTACTTGTCCAGTGCGTGCAGCGACTTGTCACGGCCGTTGCCCGACTGCTTGAAGCCACCGAACGGCGCAGTCATGTCGCCACCGTCGTACTGGTTGACCCACACGCTGCCGGCACGCAGGGCCTTGGCGGTCTTGTGCGCCTTGCTGATGTCGGCGGTCCATACACCTGCGGCCAGGCCGTAAGGGGTGTCGTTGGCGATCTGGATGGCTTCTTCGACGCTGTCGAAGGTGATCACCGACAGTACCGGGCCGAAGATCTCTTCCTTGGCGATGCGCATGGCGTTGCTCACGCCGTCGAAGATGGTCGGTTCGACATAGGTGCCGCCGGTTTCTTCGAGGATGCGCTTGCCGCCCACCAGCAGCTTGGCGCCATCGGTGTGACCAGCCTCGATGTAGGACAGCACGGTGTTCATCTGCTGGGTGTCGACCAGGGCACCAACGGTGGTGGCCGGGTCCAGCGGGTTGCCAGGCTTCCAGGCCTTGAGGGCCTCCAGTACCAGCGGCAGGAATTTGTCCTTGATCGAGCGCTCGACCAGCAGACGCGAACCTGCGGTGCACACTTCGCCCTGGTTGAAGGCGATGGCACTGGCCGCGGCGGCGGCAGCGGCGTTCAGGTCCGGGGCATCGGCGAACACGATGTTCGGGCTCTTGCCGCCGGCTTCCAGCCACACGCGTTTCATGTTCGATTCGCCGGCGTAGATCATCAGCTGCTTGGCGATCTTGGTCGAGCCGGTGAACACCAGGGTATCGACGTCCATGTGCAGGGCCAGAGCCTTGCCGACGGTATGGCCGTAGCCAGGCAGCACGTTCAGCACGCCGGCCGGGATACCGGCCTCGATGGCCAGCTGGGCGATGCGGATGGCGGTCAGCGGGGACTTCTCGGACGGCTTGAGCACCACCGAGTTACCGGTGGCCAGCGCCGGGCCGAGTTTCCAGCTGGCCATCAGCAGGGGGAAGTTCCACGGCACGATGGCCGCCACCACACCCACAGGCTCGCGGGTTACCAGGCCTAGCTGGTCGTGCGGGGTGGCCGCGACTTCGTCGTAGATCTTGTCGATGGCTTCGCCGTTCCAGCTCAGTGCCTGGGCAGCGCCCGGCACGTCGATGTTCAGCGAGTCGTTGATCGGCTTGCCCATGTCGAGGGTTTCGAGCAGGGCCAGCTCCTCGACGTTCTGCTTGAGCAGCGCGGCGAAACGGATCAGGGTAGCCTTGCGCTTGGCCGGGGCCAGGCGCGACCACACGCCGGACTCGAAGGTGGCGCGGGCGTTTTCCACGGCGCGCTGGGCGTCGGCCTCGTCGCAGCTGGCGACCTGCGCCAGAAGGCGTCCGTCAACCGGGCTCAGGCACTCGAACGTGGCGTTGGAAACGGCGGCGGTGTATTCACCATTGATGAAAGCACGGCCTTCGATCTTGAGTTGCTGGGCACGCTGTTCCCAGTCCGCACGAGTCAGGGTGGTCATACGAAACTCCTCCTGTTGTTGAAATGCAGCGCCGCACGAGGGGCCAGGGCGCTGTCAGAATACGGCCGGAGCGATTGTCGCTCTACGGCACTCGACACCCTAAACTCTGGCACCTGAATTATCAATATATTTGACAATACATGGCCAAATGCCTAGTGATGTGCACTTTATTTAACAATCAGGGGACCCAAACATGAATATCCAGCAGATTGTCGACTTCGCACAGGTACTGACCGAGGCCGAGCGCTACCGCCCGGCTGCCGAAAAAGTGCTCAAGGGCGACCCGGAGCAGGCGGTCTACAACCATTACGCCAGCCCTTGCGGGCAATTCGCCGCTGGTGTGTGGGAGGGAGCGCCCGGGCAATGGACCGTCAATTACACTGAACACGAGTACTGCGAGATCGTGCACGGCGTATCGGTGTTGCGCGACGAAGAAGGCAACGCCAAGACCCTGCGCACCGGTGACCGCTTCGTGATCCCGGCCGGCTTCAAGGGCACCTGGGAGGTGCTGGAGACCTGCCGCAAGATCTACGTGATGTTCGAGCCCAAGGCATAGGCCATAGATAGATACCGCCGCGCCAGCCCTCCCTGGCGCGAGCATGGCGAGGTCCTTATCCGGACCCACCTGAACTCAAGGAGCCTCACCATGCAAAAGGATCAACCGGTCGTCTGTCCCATCGAAGCGTTGCAACTGAGCAACGACGAAGTGCTCACCTGCATCGGCCGCCTGGTCGGCACCCGCTACGTGCCGACCGTGAAGGCCTACATCAGCGAACTGACCGGGCGCCAGCGCGTGGTCGGCATCGGCGAGATGTCGACCCGCGAAATGGACCCGCAACGCGTGAACATCAGCGGCAACGAGGCGGGCCTGATCAGCGGTTTCCATTTCGGCTGAACAGAAAATCGCCATAAAAAAAGGCCCGCATCGTGAGATGCGGGCCTTTTTTCGTAAGCCGGGATCAATTACTTGATCTTGGCTTCCTTGTAGATCACGTGCTTGCGAACAACCGGATCGAATTTTTTGATTTCGATTTTGTCCGGAGTGGTGCGCTTGTTCTTGTCGGTGGTGTAGAAGTGGCCGGTATTAGCGGTCGACACCAGACGGATCAATTCACGCATGATTTTCTCCCTTAGACCTTGGCGCCGTTACGGCGAATTTCGACCAGAACGGCATCGATGCCGCGCTTGTCGATGATACGCATGCCTTTGGCAGAAACGCGCAGACGCACGAAACGCTTCTCCGACTCGACCCAGAAGCGGTGATGCTGCAGGTTCGGCAGGAAACGACGACGGGTTTTGTTATTCGCGTGGGAAATGTTATTCCCGGTTACCGGACCCTTACCGGTAACTTGACAGACTCTCGACATGCCTCAGCCCTCTAAAACCACATGCCCAACCCGGCATGGGTTGGCCGCTTAATCTCTCAGTCTTTGGCGCCAGGCGCCGTGTTTCTTCAGGGTCTTATCGGCAAGATCTGCAGATGCGACAAACCGAGCCCCTAGAAAAGAGCGCTGCTTTATACCAGAAAGGCCGGGGTACAACAACATTTGATGTGATCGCACGATGCATGAATCAACCCAGGCCGCCCGGATGCAGGGCTTCCAGCGACAAAACCGCTCGTCGCAATATTCCTTGAAAAAGGAGTTGGCCATTTACGGCCTTGCGCACTAGGGTAGGAGTTTTCCAGACTGCACGGGCAGATGGGCCATTGATCAGCCAAGGAGTCACCATGCGTCGTGCCGCTTTACCCCTGTTGCTCGCAGCGCTGCTAAGCCCCGCACTGGCCCAGGCAGGCGCCTTGAGCGTATGTACCGAGGCCAGCCCCGAAGGCTTTGACGTGGTGCAGTATAACGCGCTGACCACCACCAATGCTTCTGCCGATGTGCTCATGAACCGGCTGGTGGAATTCGACGCCACCAGCGGCAAGGTGGTGCCGAGCCTGGCCGAAAGCTGGACGGTATCGGCCGACGGCCTGGTCTACGACTTCAAGCTGCGCCCGGGGGTAAAGTTTCACAGTACGCCGTACTTCAAGCCCAGCCGCGTGCTGAACGCCGACGACGTGCTGTTCAGCTTCCAGCGCATGCTCTACCCCGCCCACTCCTGGCACAAGATCACCCAGAGCGGCTACCCGCATGCCCAGTCGTTGCAGCTGCCCAGCCTGATCAAGCAGGTGGAGGCACCCGATCCGCTGAGCGTGCGCTTTACCCTCGACCATCCGGACGCGACCTTCCTCGCCACCCTGAGCATGGGCTTCGCCTCGATCTATTCGGCCGAATACGCCGACCAGTTGCTCAAGGCCGGCACCCCGGAGAAGCTCAACAGCCAGCCGATCGGCACCGGCCCGTTCGTGTTCCAGCGTTTCCAGAAGGACGCAGTGATCCGCTACCGCGCCAATGCCGACTATTTTGCCGGCAAGCCGAGCGTCGACCCGCTGATTTTCGCGATCACCCCCGACGCCAACGTGCGCCTGCAGAAACTGCGGCGCAACGAGTGCCAGATCGCCCTGTCGCCCAAGCCGCTGGACGTTGCGGCAGCCGCCGAAGACGCAAACCTGAAGGTCGAGAAGACCGAGGCGTTCATGACCGCGTTCGTCGCGATCAACAGCCAGCACCCGCCGCTGGACAAGGTCGAGGTACGGCAGGCGATCAACCTGGCGTTCGACAAGACCAGCTACCTCAAGGCCGTGTTCGAAGGCACCGCAGTCGCCGCTGAAGGCCCCCTGCCGCCCAACACCTGGAGCTACGCCAAGGACTTGCCGGGTTACCCGACCGACGCGACCAAAGCCAAGGCGCTGCTGGTCAAGGCCGGGTTGCCGGACGGCTTCAGCACCACAATCTGGACGCGCCCTTCGGGAAGCCTGCTCAACCCCAACCCGAGCCTGGGGGCACAACTGCTGCAGGCAGACCTGACGAAGGTCGGCATCAAGGCCGAGATTCGCGTGATCGAATGGGGCGAGCTGATCCGCCGTGCCAAGGCCGGTGAGCACGATTTGCTGTTCATGGGCTGGGCCGGCGACAACGGCGACCCCGACAACTTCCTCAGCCCGCAGTTTGCCTGCCCGGCAGTCGAGTCGGGGACCAACTTCGCGCGGTACTGCGACAAGCGCCTGGACCAGTTGATCAGTGCCGGCAAGACCACCAACGACCAGAGCGTGCGCAGCCGCCTGTACCAGCAGGCCCAGGGGCTGATCCAGCAGCAGGCACTGTGGCTGCCACTGGCGCACCCCACGGCAGCGGTGCTGATGCGCAAGGATGTGGAGGGCTACACGGTCAGCCCGTTCGGCCGGCAGGACTTTGCCACGGTGAACACCGCACGCTGAACGACTCGCGCCTGCAGGCTCCTGACAGCGTCCTCTGGTAGCCCGAAGGACACTGCAGCAGCCTGCAGCGCGTGTTCAGGCCGCCAGGTGACTCTCGCCATCGACTTACGATGGTTGCCCAGCGAACCGCACCGTACGGATAGCCGCATTGGATATTGAATACTGGATCGAAGCGGCTATCGCCGGCCTCACCGTGGCACTGATACTCGGCCCGGTGGTCTTCGGCGCACTGCTTCTCTACATTGCCACCCAGCGATTGGCCGAAGCACTCGAGCACCTTCACAACTCGCCGCTGGTTGACGCTCATCGGTACAGCCTCAACCTGGGCCTGCGCCAGCGATTCAGGGCAGTGGGCGACATTGCCGGCCTGTTGGCCTACCCCGATTGCCCGGTCGAGTTCGGGGGCCTGAGCGCAGAGGACATCAAGCGCTTCCCCGGCAACCTCAGAACGCTGCTGGTTCTTAGCCACCACCTCAGGCTGGCAATGCTGGCCGTTCTGGTGCTGCTGGCCCTTGCCCTGCAGGTGCTCAAAGCCGTTCAGCACCAGGGCGAGCCGACTGAGTTCGGGCTCGGCGGGTATTCACCCTATTGGCTGCCCCTTGCACTGCAGCTGCCTTGCATCGCCGGCCTGGGGTGGGTCGCCACCCAGTACGCACAGGCTGGCATGCGCTACATGACCAGTGCATCCCGGTACCTTGCCAACTGCAAGGCGGTGGTGAATCGACAGCGCCCGGTGATGTACAACACCGTGTTTGGCAGAATCGTGTTTACCGTATGCATCGCTGCGCTTCTGGCTCATGCGAAGCTCTTCATCAGAACAGGATCGCTGCAGGCCGCAGACGTGGAGTCCTTTCCAGCCACGATCAGAACCGAGCTTGTGGTGCGTCACTACCTGCTGCTGGCTTCGGTTGTCGGGCTGGCTGCGTCGTTTGTTGCAACAAAGCTGATCGACTAGTACCGCCCACGCACAGCAGCGTCAGGCAGCGAACAAGCCCCGCTCCACCATCGACAATGGCTCCCCATCGCCGATGATGATGTGATCCAGCACCCGCACCTCGATCAGGCCCAGGGCTTTCTGCAAGCGCAGGGTCAGATTGATATCTGCCTGGCTTGGCTCGGAAACACCTGACGGATGATTGTGGCAAAGGATCAATGCTGCGGCATTTCTGGCCAACGCACGCTTGATGACTTCCCGAGGGTAGACGTTGGCACTGCTGATGGACCCGCGGAACAACGCCTCGAACCCTAGAGGACGGTGCTTGTTGTCCAGGTACAGGCAGCCGAACACCTCGCTTTCTTCATGACGCAGCATCGATTTCAGGTAACGCCGGACCGCCCCCGGGCTCTGCAACGCCGGGTCGCGGATGATGGTTTCGGCCAAGTGCCGGCGCCCAATCTCCATCACCGCCTGCAGTTGCGCATACTTCGCCGGGCCTAGCCCCAGCTCACGCTGAAACGTCGGCTGATCGGCCTCCAGCAGTTGCCGCAAGCCGCCAAACTGCTGCAACAGGTGGCGCGCCAGGTCCACCGCGCTCTTGCCTGCCACACCGGTGCGCAGGAACACCGCCAGCAACTCGGCGTCCGACAGGCTCCCGGCCCCTCGCTCAAGCAACTTCTCCCGCGGGCGTTCCGCCGACGGCCAATCCCTGATACCCATAGCTGTCCCTCTGTCTGTGTGTGGCTGCTCCCCATTTCAGCCCTGTGCTATCGTAGCCCCCTCTTTTTACGCGACGATTCGGCCTGGGGAGGCGTCGTCGCCGCGTGCAAACACTGATCAAAGAAAGGCAAGCCTATGCAGCGGCTGTATCGGAAACGCATCGTTCTTGGCGTCGGCGGCGGCATTGCTGCCTACAAGAGCGCCGAGCTGGTTCGCCGACTCCTGGAGCACGGCGCGCAAGTGCGCGTCGTCATGACCCACGGCGGGGCCGAATTCATCACCCCGCTGACCATGCAGGCCCTATCCGGGCACCCCGTGCACATGGACCTGCTCGACCCTGCCGCCGAAGCGGCGATGGGCCATATCGAACTGGCCAAGTGGGCCGACCTGGTGCTGATCGCACCTGCCACCGCCGACCTGATCGCGCGCCTGGCGCAAGGCGTTGCCAACGATCTGCTGACCACCCTGGTACTGGCTACCGACGCCACCGTGGCGTTGGCACCGGCCATGAACCAGGCCATGTGGCGCGACCCGGCCACCCAGGCCAACTTGCAGCTGCTGCAAAGCCGCGACATCCAGGTGTTCGGCCCGGCCTCCGGCAGCCAGGCCTGTGGCGACGTGGGCCTTGGCCGCATGCTCGAAGCCACCGACCTGGCCTGGTGCGCCGCCGAAACCTTCAAGCGCCAGTCGCTGACCGGCAAGCACGTGCTGATTACCGCAGGCCCGACCCAGGAAAACATCGACCCGGTGCGCTACATCACCAATCATAGCTCGGGGAAGATGGGCTTTGCCCTGGCCGAAGCGGCGGTGGAAGCCGGTGCTCGGGTAACCCTGGTGACAGGGCCGGTGCACCTGCCCACACCCGACCGGGTGACCCGTATCGACGTGGTGAGCGCGCGGGACATGCTCGCCGCGTGCGAAGCGGCGATCCCGTGCGATGTGTTCATCGCATCGGCTGCGGTTGCGGACTACCGCCCCGAAGTCGTCGCCCCGCAAAAGCTCAAGAAAGACCCTACGACAGGTGACGGCCTGCTGCTGCAGATGGTGCGCAACCCGGACATTCTGGCCACCATCGCCACCCGCCCCGACCGCCCGTTCAGCGTCGGCTTTGCCGCCGAGACCGAACACCTGCTCGATTACGCCGCGCGCAAGCTCAAGGACAAGAACCTCGACCTGATCGTCGCCAATGACGTGGCCAACCCCAGCATCGGCTTCAACAGCGAGGAGAACGCCTGCAGCGTGATCGATCGCCAACTTCAAGCAACACTCTTTGCACAGACCAGCAAGGGCAAGATCGCCCGTCAGCTGGTAGCCTTCATCGCCGAACGTCTCAACCAGGTTTAACTCTGCATGCACGCCTTACAAGCCAAGATTCTCGATCCGCGCCTTGGCAGCGAATTCCCGCTGCCGCAATACGCCACTCCCGGTTCTGCCGGCCTCGACCTGCGCGCCATGCTCAAGGAAGAGACCGTCCTGGAGCCGGGCCAGACCATACTGATCCCTACCGGCCTGTCGATCTACGTCGGCGACCCGGGCCTGGCCGCGCTGATCCTTCCGCGCTCGGGCCTGGGCCACAAGCACGGCATCGTGCTGGGCAATCTGGTCGGCCTGATCGATTCGGACTACCAGGGCGAGCTGATGGTGTCGTGCTGGAACCGCGGCCAGACCCCTTTCACCATCGCCATCGGCGAGCGCATTGCGCAACTGGTGCTGGTACCGGTGGTACAGGCGCACTTCGACATCGTCGAAACCTTCGACGAAACCCAGCGTGGCGCTGGCGGCTTCGGCCATTCGGGCAGCCATTGAACAACGCGGGAGCCCTGCTGCCAGGCCTGTATTGGGGCCTGGCCGGCATGCTCGTCGCCGGGCTTGCGGTGTGGCTGACGCTGGTAATCCCTCTGCAACGCGAGCAACGTAACCTGCAGACGTACTTTCCGGCCTTCGGGCTGGTCATTGCGCTCGACCAGCAGATCGCCCGTCTGGTGTCCGAGGTCGACACCGTGGCCCGCCATCCGGCCCTGCTTGCCGCTGCCAAGGCGGCTGACGCCCGCCAGGCGCGCCAGGTGCTGGACGACTTCAGCTACCTCGAAGGGTTGGTCAGCAGTCGGTTGCTCACGCCCGGCCAGGCCAGGCGCGAGAGCCTCCACGACCGCTCACTCAGCCCGCCATTGCTGGACATGATCGGGCGAGCCGAACGCGGGGTACCACCGAACCTGGAGGCCCACCCGACCAACGGGCAACTGCATATCCACAGTGTCACGCCCATTCGAGGCAGTGCGACAGGCCCGGTGCAGGCCGTGCTGCTCATGACTTTCGAGCTGCAACGTGTAAGTGCTGCTCTGAAAATAGACATGCCGGAAATCGGCAAGGCCAGCCTCGTGCAAGGCGTGTTCGACGACCCTCAGGCCGTACTGGCCAGCGCAGGCGAAAGTGATAGCCCGGCAATAACCCCGATAGGGACCTTCAACGATGCATGGAGCCTGCACTTTCAGCCCGGGTCGATCTTCCAGAGGTGATCGACGGATGAATCGCCCGGCTCAAGAACTCTATGTCGAAAATGCCGTCAAAGCCGGACATCTTTAGCCGCGCGGCGCGCCGGGTGCCTGCAGCGCATGCCGACCGTCGACCCAACATAGCCCCTTCCAATTGGAGTTTCCCCAGGTGAGCAACATGGAACGCATGACCCCGAACCTCCCCGCCAGCATCTTCCGCGCCTACGATATCCGAGGTGTGGTCGGCGAAGGCCTCACCGCCGAAACCGCCTACTGGATCGGCCGCGCCATCGGTGCACAGAGCCTGGACCAGGGCGAGCCGCATGTATCGGTTGGCCGCGACGGTCGCCTGTCCGGCCCGATGCTGGTCGAGCAACTGATCAAGGGCCTGGTCGAGGCCGGGTGCAAGGTCAGCGATGTCGGCCTGGTACCCACGCCCGCCCTGTACTACGCCGCCAACGTGCTGGCCGGCAAGTCCGGGGTGATGCTCACCGGCAGCCACAACCCGCCGAACTACAACGGCTTCAAGATCGTCATCGCCGGCGACACCCTGGCCAATGAGCAGATCCAGGCCCTCCTGATCCGCCTGCAGACCAACGACCTCACCCGCGGCGAAGGCAGCGTCGAGAAGGTCGAGATCCTGGACCGCTACTTCACCCAGATCACCGGCGACATCAAGCTGGCGAAGAAGCTCAAGGTGGTGGTGGACTGCGGAAACGGCGCCGCCGGGGTGATCGCCCCGCAGCTGATCGAGGCGCTGGGCTGCGAGATGATCCCGCTGTTCTGCGAGGTCGACGGCAACTTCCCCAACCACCACCCCGACCCGGGCAAGCCGGAAAACCTGGTGGACCTGATCGCCAAGGTCAAGGAAAGCGGCGCCGACCTGGGCCTGGCCTTCGACGGTGACGGCGACCGTGTCGGCGTAGTGACCAACACTGGCAACATCGTCTACCCCGATCGCCTGTTGATGCTGTTCGCCCAGGACGTGCTGGCGCGCAACCCGGGCGCCGAGATCATCTTCGACGTCAAATGCACCCGCCGCCTGACCCCGCTGATCGAACAGTACGGCGGCCGCGCGCTGATGTGGAAGACAGGTCATTCGTTGATCAAGAAGAAGATGAAGCAGACTGGCGCCCTGCTGGCCGGCGAGATGAGCGGGCACATCTTCATCAAGGAGCGCTGGTACGGTTTCGACGACGGCATCTACAGCGCCGCGCGCCTGCTGGAGATTCTGAGCAAGGCCGATAGCGATGCCGAAACGCTGTTCGCGGCGTTCCCGAACGATATTTGTACCCCTGAAATCAACATTGATGTGACGGACGAGGGTAAATTCAGCATCATTGAGGCACTGCAACGCGACGCCGACTGGGGCCAAGACGCCAACCTGACCACCATCGATGGTGTACGGGTCGACTACCCCAACGGCTGGGGCCTGGTTCGCGCCTCCAACACCACGCCGGTGCTGGTACTGCGCTTCGAGGCCGACAGCGAAGCCGAGCTGCAGCGAATCAAGGACGTGTTCCTTGCCCAGCTCAAGCGCGCAGCCCCTGATCTGCAACCAACGTTCTGACCGACCCCTTGTTCCAACTGGAGCCCTGCATGACCCTTGATCGTGATGCCGCCACCCATGTCGCCCAGGTACTGTCCGAAGCGCTGCCCTACATCCGCCGCTTTGTCGGCAAGACGCTGGTGATCAAGTACGGCGGCAACGCGATGGAGAGCGAAGAGCTCAAGACCGGCTTCGCCCGCGACGTGGTGCTGATGAAGGCAGTCGGCATCAACCCGGTGGTGGTGCACGGCGGCGGCCCGCAGATCGGCGACCTGCTCAAGCGCCTGTCCATCGAAAGCCGGTTTGTCGATGGCATGCGCGTCACTGATGCGCAGACCATGGACGTGGTGGAGATGGTGCTCGGCGGCCAGGTGAACAAGGACATCGTCAACCTGATCAACCGTCATGGCGGCAGCGCCATCGGTCTGACCGGCAAGGACGCCGAGCTGATTCGCGCCAGGAAGCTCACCGTCACCCGCCAGACGCCAGAGATGACCAGCCCTGAAATCATCGACATCGGTCATGTGGGCGAAGTGGTCGGGGTGAACACCGACCTGCTGAACATGCTGGTCAAGGGCGACTTCATCCCGGTGATCGCGCCAATCGGCGTGGGCGCCAACGGCGAGTCGTACAACATCAACGCCGACCTGGTGGCAGGCAAGGTGGCCGAAGCGCTCAAGGCCGAGAAGCTGATGCTGCTGACCAACATCGCCGGCCTGATGGACAAGCAGGGCACCGTGCTCACCGGCCTGACCACCGAGCAGGTTGACGAACTGATCGCGGACGGCACCATCTACGGCGGCATGCTGCCCAAGATCCGTTGCGCACTGGAAGCAGTACAGGGCGGCGTGCACAGCTCGCACATCATCGACGGCCGCGTGCCGAATGCGGTGCTGCTGGAAATTTTCACCGACAGTGGCGTGGGTACCCTGATTACCAATCACGAACCGCGCTGAGGCATCCGCCGGCAAGGCCGGCTCCTACAGGAGCGGGCCACCACAGGTACAAAAAAGGCGACCCGCGGGTCGCCTTTTTGTTTGCCTCAGATACCGTACTGGGCCCGGTAGGCCTCGACGGCCGGCAAGTGCTGCTTGAGCGCCGGGTCATCGGCGAGGAACTGCAGCACCTGGGTCAGCGATACGATGCTGACCACCGGAATGCCGAAGTCACGCTCCACTTCCTGGATCGCCGACAGGTCGCCGTTGCCACGCTCCTGGCGATTCATCGCGATCAGTACGCCCGCCGCCCTGGCCTGCTGGCCCTGGATGATCTGCATCACCTCGCGGATGGCCGTGCCGGCAGTGATCACGTCGTCGATGATCAGCACGTCGCCTGCCAGTGGCGAGCCCACCAGGCTGCCACCCTCGCCGTGTGCCTTGGCTTCCTTGCGATTGAAGCACCACGGCACATCCAGCCCATGGTGCTCGGCCAGTTGCACCGCCGTCGCGGCAGCCAGGGGGATGCCCTTGTAGGCCGGGCCGAACAGCACGTCGAACGGGATCTTGCTGTCGACGATCGCCGCCGCATAGAACCGACCGAGCTGAGCCAGGGCAGCGCCACTGTTGAACAGGCCGGCGTTGAAGAAATACGGGCTGATGCGGCCCGACTTGAGGGTGAACTCACCGAAGCGCAGAACCCCACGATCGATGGCAAAACGAATGAATTCGCGCTGATACGGCTGCATGAAGAGTCCCGGCTACCACAGATTTAGCTAAATGAGTACAGCTCGGGTATCATACACGCACGAGATTTTTGGGGCCATTTATGCGGATCATCAGTGTGAACGTTAATGGCATTCAGGCTGCAGTCGAGCGTGGTTTGCTCAGCTGGCTACAAGCCCAGAATGCCGACGTCATCTGCCTTCAGGATACCCGCGCCTCGGCCTTTGAACTCGACGACCCAGCTTTCCAGCTCGATGGCTACTTCCTTTATGCCTGCGATGCAGAAGTTCCAGCCCAAGGCGGCGTGGCACTCTACTCGCGTTTGCAGCCCAAGGCAGTCATCAGCGGCCTGGGCTTCGAGACAGCCGATCGCTACGGGCGTTACCTGCAGGCCGATTTCGACAAAGTCAGTATTGCCACCTTGCTGTTGCCTTCGGGCATGAACGGTGACGAAGACCTCAACCAGAAATTCAAGTTGATGGACGACTTCGGCAAATACCTGGACAAGCAGCGCCGCAAGCGTCGCGAGTACATCTACTGCGGCTCGCTGTATGTGGCGCAGCAGAAGCTCGACGTGAAGAACTGGCGCGACGGCCAGCAGTCGCCGGGTTTCCTGGCGCCAGAGCGGGCCTGGATGGACGAGATCGTCGGCAACATGGGCTATGTGGATGCGTTGCGCGAAGTCAGCCGTGAGGGCGACCAGTACAGCTGGTGGCCGGACAACGAGCAGGCCGAGATGCTCAACCTGGGCTGGCGTTTCGACTACCAGCTGCTGACCCCGGGCCTGCGCCGCTTCGTACGAAGCGCTCGCCTGCCGCGTCAGCCACGCTTCTCCCAGCATGCGCCACTGATCGTGGACTATGACTGGACGCTGACGATCTGATCGCTCAGCCACAAAAAAGCCGACTGCGTGTCGGCTTTTTCGTATCTGGCCTTTGGGCCCTTTCGCCGGCAAGGCCGGCTCCTACCGGGTCAACGCAACCGCCGTAGGAGCCGGCCTTGCCGACGAAGCATGTCAGGTCAGCACACGCCAGGCCCACGGATAACGAAAGGCCTTGCCCTGCTTGACCTTGACCGCCGCAATGACGATCAGTACCGCCACCCCCAGCGAGATGATGGTCAGCGCCAGCTTGGCCATCGGTACGGTAAACCCCACCACGCACACCATGCCCAGCAGGGTCATGGTCAGCTGGAAGTTCACCGCCTCCTTGCCCTGGGCGTCGACGTACGGGTCGATGCCGCGCTTGAACCACCACAAGGCCAGCGGCGCGATCAGGTTGGCGAACGGCACCACCATGCCGGCAGCCGCCGCCAGGTGGCACAACATGCCCCAATGACGGGCTGCATCACCGGGCATCGGCGCGTTGGACGGCTCGGCCATGTCGACTCCCGATCAGTCCGCCAGCGCGGCCTGCTGCAGTTGGAACAGGTCGGTCATGCCCTTCTGCGCCAGCGCCAGCATGGCGTTGAGCTCTTCAGGCTGGAACGGAGCCCCTTCGGCGGTGCCCTGGACTTCGATGAAACCACCGGCGCTGGTCATCACCACGTTCAGGTCGGTTTCGGCCGCCGAATCTTCCGGGTAGTCCAGGTCGAGCACCGGCACGCCCTGGTACATGCCGACCGATACGGCCGCAATCATGTGCTTGACCGGGTCGCCGCCCTTCAGGCCGCCACGCTTCTTGACCACGCGCAGGGCGTCGACCAGCGCAACCATGGCACCGGTGATCGACGCGGTGCGGGTGCCGCCATCGGCCTGGATCACGTCGCAGTCGACGTACAGGGTGATGTCGCCCAGCTTGCTCATGTCCAGCGCGGCGCGCAGCGAGCGGCCGATCAGGCGCTGGATTTCGAGGGTACGACCACCCTGCTTGCCGCGGCTGGCTTCGCGCTGGTTGCGCTCGCCGGTGGCGCGCGGCAGCATGCCGTACTCGGCGGTCAGCCAGCCCTGGCCCTGGCCTTTGAGGAAGCGCGGTACGCCGTTCTCGACGCTGACCGTGCAGATGACTTTGGTGTCTCCGAACTCGACCAGTACAGACCCCTCGGCGTGTTTGGTGTAGTTGCGGGTGATGCGGATCGAGCGCAGCTGATCGGCAACGCGACCACTTGGACGTTTCATTTGGGCTACCTGTACTGGATATGAATCTGCCCGGCATTATAGGGCTACAGGGCCCTCGGTGGACATGCCTGCGGCCAAATGCACGGCCAGCCGATCATCGGCGCACCACGCCACAAGCCCCGATCTGGCCGCGCCGCCCGGTATTTGCGGCGCCCTGCCCGCTGCTTTGTAGCATCAGCGCATTGGGAGCCGGCGCCGCACTGCGTTACAATCCTGCGCCTTTGCAGGCTGTCGGCTTGCTCCCTAATCTGCGAGGTACTTCCCATGGTGCACAGCATGACCGCCTTCGCCCGCGTCGAGCAGGCCGGGACCCAGGGCACACTGATCTGGGAACTGCGCTCGGTCAATCATCGCTACCTCGAGCCGCACCTGCGCCTGCCCGAAGCCCTGCGCGACCTCGAAGGCGCGGTGCGCGAGTCCCTGCGCCAGGGCCTGTCGCGCGGCAAGGTCGAATGTACCCTGCGCTTCAATGAAGAGAACGCCGGCAAGCCGCTGCAGGTCGACCGCGAGCGTGCCGCTCAGCTGGTCGCCGCCGCCGAGACCGTGGCCGGCCTGATCAAGCAGCCCGGCCCCCTCAACCCGCTCGAGGTGCTGGCCTGGCCGGGCGTGCTGGTGGCCGATGCCAGCGACCCGCAGGCGCTCAATGCCGAGGCCATGGGCCTGTTCGAACAGGCCCTCAAGGAGCTCAAGAACGGCCGCAACCGCGAAGGCGCGGAACTCGCCCGACTGATCAACGAGCGCCTCGACAGCATGAGCGAGGAAGTCACCACCCTGCGCGCCCTGGTGCCGCAGATGCTCGCCGCCCAGCGCCAGAAGGTGCTGGACCGCTTTGCCGACATGCAGGCCGAACTCGACCCGCAGCGTCTGGAGCAGGAGATGGTGATGCTGGCGCAGAAGAGCGATGTGGCCGAAGAACTCGACCGCCTCAGCACGCATGTCACCGAAGTGCGCCGCGTGCTCACGTCGGGCGGCGCCGCCGGCCGGCGCCTGGATTTCCTGATGCAGGAACTCAACCGCGAAGCCAACACCCTGGGCTCCAAAGCCTTTGACACACGCAGCACCCAAGCGGCGGTCAACCTCAAGGTTCTGATCGAGCAGATGCGTGAACAAGTACAGAACATCGAGTAAGGCCACCCCTACCATGACCCACAGCAGCGGCACCCTTTTCATCGTCTCGGCCCCTTCGGGCGCCGGCAAGACCAGCCTGGTCAAGGCGCTCACCGACGACCTCAACCACATTCGCGTGTCGGTCTCGCACACCACGCGGGCCATGCGTCCGGGCGAGCATGACGGGGTGAACTACCACTTCGTCGACCGCGCCGAGTTCGACCGCATGATCGCCCAGGGCGACTTCCTGGAGCAGGCCGAAGTCTTCGGCAACTGCTACGGCACCTCGCGCAGCGCACTGCAGCAGACCCTTGACCAGGGCCATGACCTGATCCTGGAAATCGACTGGCAGGGTGCGCAGCAGGTGCGCAAGCTGATGCCCGAGGCGCGTTCGATCTTCATCCTGCCGCCCAGCCAGCAGGCCCTGCGCCAGCGCCTCACCAACCGCGGCACCGACAGCGACGAGATCATCGAAGGGCGCATGCGCGAGGCGGTCAGCGAGATGGTGCATTACGACGAATACGAGTTCGTCATCATCAACGACGACTTCGCCACGGCACTGGACGACCTCAAGGCGGTGTTCCGTGCCAACCGCCTGCAGCGCGGCCAGCAGCAGCAACGTCACAGCGAACTGCTCAGGCAATTGCTTGCCTGAGCAGCGTGCCTCGGCCGCTTAACCGCGGCCGGGCACCGTTGCGTGACGGCGCAGGGTCATGCCCAGGAAGAACGCCGGCGCACGCAGGCGCGACAGCATCATCAGCACCAGGCCCAGCAGGGTGATGATCATCGCGATCACGAACACCAGCCCCAACCCGCCTACATGCGAACCGCTGCCGAACGACGGCGAAGCACTGTCATAGGCTGTCTGCAGGAAGATCACCGAAAGAATGCCGCCGCCCAGCAACGGGCACAGGCCGCGCATCAGGAAGTGACGCAGGCTGTCGGTGAGGCTGTGGCGGAAGTACCACACGCAGGCGAACGCGGTCAGCGAGTAGTAGAAGCAGATCATCATGCCCAGGGCAGTGATGGTGTCGGCCAGCACGTTCTCGCTCAGGGTACGCATGGTGACGTAGAACACGCCGGCGGCCACGCCGGCACAGATGGTGGCATAACGCGGGGTTTTCGAACGCGGGCAGACGCTCGCGAAACGCTCCGGCACTGCACCGTAGTACCCCATCGCCAGCAGCGTGCGCGCCGGCGAAACGAAGGTCGACTGCAACGAGGCCGCGGTGCTGGCCAGTACCGCGATCGACATCAGGATCGCCAGTGGCCCCATCACCGGGCCGGCCAGGTGGGCGAAGACGTTTTCCTGGATACGCGGGTTGCCCAGGCCCAGGCCGATATCGCTGATGCCGGCAAACTGCAGGGTGGCAATTGCGGTCACCAGGTACAGGCCCAGAATCAGCAGCACGGTCAGGGTCGCTGCCTTGCCCGGTACGTCATCGCTGCCCACCGATTCTTCGCTGATGCTCAGGCACACGTCCCAGCCCCAGAAGATGAAGATCGACAGCGACAGGCCGGCGGTGAAGGCCGAGAACGACTCCACCCCGAACGGGTTGAACCAGTCCATCTCGAAGGTCAGCGGCGGCGCCTCCGACGACCCGCCGAATGCGGCCATGGCAAAACCCAGCAGCACGATCAGTTGCAGCGCCACCAGGCCGTACTGCACGGTCATGGTGGTGGCGATGCCGCGACAGCAGATCCACACGGCCATGGCGATGAACACGCAACAGGTGGTCACATTGACCAGCAGGTTGTCGGCCAGCGCCGCCACCTCGTGTTTGCCGGTGATCTGCCCGAGGAACAGATAGAAGAAGTCCACCGCCACACCGGCGAGGTTCGACAACACGATGGTGGTGGCGGTGACCAGCCCCCAGCCACCGATCCAGCCGATCATCGGGCCGAAGGCACGTACCGACCAGGTGAACGAGGTGCCGCTGTCAGGTTCGGCGGCATTCAGCTCGCGATAACCCAGCGCCACCAGCAACATGGGCAGGAAACCGACGATGAACACCGCCGGCAGGTGGGCGCCGACTTCGCGTACGGTCGGGCCGAGGGCGCCGGTGAGGGTATACACCGGCGCAATAGTGGAAATGCCCAGCACGATGCTGGCCAGCAGTCCGAGCCGGCCCTTGGCCAGCCCTTTGGATCGCCCGCCCACACCTGGGGACAGGCCTGCTTTGTGTTCGCTCATGAGTAGTTGCCGTCACTATTGGTATTATTTTCCGGGCCCCCGTGGGGTGCCCGCTATCACTCAATGAAACTTGTTGCAGTGCATCGCCGGCTCAGCCGGGTGACCTCATAGGGCCTTCTCCCGGCGCAGCGCATGGGCGATGCAGGCTTCGCGAAACGCCTCGAACAGGCGCAGCGACACCGGGTTTTCGGCAAAGCGGTATTCCGGGTGCCATTGCACACCGACCACAAAGCCTGGGGCGTCATCCATGGACACGGCTTCGATCAGCCCATCGGGAGCCAGGGCTTCGGCGCGCAGGCCGGCGGCCAGGCGATCGATGCCCTGGCTGTGCAGCGAGTTGACCATGAAGCGGGCAGGCAGCCCCATCTGCTCGAATTTCCCCCCGGGCTGGCATGTCACCAGGTGGCGGGGGCTGTATTGCTCTTCCAGCGGCGCATCCTGCGACTCGCGATGGTCCAGGTAGCCTGGCAGCTCCTGCACACGCTGGTGCAAGGTGCCGCCCAGGCTGACGTTGAGTTCCTGGAAGCCCCGGCACACGCAGAACACCGGTACACCCCTGGCAATCGCGGCCTGCAGCAGCGGCAGGGTCAGCCGGTCACGAAACACGTCGTGGCGGGTGCCTTCCACGCTGGGGGCGCCATTGTAATGATGCGGCTCGACATTAGAAGGCGAACCGGTAAAAAGAATGCCATCCAGATGCTCCAGCACAAGGTTCGGGTCGCTTGCGACGTCCCGGGCCGGGAGAATCAGCGGCAATCCGGCAAAACCGGCCGCCTCGACATACTTGTCGCCCACGGTATGCGACGAGTTCTTGCCTAGTTGCTGGCGGCAAGCACTCACACCAATCAGGGGCAGCCGCCCTGCGCGCTCGTTCATCGGTTAAGCCTCCGTTGCAGCTTTATCCAGCCATCACACCGTATGCAGGTACCAGTTGTATTCGAGGTCGGAGATCGACACTTCGAACTCCGCCATCTCGCTTTCCTTGCAGGCCACGAAGATGTCGATGTAGTCGGGGCTGATGTACTGGTTCAGCACCTCGCTGTCATCGAGCTCGCGCAGCGCATCGCGCAGGTTGTTCGGCAGGCTCTGCTCCAGTTGCTCGTAGGAGTTGCCCTCGACCGGCTCGCCCGGGTCGACCTTGTTGGTCAGGCCATGGTGAATGCCAGCCAGGATCGAAGCCATCATCAGGTACGGGTTGGCATCGGCGCCGGCCACGCGGTGCTCGATACGCACGGCATCGCTGCTGCCGGTAGGCACGCGCACGGCCACGGTACGGTTGTCCAGGCCCCAGCTCGGGGCATTGGGCACGTAGAACTGCGCGCCGAAACGGCGGTAGGAGTTCACGTTGGGGCACAGGAAGGCCATCGATGCCGGCATGGTTTCGAGCACGCCGCCGATGGCGTGGCGCAGGGTTTCGCTGTTTTCGGGGTCGTCGGTTGCGAAGATGTTCTTGCCGGTCTTCTTGTCCAGCAGCGAGATGTGCACGTGCAGGCCGTTGCCCGCCTGGCCAGGGTACGGCTTGGCCATGAAGGTGGAGTCCATCTCATGGTCGTAGGCGATGTTCTTGATCAGGCGCTTGAGCAGCACTGCGTAGTCGCAGGCCTTCATCGCGTCAGCCACGTGGTGCAGGTTGACCTCGAACTGCGCCGGGGCGCTTTCCTTGACGATGGCATCGGCCGGGATGCCTTGCTCCTTGGCCGCTTCGAGCATGTCCTGCAGGCAGTCGACATACTCGTCCAGGTCATCGATCAGGTACACCTGGGTCGATTGCGGGCGTTTGCCCGAGATCGGCGAGCGCGGCGGCTGCGGGCGACCGTTCAGGTTGTCCTGGTCGATCAGGTAGAACTCCAGCTCGAACGCGGCGCAGATATCCAGGCCCAGCGCGTCGAACTTCTCCACCACGCCGCGCAGCACTTCGCGTGGGTCGGCGAAGAATGGCGTGCCGTCCAGTTCATGCATGGTCATCAGCAGCTGCGCGGTGGGGCGCTTCTGCCAGGGCTCGAAGCTCAAGGTGCCGGGGATCGGGTAGCAGATACGGTCGGCGTCGCCGATGTCCAGGCCCAGGCCGGTGCTTTCGACGGTGGAACCGTTGATGTCCAGGGCGAACAGCGAAGCCGGCAGGTTGATGCCTTTTTCGTAGACCTTGACCAGGCTCGCACGCTCGATGCGCTTGCCACGCACCACGCCGTTCATGTCTGCAATCAGCAGATCGACAAATTGCACCTCAGGGTGGGCCTTGAGAAATTCACCCATCTCGTCGAGAGGGATGGCGCACGGGGAGACCGACGTCATGGCTAGGCATCCTTTGATTTTTTATCGGGCGGCAATAGAGGAGGTGTTACTGCGCTATCGGGAGCGGCGATGGTTTCATTTGTTCTTTTTAAGGTTCCCATCGTGGGGAATGCCGAACGCCGCGGCATTGCACGGTCGTTCCAGGTTCTGACAACGTCGCGGGTTGATTCACGACTGCCGCCTCACTATAGAATGGCCCCCACGCAACAGACATTGGCATTTAGGCAAGCAAAGAGTGCACCCATGCAATATCAGATCAGTCACGCCGACCTTTCCCTGGTGCTCGCGCTGGTACGCGGACGCTCCCTGGCCAAGGCTGCAGACCTGCTGCGGGTCGATGTGTCGACGGTGTTCCGCTCGATCCGGCGCATGGAGGCCGCACTGGGCACCGCGCTGTTCGTGAAGAGCCGCAAGGGCTACATCCCCACCGGCACCGCCCAGGCCCTGGCTGAGCAGGCCGAACGCGCCGAGCAGGCGCTGGATGCGGCGCGGGTGGCGCTGGAGCACGGCGAACAGGTGGTCAGCGGCACGGTGCGCCTGACCTGTACCGATGCGGTGCTGCACAGCCTGCTGCTGCCGGCCCTGGCCGACTTCATGCCGGCATACCCGGCCCTGTCACTGGAACTGGCGACGTCCAACACCTTCGCCAACCTCAGCCGGCGCGACGCCGACCTGGCGCTGCGCCTGACCAATTCGCCACCCGAGCACCTTGTGGGGCGCTGCCTGGGGGCGGCCTCGTATGTGGTGTGCGGGCGCGAGGAGTACCGCGAGCGGCTGGCCGAGGCCCCGGCCAGCGTGCCCTGGATTGCCCCCGACGACTCCATGCAGGACCACGCCACAGTGGTGTGGCGCAGCCAGCAGTTGCCGGGGGTGATGCCGCGCTATCGCTGCAGCGGAATCGCGGCGATTGCACAACTGGTGGCGGCCGGGCTGGGGGTGGCTGCCCTGCCCGACTACATGGCCGACACCTTGCCGGGGGTGGAACAGTTGAGCGGTGCCCTGCCCGGGTGCAACACCGAGCTGTGGCTGCTGACCCGCCCCGATTGCCGTGCGCTGCGTTCGGTGCAGACCCTGTTCGACGAATTGACCCCGCGTTTGCGCGGGATGCTGGGGCGCCAGGAGGGTCAGGCCTGACTTTCGGGCCCCTTCGCCGGCAAGGCCGGCTCCCACAAGGCAGGTGCGCAGTTCTGCAGGCGCCGACCTTGCCGGCCAAGCATTTGAATCCACCCCCACAAGACAGTTGTGCTAGAGCCTCACAACTGGTTATTGTCGGCTTACACAGGTCTCGACGTGAAATCAGCGCTTCCCTAAAGGCTGGTGATTTTTTAAACTATCGAGTCCGCTCGCCCATTCGGGCTGAACACCGCATTTGCTACTGAGGAAGACCATGGCCCGCGTAACCGTTGAAGATTGTCTAGAACACGTGGATAACCGCTTTGAGCTGGTCATGCTGTCTACCAAGCGTGCCCGCCAACTGGCCACCGGCGGCAAAGAGCCGAAAGTGGCGTGGGAAAACGACAAGCCGACCGTCGTCGCCCTGCGCGAAATCGCCGAAGGCATCTGCACCCCAGAATTCATGGCCGAACAGGACATCGTCCACGAAGACCCGGTCTTCGCTGCATTCGGTGAGGACGAGGCCAACGAGGCCGTCTAAGTCCATGCCTGGTCGACGTTGTACGGCGCAGGGCCCACTTTCTCGGCAGGAGCTAACATCGTGCCGAGCATAGACGCCCTCGCCGATCGCCTCTCGACCTACCTCGGCGCCGACCAGGTCAACCTGGTACGCCGGGCGTATTTCTACGCCGAACAAGCCCACGACGGCCAGCGCCGTCGCAGCGGCGAGCCATACGTCACGCACCCGCTGGCGGTGGCAAGCATTCTTGCCGACATGCACATGGACCATCAGAGCCTGATGGCCGCCATGCTGCATGACGTGATCGAAGACACCGGCATCGCCAAGGAAGCCCTCAGTTCCCAATTCGGCGAAACCGTCGCCGAACTGGTCGATGGCGTCAGCAAGCTGACCCAGATGAACTTCGAGACCAAGGCCGAAGCCCAGGCCGAAAACTTCCAGAAGATGGCCATGGCCATGGCCCGCGACATTCGCGTGATCCTGGTCAAGCTGGCCGACCGCCTGCACAACATGCGCACCCTGGAAGTGCTGTCGGGCGAAAAACGCCGGCGCATCGCCAAGGAAACCCTCGAGATCTACGCCCCCATCGCCAACCGCCTGGGCATGCACACCGTGCGCGTCGAGTTCGAGGACCTGGGCTTCAAGGCCATGTACCCGATGCGCTCGGCGCGTATCTACCAGGCAGTCAAGCGTGCCCGCGGCAACCGCAAGGAGCTGGTCAACAAGATCGAGGAATCGCTCAGCCACTGCCTGGCCGTGGACGGTATCGAAGGCGAGGTCAGCGGGCGGCAGAAGCACATCTACGGCATCTACAAGAAGATGCGCGGCAAGCGCCGCGCCTTCAACGAGATCATGGACGTGTACGCCTTCCGCATCGTGGTCGACAAGGTCGACACCTGCTATCGCGTGCTCGGCGCCGTGCACAACCTCTACAAGCCGCTGCCGGGGCGCTTCAAGGACTACATCGCGATCCCCAAGGCCAACGGCTACCAGTCGTTGCATACCACCCTGTTCGGCATGCACGGCGTGCCCATCGAGATCCAGATCCGCACCCGCGAGATGGAAGAGATGGCCAACAACGGCATCGCGGCGCACTGGCTGTACAAGTCCAGTGACGACGAGCAGCCCAAGGGCACCCATGCCCGGGCGCGCCAGTGGGTCAAGGGCGTGCTGGAAATGCAGCAGCGCGCGGGCAACTCGCTCGAATTCATCGAAAGCGTGAAGATCGACCTGTTCCCGGACGAGGTCTACGTGTTCACGCCCAAGGGCCGCATCATGGAGCTGCCAAAGGGCTCCACGGCGGTCGACTTTGCCTACGCGGTGCATACCGACGTCGGCAACAGCTGCATCGCGTGCCGCATCAACCGCCGCCTGGCACCACTGTCCGAACCGCTGCAGAGCGGCTCGACGGTCGAGATCGTCAGCGCCCCAGGCGCACGACCGAACCCGGCCTGGCTGAACTTCGTGGTCACCGGCAAGGCGCGCACCCATATTCGCCATGCCCTGAAGCTGCAGCGCCGCTCCGAATCGATCAACCTGGGCGAGCGCCTGCTCAACAAGGTGCTCAACGGTTTCGACAGCGCGCTGGACAAGATCCCCCAGGAGCGCATCCAGGCCATGCTGGCCGAGTATCGCCTCGAAGTGATCGAAGACCTGCTCGAAGACATCGGCCTGGGCAACCGCATGGCCTACGTAGTGGCGCGCCGCCTGCTCTCCAGCGAAGGCGAGCAGTTGCCCAACCCCGAGGGTCCGCTGGCCATTCGCGGCACCGAGGGCCTGGTGCTCAGCTACGCCAAGTGCTGCACGCCGATTCCGGGCGACCCGATCGTCGGGCACCTGTCGGCGGGCAAGGGCATGGTGGTGCACCTGGAGAACTGCCGCAACATCAGCGAAATTCGCCACAACCCGGAAAAATGCATCCAGCTGTCCTGGGCCAAGGATGTCACCGGCGAATTCAATGTCGAGCTGCGCGTCGAGCTGGAACACCAGCGCGGCCTGATTGCCCTGCTGGCCAGCAGCGTCAACGCCGCCGACGGCAACATCGAGAAGATCAGCATGGACGAACGTGATGGCCGCATCAGCGTGGTCCAGCTGGTGGTCAGCGTGCACGACCGTGTGCACCTGGCCCGCGTGATCAAGAAACTGCGTGCCCTGACCGGGGTGATTCGCATCACCCGCATGCGCACGTAGCCCTCCCCCTGCAAGGAGTCACCATGACCAAGACCGTCATCACCAGCGACAAGGCCCCAGCGGCCATCGGCACCTACTCCCAGGCGATCAAGGCCGGCAATACCGTATACATGTCGGGCCAGATCCCGCTGGACCCGAAAACCATGGAACTGGTCGAAGGCTTCGAAGCCCAGACCGTACAGGTGTTCGAAAACCTCAAAGCCGTGGCCGAAGCTGCCGGCGGCTCGTTCAAGGACATCGTCAAGCTGAACATCTTCCTGACCGACCTGAGCCACTTCGCCAAGGTCAACGAAGTCATGGGCCGCTACTTCGAACAGCCCTACCCTGCCCGCGCCGCCATCGGCGTCGCTGCGCTGCCACGCGGCTCGCAGGTTGAAATGGACGCAATCCTGGTCCTCGAGTAATACCTCGCGCGGCGGGCCGGCCGGCTCGCCGCCGCACTGTTCTGGAAGGACCCCGCCATGCGCCACGCGCTTGCCCTGGCTCTGGCCGCCGCACTGTTGAGCGGCTGCGCCAGCCACAAACCCGAAGACTACAACGGCATCTGGATCAACCAGCAGGCCATCGATGCTGCCGCCAAAGGCGTGAGCCTGCGCAAGGCGCTGCAGGACAGCGGCGGCAACCTGGAATGGAAGGTCAACGTCGCGGCCGAACAGGCCAGCTACACCAACGGTTTCGAGATCGTCGAAGGCCAGCTCAAGGCCGGCGAAAAACAACGGGACGTGGTATTCCCGGGCAATGAGATACAGACGCTGAGCCTGGATGGCGACGAACTGGTGCAGCACGCCACCCCGATGGCGCCGCAGCACAGCTTCCAGAAGGCCAGCTCTCCCGCCCCAATGGAAGCCCGCACCGGGACCACCTTCGAGCAGGCGCTGTACGGCGCCTACCTGAAGGGTGACTGGAAGGTGATCGAGGGCCCTGGTCAGGGCAATGTCGTGCGCTTCGGCGACACGGGCAGTGTCGAGGGCCTGCCCAATCTGGACCGCTACGCACTGTGCCTGGCCGGCGACTGCGCCAGCATGAGCGGCGAGTACGACAGCCTGTGGCTGGAGCGCAACCAGCAGGGCAACCCGTGGATCTTCAAGCGTGATGGCAAGACGCTGGAAATCCTGCGTGCCCTCAACAGCGCCCAGCCAGACGAGATGCCGCAGCTGTATCCCGGCGCCCGGCAATGGCTGCTCGAGCGCGACTGATCGGGTGAGCCCTCAGGGTTGCGCCGCCAGAATCGCCGCGTAGCCTTCCTTGTAGCTCGGGTACTGTGGCACCCAGCCCAGTGCCCGGGCACGCGCATTGCTGCAGCGCTTGCTGCCGGTGCGCCGCACACGCTGCTGCTCCGACCAATGCGTGACGCCCATGTACTCGCGCAACCAGGCCACCACGTCGGCCAATGGCGCCGGTGCATCGTCCACCCCGATGTAGCAGTCCTCCAGCGCACGCCCCGCCGCATCGGCCTTGAGCAGGAAGGCCAGCAGCCCTGCCGCGTCCTCGGCATGGATGCGGTTGCCGTACAGCGGCGGCTCTTCGGTCACCCGATACCCCTGGCGCACCTGGCTGAGCAGCCATTCGCGGCCCGGCCCGTAGATACCGGTCAGGCGCACGATGCTGGCCGGGATGCCGCTGGCCAGTGCCAGCTGTTCGGCCTGGAGCATGACCTGCCCCGAGTAACCTGACGGCAAGGTGGCGGCGGTTTCATCGATCCACTCGCCGTCCTGCTGGGCGAACACACTGCTGCTGGACACGAACAGCAGGCGCTGCGGTCGCTGGCCACGCTCGGCCAGCCAGCCCAGTACATGCTTGAGGCCCTGTACATAAGCCGCCTGATAGCCCGCCTCGTCATGCTGGCTGGCGGCCACGCAGTACACCAGGTAGTCGGGTGCGACCAAAGGCCAATCGGTCGGGCACTGCGGGTTTTCCAGGTCTGCCGCGATGCCGGCAACCCCCGCGGGCAAGGCCGCCACATTTCTGCGCAAACCGCTTACCGACCAGCCAAGGCCCAGCAATTGCTGGGCCAGACGGCCACCCACATCGCCGCAACCGACGATCAGAACTGAAGGCGAAGACATCCGCACACTCCGTCAGACAAAGCCACAGCCTATCTGTGGAAATCGATAGGCGGCTAGTTAATATGCAAAAAAAGATACTGTGTATCTTCTGTTAACAAGAATTACTTGCAATAATGGCCGCCCAAATTTTGTTCTCGGCCCGACTCGAGGCCTGGAAGGACAACCACCCATTTCTTCTTCATCAGGTCCGGCCAGCATGACACGTATTCAACCTTCCGCTTCGCCAACCCTGTCGCGCGCCTGGCGCGCCATTGCCGCGCTGATGTTCAGCCTGGTACTGGCCCCCGCCGCCATGGCCGATGAGCCCGCCGCACAGAACGCCACACCGGCCGCCGCCGTTGCCCCTGCCGATGCTACCCCGGCCGCACCTGCTGCCCCGGGCGCCGAGCCTGCGGATGCCGCCGCCGCGCCGGGCGCTGCCCCTGTCGAAGGCCAGGCCGACGACGCCACCCAAGCGCTGGTCGAAGACACCAGCCTGGGCATGGCCCACGACCTGTCGCCATGGGGCATGTACCAGAACGCCGACATCGTGGTGAAGATCGTGATGATCGGCCTGGCCATCGCCTCGCTGATCACCTGGACCATCTGGATTGCCAAGGGCTTCGAACTGATGGGCGCCAAGCGCCGCCTGCGTTCTGAAATCGCCCTGCTGAAGAAGGCCACCAGCATCAAAGACGCCAGCGAAACCGCCGACAAGCCCGGCACCCTGGCACACCTGCTGGTGCACGATGCCCTCGAGGAAATGCACCTGTCGGCCAATGCCCGTGAAAAAGAAGGTATCAAGGAGCGCGTGAGCTTCCGCCTCGAGCGCCTGGTCGCGGCCAGCGGTCGCAACATGAGCAGCGGTACAGGCGTGCTTGCCACCATCGGCTCCACCGCTCCGTTCGTCGGTCTGTTCGGTACCGTGTGGGGCATCATGAACAGCTTCATCGGCATCGCCAAGACCCAGACCACCAACCTCGCGGTGGTTGCACCCGGTATCGCCGAGGCCCTGCTGGCCACCGCCCTGGGCCTGGTTGCCGCGATCCCCGCAGTGGTCATCTACAACGTCTTCGCCCGTTCCATCGCCGGTTACAAGGCACAGGTTTCCGACGCTTCGGCGCACGTGCTGCTGCTGGTCAGCCGCGACCTGGACCACCAGCCAGGCGAGCGTTCCGCTGCGCCACACATGGTGAAAGTGGGGTAAACCATGGGCCTGCATCTTAACGAGGGCGGCGACGATCTCGCCGAGAACCACGAAATCAACGTCACGCCGTTCATCGACGTGATGCTGGTACTGCTGATCATCTTCATGGTGGCGGCGCCCCTGGCCACGGTCGACATCAAGGTCGACCTGCCGGCCTCGACCGCCAAGCCCGTGCCCAGGCCGGAGAAGCCGGTGTTCCTCAGCGTCAAGGCCGACCAGAACCTGTACGTCGGCGACGATCAGGTGCAACGCGACCAGCTGGGCGCGGTACTGGACGCCAAGACCAAGGGCGACAAGGACACCACCATCTTCTTCCAGGCTGACAAGGGCGTCGATTACGGCGACCTGATGGAAGTCATGAACACCCTGCGCGCAGCCGGCTACTTGAAGGTCGGCCTGGTGGGACTTGAGACGGCAGCCAAGAAATGACCAATACGCGGCATAAACTGGCGCGCTACGGCGTCAGCCTGGCGATTGTGCTGGCCGTGCATGCCGTTGCCGTGGTGCTGATGCTCAACTGGTCGGTGCCCCAGGCAATCGAACTGCCGCCTGCGGCGATGATGATCGAGATGGCGCCGATGCCCGAGCCGGCCCCACCACCGCCACCGAAGGTCGTGGCCCCGCCACAGCCGCCGACGCCGGTCGAGGAGCCACCACTGCCCAAGGTGGCAGAAGCGCCCAAACCGAAAATCGCGATACCCAAGCCACCGCCCAAGCCCAAGGCCAAGCCCCAGCCTCCGAAACCGGAGAAAAAACCGGAGCCGCCGCAGGACAAGCCGGTCGACCAGGAAACCGTGGATTCCCCGCCAAGCAACGCTCCGGCGCAGAAATCCGCAGCACCGGCGCCAAGCATCGCCGCCAACAGCAATGCCCTGCCTACCTGGCAGAGCGACCTGTTGCGTCACCTTGGCAAGTACAAGCGCTACCCGGAAGACGCGCGTCGGCGGGGCCTGCAGGGCATCAACCGGCTGCGCTTCGTGGTCGACGCCGAAGGCAAGATCCTGTCGTACTCGCTGGCCGGTGGTTCAGGCAGCGCGGCACTGGACCGGGCAACCCTGGAAATGATCCGCAAGGCTCAACCCGTGCCCAAGCCGCCTCAGGAACTGCTCAACAACGGCAGTATCGAAGTGGTCGCGCCGTTCGTGTACTCGCTGGACAAGAAACGCTGAGTTGTTTGTTTCTGTCACACGCACGCAAGTCTGATAACGTGCGTCTATCGATTGCAGCCGCTATGCTGGGCTCGCAACTTCATGGACGCACGTTATGACCCTCACAGAATTGCGCTACATCGTCACCCTCGCTCAGGAACAGCACTTCGGCCACGCGGCCGAGCGTTGCCACGTCAGCCAGCCGACCCTGTCGGTGGGCGTGAAGAAGCTGGAGGACGAGCTGGGCGTGCTGATCTTCGAGCGCAGCAAGAGCGCGGTGCGCCTGACCCCGGTCGGCGAAGGCATCGTGGCCCAGGCGCAGAAGGTACTGGAGCAGGCCCAGGGCATCCGTGAACTGGCCCAGGCCGGCAAGAACCAGCTGACCGCGCCGCTCAAGGTCGGGGCCATCTATACCGTCGGCCCGTACCTGTTCCCGCACCTGATTCCGCAACTGCACCGGGTTGCCCCGCAGATGCCGTTGTACATCGAAGAAAACTTCACCCATATCCTGCGTGACAAGCTGCGCAACGGCGAGCTGGACGCGGTGATCATCGCCCTGCCGTTCAATGAAGCCGACGTGCTGACGCTGCCGCTGTACGACGAGCCGTTCTACGTGCTGATGCCCAGCGAGCATCCCTGGACAAAGAAAGAGACCATCGACGCCAGCCTGCTCAACGACAAGAGCCTGCTGTTGCTCGGCGAAGGCCACTGCTTCCGCGACCAGGTGCTGGAGGCCTGCCCGACCCTGACCAAGGGCAACGACGGCGCCAAGCACACCACGGTGGAGTCCAGCTCGCTGGAAACCATCCGCCACATGGTCGCCTCGGGGCTGGGCGTGTCGATCCTGCCGCTGTCGGCCGTGCACAGCCATCACTACGCGCCGGGCATCATCGAAGTCCGCCCATTGAGCCCGCCGGCACCGTTTCGCACCGTGGCGATCGCCTGGCGCGCGAGCTTCCCGCGGCCCAAGGCCATCGAGATTCTGGCCGACTCGATCCGCCTGTGTTCGGTGGCCAAGCCACCCGCCGCACCTTAGGGCCCGAGCATGACCGAGTTGTCGAAGGTGTCGGTCACGGCACTGAAGGGCGTTGGCGAAGCCTTGGCCGAGAAGCTGGCCAAGGTTGGCCTGGAGAACATCCAGGACGTGTTGTTCCACCTGCCCCTGCGCTATCAGGACCGCACCCGCGTGGTGCCGATCGGCGCCCTGCGCCCGGGCCAGGATGCAGTGATCGAAGGCGTGGTCAGTGGCACCGACGTGACCATGGGCAGGCGCCGCAGCCTGCTGGTGCGCCTGGGCGATGGCACAGGTTCGCTGAGCCTGCGCTTCTACCACTTCAGCAACGCCCAGAAAGAAGCGCTCAAGCGCGGCACCCACCTGCGCTGCTACGGTGAAGCGCGCCCCGGCGCCTCGGGCCTGGAGATCTACCACCCCGAGTACCGCGCCCTGACCGGCGACGAGCCGCCCCCGGTCGATACCACCCTGACCCCGATCTACCCGACCACCGAAGGCCTCACCCAGCAGCGCCTGCGCCAGCTGTGCCAGCAGAGCCTGGGCCTGCTCGGCCCGCGCAGCCTGCCCGACTGGCTGCCGCTGGAACTGGCACGCGACTACCAGCTGGCACCGTTGGCCGATGCTATCCGCTACCTGCACCACCCGCCGGCCGATGCCGATGTCGAAGAGCTTGCCGTGGGCCACCACTGGGCCCAGCACCGCCTGGCCTTCGAAGAGCTGCTGACCCACCAGCTGTCGCAGCAGCGCCTGCGCGAGAGCCTGCGCGCCCAGCGGGCCCCGGTGTTGCCCAGGGCGAGCAGGCTGGCGGCCCAATACCTGGCCAACCTGGGCTTCGCTCCAACCGGCGCACAGCAGCGCGTGGGCAACGAGATCGCCTACGATCTCAGCCAGCCCGAGCCGATGCTGCGCCTGGTGCAGGGCGATGTGGGTGCCGGCAAGACAGTGGTCGCCGCGCTCGCAGCCCTGCAGGCACTGGAAGCCGGCTACCAGGTGGCGCTGATGGCCCCCACCGAGATTCTTGCCGAGCAGCACTTCGTCACCTTCAAGCGCTGGCTCGAACCGCTGGGCATCGAAGTCGCCTGGCTGGCCGGCAAGCTCAAGGGCAAGGCGCGCACTGCCGCGCTGGAGCAGATCGCCGCCGGCGCGCCAATGGTGGTGGGTACCCATGCGCTGTTCCAGGAAGAGGTGAAGTTTCACAACCTGGCCCTGGCGATCATCGACGAACAGCACCGCTTTGGCGTACAGCAGCGCCTGGCCCTGCGCCAGAAAGGCGTGGGCGGCCAGTTGTGCCCTCACCAGCTGATCATGACTGCCACGCCGATCCCGCGCACCCTGGCCATGAGCGCCTATGCCGACCTCGACACCTCGGTGCTCGACGAGCTCCCGCCGGGGCGTACCCCGGTCAACACTGTACTGGTGGCCGACAGCCGCCGCATCGAAGTGGTCGAGCGCGTGCGCGCCGCCTGTGCCGAAGGGCGCCAGGCCTATTGGGTATGCACCCTGATCGAAGAATCCGAAGAGCTGACCTGCCAGGCCGCCGAAACCACCTTCGAAGAGCTCACCAGTGCCCTGGGCGAGTTGCGCGTGGGGCTAATCCACGGGCGCATGAAGCCGGCCGAGAAGGCTGCGGTGATGGCCGAGTTCAAGCAGGGCAACCTGCAACTGCTGGTGGCCACCACCGTGATCGAGGTGGGCGTGGACGTACCCAACGCCAGCCTGATGATCATCGAGAACCCCGAACGCCTTGGTCTTGCCCAGCTGCACCAGTTGCGCGGGCGAGTCGGACGCGGCAGTGCCGCCAGCCATTGCGTACTGTTGTATCATCCGCCCCTGTCGCAGATCGGGCGTGAACGCCTGGGGATCATGCGCGAAACCAATGACGGCTTTGTCATTGCGGAGAAAGACCTGCAACTGCGTGGCCCGGGCGAAATGCTCGGGACCCGCCAGACCGGCCTGTTGCAGTTCAAGGTCGCCGACCTGATGCGCGACGCCGACCTGCTGCCGGCGGTGCGCGATGCTGCACAGGCCCTGCTGGCACGCTGGCCGGACCACGTCAGCCCGTTGCTCGACCGCTGGTTACGCCACGGGCAGCAATATGGCCAGGTGTGACGTACCTCCCATGTCGACGCGGGCCGCCCCCATCGAGCCGGCTATACTGGCCGCTGAAAAAATACTGGATACAGACCATGACTGAAGTTGCCCTGGATACCGCAACCCCCCACACACCGTCTGTTATCCGGTTGCTGCTCGACAAGCTCGGCATCGCCTACCGCGAGGTCATTGACCACCCGCAGCTGGCGCCCGAGGCCAAGGTCCAGGCCGTGCTGCTCGACGACGCGGTCGGTGCGCTGATGGTGCTGTTCCCGCAGAACCAGCTGCTGGACCTCAGCCACCTGACCGAGCTGACCGGCCGCAAGCTCACCGCCGTGCCGCTCGAGCGGCTCGAACTGATGCTCAAGAAGCACGGCCTGACGATCCTGCCCGCCATTCCGGCGCTGACCAGCTCACCGTGCCTGTACGAGGAGCGCCTGCTCAAGCAGCCGGCCCTGCTGATTCATTCCGGAACCCCCGGCCTGCTGCTGGAAATCCACAGCGAGCACTTCAGGAAGATGCTGGCCAAGGCCAGTGCCGGGCATTTCGGTGTAATGCTCAGCGAGATCCGCCCCAACCTCGACCGTCCGGCCGATGACAGCAAGGAGATCACCGAGGCGGTGCAGGCATTTACCGCACGACGCATCCAGCAGCGCCTGGAATCGACCATCGAGATCCCGCCGCTGGCCGAGACCGCACAGAAGATCATCAAGCTGCGGGTCGACCCCAACGCCACCATCGACGACATCACCGGTGTGGTCGAGACCGATCCGGCGCTGGCCGCGCAGGTGGTCAGCTGGGCCGCCTCGCCCTACTACGCCTCCCCCGGCAAGATCCGCTCGGTGGAAGACGCCATCGTGCGGGTGCTGGGCTTCGACCTGGTGATCAACCTGGCGCTGGGCCTGGCCCTGGGCAAGACCCTGAGCCTGCCCAAGGATCACCCGCAGCAGACCACCCCCTACTGGCAGCAATCGATCTACACCGCCGCCGTGATCGAGGGCCTGACCCGCGCCATGCCCCGCGCCGAGCGTCCTGAGTCGGGCCTGACCTACCTGGCCGGGCTGCTGCACAACTTCGGCTACCTGCTGCTGGCGCATGTGTTCCCGCCGCATTTCTCGCTGATCTGCCGCCACCTGGAGGTCAACCCGCATCTGTGCCACAGCTATGTCGAGCAGCACCTGCTGGGCATCAGCCGCGAGCAGATCGGTGCCTGGCTGATGCGCTTCTGGGACATGCCCGAAGAGCTGGCCACCGCCCTGCGCTTTCAGCACGACCCGCATTACGCGGGCGACCATGCCGCCTTCCCCAACCTGGTGTGCGTGGCGGTACGCCTGCTGCGCGCGCGCGGCATCGGCTCGGGGCCGGACGACCGCATCCCCGACGCGTTGCTGGAGCGCCTGAACATCAGCCGCGAGAAGGCCGAGGACGTGGTGCACAAGGTGCTTGAAGCCGAATCGCTGCTGCGTGAACTGGCGTCACAGTTCACCCCGCACTGACAACCTGAAGCCTGGGCGCTGCGCTCAGGCTTTCTTCTTGCGCGGCATCAGGTACTTCATCAGGCCCTGGAACCAGATCACCAGGGCCGGGTTGCCCTTGATCTGGATCGACTTGTCCTGAATCCCCTGCATGAACGCCAGCTGCTTGTTCTTGGCCTGCAGCGTGGCGAAGCCGTAGGCGGCATCCTTGAAGGCAATGGCGAACGCAGGCTCGGCATGGGTGCCACCCTTGCTGCGGATGCGCTGGTTGCTGACGATGAAGTGCCGGGCGACCTTGCCGTCGAGGGTCTGCAACTGGAACACCAGGTCCTTGTCCTTCAGTTGCTGCTGGAACGCCGGGTTGTTGCGGCTGGCCCGGGCCATCAGCAAACCCATGGCCCAGAGCAGAAAACGAAACTTCATATGCGCCCCTAGGCGAAAAGTGACTGAGGGGCGCAGTTTAGCTTTTTTGCGACCAAAGGCTACAGCCGACTTCGCTTTGTTGAAGGCGACTGTATGTCAGGGTGTGCGGCCTACCGGTTGGGGTCGGCAGCCGGTACCGCATCCAGGCGCAGTTGCACCCGTGACGGAATCTTCTGCGCCGCGCCGGCCTCCAGCATCTGCTGGCGATAGCGCGCGTAGTAAGGGCCGGCTTCGCGCGAGTTGCCGTAGCCCCAGAGAATGTCGGCAATGTTCAGCTGCAGCGCCCGACGCCCCTGGGCAAAGGGCTCGATGGCGCGATAGATGCGCAGCATCAGGTTGGGGTTCCAGTCGTCGCCGATCAGGTAGCCCATGTCGTTGTAGCCGGGCACGTTGTCCTGGGGCGCATGGCAGGCCATGTAGGAATCCAGGCCCATGTACACCTCTTCGGCCAGTACGGCGTGACGCGCGGGTATCTCGCGGTTCTCGCTGCTGTGCAGCAGGCCTGCGACCTTGGCCGGCTTGATGGTTTCCAGCTTGGTAGCCCAGGGCAGCTTGTTCTCCGGCTGCCAGGCGCCGTTCTGCCAACGGCCCACGCAGTACTGAGCCAGCCGCGTGGCCATCACACAACCGGTGTCCATCGCCACCATGTCGCAGCGCAGCGTGGGGGGCGTGAACTGCCGCCCCGACTGGCGCAGGCGGTAGAGCATCACGAAGCGCCCGTCAGGCGACACTGCCGAAGCGTCGCCATCGATCGCATCCCGCGCAAACTCGTGCGGGTACAAGGTGAAGCTCTTGCCATTGGCGCCTTGCCACTGCACCGCATGCCAGCCGTTCTCCTCGGCGCTCCATTTGGAGAACGAAAGCTTCGCCCCGCCTGCGCCCTCGATGGTTTTTTCGGCAGGTACTGCGGCATGGGCAGTGCCTGCCAGTGACAACGCCAAGGCAACGGCGTGAGGGGTACGCTTCATTTCGAACCCTTGAAGATGAGGTTGAGAAAGTGGCGGTGCAGCTGCGCATTCGCGCCGATGGCCACCAGGGTCACACTGGCAGACAGTGTGCTGTAGAACAGCGCCCGCAGCGGATGCTCGGGCCACAGGTAGAAGCCGATGATCGCCGCCATGAACACCGTGGCCTGTACCTTGCCCCACACCCGTGGCAGCAGGGCGATCAGCAGGTTCATGCCGACGAAGAACCAGAACACCATGTACATCGCTATGCCAACGGCTACACCGCGCGACGTCAGCCCGCCGGCGTACTGCTTGTACCAGCTCACCAGCGTGCCGTTGAGCGCCACGTAGGCCACCACCGCAAACAGGTGCACCACTATCGGCAGCACCCAGCGCAGCAACTGGCGATGGGTGACCGGGCTGTCGCCACGCCAGTGTTCGGGCAGTGGCGCCAGCCCGGGCGACGGAGGCTGGTGGTCGATGTGCGCCAGATACTCTGCCCAGCCACGCGGTGCGTTGTGGCGCAGCAGGTAGGCCTGCTGGCGGGCCTTGCCCAGGCGCAACCAGAACGGCCACCAGCAGTAACGCCAGTAGTGTTCGAAATCGCCCTGCAGGCTGCCCAGCCCCTGCGGGTCGAGCTCGGGAAAGCTGACCCAGGGCGCGGGCGGGCTCAGCGTCGGGTCTTGCAGGCATTCGCGCCAGTTGTGGGCTACAGGCATGGCTGGTCCTTGTCGGCGCGGGCGCCGCGTTTGATCATCTCCTGGGCATTGAAGTCCGCCCAGTCTGCACCGTGCGCCACCGCCTCGGTGTAGCAGGCCAGCGAGCGTGCCGGTTGAGCGGGCACGATTTCACCGCGCGCATACACGCTGCCCAGCTCGTTGAAGGCATTGCCCGAGCCCATCGCGGCGGACTGACGCAAGGCGTCGAGGGCCTTCTGCGGGTGTTTGCAGGTGTTGTCGTCGGGGCGGTACTGGCCCTCGTCGCAATAGAAGCTCGCCAGCATCAGTGCCCCTTCAGGGACAGTGGCCGACGACAGGCGCAGCAACTGCTCCAGGCGCTGGTTGCTCAGGCGCGGCGCCATGCCCGACAGGCTGATTGCCGCAGCGCTGTAGGCAGCGTAGGCAGAGCCCTGGTCCACGGCATCGAGGTAGCTGTTGAGCGCAGCGATGAACAGCTGCTTGTCGATGGGCTTGATTTCACCCTGGCCCAGTTGCTCGTAGGCATCGCCGCGCAGCAGCGCACGCACGCCGGGGGCGGCATCATCGCGGGTTTTCACGCTCTTGAGCGCGTCGCTCGGCGACCAGTCCTCGACCCGCGCCAGCGCCCAGCAGTCGGCCTGCTCGAAGATGAATGCCTGCAACACCTCGCCGCGCTGGTCGCGAAGGTAAACCCGGTCGGGCAGCGCGATTTCACGGATCAGACCGTTGGCCGCCACCCGCTCCGACGACAGCTGCGAAAGATCAGGACGCAGGGCTGGCTCGAGCTTGCGTACCACCGGTTGCGGCCCCTCGGGCCCGGCCTGGAGGCGCTGCTCGACCAGGGTATGGGCGGTAAAGTCGGCCTGCAGCTGCGCATCCTCGGCAAACGCCTTGAAAAACATCGCGAAGTCGCGGCTGGGGCAAACCGGCGCGGCCTGCGCCAGCGCACTTGCCAGCAGGCCGGCCAGCAGCATCGGGATACTCGACTTCATGGCTGATACACCGGAGGCGGGTTGATGTAGTACTCGGTTTGCGTGCAGGGGTAGTCGCTGACCCACACCAGCCACAGCCACAGGTCCCAGAAGTAGCGCACCAGGTGCTCGGGTTTGCGGCAGCGGGCCTGTTCTTCGGCCACGGTGTAGTCGGTATTGGCGATGAAGCTGTTGAGCCAGTGCGGCTCCCATTGCGGCATGGCGATGTCGAAATGGCGGTCGCGCTTGTTGAAATTGATCCAGTAGATGCCCACTTCGGCTTCATCCTCGAAGTCGCGCATGTCCAGCGACTGCAGGTCGTACAGCGGCGTGCGCCAGACCTCACCCGGGCGCTCGCGATCGGTCACGCGCATGTAGCCCATGCCGCCGAAAGGTATCAGCCAACTGCGCGCCGGCACGTTCTGGAAACGGTAGCGCCCCGACTCGCTGACGAACGAGGTCTGTCCGGGTGCCTCGATCAGCGCGTGAATCTGATAGCCCACCCACGCCAGCACGCCCAGCACCACCAGCCAGCGCCACAGTTGCTGCTTTACGGTCGGGCTGCTCATTTACGCCTCAGCCAGTGCGAGATCAGCACCGCCGACAGGCTGAGGCCGCCCGCCAGGCAACTGAAGAAGTACGCCCGCACCGGGTGCTCGGGCAACAGCCACCAGAGGATCAACACGATTTGCGCGGCCACCAGCCAGTACTTGAGCTTCCAGTTGGTCAACAGGGGCAGCACCACATTGAGCGGCACGAACACCCACATCACCAGGAACACAATGCTGCCGGAGGACACGCCACGGGGGGTAAAGCCGCCGTAGTGGCCCTTGTACCAGTCCACGGCAATATCGTTGAGCACCCCGTAGAGCACGATGGCCAGAGCATGCAGGGCGACATTGATCAGCAGTTGTCGCTTCATTTGGGCAGCGTTCCTTGCAGCGCATTGCACCAGCTGCGCACATCGTCACGGTCGAACGCCGGGCAGTGATTGTCCTTGGCGATATAGCGATAGGGGTGAGCGGGCTCATGGGTGAAGTGGTAGTAGTAACGGTCGTCCTCGCCGTACAGCCAGTAGTTCGATGAGCCCTGGGACACCTGATACGGCTCGAAACTCAGCAGCGACGATTCGGCGGGGATGAAGTTGTCGCGGTCCATCAGCAGCATCAGCAGGTTGCCGAACAGCGGCGTGCCCACCCCCAGCGCCAGCACGGCCACCAGTATCACCCCGATTACTGCCTTCATCACGGTACCTGGGTATTCATGCAGTAGGTGCCCACACCGTGCAGCAGCACCACCGCCAACAGGCAGCCAAACGTCAGCAGCCTAACCCAGCGCGTGTTGCGTTGGCGCTCGCCGAGGTTCAGCAGCAAGGCGAACAGGCACAGGATGGCCAGGCTGCCGAACAGGTTGCTGTCGGCGAGACCTGCCAGGTAATTCTTCAGCTCAAGATCCATTGCACAGGCGCCTTTGCGCCGCCAGCAGCAGCGCGGTCAGGGTGACGAAAAAATAGCCGGCGCCCAGCAGGTAGGGCACAAAGACCACCCACATCAGCATCAGGCCCAACCCGGCGATACGGCCGGTGAGCAGGTAGACCAGGCCATACAGCACCCAGGGCAGTGCGTAGAAAGGGACGCACCACAACGGCGCCCACCACAGGTGCCGAGGCGCCAGGTGCAGGCGGCGGCTGGCCCACAGCGCGAACAGGGGGTAGCCAAGCAGGCCGAAGCCCAGCAGGTAGATTTGCAGGAACGGCTCGAAACCGGTCACGCGCAGGCCGTACTGGTAGACATCCAGACACAGCAGCGAAACCAGGCATACCCAGGGTAACCAGACGTAGAAGCGATAGGGGGGCGCACAGCTCACAGGCATGAGCCGAACGATTCGATGAATGATGAGTTGCCCATGCCGCTCCCTCCCTGGAACACCGCCGCGCGGGTGTGGGCGGCGGCGTATGCTAGTCACAAGCACGGGGCACGGCAATAGCGCACTGCGCGGTGGGTTCCTCGCCGGCAACGCCGGCTCCTGCAGACGGCGGTTATCTGCTGCAGGCGCCGGCATTGCCGGCGAAGAGCCGCCACACAAACAAGAACGGGCACCTTGTAGGGGTGCCCGCTCTTCAATGCAATCAGTAGCCCACGGCCTTACGGATTGACGCTGTCCTTTAGGAACTTGCCTGGCTTGAACGCCACGGTGTTGCTGGCCTTGATCTTCACCGGCTCGCCCGTCTGAGGGTTCTTGCCGGTGCGCGCGCCACGGTGGCGCTGCAGGAACGTGCCGAAGCCTACCAGGGTGACGCTGTCTTTCTTGTGCAGCGCGTTGGTGATTTCTTCCAGTACGGCATTGAGCACGCGGTTGGCCTGCTCCTTGGTAAGGTCGGCTTTCTCGGCAATGGCTGCGGCGAGTTCTGGTTTACGCATGGTGAAGCCCCTCTGACGGATTTTTTGTTGTTATGCCGTGCTGCCTTGCAGGCAGCGCCTAAGGCACCGCAGGCTCTAAACTGCGGCAGACGGGTGTGAGAATGGCACGCCGCCAGTGGCCGCGCCAGTCTCTGGGCGGCCATTGTTCAGGCAATGGCAGGGTATATCCGACAGAACGACAGCTATTTATGCCAGCAACGGCGGAAGTTGACGGTTCAGCGCCAGCTTTTCCATCACTGCCGTACCGGTCAATACATAGCCCAGCAGTTGGCCATCGGCATCCCGGCAGAGCACCTTGATGTCGCTGCCCTGCCCTTCGACCTGCCACTGGCCTTCGCGGGCGCGTGGCGGCGGTGAAACGACCAGCGGGCATACCGGGGTCTTCACCGTGATGGGCATAGGCCCGTAGCTGACCACCGTCGGATTGCCCGCCAGGGTCTGCGCCAGCGCGCGCGCGCAGGCCATCAGCGGCATCACGTACAGCAGGTTGATGCCGTCGACCTCGGCACAGTCGCCCAGGGCATGGATATTGGCGTGCGAGGTGCGCAGGTGGCGGTCGACCACCACCCCGCGATTGACCTGCAGGCCAGCGGCGGCAGCCAGGTCGATGCGGGGGCGCAGGCCGATGGCCGATACCACCAGGTCGCAGACGATCACACTGCCATCGGACAGATGCGCTTGCAGGGCATCGGCCGAACGTTCCAGGCGGGTCAGCACCGGGCCCAGGTGAAAGCGCACACCAAGCCCTTGCAGCCCAGCCTGCACCGCAGCCGCGGCGGCCGGGTGCAGCAGGGTCGGCATGACCTGCTCGCAGGGGGCGACGATGTCGATCTCGAAGCCACCCAGGTGCATGTCGTTGGCGAACTCGCAGCCGATCAGCCCGGCCCCCAGAATCAGTACCCGGCGCTTGCCGGCCGCCGCGGCGCGAAAGCGCGCGTAGTCTTCGAGGTCGTTGATCGGGAAGATCGCATCGGCTGCGTCGCCCTGCACCGGCACCTGGATGGTCTGCGCGCCCAGCGCCAGCACCAGGTCGCGGTACGGCACCTGCTCCTCGCCGATCCACAGGCGCTTGTGGCCCGGATCGATGCCGCTGATGCGCGTATGGGTACGCACCTGGGCCTTGAGCTGCTCGGCCATGGCCCCCGGCTCGGCCATGCTCAGGCCGTCGGCGTCCTTGTCCTTGGCAAAGCCGGTGGACAGCATCGGCTTGGAATACGAGCGACCATCATCGGCGCTGATCAGCAGCAACGGCGTCTCGCCGTCGAGCTTGCGAAATTCGCGGGCGAGGTTGTAGCCCGCCAGCCCCGTACCGACAATCACCACCGGATCGCTCATGCCTTCATCCCTTCCCTGTATAAAAAATGATCAGTTGATTTCGATCATCTCGAAATCCATCTTGCCCACGCCGCAGTCCGGGCACAGCCAGTCTTCCGGCACGTCCTGCCACAAGGTGCCCGGCGCAATGCCGTCATCCGGCCAGCCATCGGCCTCGTTGTAGATAAGCCCGCATACCACGCATTGCCACTTCTTCATGATCGCTCTCCCTCAAGTAATCCAGACGCACATCGGTTGTGATCATTACAGTCTTGGCGCTGCATGGATCGTCAGGGGGCTTTGTACTGAGGCTGGTGGCGCGATGCAAGCGCAACCGGCAAACATGCTAAGCTCGGCGCCTCACTGGCTTGTAACCGCATACCTACCGTGCCGTACGAAACCTCGCAAGTGCCCGCGCCACACTGGCTGCAGCAGCAAACGCCGCTGGCCGCAAGCGCCGACCCCCTTACCGCCGACTGGCTGTTCGACCAGGGCTCGTTGACCCGCCGCCTGACCCGATTATCCGCCGATCACTTCAGCGTGACCCCCCTGTACGAGGGCTGGCAGCCGCTGCGCGCCGACGAGTGCACCAGCCTCGGCCTGGCCCCGGGCAGCGAAGGCTGGGTGCGCGAGGTGTACCTGCGCGGGCATGGCCAGCCGTGGGTGTACGCACGCAGTGTGGCCGCGCGCAGCGCCCTGCGGCAGGGCGGCCTGGACATGGAAGCGCTGGGCAGCCGTTCGCTGGGCGAGTTGCTGTTCTGCAGCCCCGGGTTTGCCCGCCAGGCCATCGAGGTGTGCCACTACCCTGCCGCCTGGTTGCCCCGCGAGCAGCGCCATGACGGCCTGTGGGCACGCCGTTCGCGGTTCGACCAGGGTGAACTGAGCATCCTGGTGGCCGAGATCTTCCTGCCCGCCCTGTGGCAGGCCACCGACACCCGCCTGGAGGACCGCTGATGTACCTGAGCCTGCTCAAGTCGCTCAATCGCCTGCACCCCCGGGCCTGGGACTTCATCCAGCTCAGCCGCATGGACAAGCCGATCGGCATCTACCTGCTGCTGTGGCCCACCCTCACGGCGGTATGGATCGCGGCCAAGGGCACGCCCACCGTGGCCAACGTGCTGATCTTCCTGTTCGGCGTGGTGCTGATGCGCGCCGCGGGCTGCGCGATCAACGATTTTGCCGACCGCAAGGTCGACGGTCACGTCAAGCGCACCGCCGAACGCCCGCTGGCGGCCGGACGCATCAGCGGGCGCGAGGCGCTGGTCCTGTTCGCGACCCTGGTGGGGCTGAGTTTCGTGCTGGTGCTGTGCACCAATGCGCAGACGGTATGGCTGTCGTTCGGCGCCGTGGCGCTGGCAGCCTGCTACCCGTTCATGAAGCGCTACACCTATTACCCGCAGGTGGTGCTGGGCGCAGCCTATTCCTGGGGCATCCCCATGGCCTTCACCGCCGCCACCGGCGAGCTGCCGGCCATCGCCTGGCTGCTGTACATCGCCAACCTGCTGTGGACCGTGGGCTACGACACCTACTACGCGATGGTCGACCGCGACGACGACCTGAAGATCGGGGTCAAGTCCACTGCGATCCTGTTCGGCGAAGCCGATCGCGCCATCATCCTGACCTTGCAGCTGCTGTCGCTGGGCTGCCTGCTGATGGCCGGCAACCGCTTCGAGCTGGGTGGCTGGTTCCACCTGGGGCTGGTAGGCGCGGCGCTGTGCTTCGCCTGGGAATACTGGTCGACCCGCAGCCTGGATCGCGACGCCTGCTTCAAGGCCTTCCTGCACAACCACTGGGCCGGGCTGCTGGTGTTCATCGGCGTGGTACTGGACTACGCCCTGCGCTAGCCGCCCCCGGGGGCGGCCGCGCAAGGCCGGCCTCATGGCTTGGCGGCGTGCCAGACGTCCTTCATGCCGTCGCCGGTCATGTCACCGCCCTTCTTGTCCTTGACGAAGGTGTACAGCGGCTTGCCATCGTAGGCCCACTGCATCGAGCCGTCTTCGCGCTTGATCTGCGTCCACTTGCCCTCGGCGGCGTCGCCCGCCATGGCCTTGAGGGGCGGCCAGTTCTTGGCGCAGTCGTCATTGCACATGGATTTGCCGCCGGCATCCTTGTCGAAGGTGTACAGCGTCATGCCGGCAGAATCGACCAGCACGCCGTTCTTCTCCATCCCCGGCGCGGCCGCTGCCACCCCCGGCAGGGCCAGTGCTGCAACAGCAAAGAGAGCCATCCAGTTCAGCGTATGTCGTGTCATTGGATTCACCGTTTTTGGTGATGGGTGGGAGCTAAAGCCTAGCTCAGCCAAGGAATGTTGCCGCCAGGCCACACGACCTGTCACACGACTGCAATAATTCCGTTATCTAATGCGGGCCAAGACACCTTAATGGGAAGAGGTTTGAGCATGGTTGGCAGGAACATTCTGATCGTTGACGACGAGGCGCCGATTCGCGAGATGATCGCCGTTGCATTGGAAATGGCCGGCTACGACTGCCTGGAGGCGGAAAACTCGCAGCAGGCCCATGCCATCATCGTCGACCGCAAGCCCGACCTGATCCTGCTCGACTGGATGCTGCCGGGCACTTCGGGCATCGAACTGGCGCGGCGCCTCAAGCGCGACGAGCTGACCGGCGACATCCCGATCATCATGCTCACCGCCAAGGGTGAGGAAGACAACAAGATCCAGGGCCTGGAAGTCGGCGCCGACGACTACATCACCAAGCCGTTCTCCCCGCGCGAACTGGTGGCCCGCCTCAAGGCCGTGCTGCGCCGTGCCGGCCCCAGTGATGGCGAGGCCCCGATCGAGGTCGGCGGCCTGCTGCTCGACCCGATCAGCCACCGCGTGACCATCGACGGCAAGCCTGCCGAGATGGGCCCTACCGAATACCGCCTGCTGCAGTTCTTCATGACCCACCAGGAGCGCGCCTACACCCGTGGCCAACTGCTCGACCAGGTATGGGGCGGCAATGTGTACGTGGAGGAGCGCACCGTCGACGTGCATATCCGCCGTCTGCGCAAGGCGCTGGGTGAAGCCTACGAAAATCTGGTACAAACCGTGCGCGGCACGGGATACCGGTTCTCAACCAAGAGTTGAGAACACGGCAAGCTACAAGCCTCAAGTAAGAGCAAAAGCAAACGCAGATCCGCTTCAATCTTGCAGCTTGCCGCTTGCAGCTTGCAGCGGGTCCTAAGGACCCACCGTGAACCAAAACTGGCATGGCACCCTGATTCGCCACATGCTGCTGCTGACCACCGTCTGCCTGCTGGCCGGGCTGATCAGCGGCCATTACGGCTGGAGCCTGGCCCTGGGCCTTGGCGTGTATCTGGGCTGGACCCTCAAGCAGCTGCTACGCCTGCACGACTGGCTGCGCCAGCACAAACCCGACGAGGCCCCGCCCGACGGCTATGGCCTGTGGGGCGAGGTGTTCGACAGCATCTACCACCTGCAACGCCGCGACCAACGCGTGCGCGGGCGCCTGCAGGCAGTGATCGACCGCGTGCAGGAGTCCACCGCCGCCCTCAAGGACGCGGTGATCATGCTCGACAGCGACGGCAACCTGGAGTGGTGGAACCGCGCCGCCGAGACCCTGCTGGGGCTCAAGACCCCACAGGACAGCGGCCAGCCGGTCACCAACCTGGTGCGCCACCCACGCTTCAAGGAGTACTTCGAACAGGAGAACTACCTCGAACCGCTGGAAATCCCCTCGCCCATCAGCGACCGCCTGCGCATCCAGCTGCACATCACCCGCTACGGCAACAACGAACACCTGATGCTGGTGCGCGACGTGACCCGCATCCACCAGCTCGAACAGATGCGCAAGGACTTCGTCGCCAACGTCTCCCACGAGCTGCGCACACCACTGACGGTGATTGCCGGGTACCTGGAGACCCTGCTCGACAACGTCGAGGAGGTGAGCCCGCGCTGGGTGCGGGCCCTGACCCAGATGCAGCAGCAGGGCGTGCGCATGCAGACACTGCTCAACGACCTGTTGCTGCTGGCCAAGCTGGAGGCCACCGACTACCCCTCCGACAACCAGCCGGTGGCCATCGACAGCCTGCTGCAGTCGATCAAGGGCGATGCCCAGGCCCTGTCCGGCCAGCGCAACCAGCGCATCACCCTGGACGCCGAGCCGGGCGTGCGCCTCAAGGGCAGCGAGGCGGAACTGCGCAGCGCGTTCTCCAACCTGGTGTTCAACGCCGTCAAGTACACCCAGGATGAAGGCCAGATCCGCATCCGCTGGTGGGCCGACGCCCAGGGCGCGCACCTGAGCGTGCAGGACTCGGGCATCGGCATCGACCCCAAGCACCTGCCACGCCTGACCGAGCGCTTCTACCGCGTCGACTCCAGCCGCAACTCCACCACCGGCGGCACCGGCCTTGGCCTGGCGATCGTCAAGCACGTACTGCTGCGCCACCGCGGCCGGCTGGAGATCAGCAGCGTACCGGGCCACGGCAGTACCTTTACCTGCCATTTCGCCCCCGTTCAGGTGGCAACCCGCACCGTTTCCTGAGCGACCGCCCTTTAAATTTGCGCAGTCAGCCGCTACATTGGCTGACTCGCGCCAGTACCTGCTGGCATTGCCACACTCCCTTATTTCAGAAGACGGACCCCGTAAAACTCCATCATGGACCCTTCCCCTGGTATCACCCTCGCTTCACTGTTCGCCGATTTCGGCATGATTCTTTTTGCTCTGCTGCTGGTTCTGCTCAACGGATTCTTCGTTGCGGCCGAGTTCGCCATGGTCAAGCTGCGCTCGACCCGGGTCGAGGCGATTGCCGGCAAGAACGGCTGGCGCGGGCATATCCTGCGTACCGTACACAGCCAGCTGGACGCCTACCTGTCGGCCTGCCAGCTGGGCATCACACTGGCCTCGCTGGGCCTGGGCTGGGTCGGCGAGCCGGCCTTCGCGCACCTGCTCGAGCCGCTGCTGGCGGCGGTGGGCGTGCAATCGCCCGAAGTCATCAAGGGCGTATCGTTCTTCAGCGCCTTCTTCGTGATCTCCTACCTGCACATCGTGGTCGGCGAGCTGGCGCCCAAGTCCTGGGCCATTCGCAAGCCCGAACTGCTGTCGCTGTGGACGGCGGTGCCGCTGTACCTGTTCTACTGGATGATGTACCCGGCCATCTACCTGCTCAACGCCAGTGCCAACGCCATCCTGCGCATCGCCGGCCAGGGCGAGCCCGGCCCGCACCACGAGCACCATTACAGCCGCGAGGAACTCAAGCTGATCCTGCACTCCAGCCGGGGCCAGGACCCCAGCGACCAGGGCATGCGCGTACTGGCCTCGGCGGTGGAGATGGGCGAACTGGAAGTGGTCGACTGGGCCAATTCCCGTGAAGACATGGTCAGCCTCGACGCCCATGCGCCGCTCAAGGAGATCCTCGCGATGTTCCGCCGGCACAAGTTCAGCCGCTACCCGGTGCTCGACGCCGAAAGCGGCGAATTCGTCGGCCTGCTGCACATCAAGGACCTGCTGCTGGAACTGGCCGCGCTGGACCACCTGCCCGAGTCGTTCAACCTGGCCGAGCTGACCCGCCCGCTGGAGCGCGTATCGCGCCACATGCCGCTGTCGCAGCTGCTGGAGCAGTTCCGCAAGGGCGGCGCGCACTTTGCCCTGGTCGAAGAGGCCGATGGCAAGGTGATCGGCTACCTGACCATGGAAGACGTGCTCGAAGTGCTGGTGGGCGACATCCAGGACGAACACCGCAAGACCGAGCGCGGCATCCTCGCCTACCAGCCCGGCAAGCTGCTGGTGCGCGGCGACACCCCGCTGTTCAAGGTCGAGCGCCTGCTGGGCGTGGACCTGGACCATATCGAGGCCGAAACCCTTGCTGGCCTGGTCTACGAGACGCTCAAGCGCGTACCGGAAGAAGAAGAGGTGCTGGAGGTCGACGGCCTGCGCATCATCATCAAGAAAATGAAAGGGCCCAAGATCGTGCTGGCCAAGGTGCTCAAGCTCGATTGACGCGCCTTACGGGTTGCCGGCGGTAAAGCTCGGCAGCCCGCCGATGGGCTGGTTGAACTGGTACGGGATCGACTCCAGCGCCAGCCCCACGTTGCGCTGCACCACGAAATGCAGGTGCGGCCCGCTGCTGTTGCCGGTGTTGCCGGACCTTGCCAGCGGCGTGCCATAGGCCACCCGCTGGCCTTCGCTGACCACCACCGACCCGCGCATCAGGTGCAGGTACACGCCCATGGTGCCGTCGGCATGCAGAATCCGCACGAAATTGCCTGCCGGGTTGGTACCGCGCCCGCTCTGGGTGTTTTCCGTCTTGATCACCACCCCTGCCCGCGCCGCAATGATCGGCGTGCCTTCGGGCATGGCGATGTCCATGGCATAGCGGCCCTTGGGGCCGAAGTGGCTGTAGGTGCCATTGGGGCCCTGGGAGAGGCGGAACGGGCCGCCGCGCCAGGGGAACGGGTAGCGATAGGCCTGGGTGCGCTGGGCGGGGTTGCCCAACGTGTAGTTGAACTGCTCGCGGTAGCTGACCGGGGTACCGGGCTTGCGCGCACCGAGGGCAGTGAGCAGCAGTGTGGAACGGGCCGGTACCACCCGCCGGACGATGCGCGGCGCCAGGTTCTGCACGTTGCCCAGGCGCTCCAGGCGCAGTTCCACTTCGACCGGGGCGTGCAGCTCGTTGCGGGCACTGAAACGCACGCCGTCGGCGTACTTGCTGACCTGCAACTGCACCTGCTGGCCCAGCTGCTCGACCATGCGATCACGGAACACCAGTGCGCGAGCGCCGGGGCTGGGGCGATCGGAATAGGACACCACGCCGTCGGCGTCGGTGTTCTTGTAGATGGTCATGGCCCAGCTCGGGCCGGCAGCCAGCAACAGGGCGCAGAACAGCAGCAGGTGTGGCGGCATCGGTAGTGGCCATCTGACAGGTTAGCTGTGAGCAAGCCTAGCAGGGGAATATGGAGGGCGTGTTGCGGGGAGTGATGCGGGGTATGGCAGGCGATCAGTGGTGTGTCCTTCGCCGGCAAGGCCGGCTCCTACGGCTGTAGGAGCCGGCCTTGCCGGCGAAGAGGCTGCGAGCAGCAAAGGGCCTGTCAGGCCCCCGGCACGAAGTGCTTGAGCGCCGTACCGCGGGCAATCAGCCGCGACAGGTAGTCGAGCTTCTGCGCATCCTGATCGACAAAGCGGAAGGTCAGCTGCAGCCAGTCGCTGTCCGGCTTGGATTCCACCGCCACCACCGCATGCAGGTACCCGTTGAGCCGCGCGATCTCGGCATTGTCGCCCTGCTCCAGGTCCAGCACCGCGCCTTCCAGGATCTGCGGAAGCACTTCGCCACGGCGTACCACCAGCAAGGCTTCCTTCAGGCTCAGGGCCTTGATCACGCAGGCCTGGTTGCCGCTGGACAGGCGCAGCTGGCCCTGTCCGCGGCCCGCCGGCGCCGCCGCCTTGGCCGCGCCCGGTTGCGGCGCATTGATCAGTGGCTTGGCCGCCGCCACCGGGGCCGCAGCTGGGGCGGCCGGGCGCACGGTCTCGGCCTTGCCGCCGGTCAGGGCCGACAGCGAGTCATTGGCAAACGCGGAGGTGGCGCGGGTGGGCGCACTGGCCATCAGGGTATCGAGCTTGCCCAGCTTGGTCAGCGCCTTCTTCACCTTGGTCAGCAACTGCTCGTTGGTGAACGGCTTGCCGACAAAGTCCGACACACCGGCCTGGATCGCCTGCACCACGTTTTCCTTGTCGCCACGGCTGGTCACCATGATGAACGGCATGGCCTTGAGCGCTTCGTGCTGGCGGCACCAGGTCAGCAGCTCCAGGCCCGACATCTCGGGCATCTCCCAGTCGCACAGCACCAGGTCGAAACGCTCGCGCTCCAGCAGCACCTGGGCCTTGCGACCGTTGACCGCGTCCTCGATGACCATGCCGGGGAAGTAATTGCGCAGACACTTTTTCACCAGGTCACGGATAAACGGCGCGTCATCCACGACCAGAACACTGACTTTACTCATCGCCACTCCTTCAAGACCCGGCTAGCATAACGTTGACTGATGGCCATTTGCCAAGACTTCGCTCATGCCGGGGCTCCGTCAAATCATTCGCGGGTGCGTGCTGTTGCGCTGCCGCAAACGAAAACGCCCGGCCAAGGCCGGGCGTTCATTCTCGGGGCAGTCCTATTTATCGTCAGGTTTGCCCGGAACATTAGCTTTTTCGCCGTTGCCGTTGCCCTCGACTTCTTCCTTCATTCGCTTCAGGCCCAGGTGACGCACGTCGGTACCGCGCACCAGGTAGATCACCAGCTCGGCGATGTTGCGCGCGTGGTCGCCGATGCGCTCCAGCGAACGCAGCGCCCAGATCACGCTCAGTACCCGCGAGATCGAGCGCGGGTCTTCCATCATGTAGGTCACCAGCTCGCGCAGGGCGGTCTTGTACTCGCGGTCGATGGTCTTGTCGTACTGCGCCACCGACAGCGCCAGCTCGGCATCGAAGCGGGCAAAGGCGTCGAGCGCGTCGCGCACCATGTTGCGTACCTGGTCGCCGATGTGACGCACCTCCACGTAGCCGCGCGGCGACTCGCCTTCTTCGCACAACTGGATGGCGCGGCGGGCGATCTTGGTCGATTCGTCGCCGATGCGCTCCAGGTCGATCACCGACTTGGAGATGCTGATGATCAGGCGCAGGTCCGACGCCGCCGGCTGGCGCCGGGCCAGGATGCGCACGCACTCCTCGTCGATGTTGCGTTCCATCTGGTTGATCTGCTCATCGACTTCGCGCACCTGCTGGGCCAGGCCCGAATCGGCCTCGATCAGCGCGGTGACGGCGTCGTTGACCTGTTTCTCGACCAGGCCGCCCATTGCCAGAAGATGGCTGCGAACCTCTTCAAGTTCGGCGTTGAACTGCTGGGAGATGTGATGGGTAAGGCTGTCTTTGTCGATCATGAGAAATCCTTGGCGCGTCCGGTAAGTGCTGTCAGGCGGCGTTCAATCGTTGAATCCTAGCCATACCGACCGGTGATGTAGTCTTCGGTCTGCTTCTTCGCCGGGTTGGTGAACAGGGTGTCGGTGTCACCGTATTCCACCAGCTTGCCCATGTACATGAACGCGGTGTAGTCCGAAACCCGCGCGGCCTGCTGCATGTTGTGGGTCACGATGACGATGGTGTACTTGGACTTGAGTTCGTAGATCAGCTCTTCGACCTTGAGCGTGGAAATCGGGTCCAGCGCCGAGCACGGTTCGTCGAGCAACAGCACCTCTGGCTCCACCGCGATGGTACGGGCGATCACCAGGCGCTGCTGCTGGCCGCCGGACAGGCCCAGGGCCGAGTCGTGCAGGCGGTCCTTGACCTCCTCCCACAGTGCGGCGCCCTTGAGTGCCCACTCCACGGCTTCATCCAGTACACGCTTCTTGTTGATGCCCTGGATGCGCAGGCCGTACACCACGTTTTCGTAGATGGTCTTGGGGAACGGGTTGGGCTTCTGGAACACCATGCCCACGCGGCGGCGCAGCTCGGCCACGTCCTCGCCCTTGCGGTAGATGTTGTTGCCGTCGAGGTTGATCGCGCCTTCCACCCGGCAGCCGTCGACCAGGTCGTTCATGCGGTTGAAGGTGCGCAGCAGGGTCGACTTGCCGCAGCCCGAGGGGCCGATGAAGGCGGTCACGCGCTGCTTGGGAATGTTCAGGCTGACATCGAACAGCGCCTGCTTCTCGCCGTAGAACAGGCTCAGGCCCGGCACTTCGATGGCCACGGTCTCGTCGGCCAGCTGCAGGCTCTGCTTGGTGCGACCCAGGGCGGACATGTCGATGCCGTGGGTGTGGGATTCATGCTGCATGGTAAGACTCCATACGCTATCAATTTCGTTTCATCGTACCGCCCGGCACAACACACGGGCGGCGCTTGCAATAAGGGGTATTAGCTATCCAGCGCCTTGTACTTCTCGCGCAGGTGGTTGCGTATCCATACCGCCGAGAGGTTGAGCGTGGCGATCACCATCACCAGCAGCAGCGCGGTGGCGTACACCAGCGGCCGTGCGGCCTCGACGTTGGGGCTCTGGAAGCCGACGTCGTAGATGTGGAAGCCCAGGTGCATGATCTTCTGGTCCAGGTGCAGGTACGGGTAGTTGCCGTCCACCGGCAGCGACGGCGCCAGTTTCACCACACCCACCAGCATCAGCGGCGCCACCTCGCCCGCGGCACGGGCCACGGCCAGGATCATGCCGGTCATCATCGCCGGGCTGGCCATCGGCAGCACGATCTTCCACAGCGTCTCGGCCTTGGTCGCACCCAGGGCCAGCGAGCCCTCGCGCACGGTCCGCGGGATCCGCGCCAGGCCTTCTTCGGTGGCCACGATCACCACCGGTACCGCCAGCAGCGCCAGGGTCAGCGAGGCCCACAGCAGGCCCGGGGTACCCAGGGTCGGCGCCGGCAGTGCTTCGGGGAAGAACAGGTGGTCGAGCGAGCCGCCCAGCACGTACACGAAGAAGCCCAGGCCGAACACGCCGTAGACGATCGCCGGCACGCCGGCCAGGTTGTTCACCGCGATGCGGATCAGCCGGGTCACCGGGCCCTGGCGGGCATATTCACGCAGGTACACCGCCGCCAGCACGCCGAACGGGGTGACGATCACGGCCATGATCAGGGTCATCATCACGGTGCCGAAGATCGCCGGGAAGATCCCGCCCTCGGTGTTGGCTTCACGCGGGTCGTCGCTGAGGAACTCCCACACCTTGGCGAAGTAGGTGCCCAGCTTGGTGAAGTTGTTCATGGCGTTGGGCTGGTAGGCGTGCACCACCTTGTCGAGGTTGATCTCGACTTCGCGGCCATTGCCGTCACGGGCCACCAGGCTGTCGCGGCTGAAGTCCTGGTGCAGCTTGCCCAGGCGGTCCTCGATGGCCTTGTAGCGGTTGTTCAGCTCGGCGCGCTCGGCATCCATGTCGGCCTGCGCTACAGGGGTCAGCTTGCCTTGCAGTTCCAGCTTGCGGGCTTGCAGGCGCAGGCGCTCAAGGCCATGGTTGATCGCACCGATGTCCTTCTTCTCGAGCTTCTGCAGCTCGTCGGCCAGGCCGGCAGCACGCTTGAGGCGTGCCTGCAGCTCGTTCCAGGCGGCCTGCCCTTCGGCAACCACCTTGCCGTTTTCCTTGACGCTGACCAGGTAGCCGTAGAAGTTGCCCCACTCGCGGCGCTCCAGGGCGATCAGGTCGACCGGCTTCTGCTGGTCCACCAGCCAGTCGCCGACCACCCAGGTGAAGTCACTGCCGTTGAGGTCGCGGTTGCCGACCTTGATCAACTCGCGGGTCATGAACTCCGGGCCGTTGTCGGGTACCGGCAGGCCGGCCCCCTTGAGGCGTGCCAGCGGCACCTCTTCCTTCTGCACCACTTCGCCGATGACGATGTGGTTGGCCTGGCCCGGCACGTTGTAGCTGGCCTGGATCAGGTCGGCCGGCCAGAAGTGCGCCAGGCCGCGCACGGCGATCACGGAGAGCAGACCGATGGTCATGATCACCGCGATGGACACCGCGCCACCGCTTATCCAGACGCCAGGGGCGCCGCTCTTGAACCAGCTCTTGAGGGAATCCTTTTTCACGGATCTCTACCTTTCTATCAAAGCGACGAGTATTTCTTGCGCAGACGCTGGCGAATCAGCTCGGCCAAGGTGTTCATCACGAAGGTGAACATCAGCAGCACCAGCGCGGCGAGGAACAGCACGCGGTAGTGGCTGCCACCGACTTCCGATTCGGGCATCTCCACCGCGACGTTGGCCGCCAGGGTGCGCATACCTTCGAACAGGTTCATTTCCATGACCGGGGTGTTGCCCGTGGCCATCAGCACGATCATGGTTTCACCCACCGCGCGGCCCATGCCGATCATCAGCGCCGAGAAGATGCCCGGGCTGGCGGTCAGGATGACCACGCGGGTCAGGGTCTGCCACGGCGTGGCGCCGAGTGCCAGCGAGCCCAGGGTCAGGCTGCGCGGCACGCTGAACACGGCGTCCTCGGCAATCGAGTAGATGTTCGGGATGACCGCAAAGCCCATGGCGATACCGACCACCAGGGCGTTGCGCTGGTCGTAGGTGATGCCCAGGTCATTGGTGATCCACAGGCGCATGTCGCCGCCGAAGAACCAGGTTTCGAGGAACGGGCTCAGGGTCAGCGCACCCCAGCCGGTGAACAGGATCACCGGGATCAGGATCGCCGCTTCCCAGCCATCCGGCACACGCAGGCGGATCGACTCCGGCAGGCGGCTCCAGATGAAGCCGGCCAGCAGGATGCCGAACGGCATCACCACGAACAGGCTGAACACACCGGGCAGATGCCCTTCCAGGTAAGGCGCCAGGAACAGCCCCGCGAAGAAGCCGAGGATCACCGTGGGCATCGCCTCCATCAGCTCGATCACCGGCTTGACCTTGCGGCGCATGCCCGGGGCCATGAAGTAGGCGGTGTAGATCGCTGCGGCAATCGCCAGCGGTGCGGCCAGGATCATCGCGTAGAACGCGGCCTTGAGCGTACCGAAGGTCAGTGGCGACAGGCTCAGCTTGGGCTCGAAGTCGGTGTTCGACGCGGTGGACTGCCAGACGTACTTGGGCTCGTCGTAGTTCTCGTACCAGACCTTGCTCCACAGCGCGCTCCAGGACACTTCCGGGTGCGGGTTGCGCAGGCTGGCCGGGATCAGCTTGCCGCCCTCTTCGACGAACAGGCGGTTGGCCCGTGGCGACAGTGCCAGCACGCCGGCGCCTTCGGCCATCGGCTCCACCAGCAGGGTGCGGTGCGCGGTGCTGTGGAACACGCCGAGCTTGCCGCTGGCATCCAGTGCCACGAAGCCCTTGCGGCGCTCTTCGGCATCGATCTGCACGATCGGCGCCTTGCCCATCTGGAAGGTACGAATCTGCTTGAAGCGCTGCTCGCCGTCCGGGTCGCGGGCCATGAACCACTGGGCCAGGCCACCCTTGGAGTCACCGATGATCAGCGAGATGCCGCCCACCAGCTGGGCGCTGGCGGTGACTTCGGCATCGGCGTCGTCGAGCAGCTTGTAACGACCGTTGAGGCTCTTGTCGCGCAGGCTGAACACATCGGCCTGGGCCCGCCCGTTGATCACGTACAACCACTGCTGGCGCGGGTCGATGAAGATCGCCTTGACCGCCTCGGTCATCTGCGGCAGTTCGATGTGGTTCTGCTCGCTGGTGACTTCGCCGGTCATCATGTTTTCTTCGCGGCTCAGTTGCAGTACCTGCAACTGCGCACCGCTGGAGCCGGCCACCACCAGGGTGTCGCCATTGACGTTCAGGCTCACGTGCTCCAGCGCACGGCCCGAATCGCCGAGGGCGAACGGTTGCTGGCCATAGGGGTAGTCGATGGCCGGGGTGATGGTCTTGTGGTTGTCCGGGTAGGTGATCTTGTAGCTGTGGCTGAACACCAGTGCCTGGCCGTTGGACAGGCCCAGCACCACCAGCGGGTTGCCCGGCTGGTCGGCGCCGATCGAGGTCACCTGGGTGCCGGCCGGTACCGGCAGGTCGACACGCTTGAGCTCGGCACCGGTCTTGGTGTCGAAGAACAGCGCCTGCCCCTTGTCCGAGACGCGCATGCCGACCAGGTTCTGCTCTTCGAGCGCGATCATCAGCGGCTTGCCGGCGTCCTGGGTCAGCCAGGCCGGGGTCATGGCCTTCTTGGTGGTCAGTTCGGCGCCTTGAAACAGCGGCACCACCACGTAGGCCAGGTAGAAGAAGATCAAGGTGATCGCCGCCAGCACGGCGAGCCCGCCCACCAGTACATACCAGCGGGTCAGGCGGTCCTTGAATGCACGCAGGCGACGCTTGCGTTGCAGCTCGGGCGTATTGAAATCAATCCGCACGGGGGGAGAATTTTGGGTCATGGTGGAGTTGGCCAGATCATTCATGCGCTCACCCTAGCGGTCCCGTATGACAAAAACATGACAATGCAGTGACGCAAAAAAGCCCGCCGCTCAGGCATGCCTGGCAGCGGACTCGCAATTTGCAGCGCGGCCCGCACAGATGCAGGGCGCGCCCGTTCACACTCAGTTTGCAGCGACGCCTTTGGCGGCGTGGTTCAGGCCCAGGTCGGCCAGCGCTTTCTCGGCCACTTTGGCGGGCAGCGGGATGTAACCGTCTTTCACCACGACCTGTTGACCGGCCTGCGACAGCACCAGCTTGACGAACTCGGCTTCCAGCGGGGCCAGAGGCTTGTTCGGGGCCTTGTTGACGTAGACGTAGAGGAAACGCGACAGCGGGTAGGTACCGTTGAGGGCGTTGGCTTCGTTGTCTTCGACGAACGCGCCGCCTTCCTTCTTGGCCAGGGCCACGGTTTTCACGCTGGCGGTCTTGTAGCCGATGCCCGAGTAACCGATACCGTTCAGCGAGCTGCTGATCGACTGCACGACGGACGCCGAGCCAGGTTGTTCGTTGACGTTAGGCTTGAAGTCGCCTTTGCACAGGGCTTCTTCCTTGAAGTAGCCGTAGGTGCCGGATACCGAGTTGCGACCGAACAGCTGGACCGGCTTGTTGGCCAGGTCGCCGGTCACGCCCAGGTCGCCCCAGGTTTTCACGTCGGCCTTGGCACCGCACAGGCGGGTGGAGGAGAAGATGGCGTCGACCTGAGCCATGGTCAGGCCCTTGATCGGGTTGTCCTTGTGCACGAACACGGCCAGGGCGTCGACGGCGACCGGGATGGCGGTCGGCTTGTAGCCGTACTTCTGTTCGAACGCCTGCAGCTCGACGTCTTTCATCTTGCGGCTCATCGGGCCCAGGTTGGCGGTGCCTTCGGTCAGCGCGGGTGGCGCGGTGGAGGAGCCGGCGGCCTGGATCTGGATGTTTACGTTCGGGTATTCCTTCTTGTAGGCCTCGGCCCACAGGGTCATCAGGTTGGCCAGGGTATCGGAACCGACGCTGGAGAGGTTGCCCGATACGCCGGTGGTTTTGACGTAGGTCGGAATAGCAGGATCAACAGCGGCAACTGCGTTGGCAGTCGCAACGCCAGCGGCGGCAAAGGTCAGGGCCGCCATCAAACGCTTCAGTTTCATGCCTTACTCCTAGCAGGAATTGGGGGTAGATGGATCGGGCCCAAGTATCTGCAGGCCGTATGACTACTCTATGAACTGAATGTGACAATTAGATGAAAGGCCATCACCTCGTTCGAGGGATGGCCTTTATAGCGGACGCGGGGCGGGGTTTCAGCGCTTGGTGAGCAGCAGGTAGATGCCTACCAGCAGGCCCAGGGTGCAGATGCCGGCGACATAGTAGGCCGGGCCGAGCGGGCTGAACTTCATCAGCGAGGTGACCATGATCGGGGTCAGGCCACCGAAGATCGCGTAGGCCAGGTTGTAGGAAAACGACAGGCCGCTGAAACGCACCACCGGCGGGAAGGCGCGCACCATCACGTAAGGCACCGCACCGACGATGCCCACGCACAGCCCGGTAACGGCGTACATCGGGTACAGCCACTCAGGGTGCGCCGCCAGGTTGTGGTAGAAGCTCCAGGAGCTGGCCAGCAGCGCCAGGCTGCCGACGATGAACACGCGCCCGGCGCCGAAGCGGTCGGCCAGGCGCCCGGCCACGATGCAGCCGATGCTCAGCAGCACGATGGCCAGGCTGTTGGCCTTGAGGGCCTCGGTGGCGCTGATGCCGTAGAGGGTCTGCAGCACGGTCGGGGTCATCAGGATGACCACGATGATGCCGGCCGACAGCAGCCAGGTCAGCAGCATCGACAGTACGATGGCGCCACGGTGGTCACGCAGCACCGCGCGCAGCGGCACTTCCTCGGCCAATGCCTTGCGCTGCTGCATCTCGGCGAACACCGGGGTTTCGTGCAGCCAGCGGCGCAGGTACACCGAAAACAGGCCGAACACGCCGCCGAGCAGGAACGGGATCCGCCAGGCGTAGTCGCTCAGTTGCTCGGGGGTGTATACGGTGTTGATCAGGGTCGCGACCAGCGAGCCGAGCAGGATGCCCGAGGTGAGGCCCGCCGTCAGGGTGCCGCAGGCGTAGCCGATGTTGCGCGCCGGCACGTGTTCGGACACGAACACCCAGGCACCCGGCACTTCACCGCCAATGGCGGCGCCCTGGATCACGCGCATCAGCAGCAACAGGATCGGTGCCCACATGCCGATCTGCGCGTAGGTGGGCAGCAGGCCCATGATCAGGGTCGGCACGGCCATCATGAAGATGCTCAGGGTGAACATCTTCTTGCGCCCCAGCAGGTCGCCGAAGTGGGCCATCACGATGCCGCCCAGCGGGCGCGCCAGGTAGCCGGCAGCGAAGATGCCGAAGGTCTGCATCAGGCGCAGCCACTCGGGCATGTCGACCGGGAAGAACAGCTTGCCCACCACCGCGGCGAAGAACACGAAGATGATGAAGTCGTAGAACTCCAGCGCCCCGCCCAGGGCGGAGAGCGACAGGGTCTTGTAGTCACTGCGGGTGAGCGGCCGCGAGGGCTGCTCTATGGAGGGGGGCACGGAGGTCATCGAAGCGTCTCTTATTGGCAAATCAGGCCGCGGCAGCGCTGGCCCCGGCCTGTCAGGAGGTCGAACGATAGCAAATTGTTCGAAAAAGCACATGGATCGACATAATCGGGGCAGATAATCATGACCGCATGGTCGTCGCCCCACGCGCGGCTCTATATACTGGCCGCTCGTATCAAACGGTTACGCCTTGTGTGGGATGTTGTGCGAAAACGCCGCTAGGTATGCTTAGTCGGTTTCGCAGAGTTTCCCTTCGCCGCACGGCAGAGCGAAGCAGCGTAGTATGTTCGTGCTGAATCGTTTTTCGCGGCGTCCGCACCAGCGCAAACCAACGAAGCGTTACGGGTCAGAGGCACCCCCGGCATGATTGAACTCGAACAAGAAGATCCTATTCCGCAAGGCGACCTGGCCTTGCAGATCACCGCATTGCCCCGTGAAACCAACGGTTTCGGCGATATCTTTGGCGGCTGGCTGGTCGCCCAGATGGACCTGGCCGGCACGGCCATGGCCAGCCGAGTCGCGGGCGGGCGCGTCGCCACCGTGGCGATCGACCGCATGGCCTTTCTGGTGCCGGTGGCGGTGGGCGCGCAATTGTCCTTCTATACCCAGACCCTGGAAATCGGCCGCAGCTCGATCCAGATGATGGTCGAGGTGTGGAGCGACGACCCGCTGAGCAGTGAATGGCGCAAGGTCACCGAGGCGGTGTTCGTGTTCGTCGCCATCGACGGCAGCGGCCGCACCCGCTCGGTGCCGCCTCGTCGCTGAGCCTGGGGCGCGCTAAACTCGAGGGTCTGCGCGAGGTCCAAGACCTCGTAGGCCACCCTTCGAGAGCAACGCATGTCCACATCCAAGGTAGAAGTCGAACAGCATGGCGAGCTTGCCTGCTGGCGTATCACCACGCCTCGCGCCGAGCTGCTGATTGCCCAGCAGGGCGCACAGGTGCTCAGTTACCAGCGCGTGGGCGAGCCGCCGCTGCTGTGGCTCAGCGATCAGGCGATCTTCAGGCAGGGCAAATCGGTGCGCGCCGGTGCCCCGGTGTGCTGGCCCTGGTTCGGCAACCTGCAACGCAACCCAGCGGCCGTACAGGCCATGTTCCACGGCGCCGAGGCCCCGGCCCACGGGCTGGTGCGCGGGCGTGACTGGCAGTTGCTGGGTATCGACAGCAGTGCGGATTCGGTACGCGTGGACTTCACGCTGCCCCAGGCGTTGGGAGAGCTGCCCGGCTGGCCGCACACGGTGGAACTGAAACTGAGCATCGTGCTCGGCGAGGAACTGGCGCTGACCCTCGACAGCCACAACCTGGGCAATGGCAGCGTCACCCTCAGCCAGGCGCTGCACAGCTACTTTGCAGTCAGCGACGTGCGTGGCGCGCGGGTAGAAGGCGTGGACGGGCTGGCCTACATCGAGACGCTGGCAGACTGGGAGCAACGCACCCAGCAGGGCGACCTGGGGTTTGCCGGGGAAACCGACCGCATCTACCTGCAGGCACCTGAGCGTCTGAGCGTCGTCGACCCGGGCTGGAACCGGCGTATCACCCTGCGTACCCAGGGTTCGCGTTCGGCGGTGATCTGGAACCCATGGGTGGACCGCGCCGCGCAGCTCACGGACATGGCCGATGACGGCTGGCAGCGGATGCTGTGCATCGAGACGGCAAACGTGTGGGATGACGTGGTGGAACTTGCGCCCGGGGCGACCCATTCGCTGAGTGTCAGTATCGGCAGCGAACCGCTCTAGACCGCTATCGCGGGTCAAGCCCGCTCCCACCGGGCATTGCACTGATCATGAGGGCAGCACTGTACCTGTGGGAGCGGGCTTGACCCGCGATGCAGACGGCGCGGTTACAGGTCGGAGTCCTCCACAACCCTCACCTTCCCCGCATCCAGCGCATACGCCGCATCGGCCAGGTCATTGCTGACCTTCTCCACCTTCAGCGTGCCGCTGACCCACAGCGGCGTGTAGATATCGTCCAGCTTCAGGCCATGGGGATAACGCACCAGCACCAGCTGGTTGGGCGGCGGTGGCGGTACATGGATGCAGGCGCCCGGATAGGGCACGAGGAAGAACAGCGTGCTGTTGCCCTTGGCGTCGGTTTCCAGCGGCACCGGGTACCCGCCCAGACGGATCTGCCTGCCGTTCATGGCAGCCACCGTCTTGCTCGAATACATCACCGCCGGCAGGCCCTTGCTCTGCTTCAGGCCACCCTTCTCGGTAAAGGTACCCATCGCCTCGGGGGAGTTGTGGTCGATCTCGGGCATCTGCTCCAGCGCCTTCTGGTCCGACTTGGGCATCAGCTCCAGCCAGTCGGTCTCGGGCAGCTCGGCGCGAGCCAGGCCACTACACAGCAACAGGGTAAGCAGTACGACTCGGCGCATGAAAAAAAGCTCGGCAACTGACGGAAAGTTGCCGAGCATTCTAGCGCCCTGTCAGCGCTTTTTGATCATGCCGTAGATCACCAGCAGGATGATTGCACCCACCAGTGCACCGAGGAAGCCAGCACCCTCGCCCGCATGGTAGATCCCCAGCGCCTGGCCACCGTAGGTCGCCGCCAGAGAGCCGGCGATACCCAGCAGAATGGTCATGATCCAGCCCATGCTGTCGTCGCCCGGCTTCAGAAAACGTGCCAGCAAGCCGACGATCAGGCCGATGAAGATGGTTCCGATGATACCCATGGCATTCCCTCTGAATTGAGTGCACGAGCCAAAGCCTAGTCAGCGCTTTGGCATCCTGCCATCAGAGGGATGCGCGGCGGGAATGGTTCCGCTCAGCCTGCGATGAGCGCTTCGACCTGCTGGATCTTCTGCTCCAGCGTGGCCATGTCGGCGCAGCGCAGGGTGGCGTGACCGACCTTGCGCCCGGCCTTGAAGGCCTTGCCGTAGTGATGCAGGTGACAGTCGTCGATAGCCACGACCGCAGCCACCGCCGGCACTTCGCCGATGAAGTTGAGCATGGCGCTTTCGCCGACCTTGGCGGTCGAGCCCAGCGGCAGGCCGGCCACGGCGCGCAGGTGGTTCTCGAACTGGCTGCACTCGGCGCCTTCGATGGTCCAGTGCCCGGAGTTGTGCACACGCGGAGCGATCTCGTTGGCCTTCAGGCCACCGTCGACCTCGAAGAACTCGAACGCCAGCACGCCGACATAGTCGAGCTGCTCGAGCACGCGGCTCGCGTAGTCTTCGGCCAGGCTCTGCAGCAGGTGGTCTTCGCTGGCCACCGACAGGCGCAGGATGCCGCTGTCGTGGGTGTTGTGCACCAGCGGGTAGAAGCGCGTCTCGCCATCGCGGCCGCGAACGGCAATCAGCGACACCTCGCCGGTGAACGGCACGAAGCCCTCCAGCAGGCAGGGCACGCTACCAAGTTCGGCGAACGTGTCGACAACATCGGCTTCGGTGCGGAGCACCTTCTGGCCCTTGCCGTCATAACCCAGGGTGCGGGTCTTGAGCACGGCCGGCAGGCCGATGCTGGCGACGGCGGCCTCCAGGTCGGCTTGCGACTGGATGTCGGCGAAGGCCGGGGTCGGGATGCCCAGGTCACGGAACATGCTCTTCTCGAACAGCCGGTCGCGGGCGATGCGCAGCGCTTCGGCGCTCGGATACACCGGCACGAACTGCGACAGGAAGGCCACCGTCTCGGCTGGCACGCTTTCGAATTCGAAGGTCACCAGGTCGACTTCGTCGGCCAGCTGGCGCAGGTGATCCTGGTCGCCGTAGTCGGCACGCAGGTGCTCGCCCAGGGCAGCCGCACAGGCGTCAGGGGCCGGGTCGAGGAAAGCGAAGTTCATGCCCAGCGGGGTACCCGCCAGGGCCAGCATGCGGCCCAGTTGGCCGCCACCGATTACACCGATTTTCATGCGTGTGACCTCAGGCCTGGCGCGGGTCTGGATTGTCCAGAACGTTGTCTGTCTGCTCAGCGCGGAACTGTTTCAGAACGGTATGGAACTGCGGGTGCTTGGCGCCCAGGATGCTCGCCGAGAGCAGCGCGGCGTTGATCGCGCCGGCCTTGCCGATGGCCAGGGTGGCAACCGGGATGCCGGCCGGCATCTGCACGATCGACAGCAGCGAGTCGACGCCCGAGAGCATGGCCGACTGCACCGGCACACCCAGCACCGGCAGGTGGGTCTTGGCGGCGCACATGCCTGGCAGGTGGGCAGCGCCACCGGCACCGGCGATGATCACCTCGATGCCACGGCCTTCGGCCTCTTCGGCGTACTGGAACAGCAGGTCCGGCGTGCGGTGGGCGGAAACCACCTTCACTTCGTAGGGAATGCCGAGTTTTTCCAGCATATCGGCGGTGTGGCTAAGGGTGGACCAATCGGACTTGGAGCCCATGATCACGCCAACCAGTGCACTCATCGTCGAGCCTCTTCTCTTGGGCGCCTTCAGGCGCGTCAAAAAACAACAAGCCACGCAGGGACGACCGGCGTGGCTTGTTATGCGAATTAGGGCCGGGTGTACCGACCGAAGGCCGCGCAGTATATCGTAAAGCCGTGTGTTTGATGCACCCCGGCGACCAACTGTAAGCCTTATTTTTCGGGCTTTTTCAGGGCTTCGGGCTGACTCTGGAGTCAAGCCGTCGCCGGCCCGCCTTCGAGCTTGCGCCACAGCAGGCGCACGTTGGCCTTGCGCACCAGCGCGCAGCGGTACAGGCGGATCTCCAGCGGCACGTGCCATTGCGCACCGCCACAGATCACCAGCTCGCCACGTTCAAGCTCGGCACGGGCCGACAGGCGCGGCACCCAGGCAATACCCAGGCCTTCCAGGGCCATGCTCTTGAGGCTGTCGGCCATGGCGGTTTCGTAGATGGTGGTAAAGCGCAGGTTGCGCTGGCGCAGCAGCAGATTCACCGAACGCCCCAGAAACGCTCCGGCGCTGTAGGCCAGCAAGGGCACGCTGGCGTCGTTTTCCAGGTCGAACAGCGGCTTGCCGTCGGCATCCGCTGCACACACCGGCAGCATCTCGGTGTGCCCCAGGTGCAGCGAGGGGAAGATCTCGGCGTCCATCTGCAGGGCCGCATCCGGGTCGTAGAACGCCAGCATCAGGTCGCAGCCACCTTCGCGCAGGGCGTGCACCGCATCGCCGACGTTGGTCGCCACCAGCCGCGTGGCGATGTTCAGGCCGTCGTTGCGCAACTGCGCGATCCAGCGCGGAAAGAAGCCCAGCGCCAGCGAATGCGCCGCCGCCACCTGGATCACCTCGCCCTGCCCGCCTTCCAGGTGATGCAAGTGGCGCAGCACCTCGCCCAGCTGGTCGACCACCGTGCGCGCCGTCACCAGGAACAGTTGGCCGGCAGCGGTCAACTCGATCGGCGTGCGCGAGCGGTTGACCAGGGTCAGCCCCAACGCAGCCTCCAGGCTGCGAATGCGCCGGCTGAACGCCGGCTGGGTCACGAAGCGACGCTCCGCCGCCTGGGAAAAGCTGCGGGTGGCGGCCAGGGCGCTGAAATCTTCCAGCCATTTGCTTTCGAGGTTCATCGGGCTCTCCAGGCATGCACCAAAATGGTACACGCTCGAATGTCAATTGGCGTCACATGGAACGTTATGCCGTTTGTGCATAGGTTAGCGTGCAACAGCATTGGCCGCAAAATCCGTGCAGGCCTAGGATTGGCGCCATTCCGGCATGTGCCGGGCCTAACTCGAGATGATCTCTATCATGTCCGCTGCTGCATCGTTCCGTGTCGAAAAAGACCTGCTTGGCACCCTCGAAGTCCCTGCTGATGCCTACTACGGTATCCAGACCCTGCGTGCTGCCAACAACTTCCACCTCTCTGGCGTGCCGCTGTCGCACTACCCGAAAATGGTTGTCGGCCTGGCCATGGTCAAACAGGCAGCTGCCGACGCCAACCGCGAGCTGGGTCACCTGAGCGATGCCAAGCACGCCGCCATCAGCGAGGCCTGTGCCCGCCTGATCCGCGGTGACTTCCACGAGCAGTTCGTGGTCGACATGATTCAAGGCGGTGCCGGTACCTCCACCAACATGAACGCCAACGAAGTGATCGCCAACATCGCGCTGGAAGCGATGGGTCACCAGAAGGGCGAGTACCAGTACCTGCACCCGAACAACGACGTGAACATGGCGCAGTCGACCAACGACGCCTACCCGACCGCCATCCGTCTGGGCCTGCTGCTGGGTCACGATGCGCTGCTGGCCAGCCTCGACAGCCTGATCCAGGCCTTCGCTGCCAAGGGTGAAGAGTTCAGCCACGTACTGAAGATGGGCCGTACCCAGCTGCAGGACGCCGTGCCGATGACCCTGGGCCAGGAATTCCGTGCCTTCGCCACCACCCTGACCGAAGACCTCAACCGCCTGCGCACCCTGGCGCCGGAAGTGCTGACCGAAGTCAACCTGGGCGGTACCGCGATCGGTACCGGCATCAACGCCGACCCGGGCTACCAGGCCCTGGCCGTACAGCGTCTGGCGCTGATCAGCGGCCAGCCGCTGGTACCGGCTGCCGACCTGATCGAAGCCACCTCCGACATGGGCGCCTTCGTGCTGTTCTCCGGCATGCTCAAGCGCACTGCAGTCAAGCTGTCGAAGATCTGCAACGACCTGCGCCTGCTGTCCAGCGGCCCGCGCACCGGCATCAACGAGATCAACCTGCCGGCGCGTCAGCCAGGCAGCTCGATCATGCCCGGCAAGGTCAACCCGGTTATCCCGGAAGCGGTCAACCAGGTGGCCTTCGCCATCATCGGCAACGACATCGCGCTGACCATCGCGGCCGAAGGCGGCCAGCTGCAGCTGAACGTGATGGAGCCGCTGATCGCCTACAAGATCTTCGACTCGATCCGTCTGCTGCAACGCGCCATGGACATGCTGCGCGAGCACTGCATCGTCGGCATCACCGCCAACGAACAGCGCTGCCGTGAACTGGTCGAACACTCGATCGGCCTGGTCACCGCCCTGAACCCGTACATCGGCTACGAAAACGCCACCCGTATCGCCCGTATCGCGCTGGAAAGCGGCCGCGGCGTACTGGAACTGGTGCGTGAGGAAGGCCTGCTGGACGAAGCGATGCTCAACGACATCCTGCGTCCGGAAAACATGATTGCACCGCGTCTGGTACCGCTCAAAGCGTAACCGACGCCGTACTACCGCTCACCAGGTTGAGGGACTAGACACCTCTCACCTTTTGAGGGCCCAGGGACTTTGTCTCCGGGCCCTTTTTTTTGCCTGCGCCGCGAGCTTCGCCAGCAATGCCGGCGCCTACAGCGAACCGGTGGTGTCGGCTGCTTCTGCCGACGAGGGCAGCAGCAGCACATTCAGGAAGGTCGAATCGCTGACGATCTCCTTCATGAACCACCACACGAACGCCAGGCAGAGCGCCACCATGAAGGCGGTCAGATCGCCCGTGTAATGGCGCACCGTGAGCACCCCGATAAAGCACAGCACCACGCCCAGCCCGCTGATCAGGTCTGCCCAGTTGGAACGGCTGAGGTGGCGCTTCATGGCCCGGTGATCCGCCTCGGGCAACACCAGCGCCTGGGCACACTTTGCACAGGGGAGCGGCTGCCCGCCCATGAGCGTTTCCAGCTCGCCCTCGCTCGGCAACCAGACGTGGCCGCATGCCGGGCAATTGAGGTCCACCGCGGCGCACAGGCGCTCTTGCGCGGATTTGTACTTGTTCGTCGACACGTCCTTGGCACCTTAGTCCTGAAGCAGGCGCGATGGTAACCGCTGGCTGTCGCGCTGCCCATCGCGAACTCGGGCGGCCCGGCCGCTGACAGCGCGCCGGGGGATGGCGTAAGGTGGTCGGCTTTCCTTCAGTCGAGCACGGAGACAGGCCATGACCCCGGCCCCTGCCCACAACATCATGGTGCTGTACACCGGAGGCACCATCGGCATGCAGGCCAGCGCCGGCGGCCTGGCCCCGGCGTCGGGCTTCGAGCAGCGCATGCGTGAGCAACTGGCCGGGCAACCGGGCCTGGCAGCCTGGCAGTTCCGCGAACTGCTGCCGCTGATCGACAGCGCCAACATGACGCCCTGCTATTGGCAGCGCCTGCGCACCGCGATCATCGAGGCGGTGGATGGCCAGGGCTGCGATGGGGTGCTGGTGCTGCATGGCACCGACACCCTGGCCTACAGCGCCGCCGCCATGAGCTTCCAGTTGCTCGGGCTGACGGTGCCGGTGCTGTTCACCGGCTCGATGCTGCCGGCCGGTACGCCGGACAGCGATGCGTGGGAGAACCTCACGGGGGCGCTGCAGGTGCTGAGCCAGGGTACGTCGCCGGGTGTTCAGCTGTATTTCCACGGTCAGCTGCTGGCGCCAAACCGCACCGCCAAGGTGCGCAGCTTCGGCCGGAACCCGTTCGCGACCTTGCAGCGCTCGGGCGGTGCGGCGCAGGCGCCTGTACCGGCAGCACTGGCTTATCGCGCGCCACTGCAGGTGGCCAAGGTTGCAGTGTTGCCGCTGGTACCGGGCCTCGACGCCACGCTGTTGCAGGCCACACTCGACAGCGGGGTCCAGGGGCTGGTGCTGGAATGCTACGGTAGCGGCACCGGGCCGTGTGATGACGATGCGTTCGTGGCCGTGCTGGAACAAGCCTGCGCGCGTGACATCGTGGTGGTGGCGATCACCCAGTGCCATGAAGGCGGGGTCGAATTGGAGGTGTACGCAGCCGGCAGCCGCCTGCGCGACGCCGGTGTGCTGTCGGGTGGTGGAATGACCCGGGAGGCGGCGTTCGGCAAATTGCAGGCATTGCTCGGTAGCCGGTTGCCGGTTGACGAGGTGCGACGGCTGGTTGGGCTGGACCTGGCTGGCGAATTACGTTGAGCCCTTCGCTGGCTTGCCAGCGAACAGGCCCTGAAGGGCATACAAATTGCTCACTCAACCCCAAGCCCCCTCAGCCGGATGCCGAGCATGCTCCACTCCCACCTCACCACCCTGAACGCGGTTTCCCTGATGCTGCAGGCCTTCAAGGACGAAGACCGTGCCGCCCAGCGGCTGCTCGAAGGCACCGGCATCACCACGGCCGACCTGGGCCGCGCCGACTGGCGCATCACCACGCACCAGGAACTGCGGGTGTGCGCCAACGCCGTGGCCATGCGCCGGGAAGTCGGGCTGGAACTGGGCCAGCGCATGCACGTTTCATCCTACGGCATGCTCGGTTACGCCCTGCTTTCCGGTGCCACCCTGGGTGACGCCCTGCACCTGGCCCTGCAGTACCCCGCGCTGCTGGGAACACTTTTCCAGCTGCGCCTGATCGAGGACGGCGAGCGGGTCTGGTTCAGCGCCAGCGACTACGGCCAGGCCCCGGAGCTTGCGGCGTTCAATGCCGAGTTCTGCCTGACGTCGCTCAAGGTCATCTGCAACGACCTGCTCGGCCAGCCGCTGCCCTTGCTGGGCGCGCATTTCGCTCACCCTGCCCCGGATTACCAGGCGCTCTACAGCACGCCTTTCGACTGCCCCCTGCAGTTCGGCGCCAGCGACAATGCCTTTGCCTTCGAACGCCACTGGCTGGCCCGGGCCCTGCCCCTGGCCGACCCGATCACCCACCGTGCGATGAGCGAACGCTGCCGCCGGCAGAACCTGGAATTCACCGGGCGCCAGGCCTGGCTCGGGCGCATTCGCCAGCTGCTGCAGCAGCAGTTGGAGGCACCACCAGGCCTCGAGGGCCTGGCGCGGCAGATGAGCTGTTCGTCACGCACCCTGCGTCGCCACCTGCACGAGCTGGGCAGCAGTTATCAACAGCTGCTCGATGAGCTGCGCTTCGAACGGGCCAAGCAGTTGCTGGCCGAGGACGAGCTGCCGATCTACCGCATCGCCGAGGTGCCGGGCTTCAGCGAGCCGGCCAGCTTCCGACACGCCTTCCTGCGCTGGAGCGGCGTGGCACCGAGCCATTTTCGCGCCTGAAACACGCGCATGCACCGCGAGGGGGCGAAATGCGGACAACCGTGTTGGCCATATCGATCCCCTTTTGGCCGTTTGCGCCGTTCTGCCCGTGGGCGTACCTCTCGACAATGGGGCCACGCCAGTAAACCCGGAGAACAAAAAATGCTGACGATCTATTCCGATGACCATCGCCTGCACCACGGCCGCTGCGAGCTGATCGACGGGCAGTTGATGCCCTGCTTCGAAATGCCCTCGCGTGCCGACCATGTGCTCGAGCGGGTCAAGGCCCAGGGCCTGGGGCCCGTCGAAGGCCCTACCGATTTTGGCCGCGCACCGCTGCTGCGCGTGCACAGCGCCGACTACCTGGATTTCTTTCAGGGCGCCTGGCAGCGCTGGAGCGCACTGGGCCATGACGGCGACCTGCTGCCGTTCACCTGGCCGGCGCGCAGCCTGCGCCAGGTCAAACCCAGCGGCCTGCATGGCGAGCTGGGCTATTACAGCTTCGACGCCGGTGCACCGATCACCGCCGGCACCTGGCAGGCCGCCTACAGCTCGGCGCAGGTTGCCCTGACCGCACAGGCGGCGGTGCAGGCCGGTGCCCACAGCGCCTTCGCCCTGTGCCGGCCACCGGGGCATCATGCCGCCAGCGACGTGATGGGGGGCTACTGCTATCTGAACAACGCCGCGATCGCCGCCCAGGCCTTCATCGACCACGGTCGCCAGCGCGTGGCGATCCTGGATGTGGACTACCACCACGGCAACGGTACCCAGCAGATCTTCTACGCGCGCAACGACGTGCTGTTCGCCTCGATCCACGGCGACCCGCAGGCCGAATTCCCGTTCTTCCTCGGCTATGCCGACGAGCACGGCGAAGGCGACGGGCTGGGCTGCAACTTCAACTACCCGCTGCCGGCAGGCAGCGGCTGGGCCACCTGGCGCGGCGCGCTGGACGAAGCCTGCGAACGCATCGGCGCGTATGACCCCGAAGTGCTGGTGATCTCGCTGGGCGTGGACACCTTCAAGGACGACCCGATCTCGCAATTCAAGCTCGACAGCCCCGACTACCTGGCCATGGGCGAGCGCATCGCGCAGTTGGGCAAGCCGACCCTGTTCATCATGGAAGGTGGCTATGCCGTGGCCGAAATCGGCGTCAACGCGGTCAACGTGCTCGAGGGCTTCGAGCGCGCCCGTCAAGGCTAGGCTCAGTCGGCCCAGGCACCTGCAAGGCGTGCCAGGGCCTGGGCAATCGCGGCCTCGTTCACGGCCGCGAACCCCAGCACCAGTCCGGCACGCTTATCCACAGGCAGCGGCGTGTCGGGCAACCAGTAATCACTCAGCGCATTGAGTTCGACACCCACCGCTGCGGCACGGGCGATCAGCTCCCGTTCGCGCGCCTGGCTGTGCACGTCGATCTTCAGGTGCAAGCCCGCCGCCACCTCCGGCAAGGCTCCCAACCCCGCCACAGCCTTCGGCCAGCCGGCCAGTAGCGCATTGCGCCGGCTCAACGCCGCGCGGCGCATGCGCCGGATATGACGCTGGAAGTGCCCTTTGGCCATGAACTGCGCCATCACCGCCTGTGTGCCGACCTCGGAATGGCGCACCGCCAACGCCCGAAAGCGCGCGAATGCCTCCACCAGCCGGGCCGGCAGCACAAGGTAGCCCAGACGCAGCGCCGGGAAGGCCACCTTGCCGAAGGTGCCGACATACAGCACCCGTCCGCTGCGGTCCAGGGCTGCCAGCGGGGCCAGCGGCGCGCCGCTGTAGCGGTACTCGCCGTCGTAGTCGTCCTCGATGATCCAGCTGTCGTTGCGCTCGGCCCAGGCCAGCAGTTCCAGGCGCCGCGCCAGGCTCAGGGTGACGCCGGTGGGGTACTGATGCGCGGGGGTAACGTAGCTCAGGCGACAGTTGGGCAACTGGGCCAGGGCAGCGCACTGCAACCCGTCGAGATCCACCCCCACGCCATGCACCTTCGCGCCCGCCATGGCGAAGGCTTTACCCGCCGCACGATAGCCGGGGTTTTCCACAGCCACACCGTCACCGGGCGCCAGCAGCAGCTGTGCACAAAGGCTGATTGCCTGCTGCGCACCACTGGTGATCACAATTTGTTCAGCCACGCAGGACAACCCACGGGAGCGACGCAGGTAGGTGGCAATCAGCTCGCGCAGCAGCGGTTCTCCGGCCGGGTCGCCGTAACCGAGTGACGCCGGGTCGGGATTTCGCCAGAAACCCGCCTGCAGCTTGGCCCACACCTCGAAGGGGAACAGGTCGAAGGCCGGTATGCCAACCTGAAAAGCCCGCGGCGCACGAGGCTCATGCACGGATAAATGATTGTTTTCCAGGCGCTCCAGCACGTCCGTGTGGATAACTTTACTGGATAAATCCTCAGTGCAATCACCCGTTTTTGTGGATAATCCTGTGGAAAAACCCAGGGATAACCCTGTGGACAGTTTTGTGGATAGTTTTGGCAGCTGACTGACGTAGGTACCATCGCCCACCCGGCTTTCGATATAGCCTTCGGCATACAGCTGGTCGTAGGCACGAACTACGCTGTTACGTGAGACGGCCAGCGCTGCGGCCATGTCGCGGGTGGCGGGAAGACGCGTGCCGCTACCCAGTCGCCCGTCCAGCACGCGCTGGCGCAGCGCCTGGTACAACTGGCGACTGAGCCCCTGACGACGGTCCAGCACGATGCCGGTGGGGTCGAAGGGCAAGGCAACGCTACGTTCGCTCATGAAATTGGACCTACCAAATAAGCCGGAAATGGCTCTTACCATAAGCCAATAGCCTGCCTAGGATGGGGCCATTCGCCAACCCCCTGTATCGCACACAAGGATCCTTCGATGTCTACCGTGACCCTGCGCCCCGTGACCGCCGATGACCACGCCGCCTGGCTGCCGCTGTGGCAGGCCTACCAGCGTTTCTATGAGACCCGCATCGATGAGGCGGTCAGTGCCGTGACCTGGCAGCGCATGCTCGACACCAGCGAGCCGACCAACGCTGCGCTGGCCTGGGTCGATGGCAAGGCGGTGGGCATGGTGCACTGGATCTACCACCGCTCCAACTGGACGGTGGAAAACGCCTGCTACCTGCAGGATCTGTATGTCGACGCCAACCAGCGCGGCAAGGGCGTGGGCCGCCAGCTGATCGAGCTGGTGTACGACACGGCGCGCCAGGCCGGCTGCACCAAGGTGCACTGGCTGACCCATGAAACCAACGCCACCGGTATTTCGCTGTATGAACAGGTGGCCGAACGGCCGGGTTTCATCCAGTTCCGCAAAGCCCTGTAATCGGAGAAGCCACCATGAGCACACCGTTGAACTGGCGGCCGGCCAAGGCCCCGCAGCCTGTCCCGCTGGTCGGGCGCTTCATCCGCCTGGAAAAACTCGACCCGCGGCGCGACCGCGAGCACCTGTGGGCGGTGTTCCAGGGCCCCGAGGCCGACCAGACACTGTGGAAGTACCTGGCCTACGGACCATTCACCGAGCGCGAAGACTTCGACCACTGGCTAGACAGCAACGCCGCCAGCAGCGACCCGCTGTTCTACAGCGTGATCGACCTGGCCAGCGGGCAGACCCAGGGTATCCTCAGCCTGATGTCGATCGTGCCCGAGCAGGGCCGTATCGAGATCGGCCACATTGCCTTCGGCGCGGCCATGCAGCGCACGCCCAGGGGCACCGAGGCCATCTACCTGCTGGGCAAGCAGGCCTTCGCCCTGGGCAACCGGCGTCTGGAATGGAAGTGCAACAACGACAATGCCCGCTCCAAGCGCGCGGCCGAGCGTTTCGGGTTCACCTTCGAAGGGGTGTTTCGCAAGCACATGGTGACCAAGGACCACAACCGCGACACGGCCTGGTACTCCATCACCGATGACGAATGGCCGGCCATTGCCGCTGGTTTCGAACGCTGGCTGAGCGAGGACAACCAGCGCCCAGAGGGTCAGCTCAAGACGCTGGAAGCGTGCCGTACGGTTGCGTGAGGCGGGTACCCGAAGCGGGCGTATCCAACAGAAGATAAAAAAAGGGGAGCAATTCGCTCCCCAGAGGTTAACCGCTTGCAGATGAAGGCCTGAGTCAGCCTTCGATCTCGATCAGGATCTCGCCCGGGTTGACCCGGTCGCCCTTGGCCACGTGTATGGCTGCAACCTTGCCGGCGATGGCCGATTGCACCTCGGTTTCCATCTTCATCGCTTCGGTGATCAGCACCGCCTGGCCGGCCTTGACCGTGTCGCCCTGCTTGACCAGCACATCGACGATGTTGCCCGGCATGGTGGTGCTCACATGGCCCGGCTCGCTGGCCTGCTTGCGCTTGCTGCTGCCACCGCCGACGAACTCGTTGAGCGGCTCGAACACCACCTCTTCCGGCATGCCGTCGATGGACAGGTAGAAGTGGCGCTTGCCTTCGGCCTTGACGCCCACACCGGTGATATCCACGCGGTAGGTCTCGCCGTGCACGTCGATCACGAACTCGGTTGGTACGCCTTCGCCACCGGCCGAGGCCACCGCGCCGGCTTCCGGAATCGGCAGCAGCACTTCAGGGGTCAGGCTGCCGGCTTCACGCTCTTCAAGGAACTTGCGCCCGATGTCCGGGAACATGGCGAAGGTCAGCACGTCTTCTTCGGACTTGGCCAGGCTGCCGATGTCGGCACGCAGCTTGGTCATCTCGGGCTTGAGCAGGTCGGCGGGGCGCACGTCGATGACGTCTTCGCTGCCGATGGCCTGGCGACGCAGCTTCTCGTCGACCACCCCCGGCGCCTTGCCGTAGCCGCCCTGCAGGTACAGCTTCACCTCGTTGGTGATGGTCTTGTAGCGCTCGCCGGCCAGCACGTTGAAGAACGCCTGGGTACCGACGATCTGCGAGGTGGGCGTGACCAGCGGCGGGAAGCCAAGGTCTTCACGCACCCGCGGGATCTCGGCCAGCACTTCGTTCATGCGGTTGAGCGCACCCTGCTCCTTGAGCTGGTTGGCCAGGTTGGAAATCATCCCGCCCGGTACCTGGTTGACCTGCACGCGGGTATCCACGGCGGTGAACTCGCTTTCGAACTGGTGGTACTTCTTGCGCACGGCATAGAAGTACAGGCCGATCTCCTGCAGCAGTTGCAGGTCCAGGCCGGTATCGAACTCGCTGCCCTTGAGCGCTGCAACCATCGATTCGGTGCCCGGGTGACTGGTGCCCCAGGCGAAGCTGGAGATGGCAGTGTCGATATGGTCGGCACCGTTCTCGATGGCCTTGAGCTGGCACATCGCGGCCAGGCCGGCCGTGTCGTGGCTGTGGATGAACACCGGCAGCGACTGCTCGGCCTTGAGTGCCTTGACCAGCTCGCCGGTGGCGTAGGGGGTCAGCAGGCCGGCCATGTCCTTGATCGCGATGGAATCGCAGCCCATGGCTTCCATCTGCTTGGCCTGGGCCACGAACGCCTCGATGGTGTGCACCGGGCTGGTGGTGTAGGCGATGGTGCCCTGGGCATGCTTGCCGGCCGCCTTCACGGCCTCGATGGCCACGCGCAGGTTTCGCACGTCGTTCATGGCGTCGAAGATGCGGAACACATCGATGCCGTTGACTGCTGCCTTGGCCACGAAGGCCTTGACCACGTCATCGCTGTAGTGCCGGTAGCCAAGCAGGTTCTGGCCGCGCAGCAGCATCTGCAGCCGGGTGTTGGGCAGTGCTGCGCGCAGCTTGCGCAGGCGCTCCCACGGGTCTTCCTTGAGGAAGCGCACGCAGGCGTCGAAGGTCGCGCCGCCCCACACTTCCAGCGACCAGTAGCCCACCTTGTCGAGCTTGTCGCAGATCGGCAGCATGTCGTCGGTGCGCATGCGGGTGGCCAGCAGCGATTGGTGGGCGTCGCGCAGGATCGTGTCGGTTACGAAAATTTTCTTGGACATTGTAGGGTTCCTCACAGGCCTGCGTGGGCGGCGATGGCGGCGGCGATGGCCAGGGCCAGCTCTTCGGGTTTGCGCTTGATCGAGTAGTTGGTCAGTTCGGGGTGGCTCTCAACGAAGCTGGTGTTGAACTGGCCGCTACGGAATTCCGGGTTGCGCAGGATTTCCTGGTAGTACGCGGCGGTGGTCTTGACCCCCTGCAGGCGCATGTCGTCCAGGGCCCGCAGGCCGCGGTCCATGGCTTCTTCCCAGGTCAGTGCCCAGACCACCAGCTTCAGGCACATCGAGTCGTAGAACGGCGGGATGGTGTAGCCGGTGTAGATCGCCGTGTCGGTGCGCACGCCCGGGCCGCCGGGGGCGTAGTAGCGGGTGATCTTGCCGAAGCTGGGCAGAAAGTTGTTTTTCGGGTCTTCTGCATTGATCCGGAACTGCAGCGCGAAGCCGCGGTGCTGGATGTCTTCCTGCTTGACCGACAGCGGCAGGCCCGAGGCGATGCGGATCTGTTCGCGAACGATGTCGATACCGGTGATTTCCTCGGTGATGGTGTGCTCCACCTGCACCCGGGTGTTCATTTCCATGAAGTACACCTCGCCATCGGCGAGCAGGAACTCCACGGTACCGGCATTCTCGTAGCCCACGGCCTTGGCCGCGCGCACCGACAGGTCGCCTATGTAGGCGCGCTGTTCGGGGGTCAGCTGCGGGCTGGGGGCGATCTCGATGAGCTTCTGGTTGCGGCGCTGGATAGAGCAGTCGCGCTCGAACAGGTGCACTACGTTGCCGAAGCTGTCACCCAGGATCTGCGCCTCGATGTGCTTGGGGTTGACGATGCATTTTTCCAGGAACACCTCGGCCGAACCGAATGCCTTGGTGGCTTCGGAAATCACCCGCGGAAAGGCCTGCTCGAGTTCTTCGCGGCTGTTGCAGCGACGAATGCCGCGCCCGCCGCCGCCGGAAGTGGCCTTGAGCATTACCGGGTAACCGATGCGGTCGCCCTCTTCCAGGGCTTCGTGGATGTCGGCCACGTTGCCTTCGGTGCCCGGGGTGACCGGTACGCCGGCCTTGATCATGCTGCGCCGCGCCTCGGTCTTGTCGCCCATGCGGCGAATGACTTCGGCGGCCGGGCCGATGAACTTGATCCCGCGTTCGGCGCAGATGTCCGCCAGCTCCGCGTTCTCCGACAGAAAACCATAGCCCGGGTGCAACGCATCGCAGCCGGTTTCCACTGCCAGGTTCACCAGCTTGCGCGGGTTGAGATAACCGGCCAGGGGTTCGGCACCGATGCTATGGGCCTCGTCCGCACGCTTTACGTGCAGGGCGTGACGGTCGGCGTCGGAATAGATCGCCACCGAGCGAATGCCCATCTCGGCGCAGGCACGCACAATGCGTACTGCGATTTCACCCCGGTTGGCGATCAGGATTTTTTTTATCACTGGAGTCTTCCCAAAGCCGTTGGTAACAAACGAACCGGCAGTACCGGTCGGCGCGTGACCAGACGTCGCTGGCCAGTCGTATAATCACCCTAGCGCCGAACGTGAATAAACAAAAATCAATATTTGTTAGGGGCAGCATTAGCAATTGCTTATAGTGCCGTAACAGGGTTTTGCCGAGGCGACGGGAAATATGCGTAAGTCATTGATGCGTATGACATTGCGTCAATTGCAGATCTTCAATGAAGTGTGTGATTTGCGTTCCTACAGCCGGGCCGCCGAGGAGATGTCGCTGACGCAACCCGCCGTTAGTCTACAGATCCGCCAGCTCGAAGAACTGGTAGGCCAGCCGCTGTTCGAGTACGTCGGCAAGAAGCTCTACCTCACCGAGGCCGCCGAGGCGCTGCAGCGCGCCAGCCGGGACATCTTCGGACGCCTGGAGAGCCTCGACATGCAGCTGTCGGACATGCAGGGCTCGCTGCAGGGCCAGCTCAAGCTGGCGGTGGAATCGAGCGCCAAGTACTTCGTGCCGCACCTGTTCGCCGCCTTCAAGCGCCTGCACCCGGAGGTCAACCTGACCCTCACCGTGGTCAACCGCGCCCAGGCCATCCGGCGCCTGTCGGACAACCGCGACGACCTGATCATCATGTCGATGGTGCCGCAGGACATGGGCCTGGAGTTTTTGCCCTTCCTGAACAACCCGATCGTGGCCGTGGCCCCGCCCGATCACCCGCTGTGCACGCTCGACAGCCTGCGCCTGCAGGACCTGGAGCCGCATACGCTGCTGGTGCGCGAACAGGGTTCGGGCACGCGCAAGGCGTGCGAGGAGTACTTCAAGGAAAAGCGCGTGCACTTCACCCAGACCCTGGAAGTAGCGTCGGCCGACGCCCAGCGCGAATGCGTGATCGCAGGCCTTGGCATCGCCCTTTTGACCCGGCATGCACTGAACATGGAACTGGCCACCGGGGTGCTGCGCGAGCTGCCGGTAGAGGAGCTGCCGTTGTACCGCAGCTGGTGCGTGGTGCAGGCCAAGGCCAAGCGGCAGTCGCCGGTGGCCCTGGCCTTTGTTGCGTTCATCCGCAGCGAACGTGCGCAGATCAGCGCGCTTGTTGAGCGTTTCTCGGGGACGTTGCCGCTGACACCTGCCATACGCTGACAGCGTGCAGTTCGGGGTAGTCGGCGATGTCCTGCAGCAATTGGCGCTGCTCGGAATAGCTTTCGATCGCGCGGCGAAACTCCATGCGGCGCTGATCCTTTTCCTGCTGCTTGCGGGACTTGGCGGTAGGTTGGTGCGAGCCATCGAATTCACGAGCCATTGCGTGTCTCCCTGGTCGATTGCGGGGAGTTTCAGCGTGCCCGGGCGGAGTTACGGTTTGGCGGCGGGAGGGTTACAAAAGCATGAACAATCAGGCGTGGCATGCGGTGCTGCCCTTCGCCGGCAAGCCAGCGAAGGCGTCAGTTCGAGCGGTGCAAGACGATCAGTCGTCCATCGCCTTGATCGACTTGGGCGACAGGCGCAGGCTGCGCAAGCTGCGCTTGACGCTCTTGAGGTGGTTGACCAGGCTCGGCCCGCGCGCCATGGCAACGCCCATGGCCAGCACGTCGATCACCACCAGGTGGGCGATACGCGAGGTCAGCGGGGTGTAGATTTCGGTGTCTTCATGCACGTCGATGGCCAGGTTGACCGTGGACAGTTCGGCCAGCGGGGTCTGGCTCGGGCACAGGGTGATCAGCGTCGCGCCGCTTTCACGCACCAGGTTGGCAGTGATCAGCAGGTCCTTGGAACGCCCTGACTGGGAAATGCAGATCGCCACGTCGCCCGGCTTGAGGGTGACCGCCGACATCGCCTGCATGTGCGGGTCGGAATACGCCGCTGCCGTCAGCAACAGGCGAAAGAACTTGTGCTGGGCATCGGCAGCCACCGCACCCGATGCACCAAACCCGTAGAACTCCACGCGCTGCGCCTGGGCCATGGCCGTCACGGCGCGCTGCAATGCCTGGGCATCGAGGTGCTCGCGCACTTCCATCAGGGTGTGCAGGGTGGTGTCGAAGATCTTCAGGCTGTAGTCGGCTACCGAATCGTCTTCATGAATCGCGAACTGACCGAAGCTCGCACCCGCCGCCAGGCTTTGCGCCAGCTTGAGCTTGAGGTCCTGGAAACCGGTGCAACCGATCGCCCGGCAGAAACGCACGATGGTCGGCTCGCTGATCCCGACGCTGTGCGCCAGATCAGCCATGGAGCTATGCATGACAGCCGCTGGATCGAGCAATACGTGATCGGCAACCTTCAGTTCCGATTTGCGTAGCAGATGGCGCGACTGGGCGATGTGTTGCAACAGATTCAAGGGCAGGACTCGGTTATGATCGGCTGACCGGGTTGTAGCTTTCTTGTAGTTATACTACATGACCGGCGACCCGCCCAGCTAAACGATCTTGGAGAGTGGTGGCATTGACTATCCCGTGCGACATTCTGGTGTTCGGCGGCACCGGCGATCTGGCCCTGAACAAACTGCTTCCAGCGCTCTACCACCTGTTTCGCGAAGGCCGTCTGCACAACGCCGTGCGGATCATCGCCCTGGCCCGCCGGCCCTTGCCACGGATTGAATTTCTCAAGCTGGTGGAACGCCGCTGCCGCGCCCAGATCGTGCCCCAGGACTTCAGCGACGAGGTGTGGCACCGCTTTTCCACGCGCCTGGACTACTTCTCCATGGACGCCATGCAGAGCGCCGATTTCGGCCGCCTCGCCCGCTTTCTGGGCGAGCCCGGCGGGCTGACGCGGGTCTACTACCTGGCCACCGCACCCAACCTGTTCGTGCCCATCGCCACCCACCTGCAGGTGGCCGGGCTGGTCGACAGCGAAGCGCGTATCGTGCTGGAAAAACCCATCGGCCACTCACTGGAGTCCGCCACCACGATCAACAGCGCCATCGGCGCGGTATTCGCCGAATCCCAGGTGTTTCGCATCGACCACTACCTGGGCAAGGAGACGGTGCAGAACCTCATGGCATTGCGCTTCGCCAACGCGCTGCTGGAGCCGGTGTGGCGCACCAACCAGGTGGACCACGTGCAGATCAGCGTGTGCGAAACCCTCGGCGTGGAAAACCGCGGCGGCTACTACGACCGTGCCGGCGCCACCCGCGACATGCTGCAGAACCACCTGCTGCAACTGCTCTGCCTGGTAGCCATGGAGCCACCAGCGCAGTTCGAGGCCGAGGCGGTGCGCGATGAAAAGGTCAAGATCCTCAAGGCCCTCAAACCCATCACCGGGCAGGACGTGCAGGACAAGACCGTGCGCGGCCAGTACAGCGCCGGCAAGATCGGCGGGCAGGAGGTTCCGGCCTACTACTTCGAGAAGGACGTGGACAACGACAGCGACACCGAAACCTTCGTCGCCGTCGAAGCCCACATCAACAACTGGCGCTGGGCCGGCGTGCCCTTCTACCTGCGTACCGGCAAGCGCATGGCCAAGCGCTCTTCGCAGATCGTCATCCAGTTCAAGCCGGTGCCCCATCGCCTGTTCGACGGCGACCAGGCCAACCAGTTGCTGATCCAGCTGCAGCCCGATGAGCGCATCAGCCTGCAGATGATGACCAAGGCACCGGGCAAGGGCATGCGCCTGGAGCCGGTGGAACTGAACCTGAACCTGGCCCAGGTGTTCGGCCAGGCACGACGCTGGGACGCCTACGAACGCCTGCTGCTGGATGTTCTGGACGGCGACTCGACCCTGTTCATGCGCCGCGACGAAGTGGAGGCCGCATGGGCCTGGATCGACCCGATCCTGACTGGCTGGCAGGAGCACTTCCAGGCCCCGCGCCCTTACCCGGCCGGCTCCAATGGCCCGGACCAGGCCCACAGCCTGCTGGCTCACCAGGGACGCGCCTGGCACGGTTGAAAGCTTTCCGGCTGCCGGGTGCAGCCGCGCTGTTCGATAGTGGGCACGCAACATCCCACCCACCATCGAATGGAGTACAAAGGAATGTCCCTGAAAACAAAAGGCTGGATCGCGCAGAACGACAAGATGCCGGGCAACGCCAGGTTTCGAGTGTATGGCACCGTGGAAGTCGCCACCTCGGCCATCGTGCCGGTGCTGGTGAAACGCGCCATCCAGGACAAATCGCACGCCCTGGCGCTGGAACTGAAGCTGGAGAATGTGGACGCCCTGGCTGCCCAGGTGATCACCGAACGTGCGGTCTGTTTCGAAATGGACGGCGACCACAGCAACATCCCGAAAGTGGATGTTTTCCACGACGGCAAACTGCTGGTGAGCCTGGAGGAGATCCTGGTCACTCACTGACCGGCAGGCTGCGACTTGTTACAACGCCAGGGCCCCGTTGATCGGGGCCCTGGCCGTGGGGCTACCAGCGCCGATCCTCACGCAGCAAGGCGGCCAGGCTGTCGGCCTCCACCGGCCGGCTGATCAGGTAGCCCTGCACCTCATCGCAGCCCTGCTCGCGCAGAAACGCAAACTGCTCCTGGGTTTCCACCCCTTCGGCCACCACCTGCAGGCCCAGGCTGTGGGCCATGACAATGATCGCACGGGTGATTGCGGCGTCCTCGCTGCCTTCGTGCAGGCCACGGATGAAGGTCTGGTCGATCTTCACGTAATTCACCGGAAAACGCTTGAGGTAGCTGAGCGACGAATAGCCGGTGCCGAAATCGTCGATGGCCAGCTTGACCCCCAGTTCATGCAACTGATGAAAGGTCGCGATGATGTGCTCCACACTGTCGAGCAACTGGCTTTCGGTCAGCTCCAGCTCCAGCAGGTGCGGTGCCAGGCCGCTGTCTTCCAGCACCTGACGCACCAGGCTGACCAGCTTGCCCTGGCGCAACTGATACACCGACAGGTTCACCGACACGCGAATCGGCGCCAGCCCCTGCCGTTGCCATTCACAGGCCTGCCAGCACGCCTGGCGCAACACGAACTCGCCCATCGGCGCGATCAGCCCGGTCTCTTCGGCCAGGCCGATGAAGTCGCCCGGTGGCACCATGCCCACCTGCGGGTGATGCCAGCGCACCAGGGCCTCGGCAGCCTGCAGGCGGCCGCTGGCCAGGCACAGTTTGGGCTGGTAATAGACCTCCAGCTGGCGTTCTTCGATGGCCTTGCGCAGCTGGTTCTCCAGTTGCAGGCGCTCCAGGGTGCTGGCCTGCAGGCTCTCGGTGTAGAACTGGAACCCGTCGCCGCCGAGGTGCTTGGCGTGCTGCATGGCCATGTTGGCCTGGCTCACCAGGGTGCTGACATCCAGGCTGGCATCGGGCAGCAGACTGACCCCCACTGACGCGCTGATCACCAGCTCGTGCCCGTCGACACGCAGCGGCACGCGCAGCTTGTCCAGCAGGCGCGTCGCCACCCGCACCAGGCTGGACAGGTGTGAATAGCCGTCGAACAGCACCACGAACTCGTCACCGGACAGACGCGCCACGGTATCGGCCTCGGGCACTGCGTTGCCGATGCGCTGGGCCATGGTCTTGAGCAGCCGGTCGGCCAGTTCGTGGCCCAGGCTGTCGTTGAGCAGCTTGAAGCGGTCCAGGTCGATGTGCAGCAGCGCCAGGCTGCGACCGCTGCCACGCAGGCGCTGGCCGGCTTCATGCAGACGCAGGCGGAACAGCGCGCGGTTGGCCAGGCCGGTCAGTTCGTCGTAGTGCGCCAGGTACCGCAGGCGCTCTTCGGACTCGCGGCGTGCCGACAGGTCGGTGAAGAAACCCACGATGGTGCCGACCTGGCCACGCGCATCCGTCACGCCGGTCAGTTGCAGCCACTGCGGGTAGAGTTCCCCGCTCTTGCGCGCCTCAACCAGCTCGCCTTCCCAGCGCCCCTGCTGCGCCAGGGCCTGGTCGATGGCACCGTAGTGCCGGCGCGCGTCGCGGCTGCATGGCAGCTCCAGCGCATTGCGCCCCAGCAGTTCTTCGCGCACGTAGCCGGTCATGTGGCAGAACGCCTGGTTGGCGGCCAGTACGGCATAGTCCGGCCCCATGATCGCGATGCCTTCGCTGGCCGCCTCGAATACGGTTGCGGCCAGGCGTTGCTGTTCCTGCTGGGCCTTGCGCGCGCTCACGTCGCGCCGGGTGCCGAGCATGCGCACCACCCGCCCGGCGGCATCGCGCTCCACCGCGCGGCCGCGGTCCTCGATCCAGCACCAGTGGCCCTGGGCGTGGCGGAAGCGGTACTCGATACGGTAATCGTCGGTGCGCCCCTTGAGGTGGTCGACCAGGGCGCGCTTGAGCGCCGGCACGTCATCCGGGTGCAGGCGCGGCTTGAGGTGCGCCTGCACCGCCCGCACCTGCTCCGGGTTCAGGCCGAACAGCTCGTGCAATTGGGTGTGATGCACCTCGTCGGTTTCCAGATTCCAGTCCCACAGCCCCAGCTCACTGGCTTCCAGCGCCAGGGCCAGGCGCTGCTCGCTCTTGCTCAGGGCCTGGCTGGCGCGGTCCAGCTCCTGGCTGCGCTGCGCCACCCTCGATTCCAGCCCGGCCTGGGCCTGACGCAGTTGCTCCTCGATCAGCCGACGCTGCTCGACCTCGGTCGCCAGGGCCTTGTTGAGCCGCTCGCTGCGCGCCTGCGCGGCCTGCAGGTGCTCGATCAGCGCCTGGTTCTGAAAGCGGCGCAACAGGCCCCCCTCGATCAGCCGATTGACCTGCCAGGCCACCACCATCAACGCGCCGAGCAGGATCAGCCCAAGCCAGCCCCAGCCCTGCTGCTGCTCGTCACCGCGCCAGAACAGGAACGCGATCGGCGGCAGCAGGCACGGCAAGGTGAAACTCAGGAACGCCGGCAGGCTGACCGCGTAGGCCACACTCGCCGACAGGGTCGCGGCCCCCAGCAAGCCGAAGACCCAGGCCTGTTGCACGAAGTTATCCACAGGCACCAGGGCAATCGCCGCGCTGGCCAGGGTCAGGCCGCTGAAGGCCGAACCGAGCAGGAACATGCGCCACCAGGTCGGTTGCACCTGTCGATCGGGCATCGCCGCGTCGAAGGCCGCCACCTGAATGACCCGCAGCGCTACCAGCGCCATCAACCAGACGATCCACACACTGACCAGCAGGTAGCGCTGCGGGCTCCACAGCAGCCAGGCACACACCAGGCCGTTGAGCAGCATGAACAGGGTGGGCAGCAACGAGCCCTGGTACAACAGACGGGTACGCTCGACGGCCAGTTGCGTGGCGAACTGTTTGCGAATACCGCGGCGCGCTTCCAGCGGCACGCTGACGGAGGCAGATGCGAAGGTCATAGGCAATGTTCTTGTAATGGTGAGCCTCGAACGAGCACGGAGCATACACAAGCAGGCGCCTGGGCCAAACTGCTCTGGGTCATAAATTGTGCGTGGCAATTATGGAACCTGGTTTCAGTGCCGAGCCCTCAAGCACGCGGGCCAAGGGGCGCGCCCGATGAGCGGGCGGCGCCTTGGGCGATCTTTTTCCACCATGGGTTTGCCCCCGGCTCGCTTGCGCCCCTAAAATGGCGGGATGCGCGATGACCTCTCCCTCCTGTTGAACTCCCTCAACGACGCCCAACGCCAGGCCGTAGCGGCCCCGCTTGGTCGCCAGTTGGTTCTGGCCGGTGCCGGCTCCGGTAAGACCCGAGTGCTGGTGCACCGTATCGCCTGGTTGATCCAGGTCGAGCAGGCCTCACCCCATTCGGTGCTGTCGGTGACCTTCACCAACAAGGCCGCCGCCGAGATGCGCCAGCGCATCGAGCAGTTGATGGGCATCAACCCGGCCGGCATGTGGGTGGGTACCTTCCACGGCCTGGCGCACCGCCTGTTGCGTGCCCACTGGCAGGAAGCGGGGCTGAACCAGAACTTCCAGATCCTCGACAGCGACGACCAGCAACGCCTGGTCAAGCGGGTGATCCGCGAGCTGGGCCTGGACGAACAGCGCTGGCCGGTACGCCAGGCGCAGTGGTTCATCAACGGGCAGAAGGACGAAGGGCTGCGCCCGCAGCACATCCAGGCCAGCGGCGACCTGTTCCTGGGCACCATGCGCAGCATCTACGAGGCCTACGAGGCAGCTTGCCAGCGCGCCGGCGTGATCGACTTCTCCGAACTGCTGCTGCGCGCGCTGGACCTGTGGCGCGACAACCCGGGCCTGCTGCAGCACTACCAGCGGCGCTTCCGCCACCTGCTGGTGGACGAGTTCCAGGACACCAACGCCGTGCAGTACGCCTGGTTGCGCCTGCTGGCCCAGGGCGGTGACAGCCTGATGGTGGTGGGCGACGACGACCAGTCCATCTATGGCTGGCGCGGCGCCAAGATCGAGAACATCCACCAGTACAGTGCCGACTTCCCCGACACCCAGATGATCCGCCTGGAGCAGAACTACCGCTCCACCGCCGGCATCCTCAAGGCGGCCAACGCCCTGATCGCCAACAACAGTGATCGCCTGGGCAAGGAGCTGTGGACCGACGGCGGCGACGGCGAACCGCTGAGCCTGTACGCCGCCTTCAACGAACACGACGAAGCGCGCTATGTGGTCGAGACCATCGAGAGCGCGCTCAAGACCGGCATGGCGCGCAGCGACATCGCCATCCTGTACCGCTCCAACGCCCAGTCGCGGGTGCTCGAGGAAGCCCTGCTGCGCGAGCGCATCCCGTACCGCATCTATGGTGGTCAGCGCTTCTTCGAACGCGCCGAGATCAAGAACGCCATGGCCTACCTGCGCCTGCTTGAAGGGCGTGGCAATGACGCGGCGCTGGAGCGGGTGATCAACGTGCCGCCGCGCGGCATCGGCGAGAAGACCGTGGAGGCGATTCGCGAACACGCCCGTCACGCCCAGGTATCGATGTGGGAGTCGATGAGCCTGCTGGTCGCCAACAAGGGCCTCAAGGGCCGTGCCGCCAGCGCCCTGGCCGCGTTCATCGAGCTGATCGAGAACCTCTCGGCCAAGGTCATGGACATGCCGTTGCACCTGATGACCCAGACCGTGATCGAGCAGTCCGGGCTGATCATCTATCACCAGGAAGAAAAGGGTGAAAAGGGCCAGGCACGGGTAGAAAACCTTGAAGAACTGGTCAGCGCCGCGCGCAACTTCGAAAGCGCCGAGGAAGACGCCGAGCTGTCGCCGCTGGCTGCGTTCCTGGGCCACGCCTCCCTCGAGGCCGGCGATGCCCAGGCCGAGGAACACGAAGACAGCATCCAGCTGATGACCCTGCACAGCGCCAAGGGCCTGGAGTTCCCCCACGTGTTCCTGGTGGGCATGGAAGAGGGCCTGTTCCCGCACAAGATGAGCCTGGAAGAGCCCGGCCGCCTGGAAGAGGAACGTCGCCTGGCCTATGTGGGCATTACCCGCGCCATGCAGCAGCTGGTGATGACCTACGCCGAAACCCGGCGCCTGTACGGCAGCGAAACCTACAACAAGGTGTCGCGATTCGTGCGTGAGATCCCTGCGGGGCTGGTGCAGGAAGTGCGCTTGTCCAACAGCGTCAGCCGGCCGTTCGGCTCGGGTCAGAAACAGAATTCGAGCAGCCTGTTCGGTGCGGCGAACATCCCCGAAACCGCGTTCAACCTCGGCCAGCGCGTGCAGCACGCGGTGTTTGGCGAGGGCGTGATCCTCAATTTCGAGGGCGCCGGTGCCCAGGCGCGGGTGCAGGTGAACTTCGCCGAAGGCAGCAAGTGGCTGATGCTTGGCTACGCCAAGCTGGAGCCGCTGTAACACCCTCCGCCGGCAAGGCCGTCCCCTGTGGGAGCCGGCCTTGCCGGCGAAGAGGTCGGCCAGTTCCTACACGCACTTGATAAACATCCCACAGCGCCAAGCAAAAGATAGAAACATTATGGCGCTAGTCATGTGTCCTACAACCTGTGCACCATGGCGCGCGTGCACTCCACAAAACGGGAATACCCTTCTATGCAACGTTTTCTTAGCATCGCCTTGGCGCTGTGCATCGGCCTTACGCTGAGCCTCGACGCCAACGCCAAGCGCTTCGGCGGCGGCAAGAGCTCGGGCGCCGCGCCGACCCACCAGACGCGCCAGGCCGCTCCGGCCACGCCGGCCGCCACGCCAAATGCGGCAGGCCGTCCACCGGCAGCCGCCAGCGGTGCTTCGCGCTGGCTCGGCCCTCTGGCCGGCCTCGCCGCCGGTGGCCTGCTGGCCTCCATGTTCATGGGCGACGGCTTCCAGGGCATGCAGATCTTCGACATCCTGATCATGGCGGTCATCGCCTTCCTGATCTTCCGTTTCATTGCCGCCCGTCGCCGCAAGCAACAGCCGCAGATGGCCGCTGCCGGTCACGCGCCGTTCCAGCGTGAAGTTCACGAGCAACCGGCTCAGCCGTCGATCTTCGGTGGTTCCGCTGCACCTGCCGCGGCCCGCCCGGTGATCAACGCACCAGCCTGGTTCAATGAAGAGAGCTTCCTGGCCGCTGCACGCAACCACTTCCAGACCCTGCAGCAGCACTGGGACGCCAACGAGATCGACAAGATCGCCGAGTTCGTTACCCCGCAGATGCTGCAGTTCCTGAAAAAGGAACGTGCCGAGCTGGGTGAAGGCTTCCAGTCCACCTACATCGACGACCTGAACGTGCAGCTGGAAGGCGTGGATGACCGTGCCGACCGCACCATCGCCACCCTGACCTTCAGCGGTGTGTCGAAAACCTCGCGTTTCGACCAGGGCGAAGTGTTCAGCGAAAGCTGGAACATGGAACGTGCCCAGGGCGAAAACCAGCCTTGGCTGGTCGCAGGGATCCGCCAGAACGGCTGATCTTGAGGCATTGCACAAAAAACCCCGGGCTTGCCCGGGGTTTTGCTTTTAGCGTAGCGTCCTACTAGGGTATAACGCGCAGCGTGTCGTCAAGGTAAGAGGATTGAACCCGTGGAAGAAATCATCGAGCAACTGCGTGAAGCCAACGAACCGGTACCCGTACCGCTTGAGTTGCCCGACGAAGACCTGCTGGTCGAGATTGAAGAACAGCTGTTCATCGATATCCCGTTCGTCTTCAGGGAGTTCCTGCTGACCGTCAGCGATGTGGTGTACGGCAGCCTGGAGCCGGTGACCGTTACCGACCCGCAATCGCATACCTACCTGCCTGACGTGGCGGCCAATGCCTGGGATGCCGGCGTGGACCGTTCGCTGATTCCGATCTGCCAGGATGGTGACGATTACTACTGCGTCGAGGAAGACGGCACCGTGGTGCTGTGGTCGGCCGAAGAAGAGCTGGTGACCGAAGAAACCTGGGAATCGGTATGGCACTGGGCGCGCGACGTGTGGCTGGAAAGCTGATCCGTCAGTTTGTCGGACAAAAATGATGGCTCTGAGCTATCAATCTTCGTAGAATCGCCGCGCCTTCCTGTGCGCGGCGGTGTTGCTACCGCTCCATCCCCTCGGACATACGACCCGCGCGCACAGGAATGCACCTTCACATGCCGGGGCCCTGTCGATGTACTCCAGACTGTTCACACTGCTCGCCCTGCTGCTGGCGAGCGGCTGCCAGGCGCCGCTGACACAGTTGCAGACCCTCAGCCAGGCCCATGGCCATCGTGTCGAGATCCAGCCTACCCAGCCCTTCCCGCTGGCGCTGAGCGTTCCGCTCAAGGCGCCAGGCGCCCTGCGCCTGCGTGTCTATCTGGAAGGTGACGGACGCGCCTGGGCCACCTCCAGCCAACCCAGCCTGGACCCCAGCCCGCGCAACCTGTTGCTGGCGCGACTGGCCCTTGAAGACCCACAGCCCAGCCTGTACCTGGCGCGCCCTTGCCAGTTCGTCAGTGCGCCTGGCTGCCGCGCAGCGATGTGGACCGACCAGCGCTTTGGCAAGGCAGTGCTCGATAGCCTGGACCAAGCCCTGAGCGGCATCAAGCAACGCTATGGCAACCAGGAGTTCGAGCTGATCGGCTATTCCGGCGGGGGTGCGCTGGCCTTGCTGCTGGCCGCCCGGCGAAGCGACGTTACCCAGGTACAGACCCTGGCCGGCAACCTCAGCCCGCGGTACTGGGCACAGACCCTGCAACTGACGCCGCTGGCGGGCTCACTGGAGCCGCTGGACTATCGCCAGCGCCTGCGCGACCTGCCGCAGCGCCACCTTCTCGGCCTGCAGGACCGCAGCGTGCCGGCCTCGCTGTTCGAGCACTACCGCGTGGAACTAGGCAGTGCCCGCTGCATGCAGCAGGTTGCGCTGCCCGGTGTGAGCCACGCCGAAGGCTGGACACAGGCCTGGGCCCAATGGCGGGACCAGCCGCTGCGCTGCAAACCCTAGGGGTTATGTTCCTTCTGATTGTCGAGGGTTTCGAGCAGTGCGATCTGCATGCGCGTGTGCACCCGGATGAACCAGCGCCACAGCAACGCCACCACACCGGCCGCCACCACCGCGATCAGCAACAGCAGCTCGCTGGTGGGCAGGATGCTCGCCGACAGCGCCGACAGCAGCAGGAAGATCACCAGCAGCGACAGCAGCGGGATCACCTCGGCGATCACCCGGCGCACGCGCTGGGTATGGCGCCCGGCCATTTCCGGCTTGACCCCCATTTCGGCCAGCAGCATCGACAGCGCCTTGAGCTTGCGATACGCGGCAATCAGGAACGGCAATGACAGCAGCAACGCCGCGCCCCAGATCAGCGCTTTCTGCTGGGCCAGGTCGGGCAACCATTCGCTCAGGTACTCGCCGATGCGTGCCGCGAAGTAACCACCACTGAAGAAGATCGCCACCACCAGCGCCAGGTTGACCCCCACCTGCAGCAGGATGCGCCGGATCATCGCCGCCACCATCGCGCCCTCGCCTTGCGGCTGGATGCTGCGCAGCCATTCGCCGTACAGCGACAGCACCCGCGACAGGCGCTTGGGCACCACACTGGCAAGCTTGAGCGACAGCGGGTCGGCGGCGCGAATCAGGTAGGGCGTGAGCAGGGTGGTAATGGCCGACACCGCCACCGCCACCGGGTAAAGGAAGTCGCTGGTGACCTGCAGGGTCATGCCCAGCGCAGCGATGATGAAGGAGAATTCGCCGATCTGCGAAAGCCCCATGCCCACCCGCAACGAGGTGCGACCGTCGTTGCCAGCGATGAAGGCGCCCATGCCGCACGAGAGCATCTTGCCCAGGACCACCGCTACAGTAATGACCACGATCGGCCAGATGTACTCGATGAGCACGCTCAGGTCGATCATCAGGCCGATGGCGACGAAGAAGATGGCACTGAACAGGTCGCGAACCGGCTCGATCAACTGCTCGATCTTCAGCAACTGGCGCGATTCGGCCATGATCGCCCCGATCAGGAACGCGCCCAGCACCATGCTGTATTCGAGCTTGACCACCAGCAGGCAGAAGCCGAAGCACAGGCCCAGCACGGTAATCAGCAGCATCTCGTTGCTTTCGAACCTGGCCACGTAGGCCAGTACCCGCGGTACCAGCAGTATGCCGATGACCAGCGCCACGATCATGAACAGCGACAGCTTGCCGACGGTGGAGAACACCTCGCCGGAACTGACCGCGCCGCTGACCGCAATGCCCGACAGCAGGGCAATGATGCCGATACCGAGGATGTCCTCAACGATCAGCACACCAAAGATCAGCTGGGCGAAGCGCTCGTTCTTCATCTTCAGGTCGTTGAGCGCCTTGACGATGATGGTGGTGGAAGAAATTGCCAGGATTGCGCCCAGGAACAGCGAGTCCATGGTGTTCCAGCCGAACCAGCGGCCGATCTCGAAGCCGATCCAGATCATCAGCACGATTTCGAGGAAGGCCGCAATGAACGCCGTGGCCCCCACCTTGAACAGCTTGCGCAGGCTGAACTCCAGCCCCAGGCAGAACATCAAGAAGATCACCCCGAGTTCGGCCAGCGTCTTGATCGTGTCTTCGTCGTGGATGAGGCCGAATGGCGGGGTGTGCGGGCCGATGATGAAGCCGGCGACGATATAGCCGAGTACCACCGGCTGCTTGAAACGGTGAAACAGGATGGTGACCACACCGGCAACCAGCATGATCACCGCCAGATCCTGAATAAAGCTGATGGCATGCACGGCGTGGAGCTCCTTACTTCGAACCGAAGAACAAGCCCGCCGCTCGATGACATGCCTGTCGTGGAGCGGCGGGGGAATTAGTCTGTCAAATGACGCCAGGCACCACATTGCATGGGCTTGGTCAGGTTAACACCGGCGCCTGCGACGAAAAGGCGGTGTAATATCAAGAAACAGATAGACCGGTAACACGCCAAAGATGGCACGAACGGCGTGACGGCAACGGCGCTGTCAGCGTCCCGTTTTCATGGGATTCGAAATTGGGGAAAAGAAGCGTGACGACCACTCGCCACCCCGCCTCAGCGCAACCTTACCGTGAGCACACTATGGAACCTGGAAACGCCCAGCTGTCGATGACCGTCCTGATGACCCCGGACATGGCCAACTTTTCTGGCAACGTACACGGCGGCACCCTGCTCAAGTACCTCGATGAAGTCGCCTATGCCTGCGCCAGCCGCTACGCGGGCCGTTATGTGGTGACGTTGTCGGTGGATCAGGTGGTCTTTCGCGAGCCGGTACACGTGGGCGAACTGGTGACCTTCCTGGCGTCGGTGAACTACACCGGCAACACCTCGATGGAGGTCGGGATCAAGGTCGTCACCGAAAATATCCGCGAGCGCTCGGTGCGCCACAGCAACAGCTGCTTCTTCACCATGGTCGCGGTGGACGACGATCGCAAGCCGGTCGCCGTGCCGCCACGCCAGCCAGAGACCAGCGAGGAAAAGCGCCGATTCGTGCAAGGCAAGCAGCGCCGCCTGATTCGCCAGGAACTCGAAAAGCGCTACCAGGAACTCAAGGGCGACGCCTTCTAGAGCGCCAGGCGCCGCGCCTCGAAGCGCACCCGCGGGTGCATGATGCGGTCCTGGGCACGCACCAGCTCCAGCTCGTAGCTGGTGCAAGCCTGGGTTTCCAGCAGCACCTCGTGCACGGCCGCGGCAGTGAATTCGAAAGCCGCCACCCAGCTGTCACCCAGCAGCACCCGCGCCAGGAACAGGCCGGAGGTCAGGTCGCCGACCCCCACCGGCTGCCGCGCAAAGGCCAGCAGCGGTCGCTGCAGGTGCCAACTGCCTTCGGCAGTCACCAGCAGCATCTCGAAGTCTTCGGCCTTGCGTCCCGGGTATGCCAGGTGCTTGACCAGCACAGCCTTGGGCCCGCGGGCGAGCAGGCTGCGCGCCATGGCCACGCAGTCCTCCAGCGACTCGGCCCGACGCCCGCAGAAGCTGTCGAGCTCCAACTGATTGGGGCACAGCACATCCGCCACCGCAACCGCTTCCTCGAGCAGGAAGTCACTGACCTCGGCGGGTACGATGCAGCCTTTTTCCGGATGCCCCATGACGGGGTCGCACAGGTACAGGGCGTTCGGGTTGACCGCCTTGATCCGCGCCACCCCAGTAAGAATCGCACGGCCCTGGGCGGCGCTGCCGAGGTAGCCGGAAAGCACCGCATCACAGTTGCCCAGCTCGCCGATCGTCGCAATCCCGTCCACCAGCGCCGGAATTTGCTCTGGCGCAAGCACTTCGCCGGTCCACTGGCCATACTGAGTATGGTTGGAGAACTGAACGGTGTTCAGCGGCCAGACATTGACCCCCACCCGTTGCATCGGAAACACCGCGGCGCTGTTGCCGGCGTGGCCGAATACCACGTGTGACTGGATGGCGAGCAGATGCGGTGTACGTTTCATGCAGGGCTTCCAAACGATCGAATGAAAAACAAGGCGCGCAGTATGGCGCCAAATGCCACCTGTACGACAGACCGGGGTGGCAGTTAAGCTGAGCCTATCTGGTTGGAGCGAACGTAGATGTTAACCCTCGAAAACCTTCTGGTGCTGATGCTGCTGGCCACCGCAGGCGCCTGGCTGTGGCATAACCACGGCCTGCGCGAAAAGGCACTGGAACGGGTCAAGCAGCATTGCGCCAAGCTCGACCTGGAACTGCTGGATGGCAACGTGGCGCTCAAGCGCATCGGTTTTGTGCGCGATGCCAACGGGCGCAAGCGCCTGGCCCGTGTGTACAACTTCGAATTCACAGTGACAGGCGAACATCGTCACCCCGGTACGGTGACGCAGTTTGGCGCGCATACGATGCAGATCGAACTGGCACCCTACCCGTTCGAGATCAAGCCGCCGGTGCAGGGCGGCAACGTGATCGAGATGAACCAGTGGCGCCAGGAGCACAATCGCTGGCGCCAGTGACGTTCCCTTCGTCTACCGGGGCCAGCCTTGCCTGCAAAAAGGCCGGCCCTGTCTTCAGGGAATCCGGCATTCCTGCATCCCCTGCTCCAAGGCCGCCACTGCCTGCGGCTGTGCAAAAATCAGCTCGATACGCGAGTCGCGCCGCCACTCGCTGGCCTGCCAGTGCAGCGCCTGCCCCTCCAGCGCATTGGCCGACTGCCAACCCTCCGGGCTGTGGATAACCAGTTTGGCCCTGCGCCACCCAAGGCCTGCAAGCCATTGCTGCAAACGCTGCGGGTGCAACTGCTGGCTCGGGTGCCAGCGCCAGCCAATGCTCCAGCCCTGCTCCAGCTGTTGATAAAGACAGATCGGCGTCAGCGGGTTTATCCACAGCGCCGCCGGCAACGGCCTGGCCTCCGGCAGCTTGAAGTTATCCACCGGCAACGGATGCACACCAACGCCCGGCAGGCTGTTCAGCGCAATCTGCCCATGGTCCGTCCAAAGCTGGGGTACATCAGGCAACCCCTGGCTTATCCACAGGCGCGTGGCGGCCGCCAAGCCTTCAGATTTGTTGAGCACCAGCAGCCCCGCACCGTGCAGTGCCTGCGCCTGCGGCTGGGGTAATGCCTGGCCTGCCGCCAATGCCTGGGCGTCCAGTACCAGCACCGACGGCTGAACCGCCAGCACGCCTTGCCAGGGTGCTTCGCCCAGCTGGGCCAGCAACTGGGCAGGATGACCCAGCCCCGAAGGCTCGATGAACAGTCGATGAGGGCGCGCCTTGCGCAACAAGCGCCCCAGGCCCACCTGGAACGGTGCACCATTCACGCAGCACAGGCATCCGCCCGCCACTTCGCCCATCGCCACGCCATCATCGTCGGTGGCGAGCAAGGCGGCATCCAGGCCGATCTGGCCGAACTCGTTGATCAGCACCGCCCACCGCTCGTGGGCCGGGCGCTGGGCCAGCAGGTGCCGGATCAGGCTGGTCTTGCCGGCGCCCAGGGGGCCGCCGATCAGGTGGGTGGGTATGTTCTGCAGCATGCGCATCGATTCGCCAGGAAGGATACGCACTATGCTGCGCGCTCAGGCCATCCAGTCAAGCGTCAGCATCAGGCGGCGCTGCCCCGCAGGTACCGCCGGCGAACGGTGCACCAGCCCCTGCCCCTCATTGCCCAGCCACCTCTCGCCCTTGAGCACGGCCACATCACCGGTCGACAACTGCTCCACCTGCACCGCATCGGGCGCCGTCAGCCATTCACTGCCGGGGCCCGCATAGGTACAGATCAGCCGCGCCGGCACGTGGTCGACGTGAAAACGCGGGCACATTGCGCCCTCCAGTGCGCGCAGGCGCAGCCCCACCCGACGCGCGTCGAGCAGGCAGGCGTAGGCGCCCACCAGCCAGCGCACATCGCAGATGAACCCCTCATACCCCTGCAGATCGGCATACGCTGCCGCCAACCCGCGCAGGGCGGGTGCGTCGTCATCTGGCTGCAACTCCAGGGTCAGGGACTCGGCCAGCGGCTGCCCAAGGGACAACAGCACCTGGGCAAAATCGGCCACATGCACCGGCAACTGGCGCTGCCACACGGCCAGATTGACGCCATCCTGCAGCACCTCGGTCAGCACCTGGGGCGATTCGCCGACTGTTTGCCGGGCGCTGCCACGGCGTTTCAGGGCCAGCATCAGGCCGCCTCTTCGTCGTGCCAGTCGCCAAACGGGTCGGGCAGGCGTTGCCAGCCCTCGGCGCCCAATGCCATTTCTTCATCGCTCAGCAGGCAGGCGCCCAGCTCGGCATCCAGTTGCGCAAAGTCGATGTGCTGCCCGATGAACACCAGCTCCTGTCGGCAATCGCCGCATTCGGCCGTCCAGTGCTTGAGGATCGCCGCCGTGTCCTGCGGGTCCTGGGGCCATTGCCCGCGTGGTACGAAACGCCACCAGCGACCGGCAAAGCCGTGGCGCATCATGCCGCCGGCCTGGGACCAGCTGCCGGCTTCCTGGTGCTTGCTGGCCAGCCAGAAAAAGCCCTTGGAACGCAACAGGCGGCCGTTGCTCCAGGGCCTGTGGATAAAGTCGAAAAAACGCTGTGGGTGCAAGGGGCGGCGGGCCTGCCAGGTGGTGGCGGCAATGCCGTACTCCTGGGTTTCCGGCACATGCGTACCGCGCAGTTCCTGCAGCCAGCCCGGCGCCTGGGCAGCACGCTCGAAGTCGAACAGGCCGGTATCGAGAATCTGCGCCAATGGCACCTGCCCCATCACCATCGGCACGATCTGGGCATGGGCATTGAGCGAGCGCAGAATGGCGCAGAGTTCTTCGCGCTCATCGCTGCCGATCAGGTCGATCTTGCTCAACAGGATCACATCGGCGAACTCGACCTGCTCGATCAGCAGGTCGCTGATGGAACGTTCATCGCCCTCGCCCAGGGTCTCGCCGCGCGAAGCCAGGCTGTCGGCGGCCTGGTAGTCACCCAGGAAATTCAGCCCGTCTACCACCGTGACCATGGTGTCCAGCCGCGCCTGGTCGGCCAGGCTGCGGCCTTGTTCATCACGGAAGGTAAAGGTTTCGGCTACCGGTAGCGGCTCGGATATGCCGGTGGACTCGATCAACAGGTAATCGAAACGCCCCTCGCGGGCAAGCCGCGCGACCTCTTCGAGCAGATCTTCGCGCAGGGTGCAGCAGATGCAGCCATTGCTCATCTCGACCAGTTTTTCTTCTGCACGATTGAGGCTGACGTTGCGCTGCACTTCGCTGGCGTCGATATTGATTTCACTCATGTCGTTGACGATCACCGCCACCCGCAGGTTGTCGCGGTTACGCAGCACATGGTTGAGCAGGGTGCTCTTGCCGGCACCTAGAAAGCCGGACAGCACGGTAACGGGGAGACGGTCGGTCATGTCGCAAATACCTCATCAGGGCGTCGGAGCATTCGAAGGATGCCTTTTTCAATGTTATATTATAACAATGCAATTTAGCCAATCGGAGATTGGATGAAAACCTTCGTACTGCTTCCGCTCCTGCTAATCCCCGTCGCGACGGTTCACGCCGCGATGCCGCGCAGTGAGCCTGCCCAATGCACGCGCAGCGCCAACCTGCTGGCCTGCCAAGATCGCGACGGCAATGTGTACAGCGTGCACAGCCAGGGCAACACCCAGTACGTGCGCGGCGTTGAGGTGCTGGGGCAGCGACGCTGGGTACAAACCAACAGCCTCTATGGGCCGCTGACCTTCTACACGGGCCTGGCCAGCGACGGCGAAGCCTGGGTCGGCTATAGCCGCCGGGTGGGTTGGACCACGCAGAACCGGGTGTCCAGCTCCAGCGGCCAACGCTTCAGCCTGCGTTGCAATCGCCTTGGGGGCTGCGAGTGAGGACTCGGAAAAAGCTATGATGAATGAATCGTTATAATGTAACGTATCGGTTTTTAATTCAGCGATGGTTTCAGCATGAACGCCCTGACCCTTCCCGATATTGCCGCTCAGGCCAGCCAGCAATCCATGCCTCTGGAATGGGTTGGCATGTGCGGCATCGCACTGCCGATCACACTCGACGGCGTGCAGGTACGCGCCAGCGCCGATGCCGGTGTCAGCCTGGATGATGGAGCCTCGCGGGGGATTCACATGTCGCGCCTGTACCTCGCGTTGGAGGCATTCGAGCACGCGGCGTTTTCAGTAGGGTTGGTGCGCCAGGTCCTGGAACGGTTTATCGACAGCCATCAGGGCCTCTCTACCACCGCTTACCTGCGTCTGGGCTTTGAATTGTTGCTCAAGCGGCCTGCGCTGGTCAGCCCGCTGGCAGGCTGGAAGGCTTACCCGGTGAGTGTGGACGCACGTTTGGAAAACGGAGTGTTCCACGTGGAACTAAACGCACAAGTCGAGTATTCCTCGACCTGCCCATGCTCCGCCGCGCTCGCCCGCCAATTGATTCAGCAGCAGTTCGTCGATGATTTCGCCAACCGCAGTAACCTCGATCATGCTGCCATCCTGCATTGGCTCGGCACCGCCCAAGGCATCGTCGCAACACCACACAGCCAACGCAGCACGGCCCATCTGCACCTGCGCCTGGCCCCAGGCGAGGAGCAAATGCCCTTTCGACAGCTGATCGACCTGGCCGAGGCAGCTCTCGGCACTGCTGTGCAGACAGCCGTGAAACGAGCCGACGAACAGGCGTTTGCGCTGGCCAACGGGCAGAACCTGATGTTCTGCGAAGACGCCGCGAGGCGCCTGCATCTGGCCCTGCAACCGCTGCCGTGGATCGACGGCTTCAAGCTGCGTGTGGAACATGCCGAAAGCCTGCATGCCCACGACGCTGTCGCGCAAAGCCAATGGCAGTGGCACCTGCGCTGATCAGGTGCGCGGCTTGACCGTGCCGCAATCGTTGCCCAGCCACACCGCACGGGTGTTCATGCTGCCCTTTTGCTCAACACCGGACGCATTGAACGTGCCGCTGACCTTGGTCAGAAATTCCCGATCGCTGAGAAACTGCGCTTCACCGTTGCCTTGAGCCTTGGGGCAACTGAAGGTGAACTTCCACACATTGCCGTTGCGCTCGGTGATCTTCTGCGTGCACCCCGACTGCGGGTCTTGCAGCGGAATGTCGTTGGTCTGAACCTGCTCCTGGGTCAGGCACGAACGCACCCCTTTGCCCCCGACGCTGATGCCTTGCTTGGCCAGGCCACCCTCGATCATCGCGCGCTGCTCGGGCGGCAGGTTCTTCAACTGGCCGAGCATGAATTCCATGTCGGGCAGTGGCTTGCCATCGACCTGCATGTTGCTGCTGGTCAACTCCCACAGGCCCGGTTGCAACATCTGCGCATGCACCAACGGGCTCGCCAGGCCCAGTAACAGTGCCAGCATCGGCAGACGACTTTTCATGTAGTGACTCCTTCAGAATCCGGCCCCAAGCCGGAACACAGCTTAGACGCGTTTTCGTGCTTTCAGTTGCAAGTGCAGGCGCGAACGTGCTCTGTTAGCGGGCAGTGCCCTCGGATAGCAGAATGTGTATGGATTACCACAGCCCTTACTTCTTCGGTTACCTCATCGGTGTGATTCACCTGCTGGGCGTGATTGCCGCCCTGCATGCCGTGTTCACCGTGCGCACCGCCCAAGGTGCAATTGCCTGGGCCATGTCGCTGCTGTTTATCCCCTACTTCACGCTGATTCCGTACCTGGTGTTCGGCAGTCGCACCTTCGACGCCTACATCCAGGCCCGCCGCCAGGCCAACCGCGAAATGCACGTGGCCATGGCCGACCTCAACTGGCGCCCCTGGGTGGAAGAGGCGCTGACCGCGCGCAACTCCGAATCCTATGCGGCGCTGCGGGCCATGCCCAAGCTTGGGCGCATGCCGTGCCTGGCCAACAACCAGGTCAGCCTGCTGATAGACGGGCAGGCCACCTTTGACGCGATCTTCAAGGCGATAGAAGCGGCCCACGACACGGTACTGATCCAGTTCTTCATCATCCACGACGACGGCATCGGCCGTGAGCTCAAGGCGCTACTGCTGAGAAAGGCCGCTGAAGGGGTGAAGATCTACGTGCTGTTCGACAGCGTTGGCAGTCACGCCCTGCCCTCCGCCTATATACAGAGCTTGCGCGAAGGCGGCGTGAACATCCGCGCCTTCGCCACCCGCCGCGGCTGGTTCAACCGCTTCCAGGTCAACTTCCGCAACCATCGCAAGATCGTGGTGGTAGACGGCATGCTGGGGTTCATGGGGGGCCATAACGTGGGCGACGAATACCTGGGCGGCAACCCCAGGCTATCGCCCTGGCGCGACACCCATGTGCAGGTCAGCGGCCCGGTGCTGGCCTGCCTGCAGGAATCCTTTGCCGAAGACTGGTACTGGGCGGCGCGCCAGTTGCCGCCACTGATACTGCCCGACACCTACCCCGACAACGGCGTACTTTGCCAGGTACTGGCCAGCGGGCCGGCCGATCCGCAGGAGACCTGTTCGCTGTTTTTTGTCGACGCCATCCACGCGGCGCGCGAGCGGCTCTGGATCACCAGCCCGTACTTCATTCCCGACGAGGCCGTGTCGGCCGCGCTGCGCCTGGCGGTGTTGCGGGGCGTCGACGTGCGTATCCTGATTCCCTCGCGCCCTGACCACCGTATCGTGTACGCCGCCTCCAGCCTGTTCGCCTTCGAGGCGGTGCAGGCCGGGGTGCGCATGTTCCGCTACGGGCCGGGGTTTCTGCACCAGAAGGTGGTGCTGGTCGACAACGAGGTCAGCGCCATCGGCAGTGCCAACCTGGACAACCGCTCGTTCCGCCTGAACTTCGAAATCATGCTGCTGACCGTAGACCTTGCCTTTGCCGCGCAGGTCGAAGCCATGCTCCAGCACGACTTCGACCAAGCGCGGGAAATCACCCCCGAGGACAGCCAGCAGACGCGTCGCCTGCAGCAACTGGGGATGCGCATCGCCCGACTGATCTCGCCGATCCTCTGAGCGCGACTGTCAGCGGTACAGGTCCTCGCGGGTCAACGGCAGGTCGTGGCCACCATCGGCGAACGGCTTGACTGCCAGAATCTGGTGCAGGTTGATCCAGCCCTTGGCAAAGGCATAGGAGCAACCGGCCAGGTACAGCCGCCAGATGCGCAGGGCCTTTTCCGGCACCAGGCTCGCGGCCTTGTCCAGCTGGCTTTCCAGGCGATCGCTCCACTGCGCCAGCGTCCGTGCGTAATGCAGGCGCAGGCTCTCGACGTCGACCACTTCCAGCCCCGCTTCGCTGATACGCGCACTGATCATCGACAGGTGCGGCAGCTCGCCATGGGGGAATACATAGCGCTCGATGAAATTGCCCGCGCCGCGCCCCACCGGGCGCCCGTCCACATGCTTGGCGGTGATGCCGTGGTTCATCACCAGGCCGCCTTCGCGCACCGCGCCGAACAAGCGCTGGCAGTACAACGCCAGGTTGGCATGCCCCACGTGTTCGAACATGCCGACACTCACCACCTTGTCGAAGCGACCGTCCTGCGGCAGGTCGCGGTAGTCGAGAATCTGCAGCTCCACCTGATCTTCAAGCCCTTCTGCCTTGACCCGTTCACGCCCCAACTTGAGCTGCTCCTTGCTCAGGGTGATGCCGAACACCTTGGCGCCGAACTCGCGTGCGGCATAACGTGACAACCCTCCCCAGCCACAGCCCACGTCCAGCAGGTAGTCGCCCTGCTTGAGCCGCAGCTTGCGGCACAGGTGCTCGAACTTGTTCTGCTGGGCCTGCTCAAGGGTGTCGCCGGGGGTCTTGAAGTAGGCGCAGGAATACGCCATGTCGCGGTCCAGCCACAGCTGGTAGAAATCGTTGGACAGGTCGTAGTGGTAGGAAATGGCCGCCGCGTCGGTGGCCTTGTCATGCTCGCTGCGCACCGGCTGGTCTTCTTCCTCGTCCGTGAGCAACGCCTGACTGAGCTCGTCGCACACGCGGATGACTTCGCCGATGGTGCCCTCCAGTTCCAGCTTGCCCTCGACGAACGCCGCGCCCAGCTCATCCAGGCTGGGGTGGGTCAACTGGCCGATCAGCTGGGGATCCTTGACCACGATGGTGACCTGCGGCTGGGGGCCGAGATCGAATTCGTGACCATCCCAAAGCTTGAGTCGCAAGGGCAACCGCAGGCTTTGCAGAACAGATGGAAGTTGCGCAAGCATGAAATGAGCCTCCCGTAATCTTCGGACGTCTGCACAAAAGGGTAGCCCATCCTCAAGAACAGGGAGGCATGCCGGACTATCGTCGTAGACCGGCCGATGCAAAAAGGTAGTGGCATAAATTGTATACAACCTCCAGATCGGCCCCTAACCTTGGCGGCATTGTCGATTCTTCATCCGGGAGTACAACAATGAAAACCTATGATGTCGTGATCATCGGCGGCGGCCCTGGCGGCTACAACGCTGCCATTCGCGCAGGCCAGCTGGGCCTGAGCGTGGCCTGTGTCGAAGGTCGCCCGACCCTCGGTGGCACCTGCCTGAACGTTGGCTGCATGCCGTCCAAGGCCCTGCTGCATGCCTCCGAACTCTACGAAGCGGCTGCCGGCAGCGAGTTCGCCAACCTCGGTATCGAGGTCAAGCCAAGCCTGAACCTGGCGCAGATGATGAAACAGAAGGACGAGAGCGTCGCGGGCCTGACCAAGGGCATCGAGTTCCTGTTTCGCAAGAACAAGGTCGACTGGATCAAGGGCTGGGGCCAGCTCGATGGCGTGGGCAAGGTCAAGGTCACCGATGACCAGGGCGTCGTCACCGAACTGCAGGCCAAGGACATCGTCATCGCGACCGGGTCCGAGCCGACTCCGCTGCCCGGCGTGACCATCGACAACCAGCGTATCATCGACTCCACCGGCGCCCTCGCCCTGCCCCAGGTGCCCAAACACCTGGTGGTGATCGGCGCGGGCGTGATCGGGCTGGAGCTGGGCTCGGTGTGGCGCCGCCTCGGTAGCCAGGTCACCGTGGTGGAATACCTCGACCGCATCTGCCCCGGCACCGACGAAGAAACCGCCAAGACCCTGCAGCGCGCATTGGCCAAGCAAGGTATGAGCTTCAAGCTGGGCAGCAAGGTGACCCAGGCCACGCCGTCGGCCGAAGGTGTCAGCCTGACCCTCGAACCGGCCGCCGGCGGCACCGCCGAAACCCTGCAGGCCGACTACGTGCTGGTCGCCATCGGCCGTCGCCCCTACACCCAGGGCCTGGGCCTGGAAACGGTAGGCCTGCAGATCGACAAGCGCGGCATGCTCGAGAACCAAGGCCATCGCACCAGCGTGCCGGGCGTGTGGGTGATCGGCGACGTCACCAGCGGCCCGATGCTCGCCCACAAGGCCGAAGACGAAGCCATCGCCTGCATCGAGCGCATCCACGGCAAGGCCCACGAAGTGAACTACGGGCTGATCCCGGGGGTGATCTACACCCGCCCCGAACTGGCCAGCGTGGGCAAGACCGAAGAGCAGCTCAAGGCCGAAGGCCGCGCCTACAAGGTCGGCAAGTTCCCGTTCATGGCCAACAGCCGGGCCAAGATCAACCACGAGACCGAAGGCTTCGCCAAGGTGCTGGCCGATGCCGAAACCGACGAGGTACTCGGCGTGCACCTGGTTGGCCCGTGCGTCAGCGAGATGATCGGTGAGTACTGCGTGGCCATGGAGTTCTCGGCCTCGGCCGAAGACATCGCCCTCACCTGCCACCCGCACCCGACTCGCTCCGAGGCCTTGCGCCAGGCGGCGATGAACGTCGAAGGCATGGCCATGCAGATCTGACCCCGGTCAGCCTGCACGCTTGATCCGTGCGCCTGAACCGACGGCGACCATCACCGCAGGTTCAGGCACGCACCGGGTCAGGCCTGGGCGGCTTTGGGCTGAGTACCGAAGCGGTCCGCGAGGAACGGCGTCAGGTCCAGCGGCAGTGCCTCCTCATGCAGCACCTTGTCGATCAGCACGCCAGTGATCGCCGAGGTCAGGATGCCGGTACGAAAGTGCCCACAGGCATTGAGGTAGCCACTCACGCTCTGCACCGGGCCGAGAATCGGCAGCTCGTCCGGCGAACCGGGACGCAGTCCTGCCCAGCTGCGCTTGAGGTTGATCTGCGCCAGCTCCGGAATGCAGCGCACCGCGCCCTGCACCAGACCGTTGATTTCCGGATAGGTGGTGGTGACGTCGAAGCCCTTGTCTTCGGTGGTACTGCCGATCAGGATCTCACCGTTGTCCTTCTGCGCCATGTAGCAATCGGCGGTGGTCAGGCAGCCCTGCAGCAGCTTGGGCATGCGCTCGGTGAGCAGGATCTGGCCCTTGACCGGCTTGACCGGAATGCTCAGGCCGGTGGCCATCTCGCTCAGTTCTGCCGCCCAGGCGCCGCCGGCGTTGATCAGGGTCTGGCAGTGAAACTCGCCTTCCACGTCGGTCTTGACCCCCACCACCCGGTCGCCCTGGTGCAGCACGCCGGTGACGTTGGTGTTGAGGAACAGGTCGACGCCGTTCTGCCGCGCACCTTCGGTGTAGGCATCGGCCAGACGGAACGGGCTGACCTGGTGATCGCACAGGAACTCCAGCGCGCCGTGGGCATGGTGGCTGACGGCTGGCTCGGCCTTGCGCAGGGCATCGCGGTCGAGCCAGCGAACCTCGTGGGCCAGGTGCGGGATCTGCGCGACGATATGCTCGGCGTACAGGCGGTCCTCGTCGTCGTAGATCACGTACTTGAGGCCGGTGCGCTCGAACTTGAAGTCCATGCCGTGGCGCTCCATCAGTTCCTGGTGCAGGCCGGGGTACAAGGCATTGGATTGCAGCGCGAAGTCGAAGAACGACTGCGGCAGGATGTGCGGGGTGCTGGAATCGACCGCCACGGCGGCGCCGTTGGCTTCGCGCTTGTGCTTTTGCGACATCATGCGAAAGAAGATCACCCCACAGCCCAGGCCGACCGATTCGCCGATCGCCCACAACCCGCCCGCCGAGGCGCGGGTAGCGTTGCCGGGGCGCTTGGCGTCGATCAGCGCGATCCTGAGGTTGCCACGCTTGGACAACTGGTAGGCGCAGGAAGCGCCGATCACACCGCCGCCGGCGATGACCACATCATAGGTTCTGTTCATGCTTCAGCTTCCGTGCCGAGGTTCTTGAATGCGGAGAAAGGGATCGGGTCGATGGGGAACCGCGGGCGCAGCCAGCCCACATCGGCACGCCCGGTGGCCTGGCGCAGGCGATCGTTGCAGTAGCCCACGCACATGCGGCCCTGGCAATCGCCCATGCTCACGCGGGTGCGCATCTTCAGCCCGGCCATGTCCTGTACACCCTGCTCCAGGGCGCGGTCGATGTCGCTGCGGGTGACGTGCTCGCAGCGGCAGATGACGGTGTCGGGTGCGGGCAGCGTGATCTGCTCAGTGCCGCGCAGTGTGTAGCGGTCTACCCCGGCACGAAAGCGCTTGATCGCGGCCAGCTTGCCCAGGTAGCGCTCGCGCAGGTCCAGCGCCTGTTCGGGGGTGATGACCTGAGCCTGGTGCAGGATCGACACGGCGGCGATGCGCCCGGTGAGCATCGCGGCTTCGCCACCGCGAATCCCGCCCATGTCACCGGCCAGGTGAATGTGCGGCTCGCTGCTCTGTTGCCACACGTTACTTTCGGCGCGCAGGTAGCCGTCTTCGTTGAAGCCGTGGGCCAGGCCCATCTGCTGACTGAGCTGGGTGCGCGGAATGAAGCCGTAGCCCACGGCCAGGGTCTGCGCCGAGACGCGCTGCACACGGCTGATGTCCGGCTGCCAGTTGTCACTGTAGGGGGCCAGGCGCACTTCGGTGAGTTCGCCCTCGCCGTTGGCACCTACCACGCCCCAGCCGTAGTTCATGGGGATACCGTTGAGCTTCAGATAACCGAGCATGCTCAGGCCGTCGAGAAACAGCTGCGGCTTGTTCAGCAGCGCCAGGCTTTCCTTGGCGATCTTGCCGAAGGCACATGCCTCGTACACCCCTTCCACCTTGACCCCGGCCGCGTGCAGTTGGCATGCCACCAGGGGCAGCAGCGGGCCGGTGCCGGCGATGACGGTGGTGCCCAGCGGCTTGACCACGCCGCTCTTGATCTGCAACTGCAGACCGCCCAGCAGCATCACGCCGGGCAGGGTCCAGCCGGGGAACGGCACGTTGCGCTCATGGCAGCCGGCGGACAGTACCAGGTGGCTGTATTCCACTTCGTGCAGCTGCTCGTCGCTGTCCAGCACCATCAGGCGGTTGCCGCCTTCGCCCCCGACCACACGGGTTTCCAGGCGCACGTCGATGCGCTCGGCACAATCGGCGAACTCTTCGTGCAGGGTGTTCAGCGCGCTGGCATAACGCTTGCCCAGGTAGCCCAGGTCGACGCCGCTGCGCAAAGGGCCGCGATAGACCACCCCGCCCAGACGCGAAGCTTCGTCGAACAGCACGCTGGAGACGCCATGCCGGGTCAGTTCGATGGCAGCCGCCATGCCTGCCGAACCGCCGCCGACTATTACCGGACGCAGGCTCATTCGACACCCTCCACGTCGAAGCGGTTGACCCCGGTTTCGACCTGCATGCCCGGCTTGACGATGGTCTGGCAGGCGCGGCGCTTGGGGCGACCGTTGATCGACACCAGGCAGCAGTGGCACACGCCCATGCCGCAGAAGGCACCCGTGACCTGGCCATGGTCGTTGCGCGCCACCTGGCGCAGGCCCACCGCGTGCAGCACGTTGAGCACGCTTTCGCCTGCCGCGGCCGGTACCGGCCGCCCGTTGAGCTCGATGGTCATGTCTGCCCGCGACAGGGGCTGAATATCATGATTGCGGTCCATTGACTGCATTGCGTTTCATCCTTGAAAAGAGTGGCAGGAACCCACCACGGTAAGCCATGAAGGCGCATTCGACATTGATCCAGGCCAGAAAACTGGGTTTCGACTTGTTGCCGGAATGCTGTGGAGATGTACTGCACTTGGTACCATCACCACATTTACATGACGACATGATGACGAACGCCCCCGTGAAACGTATCTATCGCTGGTTGCAGCACCCTCGCGCTTCGCTCGCCGCCCTGTTCGGGCTGCTGGTGGTGGTTCCTGTATGCCTGCGCGTGGCGAACGGCTGGGCCGATCCGCTGGGGTACCTGTCCGACGTGGGCCTCGGTGGAGCACTGGTCGTTCTGCTGTACCGTCGTCCGGTATGGCTGGCAGTGCCCGTGGTGCTGGCGTGGGGAGTGCTGAGCCTGGCCAGTGCCGAGCTGGTGGCCGCAGTAGGCCGATTGCCGACCCCGGCCGACCTGCACTACCTCACCGATGTGCAGTTCATGGAAAACTCCGCCGGTGGCAGCCTGGCCAACCCTGGCTTCGCCATTGCCCTGGGGCTTGGCCTGCTGTTGTGGCTTGCGACCCGCTGGGCGGCCCGGGCCAGACCCGTCGCGCCATTGCCGCGGCACCTGTGGGCGGTGCCCGTGACCTGCCTGCTGGTGCATGCCGGTACCCAGGCCTGGGAACCTGCCGAAGCGGACGAGTGGCAGGTGTTCAACCTGCCACATCAATTGCTGGCGGTAGGCGTGGGTGAAAGCCAGGCGCGTATCGAAGACTGGCTGGAGGCCGATGTGGTCGACCCACCCGTGGCCATGGCCGGCCTGACCCGCCTGGACCTGAGCGGCAAGCCGCTGCTCGACGCGCCCGGCAGCGCGCGCAACGTTCTGGTGGTCGCGCTGGAAGGCATCCCGGGGGCTTACCTGGACATCAACCGACGCACCCTCAACCCCGCCTACCAGGAACACCTGATGCCCAAGCTGAGCGCCTGGGCCGAACGCGGCATGAACACCCCCGACTACGTGCTGCATACCCACCAGACCATCCGTGGCCTCTACGCCATGCTGTGTGGTGACTACGACAAGCTCGACAACGGTACCCCCAAGGGGGTCGAGATGCTGACGCAGAACCAGCGCAACCAGGAATGCCTGCCGGCGCAATTGCGCGAACATGGCTTCAGCACGCACTACCTGCAGGGTGCCGGGCTGCGCTTCATGGCCAAGGACAAGATCATGCCGCACATCGGCTTCGATACCACCCTGGGCCTGGACTGGTTCAAGAACCCCAACTACCTGGACTTCCCGTGGGGCAAGGACGACAAGGCGTTTTTCGAAGGCGCGCTGGACTATGTCGGCCAACTGCAGAAGCAGCCTGAACCGTGGATGCTCACCCTGCTGACCGTGGGCACCCACCAGCCCTATTCCGCGCCGGCGGAGTACCTCGAACGCTACGCCACGCCCAAGCAGGCGGCAGTGGCCTACCTCGACGACGCTGTGGATAACTTTCTTGCCGGGCTGGAACGTCAGGGGGTACTCAAGGACACCCTGGTGGTGATCACCTCGGACGAATCCCATGGCATCGACGGTGTACGCCTGGCGTCTTCGTGGGGCTTCAACCTGATGCTGGCGCCCGAGCAGGCACAACTGCCACAGGTGAAATCCGGCGTGTACGGTCACGTCGACCTGACCGCATCGGTGCTCGACTACTTCGGCTTCCCGGTGCCCAACGCCCTCAGCGGGCGTTCGCTGCTGCGCGACTATGACAACGGGCGTGAAATCATGTCGTTCACCAACGGCAAGCTGCGCTATCACGATGGCAATGCCACCTTCACCGAATGCGATTTCCAGCAGCGCTGCCGGTCGTATGCCAGTACCGGCTTCATTGCCGAACGCGCCAACCTGACAGATCGCTTCCGTGGCCAGCGGGCACGCCAGGTGCAGGCGCGCGCCAGCGCACTGGATCAATCAGTGATGGGCTCACCGCTGAACCAGCACTACCAGTTCGGCAGTGCGACGGTGATCCCGCTGCAGCCGCAGATCAAGGATGACTGGGCCGACAACCTGATCGGCGCGCAGTACCTGGAGATGCCCAAGGGCTCGCACACCCGGGTACGCCTGACGGTACGCTCGGCCGACCCGCAGCAGAACGCCTATATCGTGCTCAAGACCAAGGAGTTCGAGCAGGAGGTGCTGGTGGGGCTACCTACCGAGGAGATGCTGGTCACGCCGGATCAGCCCCTGGAAATGGAGTTCACGTTCGACAACAACGAGTCGCGCAAGGCGTTCTCGTTCCACCTGCTGGGGCATGGGTTGGGGGCGGTCGAAGTGAGCGACTTCAGTGTGGTGACCGAAGCGCCGGGGCAGATTGATGAGCTGGATGAAACGCTGGCGCGGTTGAACGGCAAACCCAGTTGATTCCCTGATTGTCGGTGGACAGTTCACCGGCATTCAGCGCACAACGCGGCTGTTCAACCAGCAGAAGCGGCTGCCCGCTTTTTCCGGTGGAAGCGTGGCGCTGGAGCTGGTCGACACTGTGATAGCTTGAGGCACGCGCCTCAAGGGAGCTGACGTACGCTGTGGCAAAAACGACCGATGGCCTCGCAGGCCGCTCGCAGCGACAGGTCATCCAGCGCGTAGGCAATGCGCAGATAGCCCGGCAGGCCAAATGCGCTGCCCTGTACGACGGCAACATCGGCCTCATCCAGCAGCGCCAGCGCTACCGCCTCATCGTCGACCAGCGTGCGCCCGCCCGGGGAGCACTTGCCAATCAACCCCGTACAGTCGGCAAAGGCATAGAACGCACCCGCCGGAAGTTCGCAACGGATGCCTGGCGCCTGATTCAGCAGCGCTACCATGAAATCACGACGACGCTGGAACACTTCGCGGCTGTGGGCGATGAATGCCCTGGGGCCGTCCAGCGCGGCTATCGCCGCATGCTGGGAGATCGAACATGCCCCCGACGTCTGCTGACCTTGCAGCTTCTGCATCGCGTCGAGCAACCAGCGCGGCCCCGTGGCGAAGCCGATGCGCCAGCCGGTCATGGCGTAGGCCTTGGATACGCCGTTCATGGTCAGCGTGCGCGGCGCCAGCTGCGGTTCTACCTGGGCCAGGGTAAGAAAGTCGCGGCCATCGAAGATCAGATGCTCATAGATATCGTCCGCCAGGATCAACACCTGAGGGTGGGCCAGCAGGACCTTTGCCAGCGCTTCGAGCTCTGCACGGCTGTATACCGCACCGGTCGGGTTGGCGGGCGAGTTGAGAATGAGCCAGCGGGTCTTGGGGCCGATAGCACCTGACAATGCCTGCGGCGTCAGCTTGAAGCCTGACCCCGCACCACAAGCGACAATGCGCGGCTCGCCACCACACAGCTGAACCATTTCGGGATAGCTCACCCAGTACGGCGCGGGGACCACCACCTCGTCGCCCTCGTTCAGCGTCGCAGCCAGGGCATTGAAGATCACCTGCTTGCCGCCACTGCCTACCAGGGTGTCCTGCCAACCGACATCCAGACCATTTTCGCGCTGGAACTTGCGCGCGATCGCTTCGCGCAGAGCGCGAAGGCCCGCCACCTGGGTGTAGCGGGTGTGGCCACTATTGATGGCCTGTATGGCTGCGGCGCGGATATGTTCCGGGGTGTCGAAATCAGGTTCGCCGGCACACAGCGAGATGATGCTGCGCCCCTCGGCGCGCAGCACGGCTACACGGTCGATGATGGCGTAAGTCGCCGAAGGCCTGGCGGCCTCCAGGCGATGATTCAGGGCTTCAAGGCTCATGGCTGCTCCTGCGGCCGGGTCAGCCCAAGCAGATCGAGCGTGGTGTGACCTTCGCGCAGCCTGGCCATCAACAGCGCCTCCTTGTCCGCACGTTGCCGGCCTTCGCGCAGGGTGCGCTCCACAGCGGCGACCGGAATGATGATCACGCCATCCTCGTCGGCAACCACCAGGTCGCCGGCGCAGACCGGGGCGCCGCTGAAGACGAACGGCTTGCCCACCGAAGGCGCGGTGGCCTTCACCGTCCCCTTGACCGAGATACCTCGCGCAAACACCGCGAAACCTCGCGCCTGGAGCGCTGCAACATCCCGCACGCCGCCGTTGATCACCAGGCCGACGATGCCGGCGGTTTCTGCAGCCACGGTCAGTACCTCACCCCAGTAGCCGGCGACGAAATCGGCGGTATCACACACCAGCACGCTGCCGCGTGGCGCCTTGGCCACGGCCAGGTGCAGGCCAAGGTTGTCCCCCGGCGCGCACTGCAGCGGGTAGGCCGGCGCGGCAATGAATGCACCGGGCCAGACGGCCCGGATCTGCCGGTCAACCGCGCACGGCAGGCCCGAGGCCTCGTAAAGGGTGGAACTGCCAAGGGCCTTGGCGATGGGTTGATAATCGTGTGGAAGGCTCATGGCTGCTTGCTCTGCAGGGTGTGATAACCGAGGGCGGCCCGGGCTTGCCTGAGGCCTTTGCCACCGGCCAGTTGCTGACGAATCTGCGCCTCGACCTGCTCGATACGGTGTGCTGTGTCGGCGACTTCCCGGGCGCGGCTGCGCGGTACGATGACCACACCGTTGGCGTCGGCCACGACGATATCGCGGGCACAGGCCCGGGCAGTGCCAACCGACACCGGCTGGTTGACGGTAGCCACTTCCACGCGGTCCTTGCCGGTGCGCATGAAGCGGCCTTTGCTGAACATCGGGTAACCGTCACCCAGTGCCTTGTTCACATCACGGCAAACGCCGTCGATGACCGTTGCGGCGACACCACGGGCCAGTGCGTACTGGGTCATGATGTCGCCCCACACCGTGCAATCGGTGCGTCCTTGATTGGCGATCACCACGACATCACCCGGGGCCACGTCATCCATGAAGTCGCCAACCGTGCCTGGCGGAGTGCCTGCGCTGACGTACTGCACGGTGAAGGCCGGACCTACCAGCACCTGGTCGTAGTTGGCCAGCGGCGCAATGCCGAAGGCCTGGCCAGCAAGGCCCAATCTGTCCAGGGCATCGGAGACTCCAGGGGTATCCAGGCCATCGAACAACGCGACGAGGTCTTTATCGGACAGGCTCATTTCAGTGCTCCGCCTTGATGGCTTCGAATTGGGCGTCATGCATCACGTGTTCGACCGAGCGGCCCGCCCGCACGGCATCGAGCATGCCGGCCTGGCGCCGGTCTATCCGCTCGGCCAGGGCCAGAACCTGCTCAATGACAGCGGCTTGAATGAAAACGGTGCCGCATTCGTCGGCGATCACGTAGTCATCTTCTTCGACCTCCACGCCGGCCATGTGCACCTTGACCCCAGCGTCGACTTGAATGAGCCGATTGCGTGCGCTGATCATGGTTATGCCGCGGCCAAACACCGGGTAGCCGATGTCTGCATTGGCGCGGATATCGCGGCTGAAGCCATCGGTGACCGTGCCACGGATGCCCTTGCATCGCGCCGCATTGGCGAGGATGTCGCCCCAGCTGGAAACGCCCTGGAGGCCACCGGCAATGACCAGAACGCGATCATCGGTGGTGATTCGCTCCACCACCGGTGTAATCAGGTGAACGTCTGGCGCCGTTCCCTGCTTGGGGCCGAGCTGCACGGTGCTGGCACGGCCGACGATTTGCGGGCAGTTCCAGAGCGGCATCAGCCCGTTGGTGGCGCCAGGAAGTTCGAGGAAGTCCAGCGCGTCCGACACGGTGTTGGTGTCGAGCGCTGCCAGGCGTTCAAGCGTGGCTTTCAGGCTCATCGGTTGCAGACCTCTTGGGAGATGAGGCCTGAGTATCGACAAGGTGTTTTGATACGTATATTCCTAAGAAACTAAGCTTGTCATAGTCCTGACATATGGAAGCACACTGTGATCAATTTCCGCCTGATACGTCATCTCTGGTTGTTCCTGGCCGTTGCCGAGGACCAGAACTTCAGCCGCGCCGCCAGGCGCCTGGGCATGTCGCAGCCGCCGTTGACCGAACAGATCCAGGCCCTTGAACAGTCCTTGCGCGTGCAACTGTTCACCCGCTCGCGCCGCGGCGCGCAGCTCACCGCAGTTGGGGCGGCGATTCTGCCGGCGGTGCGCAAGTTTGCCGACCAGCTCGAGCGGCTCGAGCTGGCGGTGCATGAAGCCGTGGCCGGTCATGCTGGCGTGCTGACGATCGGGGCGATCACCTCGGCCATGATCGATGTGCTGCCGCCATTGATCGAGCGGTTCAAGCAGGACCACCCACTGATTACGGTATCGGTGCGGGAAATCGACAGTGCAGAAGCCATCCCTGCGCTGGAGGCTGGGGATATCGACATTGCCTTTGCGCGTCTGGAGGGGAACCTGGGCCGCCACCTGCAATCCATGCCGCTGTCCGAGGATCGTCTGGCGGTGGCGCTACCCAACGACCATCATCTGGCGAAGTGTGCGGCGATCAGCCTAGGGGCGCTTGCCGATGAAACCCTAGTGATGGCTTCACGGGATGTGAGCCCGGTGTACTTCGACTGCCTGGTGGGGTTATGCAAAGCCAGCGGTTTCGCGCCACGCATCGTGCACCAGGTGCGCTCGGTATCTTCCCAGGTGGCGTTCGTCAGCTGCGGCCAGGGCATCGCATTGGTGCCCGCCTCGATGGACAAGCTGGCCCCTGAAAACGTACTGGTCCGGCCGTTGCAGCCAGAAGTGAAGGTGGTCACCACCGCCGTGGCCTGGCACGACGGGCACAACAACCCGCTGGTCGAGGCGATGATCGATCAGGCCAGGCAAGGCTTGTTGATGGATTGAGCAGCCGCCGCACGGGTGCGCGGGGCAAGCAGGATCCGGGAAGGCGAACCTTCCCGGATCTTTTGGCGGTGTGGAGTGCCTGGGCCTGACCGGCCCCTTACTCCACCGTCACCGACTTGGCCAGGTTGCGGGGCTGGTCGACGTCGGTGCCCTTGAGCACGGCCACGTAGTACGACAGCAATTGCAGCGGGATGGTGTACAGGATCGGTGCCAGCGCATCGATGATGTGCGGCATGGCAATCACATGGGTGCCCTCGCCATTGCTCATGCCTGCCTTCTCGTCGGCGAACACGATCAGCTCGCCGCCACGGGCGCGCACTTCCTGCAGGTTGGACTTGAGCTTCTCCAGCAGCTCGTTGTTCGGTGCCACGGTAACGACCGGCATGTCGGCATCCACCAGCGCCAGCGGGCCGTGCTTGAGCTCGCCAGCCGGGTAGGCTTCGGCGTGGATGTAGGAGATTTCCTTGAGCTTGAGCGCCCCTTCCATCGCCACCGGGAACTGCGCGCCACGGCCCAGGAACAGGGTGTGATGCTTGTCGGCGAACAGCTCGGACGTCTTCTCGATGGTGGCGTCCATCGCCAGCGCTTCGCCCAGGCGTACCGGCAGACGACGCAGTTGCTCGACCAGTTCGGCTTCGACGCCAGCCGGCAAGGTGCCACGCACGCGCCCCAGCGACAGGGTCAGCAACATCAGCGACACCAGCTGGGTGGTGAACGCCTTGGTCGAGGCCACGCCGATTTCCGGGCCGGCACGGGTCAGCAGGGTCAGGTCCGATTCACGCACCAGCGAGCTGATGCCGACGTTGCAGATGGCCAGGCTGGCAAGGAAGCCCAGCTCCTTGGCATTGCGCAGCGCCGCCAGGGTGTCGGCAGTTTCGCCCGACTGGGAAATCGACACGAACAGGGTGTCGGGCTGCACCACCACCTTGCGGTAGCGGAATTCACTGGCCACTTCGACCTGGCACGGAATGCCGGCCAGCTCTTCGAGCCAGTAACGCGCAACCATGCCCGCGTGGTAGCTGGTGCCACAGGCCACGATCTGTACATTGCGCACCTTGGGGAACAGCTCGGCCGCCTTGGGGCCGAAAGCCTGCACCAATACGTGATCCGAACCCAGGCGGTCTTCCAGGGTGCGCTGCACCACGGTGGGCTGCTCGTGGATTTCCTTGAGCATGAAATGGCGATAATGGCCCTTGTCGGCCGCTTCCGCGCCTTCGTGATACTGCACGGCCTCGCGTTGCACCGGCTGGCCATCGACGGCCCAGATGGTGATCTGGTCGCGGCGAATCTCGGCGATGTCGCCCTCCTCCAGGTACATGAAGCGGTCGGTGACCTGGCGCAGGGCCAACTGGTCGGAGGCCAGGAAGTTCTCGCCGTGGCCCAGGCCGATCACCAGCGGGCTGCCGCTGCGGGCGGCCAGCAGGCGGTCTGGCTGGCTGGCGCTGATAACCGCCAGGCCATACGCGCCATGCAGTTGCTTGACGGTCGCCTTGAGGGCGTCGGCCAGGTCCGGCAGGCTTTTAAGGGTGTGGTGCAGCAGGTGCACGATCACTTCGGTGTCGGTCTGCGAGGTGAATACGTAGCCCAGGCCCTTGAGCTGTTCACGCAGCACATCGTGGTTCTCGATGATGCCGTTGTGCACCACCGCCAGGTCGTGGCCGGAGAAATGCGGGTGTGCATTGCCTTCGGTTGGCGCGCCATGGGTCGCCCAGCGGGTGTGGGCGATACCCAGGTTGCCGACCAGCGGCTCGGCGGCAACGGCCGCTTCCAGCTCGCTGACCTTGCCGATGCGACGACGGCGTTCAAGGTGGCCCTGCTGGGTGAAGACAGCCAGGCCAGCACTGTCATAACCGCGGTATTCCAGGCGCTTGAGGCCTTCGATCAGGATGGTGGTGATGTTGCGTTCGGCGACGGCGCCCACGATTCCACACATAGATGTTGCTCCTAGCTGATAGCGGCACAGATGAGGTTGATGCCGCGGGCTTGAATTTGATCGCGTGCCTCCTGGGGCAGGCGTTCGTCGGTAATCAGGGTATTCACGCTGGCCCAGGGCAGCTCCAGGTTGGGAATCTTGCGCCCGACCTTGTCCGACTCGACCATCACGATCACTTCGCGGGCCACCTCGGCCATCACCCGGCTCAAGCCCAGCAATTCGTTAAAGGTGGTGGTGCCGCGCACCAGGTCGATACCATCGGCACCAATGAAAAGTTGGTCGAAATCGTAGGAGCGTAGTACCTGCTCGGCAACCTGGCCCTGGAACGATTCGGAATGCGGGTCCCAGGTGCCGCCGGTCATCAGCAGTACCGGTTCGTGTTCCAGTTCGCTCAAGGCACGGGCCACGTTCAGCGAGTTGGTCATCACCACCAGCCCCGGTTGCTGACCCAGTTCGGGGATCATCGAAGCCGTGGTGCTGCCGCTGTCGATGATGATGCGCGCATGCTCGCGAATCCGCGCCACGGCGGCACGAGCGATGGCCTGTTTGTAGAGAGAGACGCGCTGGCCTTGGTCGGCGAACAGTTCCTGAGGCAGGGTCACCGCGCCACCGTAGCGGCGCAGCAGCAGGCCGTTGGCCTCCAACGCGGCGAGGTCCTTGCGAATGGTGACTTCGGAGGTTTCGAAACGCTTGGCCAGTGCATCCACACTCACCTCGCCCTGCTCATGCAGCAAGGCCAGGATGTTATGGCGGCGTTGAGGTGTGTTTCGTTTCGACATGGGAAGTTAAGTTTCGATTCGAAAGATAATAACGCCAATCAAAACCTAAAGCTTTCATTTGGTCAAGCAGGCAATGAAATTTTTTCTGTGGATAAGGCGTTGCTGGGGTCAGGTTATCCACACCTGAGTGCCAGGCAAAAAAAAGCCGACTTATGCACAATGCGGTCGGCTTTTTCAGAGCTGTGGACAACTCAGCTCTTCTTGATCTTCTCTGGCCGTTTCCAGCCATCGATATTGCGCTGACGACCGCGGGCCACGCCCAACTGGCCAGCCTCGACCGTCTGGGTGATGGTGGACCCCGCAGCGGTGGTGGCTCCATCGAGGATATCCACAGGCGCCACCAGCGAGTTGTTGGAACCGATAAAGACATCCTCGCCCAGTACGGTACGGAATTTGTTGGCCCCGTCGTAGTTGCAGGTGATGGTGCCGGCGCCGATATTGGTGCGCGCCCCCACCTCGGCATCACCCAGGTAGGTCAGGTGGCCTGCTTTGGCACCTTCACCCAGGTGGGCATTCTTCAGTTCGACAAAGTTACCCACATGCGCACGGGCATCCAGCACGCTGCCCGGGCGCAGCCGCGCGAACGGACCGGCATCGCTGCCCTCGCCCAGCACGGCACCTTCGAGGTGGCTGTTGGCCTTGACCACTGCGCCCTTGCGCAGGGTACTGTTCTTGATCACGCAGTTCGGGCCGATGACCACGTCATCCTCGATCACCACGCGGCCTTCGAGGATAACGTTGACGTCGATGAGCACGTCACGCCCCACGATGACTTCGCCGCGCACGTCGAAACGCGCCGGGTCACGCAGGGTCACGCCCTGGGCCATCAGGCGACGACCTTCGCGCAATTGATAATGACGCTCCAGTTCGGCCAACTGACGACGGTCGTTGGCGCCCTGCACTTCCATCGGGTCCAGCGGCTGCTCGGTGGCCACCACCAGGCCGTCGGCCACTGCCATGGCGATCACGTCGGTCAGGTAGTACTCACCCTGTGCGTTGTGGTTCGACAGGCGGCCCAGCCACTCGGCCAACCGAGCCCCCGGTACGGCAAGGATGCCGGTGTTGCCTTCATTGATCGCCTTCTGTGCGTCGCTGGCATCCTTGTGCTCGACAATGGCAGCCACCTGGCCCTGGTCGTCGCGCACGATACGGCCGTAGCCGGTCGGGTCGGCCAGGGTCACAGTGAGCAGGCCCAGTTGCTGCGGGTTTACCCTGGCCAGCAAACGCTGCAGGGTGTCCACCTCGATCAGCGGTACATCGCCGTAGAGGATCAGCACGGTGTCGGCACTGAGCGCCGGCAAGGCCTGGGCCACGGCGTGGCCTGTGCCCAGCTGTTTGTCCTGCAACACGAAATTCAGGTCATCGGCAGCCAGTCGCTCGCGAACCAACTCGGCACCATGTCCGATCACCACGTGAATACCCTGGGGCTCGAGCTGGCGGGCGCTGTGGATAACATGGCCAAGCATCGAGTTGCCGGCGACCGGGTGCAGTACCTTGGGCACGGCCGAGCGCATGCGTGTGCCCTGGCCTGCCGCGAGAATAACGATATCGAGAGACATTGACTGGCTACCAAATCCGGGGAGAGGTCGATGAATGACCGAAATGAGATATGCAGAAAAAGAAAAAGGGTAGCCGAGGCTACCCTTTAACTCAATTGCGGCGAAAGCAATCGGCCTGTAGGCCGAATTACCTTCCCTTGCGCAACTGCTGGACGGTGCGCAGCTGAGCTGCGGCTTCGGCCAGACGTGCGGCAGCGGCGCCGTAGTCGAACTCCGCGCCTTTGGCGTTCAGGGCGTTCTCGGCAGCCTTGAGGGCTTCCTGGGCCTGAGCTTCGTCCAGGTCGGCAGCACGTTGCACGGTATCGGCAAGCACCTTGACCATGTTCGGCTGGACCTCGAGGAAACCACCAGAGATGTAGAACACCTCTTGGGCGCCACCCTGCTTGGTCAGCGTGATCGGACCAGGCTTCAGATTAGTGATCAGCGGGGCGTGGCCTGGAGCGATACCAAGATCACCCAGGTTGCCGTGCGCAATCACCATCTCGACCAGGCCGGAGAAGATCTCTCCTTCCGCGCTGACGATATCGCAATGGACTGTCATAGCCATCTGCTTGCCTCAACCTGATTAGCGCCCCTCGCGGGGCGCCGGGATTACAGTTTCTTGGCTTTCTCGACTGCTTCTTCGATGCCGCCGACCATGTAGAACGCTTGTTCTGGCAGGTGGTCGTAGTCACCGTTGAGGATGCCTTTGAAGCCAGCAATGGTGTCTTTCAGGGAAACGTATTTGCCTGGAGAACCGGTGAAGACTTCAGCCACGAAGAACGGCTGGGACAGGAAGCGCTGGATCTTACGAGCACGGGAAACCAGTTGCTTGTCGGTCTCGGACAGTTCGTCCATGCCCAGGATAGCAATGATGTCCTTCAGCTCTTTGTAGCGCTGCAGCACGTACTGAACGCCGCGAGCGGTTTCGTAGTGCTCGTTGCCGATCACGTTCGGGTCCAGCTGGCGCGAAGTCGAGTCCAGTGGATCGACCGCTGGGTAGATACCCAGGGAGGCGATGTCACGGGACAGTACGACGGTGGCGTCCAAGTGGGCGAAGGTGGTGGCTGGCGACGGGTCGGTCAGGTCGTCCGCAGGTACGTATACGGCCTGGATCGAGGTGATCGAACCTTCCTTGGTCGAAGTGATACGTTCTTGCAGAACGCCCATCTCTTCAGCCAGGGTCGGCTGGTAACCTACCGCCGAAGGCATACGGCCCAGCAGTGCGGATACTTCGGTACCGGCCAGGGTGTAACGATAGATGTTGTCGACGAACAGCAGAACGTCGTTACCTTCGTCACGGAACTTCTCGGCCATGGTCAGGCCGGTCAGCGCTACGCGCAGACGGTTTCCTGGTGGCTCGTTCATCTGACCGTAGACCAGCGCTACCTTGTCGAGAACGTTGGAGTCCTTCATCTCGTGGTAGAAGTCGTTACCCTCACGAGTACGCTCACCCACACCGGCGAACACGGAATAACCGCTGTGCTCGATGGCGATGTTACGGATCAGCTCCATCATGTTTACGGTCTTGCCTACACCGGCACCACCGAACAGACCAACTTTACCGCCTTTGGCAAACGGGCAGACCAGGTCGATAACCTTGATGCCGGTTTCCAGCAGGTCGTTGCCGCCTGCCTGGTCAGCGAACGAAGGCGCTTCGCGGTGAATGCCCCAGCGCTCTTCTTCACCGATCGGACCAGCTTCGTCGATCGGGTTGCCCAGCACGTCCATGATCCGGCCCAGGGTCGCTTTACCGACCGGTACGGAGATGGCTGCGCCGCTGTCGACGACGTCCAGACCGCGCTTCAAGCCTTCGGTCGAGCCCATCGCAATGGTACGGACCACGCCGTCGCCCAGCTGCTGCTGAACTTCCAGGGTGGTTTCCGCGCCTTGTACTTTCAGTGCGTTGTACACGCTCGGCACGCTGTCACGTGGGAATTCCACGTCGATGACGGCGCCGATGATTTGAACGATACGTCCGCTACTCATAGCTGGATCCTCTGAATATTTGAACCGTTAAACCGCGGCAGCGCCGCCGACGATTTCCGAGATCTCTTGGGTGATCGCAGCCTGACGCGCCTTGTTGTAGATCAGCTGCAATTCGCTGATCAGGTCGCCGGCGTTGTCGGTGGCGTTCTTCATTGCGATCATCCGCGCAGCTTGTTCGGCCGCGTTGTTCTCGACCACCGCCTGGTAGACCTGCGACTCCACGTAACGCACCATCAGGCCGTCCAGCAGCTCCTTGGCGTCAGGTTCGTAGAGGTAGTCCCAGTGGTGCTTGAGTTCTTGATCCGGGGTTGCAACCAACGGAATCAACTGCTCGACCGTTGGGGCTTGCGTCATGGTATTGATGAACTTGTTCGATACCACGGACAGACGATCGATACGACCATCCAGGTAAGCGTCCAGCATGACCTTGACGCTGCCGATCAGATCATTGATCGACGGCTCTTCGCCCAGGTGGCTGATCGCTGCAACGACGTTACCGCCGTAGCTGCGGAAAAACGCCGCACCTTTGCTGCCCACCACGCACAGGTCGATTTCGACCCCTTGCTCGCGGTTGGCTGCCATGTCCTTGACCAGGGCCTTGAACAGGTTGGTGTTCAAGCCGCCGCACAGACCACGGTCACTGCTCACAACCACATAACCGGCGCGCTTGACAGGGCGTTCGATCATGAAGGGGTGGCGGTATTCCGGGTTGGCGTTGGCCAGATGACCAATCACCTGGCGGATACGCTCCGCATAGGGACGGCTAGCAGCCATGCGCATTTGAGCCTTGCGCATCTTGCTGACCGCCACTTTTTCCATGGCGCTGGTAATTTTTTGCGTGCTTTTGATGCTCGCAATCTTACTGCGAATCTCTTTTGCGCCTGCCATGTAACACCTATCAGGTTAGCAAGCGGGGGCTGCAAAGCCCCCGCTGCGGCTTACCAGGTTTGGGTGGCCTTGAACTTCTCGATACCGGCTTTGATGCCAGCGTCGATTTCGTCGTTGAAGTCACCCTTCACGTTGATCTTCGCCATCAGTTCGGCGTGATCACGGTTGAAGAAAGCGATCAGCGCTTGTTCGAAGCTGCCGATCTTGGTGATTTCGACGTCGGTCAGGAACCCACGCTCAGCGGCATACAGCGACAGCGCCATGTCCGCGATGGACATTGGAGCGTATTGCTTCTGCTTCATCAGCTCGGTAACACGTTGACCGTGCTCGAGTTGCTTGCGGGTGGCTTCGTCCAGGTCAGAAGCGAACTGGGCGAATGCCGCCAGTTCACGGTACTGAGCCAGAGCGGTACGGATACCACCGGAGAGCTTCTTGATGATCTTGGTCTGAGCGGCACCACCTACACGGGATACCGAAACACCGGCGTTCACTGCAGGGCGGATGCCCGAGTTGAACATGGCCGATTCCAGGAAGATCTGACCGTCGGTGATCGAGATCACGTTGGTCGGAACGAACGCGGAAACGTCGCCAGCCTGGGTTTCGATGATCGGCAGTGCGGTCAGCGAGCCGGTCTTGCCAGTTACGGCACCGTTGGTGAACTTCTCTACGTACTCTTCGGAAACGCGCGATGCACGCTCCAGGAGGCGGGAGTGGAGATAGAACACGTCACCTGGGTATGCTTCGCGTCCTGGTGGACGGCGCAGCAGCAGGGAGATCTGACGGTAGGCAACAGCCTGCTTGGACAGGTCATCGTAGACGATCAGTGCGTCTTCGCCGCGGTCACGGAAGAACTCGCCCATGGTGCAACCGGCGTATGGCGCCAGGAATTGCAGTGCGGCGGATTCCGAAGCACTGGCAACCACCACGATGGTGTTGGCCAGGGCGCCGTTTTCTTCCAGCTTGCGAACGATGTTGGCAACGGTCGAACGCTTCTGGCCGACAGCAACATACACACAGAAAATACCGGAGTCTTTCTGGTTGATGATGGCGTCGATGGCCATGGCGGTCTTGCCGATCTGACGGTCACCGATGATCAGCTCACGCTGGCCACGGCCGACAGGGATCATGGCGTCAACCGATTTGTAGCCAGTCTGTACAGGCTGGTCTACCGATTTACGCCAGATAACGCCCGGTGCAACCTTTTCAACAGCGTCGGTCTCAGTGTTGTTCAGCGGACCTTTGCCATCAATTGGGTTACCCAGTGCGTCGACGACGCGACCCAGCAGTTCCTTACCAACCGGAACTTCGAGGATGCGGCCGGTGCACTTGGCGCTCATGCCTTCAGCGAGGGTGTCGTACGCGCCCAGTACTACCGCACCAACGGAGTCTTGCTCCAGGTTGAGGGCCATACCGAACACGCCGCCCGGAAACTCGATCATTTCGCCGTACATAGCGTCGGCCAGACCGTGAATCCGCACGATACCGTCAGAAACGCTGACGACAGTACCTTCGTTGCGGGCTTGGGAGGCTACATCGAGTTTCTCGATGCGGCCCTTGATGATTTCACTAATTTCGGAAGGATTGAGTTGCTGCATTGCTCTGCTGCCCCTTCAAACTCAAGATTTCAATGCTTCGGCCAGTTTCGCGATTTTGCCGCGTACTGAACCATCGATAACCAGGTCGCCGGCGCGGATTACGACACCACCGATCAGGCTGGCATCCTCCGTCGCGTGCAGGCGCACTTCCCGGCTGAGTCGTGCACTGAGAACCTTGGCGAGTTTGTCTTGCTGTTCTTGGTTCAACGCAAAAGCACTGGTGACTTCCACGTCCACGGATTTCTCTTGTTCGGCCTTGTACAGATCGAACAGAGCCGAAATCTCCGGCAACAGCAGGAGACGTTCGTTTTCCGCGGCAACATGAATGAAATTCTGTGCCTGTGCATCGAACTTGTCACCGCACACGTCAATAAACGCGGCGGCCTTTTCTGCGCTCGTCAGTCGCGGGGCCTTGAGCAGGCGCTGCATTGTGTCGTCTTGAGACACTGCAGCAGCCAGGCCGAGCATGGCTGACCAATTGGCCAGTTGCTGATGGGCCTGGGCGTGCTCAAAGGCCGCCTTAGCGTAAGGTCGGGCCAACGTGGTCAGTTCTGCCATGATCGCCCTCGCTTAAATTTCAGCGGCCAGTTTATTAACCAGCTCCGCATGCGCGTTTTGATCGATTGTGGCGCCAAGGATCTTTTCAGCACCGTTGACGGCCAGGCTACCCACTTGGGCGCGCAGCGCGTCTTTGACACCGTTCAGTTCCTGTTCGATCTCGGCTTGAGCCTGGGCCTTCACACGGTCAGCTTCGACGCGAGCCTGGTCACGGGCTTCCTCGACGATCTGGTTACCGCGTTTCTTGGCTTGCTCAATGATTTCGGCTGCCTGAGCTTTAGCTTCGCGCAGTTGCTGACCCGCTTTATCTTGGGCCAGCTCCAGGTCGCGAGCTGCTCGGTTGGCAGCGTCCAGTCCTTCCGCGATCTTCTTCTGACGTTCTTGCAAAGCCGCGATGACCGGAGGCCACACGAACTTCATGCAAAACAGTACAAAAATGAAGAACGCAACGGACTGGCCAATCAGGGTTGCATTAATGTTCACGCCAACACCTCGCTCGTTCTAAGTCCATCACACCAATCCACTCGAGAATTCGAGTGATTAGCCAGCGATTTGACCAACGAAGGGATTAGCGAAGGTGAAGAACAGAGCGATACCAACACCGATCATGGTCACGGCGTCGAGCAGACCGGCGACGATGAACATTTTGACTTGCAGCATCGGAACCATTTCTGGCTGGCGAGCAGCGCCTTCCAGGAACTTGCCGCCCAGCAGGCCGAAACCAATGGCGGTACCCAGGGCACCCAGGCCGATCAGCAGAGCAACAGCGATAGCGGTAAGACCAACTACAGTTTCCATCTTTCCTCCCGACTTTTACGTCGTATTGGTTAGGTTTTTTAGTTTGAAGCGGTAAAACAAAATCGTTTGGTACAGCTGCCCTTGCGGACTTTTTCGGCCTCCCCCCACCCCGGCGGAGAGGCCTCAGACACGCCAGGCGGTCTTAATGGTTATCTTCGTGAGCCATCGACAGGTAGACGATGGTAAGCATCATGAAGATGAACGCTTGCAGGGTGATGATCAGGATGTGGAACACAGCCCACGCCCATTGCAGCACCACGCCCAGGCCGCTCAGCCACAGCAGACCGGCACCGAACATCACGGCGATCAGGATGAACACCAGCTCGCCGGCATACATGTTGCCGAACAGACGCAGGGCCAGCGAGATCGGCTTGGCGATCAGGGTCACGAATTCCAGCAGGAAGTTGACCGGGATCAGCAGGATCTGGACGAAGATGTTCTTGCTGCCGAACGGGTGCAGGGTCAGCTCGCCGATGAAGCCGCCGATGCCCTTGACCTTGATGCTGTAGAAGATGATCAGCGCGAACACGCAGAAGGCCATCGCGATGGTGGCGTTCGGGTCGGTGGTGGATACGGCACGGAACGGGATGTGCGGATCACCGGAGATCAGCATCGCCAGTTGCGGGATCCAGTCGACCGGGATCAGGTCGACGGCGTTCATCAGGAACACCCACACGAAGATGGTCAGGGCCAGCGGTGCGATGACCGGGCTGCGGCCGTGGAACGAATCCTTGACGCTGCCGTTGACGAATTCGACCATCACCTCGACGAAGTTCTGCAGGCCGCCGGGTTGACCGGAAGTCGCTTTTTTCGCCGCCATGCGGAACAGGAGGATGAAGATCAGACCCAGCGCAACGGACCAACCCAGGGTGTCCACGTGGAACGCCCAGAAGCCCATTGCCTTGGCTTCTGCTGCGGAATGGGCAAAGCCCCAACCGCCGTCTGGTAATTGCCCGAAGGTCAAGTTCTGCAAGTGGTGCTGGATATAGCCCGAAGCGGTTTCTGCTGCCATGTTTGCCTCAAACGCCCTAAGGTCTCGAAAGTCTCGTTTTTATCAGCAGGGGCGCGAACCAGCTGACCAACTGGGTCAGCAAGAAGACGCCGAATACTGCTAATGGCGCCAATGGCTTCACTCCTGCGAACGTCAATGCGAACAGCACTGCCGTCAAAATCAATTTGCCTGCCTCGCCAGCGTAGAACGACTTGACGATGGCCTGCGCTGCCCTGGCGCCGGTGTAACGGAACGCCTTGTAGGCAAAGTACAGATTCGGCAGCCAGGCGATCAGTCCTCCGCAGAGTGCCGAATAGCCGCTGACCACCCCATGCCACTGCCACACCCCCAACGATGCCAGCAGCAACACGACAAATTGAGCGAACAGTACCGGAAAAACCGCCCAGCGATGGAAAGGCAAGCGGTTTGGCGTGCGGGTCTCCATCACAACTGCTCCTCGAAAGTCGACCAACCAGTCAGTAATGACTTGGCATAATTTGTGCCGACAAAATGCGCGCAGAGTATAGGGGCGCTTGGACCCCTATTCAACTGCTGGGTAGTGATTTCCGACTGCGCGCTACAAAGCGAATTGTTTCAGCGGATGTGAGCAAGCACGCCCTGCAACTCGTCCAGGGAGTTGTAACGGATCACCAACTGGCCTTTGCCCTTGTTGCCGTGACGGATCTGTACCGCCGAGCCCAGCCGCTCTGCCAGACGCTGTTCAAGGCGGGTGATGTCCGGATCGGGCTTGGCCGGCTCCACCGGCTCGGGCTTGCCGCTGAGCCACTGGCGAACCAGGGCTTCGGTCTGGCGTACGGTCAGGCCTCGTGCGACAACGTGTCGCGCCCCGTCGACCTGCTGTTCTTCAGGCAAACCGAGCAGCGCACGGGCATGACCCATCTCCAGGTCGCCGTGGGACAGCATGGTCTTGATGACTTCCGGCAGCGAGATCAGGCGCAGCAGGTTGGCCACGGTCACCCGCGACTTGCCCACAGCATCCGCGACCTGTTGCTGGGTCAGCTGGAACTCCTGCTGCAGGCGCTGCAGCGCGATGGCCTCTTCCACCGGGTTGAGGTCTTCGCGCTGGATGTTCTCGATCAGCGCCATGGCGATGGCGGTTTCATCCGGCACATCGCGCACCATCGCCGGGATGGTCTCCATGCCGGCCTGTTGGCTGGCGCGCCAGCGGCGTTCGCCGGCGATGATCTCGAAGCGGTCGTCGCCGATCGGGCGGACCACGATCGGCTGCATCACGCCCTGGCTCTTGATCGAATGCGCCAGTTCTTCAAGGGCCTGCGGGTCCATGTCCCGACGGGGCTGGTATTTGCCGCGCTGGATCAGGTCCAGCGGCAGGTGTTGCAGTTCTTTCTGGTCGACCTTGACAGCCTGCTCTTCGAGCGCGCTGACGGTAGGACCACTGAGCAGTGCATCCAACCCACGTCCGAGACCTCGTTTCTTAACGGCCATGCGGATTCCTTAAGTTGCCTGTGCGGCAGTGCGGGTTTGACGGCGTTGACGACGTACCAGTTCACCGGCCAGGGCCAGATAGGCCAGGGCGCCACGGGACTGCTTGTCGTAGGCCAGGGCCGGCATGCCGAAGCTCGGGGCCTCGGCCAGGCGGATGTTGCGCGGGATCACCGTATCGTAGAGCTGCTCGCCGAAGTGTTCCTTGAGCTGCGCGGACACGTCGTTGATCAGGCTCAGGCGCGGGTCGTACATGGTGCGCAACAGGCCTTCGATCTTGAGCTGCGGATTGAGCTTGGCAGCGATGCGCTTGATGTTATCCACAAGGTCGCTCAAGCCTTCCAGGGCAAAGTATTCACATTGCATCGGAATGATCACGCCATCGGCGGCCACCAGGGCATTGAGCGTCAGCATCGACAGTGACGGCGGGCAGTCGATCAGGATGTAGTCGTAACTCTCGCGGATCGGCGCCAGCGCTGTGCGCAGCCGGCTCTCCTTCATCTGCATTTCGAGCAGAACCACTTCGGCCGCAGTGAGGTCGCGGTTGGCCGGCAGCAGTTGATAACCGCCGTGTTCGGACACGTGCATGGCCTGAGCCAGGTCGCACTCGCCGATCAGCAGGTCATAGACCGAATGTTCAAGGACGTGTTTATCCACACCGCTACCCATGGTGGCGTTGCCCTGTGGATCGAGGTCAATCAGCAGCACGCGGCGCTTGGTAGCCACCAGCGATGCAGCGAGATTGATGCAGGTGGTGGTCTTGCCCACACCACCTTTCTGGTTCGCGATCGCGAATACCTTAGCCATTCTTGCTTGTGTTCCCAGTCATGCCGTGCGGCGCAGTATCAGCAGATGGCGCTGGCCTTGGCAACCCGGAACGGTCAAGGCCTGCTCGCTATCCACTTTGAAATCTGCCGGCAATGCTACCAGCTCATCAGCCGGATGCAGCCCTTTCATTGCCAGCCACTGCGTCTGGGCGTCGCCAAGGTGGCGCGTCCAATTGGTGAAGTTCTCCATGCTGCTGAAAGCACGAGAAACAATTCCGGAGAAAGGCTGTTCCGGCTGGAACGCCTCGACCCGGCTGTGGATAACTTGCAGGTTATCCAGCTTCAGCTCCAGTTTCACCTGGGTGAGGAAGCGGGTTTTCTTGCCGTTGCTGTCCAGCACCGTGACCTGCTTGTGCGGATGCAGGATAGCCAGGGGAATGCCCGGCATGCCGCCGCCGCTACCGACGTCGAGCCAGCGCTCGGTGTCGCTGTGGATAAACGGCATGACGCTCAGGCTGTCCAGCAGGTGGCGGGACACCATTTCGTCGGGATTGCGCACTGCAGTCAGGTTGTAAGCCTTGTTCCACTTGATCAGCAGCGCCAGATAAGCCAGCAGTTGCGCGTGCTGGGCCTCGCTCAGCTCGACACCAAGCTGGCGGGCACCTGTGGACAACTCCTGGGCGTGTTGAGGGGTGACCATAGAACTCAAGCGCTTTGCTCCAACTCGCGGCCTGCGCCGCGTTTTTTCAGGTGAATCAGCAACAGGGAAATAGCCGCCGGGGTCACGCCGGGAACGCGCGAGGCCTGGCCGAGTGTCTCTGGGCGGGCCTGGCTGAGCTTACCCTGAATCTCCTTGGACAACCCGGAAATACCAGCGTAGTCGATATCCTCGGGCAGGCGGGTGTCTTCGCTTGCCCGCAGGCGAGCGATTTCTTCCTGTTGCCGGTCGATGTAACCAGCGTATTTGGTCTTGATCTCGACCTGCTCGGCCACCTGAGGGTCGATTTCTCCACCGCCGGTCACTTCCACCAACCCGGCATAGTCGATTTCCGGGCGGGTCAGCAGGTTGAGCAGGTTGTATTCATGGCTGAGCGGCGTGCCGAACTTATCCACAATCGCCTGGCCCATCGCGGTATTGGGCTGAACCCAGGTGGACTTCAGGCGTTGCTCCTCGCGCTCGATGCTTTCGCGCTTGGCGCTGAACGCGGCCCAGCGTGCATCGTCGACCAGGCCCAGTTCACGGCCTTTTTCGGTCAGACGCAGGTCGGCGTTGTCTTCACGCAGAATCAGGCGGTACTCGGCCCGCGAGGTGAACATGCGGTACGGCTCCTGGGTACCCAGGGTGATCAGGTCGTCGACCAGCACCCCGATGTACGCCTCGTCGCGGCGCGGGCACCAGCTTTCGCGGCCCTGTGCACGCAGCGCGGCGTTGGCACCAGCCAGCAGCCCCTGCGCGCCGGCCTCTTCGTAACCGGTGGTGCCGTTGATCTGGCCGGCAAAGAACAACCCGCCGATGGCCTTGGTTTCCAGGCTGTACTTCAGGTCACGCGGGTCGAAGTAGTCGTATTCGATGGCATAGCCCGGGCGCACGATGTGCGCGTTTTCCATGCCGCGGATCGAACGCACCAACTGCAGCTGCACGTCGAACGGCAGGGATGTGGATATCCCGTTCGGGTACAGCTCGTGGGTATTGAGCCCTTCTGGCTCGATGAATACCTGGTGGCTCTGCTTGTCGGCAAACCGGTGGATCTTGTCTTCGATCGACGGGCAGTAACGCGGGCCGATGCCCTCGATCACGCCGGAGTACATCGGCGAACGATCGAGGTTGGAAGCAATGATCTCGTGAGTGCGTTCGTTGGTGTGGGTAATCCAGCAACTGACCTGACGCGGGTGCATGGCCTTGTCGCCCATGAACGACATCACCGGTATCGGGGTGTCACCGGCCTGTTCGGTCATCACCGAGAAATCCACCGAACGCCCGTCGATACGCGGCGGCGTGCCGGTTTTCAGGCGACCCATGCGCAGCGACAGCTCACGCATGCGGTGCGCCAGAGCGATGGCCGGCGGATCGCCGGCACGCCCACCGGAATAATTCTGCAGACCGATGTGGATAAGTCCGCTGAGGAAGGTACCCGTGGTCAGCACCACAGAATCGGCATGGAAACGCAGACCCATCTGCGTGACGACGCCGCGTACCTGGTCCTGCTCGACGATCAGGTCGTCACAGGCCTGCTGGAATATCCACAAGTTGGGCTGGTTTTCGAGAATCTCGCGTACCACGGCCTTGTAGATGGCGCGGTCGGCCTGGGCGCGGGTTGCACGCACCGCCGGGCCTTTGCGGTTGTTCAAAACGCGGAATTGGATACCGCTCTTGTCGGTAGCCAGGGCCATGACACCGCCCAGCGCATCGATCTCCTTGACCAGATGGCTCTTGCCAATACCGCCAATGGCCGGGTTGCAGCTCATGTGCCCGAGGGTTTCCACGTTGTGGGTCAGCAGCAGGGTTTTCACACCCATGCGTGCAGACGCAAGCGCAGCCTCGGTTCCGGCATGGCCGCCGCCGATGACGATCACTTCAAAACGGGAAGGGAAATCCACCACGCACCTCGTGCCTGTTTCGGGAATAGATAGGAATAACGCACAAGTATAGGGACTTACCCCCCTTCTAGGAACCGCTTGAACAAAATTTAACCAGCCTGTGGATGAGTGGCTGACAATAGAAATAAAGAGAGAGAAATTTATTAAAGCTTTGTTTTTATGTTTATTCTTAGTGAGGCACCTTTCTGTGGATAAACCTCTACAGCCCTTATTCCACCTTATGTACAGAGGTTCAAAAGGCTGTGGTCTAGTGGCCATGAGGGGTCTGGATAAGCGCCTTAAGCCTGTGGATGAAACACCCACTTATCAACAGGGGGAGTTATCTCCAGCCTTGAGGCCGGGTTATCAACCGAGCTGAGGCGGGGTTTTCCACAGGGCTTATTCTGCGGTTTGTGAGTAAGACAGGCACGCGAAAGCCCCGGAGCGTTCCGGAATTCTCGACAGGGGATAAAAAATTGAGGGGGATGACAGCCGACAACGAGGCCCTGGATCGGCCCCGTTGTGGATAAACGGACTACTTGCCGATGCAGAAGCTGGAGAAGATGCGCCCCAGCAGGTCATCGGAGCTGAAGGCGCCGGTAATTTCGCCCAGGGACTGCTGGGCCTGGCGCAGGTCTTCGGCCAGCAGCTCTCCAGCGCCCGCCAGGGTCAATTGCGCATGACCGTGGTCCAGGTGCGAACTGGCCTGGCGCAGGGCGTCCAGGTGGCGCCGGCGGGCACTGAAGCCGCTTTCGGCAGTCTGTTCGTAACCCATGCAGGCCTTGAGGTGATCGCGCAGCAGTTCCAGGCCCTGGTCGGCGCCCTTGGCACTGAGGGTGATGGTGACGTGACCATCGTCGGACAACTGCAGGCCCACGGGGTCGCCACTGAGGTCGGCCTTGTTGCGAATCAGCGTGACCTTGGCCGGGTCGGGGCGCTGTTCAAGGAATTCAGGCCACAATGCGAACGGATCATCGGCTTCAGGTGCCGTGGCATCCACCACCAATAGCACCCGATCGGCCTCGCCAATGGCTTTGAGGGCGCGTTCCACCCCAATCTTTTCCACATGGTCTTCGGTATCGCGCAGGCCGGCGGTGTCCACCACGTGCAACGGCATGCCGTCGATGTGGATATGTTCGCGCAGCACATCCCGGGTAGTACCGGCGATGTCCGTCACGATGGCCGCCTCGCGCCCGGCCAGTGCGTTGAGCAGGCTGGACTTGCCGGCATTCGGCCGCCCGGCGATCACCACCGTCATGCCGTCGCGCAACAGCGCACCCTGCCCCGCCTCGCGCTGCACTGTGGATAAACTCTCGCGCACCTCCTCGAGCATGCGCAGGACGTGGCCATCGGCAAGAAAATCGATTTCCTCTTCGGGAAAGTCGATTGCCGCCTCGACGTAGATACGCAGGCTGATCAGTTTTTCGGTGAGGTTATCCACACGGCGGGAGAATTCGCCCTGCAACGAGCGCAGCGCATTACGCGCCGCCTGTGCAGAACTGGCCTCGATCAGGTCGGCGATGGCTTCGGCCTGCGCGAGGTCGAGCTTGTCGTTGAGAAAGGCGCGCTCGCTGAATTCGCCCGGGCGCGCCAGGCGGCAACCCAGTTCCACGCAGCGCTGCAGCAGCATGTCGAGCACAACCGGGCCGCCGTGGCCCTGCAGCTCCAGTACATCTTCACCGGTAAAGGAGTTGGGCCCGGGAAAATACAGGGCAATGCCTTCATCCAGTACCAGGCCATCGTCGCCCTTGAACGGGCCGTAATGGGCATACCGCGGGGTGAGCTCACGGCCGGTGATGGCCAACCCGGCCTTGCTGGCCAGCGGTCCGGAAATACGCACGATTCCTACACCGCCACGACCCTGGGCAGTGGCAATTGCAGTGATGGTTTCACGACGAGCATTCATCAGCGAAGGCCTCAGACAAAAACGACAGATAGCAAAACGCCCCACGAGGGGGCGTTTTATCCACAGGTTAGCTGGCTAACCCGTCAAGCGGTTGCTTTGTTGCTCGCCGCTTCGATCTTGCGGGTGATGTACCACTGCTGTGCGATCGACAGGCAGTTGTTCACAACCCAGTACAGCACCAGACCTGCCGGGAACCACAGGAAGAAGAAGGTGAAGATGATCGGCATCAGCTTCATCACCTTGGCCTGCATCGGATCCGGCGGCGTCGGGTTCAGGCGCTGCTGGATGAACATGGTCGCGCCCATGATGATCGGCAGGATGAAGAACGGATCCTTGATCGACAGGTCGGTAATCCAGAACATCCACGGGGCCTGGCGCATTTCAACGCTTTCCAGCAATACCCAGTAGAGCGAAAGGAAGACTGGCATTTGCACCAGGATCGGCAGGCAGCCGCCCAGCGGGTTGATCTTCTCTTTCTTGTACAGCTCCATCATGGCCTGCGACATCTTCTGCCGGTCATCGCCATGTTGCTCTTTCAGCGCGGCCAGTTTAGGTGCCACGGCACGCATGCGCGCCATCGACTTGTAGCTGGCAGCGGACAGCGGGAAGAACAGCAGCTTGATCAGCATGGTCAGGACGATGATCGACCAGCCCCAGTTGCCGAGCAGCTCATGGATATGTTGCAGCAGCCAGAAGATCGGCTGGGCAATGAACCACAGGATGCCGTAGTCGACGGTCAGCTCCAGGCCTGGGGACAGCGCCTTGAGTTTTTCCTGGCTCTTGGGACCGGCGTACAGCAGCGTGCTGGTTTCGCCCTGGGCGCCGGCAGCCACGTTCAGCTCCGGACCGGTGAACCCGATGATGTAGTTGCCCTGGCTGTCCTTGCGTGTCTGAACAACGTTGTTGTCCGACTTGTTGGGAATCCAGGCGGTCACGAAGTAGTGCTGCAACCAGGCAACCCAGCCGCCGGTAACATTTTCTTTCAAACTACCTTTGTCGATGTCCTTCATCGACACTTTCTTGTACGGCTCGGCACTTGTCCACAGGGCGGCGCCCAGATAGGTGGCGGTACCGGTGGCGGTGCTCGACGACGGATCGGAGCTGGCATCGCGCTTGAGCTGTGCAAACAGGTTGCCTGTCCACGGCTTGCCGCTCTGGTTGTCGATCAGGTGAGTGACTTTCAGGTCATATTCACCACGGTTCAGGGTGAAACGCTTGATGTAGTTCACACCCGCGTCGCTGAACTTGAGGTCGACGACCAGTTGGTTCTGGCCATCGGCCAGTTGATAACTTTTCTGCTCGGCGGAATACAGCGGGCGACCAGCGGCACGTGCATCGGGGCCGTTGGCACCGGTCAGGCCGCTCTGAGCCAGGTAAACGCGCTCGCCGCCGTTATCGAACAGCTGGAACGGAATTTCCGGATGGTCCTGGCGACGTGGATATTTCGGCAGGGTCAGCTGCGCAATATCACCGCCGTTGGGGTTGATAGCCAGGTCGAGGACATCGGTCTTGACCCTAATCAGGTCTGTGCTGACGGCAACCGGTGCAATTTCTGCAGGGGTGGTTTCAGCAGTGGCGCTCGGAACATCGGCGCTGGCGCCGGATGTGCCAACGGTCGGGGTATCGGGCAAGCCCGGCGCGACGGTGCTGGCAGCAGTATTCTGAGTCGGCAGGGCAGCCTGGCCGTAGTCCTGGTTCCACTTGAGGACCATGACATAGGACACGATTGCCAGGGCGGCGATCAGGATCGTGCGTTTAATATCCATGATTACTCGGCTATCGAAGAAGAAGTACGGGAAGTGGGAGCAGGCGGAACCGGGTCATAACCGCCGGCATTCCACGGATGACAACGCCCGAGACGACGAGCGGTCAACCATCCACCGCGCAATGCGCCATGTGTTTCGATGGCTTCAATCGCATAGGTGGAACAGGTCGGATAGAAACGACAGTGGCTGGCCATCAGAGGGCTAATGGCGTAACGGTAAAACTGGATCGGAACGAGTACCAGTTTACGCATCTGGACGGTCTACCCCTGCAGATTCGCTGTTAACCACTGGAGCGGGCCGACTGCGTGCAAGGCGCTTCCAGAGCTTGCCAAAATGTTGGTGCAATTCTGGGTTTTCTACGTCGCCCAGGCCTTTGCGCGCGACGATCACGATGTCCCAACCGGCCAGCAAATGCTGGTGGAGACGAAACGAATCGCGCATCAAACGCTTCAAGCGGTTGCGTTGAACGGAGAGCTTGACGCTCTTTTTCCCGATCACGAGCCCCAGGCGGGGATGATCCAGGCCGTTCTCGCGGGCAAGGAGCAAGAGACTCTTGCCTGGCACCTTGCCGGATGGAGAGTCAAAGACCGCTTTGAAGTGTCGGGGTGTCAGAAGACGCTTTTCCCGACTGAAGTCCTGACTCACCACCTGTGCCGAAAAATCAAACTGCCAGACGCTTACGGCCTTTGGCACGACGGCGGGACAGTACGGCACGGCCGTTCTTGGTAGCCATACGGGCACGGAAACCGTGAGTGCGGGCGCGCTTGATGGTGCTTGGTTGGAAAGTACGTTTCATGGCGTGTTACCTGGTTCGTCGACAACGGGCCGGAATGGCCCCCGTTTTAAGAGACCGGCGATTCTAGAGAAAGCAGCGCCATAGGTCAATTTCCAACCAGCTTTTCCTTATGGATAAAAAACCGGGCGCCTTCGCATGCTCGTCCACAGGCCTGTGCCCCGGATGACAGGGACACAGCCTTGCCGGACGCTTAAACATAGAAAAAAGAAGAGAAGGTATTTAAAGCTTTTTTGTAAATCTTATAGAACTTAGGCAGCTGTTTTCTGTGGATAGAACGCTACAGGCCTTGTTCTACGTACTGTACAGAGAAAAGAAACCCTGTCGGGAAGCGGTGCTCTGGCTGTGCTGTGCAGGCGCAAAAGCTGTGGATTAAAAGGTCTGTTATCCACAGCGCAGTTATCCACCGATTTCGACCCCCACTTGTGCAAAGTGCTCAGGCATGGTTATCCACAGGGCTTATTCACAGCGGTAAAGTGACGTTTTTGCCACTAACCTGCTGATTTATCGCCACCCTCGACACACCTGCATGTGGATAACTGCGCTGGCGGTCGGTACAATGGCCGCTTGTTTTTGCCTCACCGGCGTTCAACTCAGGGGATATCCGTGTCAGTGGAACTTTGGCAGCAGTGCGTGGACCTTCTGCGCGACGAACTGCCTGCCCAGCAATTCAACACCTGGATCCGTCCGCTACAGGTCGAAGCCGAAGGCGACGAGTTGCGCGTCTATGCGCCTAACCGGTTCGTACTCGATTGGGTCAATGAAAAGTACCTGGGTCGCTTGCTCGAACTGCTGGGCGAACACGGCAATGGCATCGCCCCTGCGCTTTCCTTATTAATAGGCAGCCGACGCAGTTCGGCACCCCGTGCTGCGCCAAACGCACCGCTCGCCGCCTCGGTCGCCGCTTCCCAGGCCCATCAGGCTGCCCAGGTCGCTGCCGTGGCAGCCCCGGCAGCGCCAGCACCTGCGCCGGCAGCGCCACAGGTCGAAGATGCACCTTCGCGCGACAGCTTCGACTCGATGGGCGAGAACACTGCCGTGGTGGCTCCACCCAGCAGCCGTACCGAACAACGTACTGTGCAGGTAGAGGGTGCGCTCAAACACACCAGCTACCTGAACCGCACCTTCACCTTCGAGAATTTCGTCGAGGGCAAGTCCAACCAGCTGGCCCGCGCGGCAGCCTGGCAGGTCGCCGACAACCCCAAGCATGGCTACAACCCGTTATTCCTCTATGGCGGGGTGGGCCTGGGTAAGACGCACTTGATGCACGCTGTGGGTAACCACCTGCTCAAGAAGAATCCGAATGCCAAGGTGGTGTACCTGCACTCGGAGCGCTTCGTCGCCGACATGGTCAAGGCGTTGCAGCTCAATGCCATCAACGAGTTCAAGCGCTTCTACCGCTCGGTCGATGCGCTTCTGATCGACGACATTCAATTCTTTGCCCGCAAGGAGCGTTCGCAGGAGGAGTTTTTCCACACCTTCAACGCCTTGCTCGAAGGTGGCCAGCAGGTGATTCTCACCAGCGACCGCTACCCCAAGGAAATCGAAGGCCTCGAGGAGCGCCTCAAGTCCCGCTTTGGCTGGGGCCTGACCGTTGCCGTAGAGCCGCCGGAGCTCGAGACCCGCGTCGCGATCCTGATGAAGAAGGCCGACCAGGCCAAGGTCGACCTGCCACATGACGCTGCGTTCTTCATTGCCCAGCGCATCCGCTCCAACGTGCGGGAACTGGAAGGCGCGCTGAAGCGGGTCATTGCCCACTCGCACTTCATGGGCCGCGATATCACCATCGAGTTGATTCGCGAGTCGCTCAAGGATCTGCTGGCACTGCAGGACAAGCTGGTGAGTGTGGATAACATTCAGCGCACAGTGGCCGAGTACTACAAGATCAAGATTTCCGATCTGCTGTCCAAGCGGCGTTCGCGTTCGGTGGCCAGGCCGCGTCAGGTGGCCATGGCCCTGTCCAAGGAACTGACCAACCACAGCCTGCCGGAAATCGGCGACGTCTTCGGCGGCCGCGATCACACCACGGTGTTGCACGCGTGCCGCAAGATCAACGAACTCAAGGAATCCGACGCGGATATCCGCGAGGACTACAAGAACCTGCTGCGGACCCTGACGACGTGATGAACGTCAGCGCGGCTTTTTTTTAAGGCAAGGGACTAGACCATGCATTTCACCATTCAACGCGAAGCCCTGTTGAAACCCCTGCAACTGGTCGCAGGCGTCGTCGAGCGCCGCCAGACCTTGCCGGTATTGTCCAACGTGCTGCTGGTGGTCCAGGGCCAGCAACTGTCGCTTACAGGTACTGACCTGGAAGTGGAGCTGGTTGGCCGTGTGCAACTGGAACACCCTGCCGAGCCTGGCGAGATCACCGTACCTGCACGCAAGCTGATGGATATCTGCAAGAGCCTGCCGAGCGAAGCGGAGATCAGCATCAAGGTCGACGAGCAGAAGGTCATCATCAAGGCCGGCCGCAGCCGTTTCACCTTGTCGACCCTGCCAGCCAACGATTTCCCCACCGTCGAGGAAGGCCCGGGTTCGCTGACCTGCACCCTGGAGCAGAGCCGTCTGCGCCGCCTGATCGAGCGCACCAGCTTCGCAATGGCCGTGCAGGACGTGCGCTACTACCTGAACGGCATGCTGCTGGAAGTCTCCACCGGCACTCTGCGCGCGGTCGCCACCGATGGTCACCGTCTGGCCATGTGCTCGATGCAGGCCGATATCGGTCAGGCTGATCGCCACCAGGTGATCGTGCCTCGCAAGGGTATCCTTGAGCTGGCGCGCCTGCTCACTGATCCGGAAGGCACCGTTGCCATCGTGCTGGGTCAGCAACACATTCGCGCCACTACTGGCGAATTCACCTTCACCTCCAAGCTGGTGGATGGCAAGTTCCCGGACTACGAGCGCGTATTGCCAAAGGGCGGCGACAAACTGGTACTGGGTGATCGCCAGGCACTTCGCGAAGCGTTCAGCCGTACCGCGATTCTGTCCAACGAAAAGTACCGCGGCATTCGTCTGCAACTGGCGGCTGGCCAACTGAAGATTCAGGCCAACAACCCTGAGCAGGAAGAAGCCGAAGAAGAGATCGGCGTCGACTACAACGGCGGTTCGCTGGAAATCGGTTTCAACGTGAGCTACCTGCTCGACGTGCTGGGCGTGATGACCACCGAACAGGTTCGTCTGATCCTGTCCGATTCCAACAGCAGCGCCCTGCTGCAAGAGGCGGACAATGACTATTCTGCATACGTCGTCATGCCGATGCGCCTGTAATTTGTCCAGCACTCGCTAGATGTCCCTCAGTCGCGTTTCAGTCACCGCGGTGCGCAACCTGCACCCGGTGACCTTCTCCCCCTCCCCCCGCATCAACATCCTGTATGGCGCCAACGGCAGCGGCAAAACCAGCGTGCTGGAAGCCATCCATTTGCTCGGCCTGGCCCGTTCATTTCGCAGCACTCGCCTTACACCGGTCATCCAGTATGAAGAACTGGCGTGTACGGTATTCGGCCAGGTCGAACTGAATGAAGGTGGTTCCAGCAACCTGGGCATATCGCGGGAACGGCAAGGGGATTTCACCATTCGCATCGACGGGCAGAACGCCCGCAGTGCCGCCCAACTGGCAGAGATACTGCCGCTGCAACTGATCAACCCGGACAGTTTTCGCCTGCTCGAAGGTGCGCCCAAGATTCGCCGGCAATTCCTGGATTGGGGTGTGTTCCACGTGGAACCTCGCTTCATGTCCACCTGGCAGCGCCTGCAGAAGGCCCTGCGGCAGCGGAACTCATGGTTGCGGCATGGTACACTTGACGCTGTTTCGCAAGCAGCCTGGGACCGGGAGTTATGCCTGGCCAGTGCGGAAATCGACGAGTACCGCCGTAATTACATCAAAGCGCTGAAACCCGTCTTCGAACAAACCTTGAGCGAATTGCTGGAGCTCGAGGGGCTGACCCTGAGTTACTACCGAGGGTGGGACAAGGACAGAGACCTCAGCGAGGTCCTGGCTGGCTCGCTCCATCGGGATCAGCAGATGGGCCACACACAGGCAGGTCCGCAACGTGCGGATCTGCGGCTCAGGTTAGGCGCCAACAACGCGGCCGATATCCTGTCTCGCGGCCAGCAGAAACTGGTGGTGTGCGCACTGCGTATCGCCCAGGGGCATCTGGTCAGCCAGGCACGCCGCGGCCAATGTATTTATCTGGTGGATGACCTGCCGTCCGAATTGGACGAGCAGCACCGTCGTGCACTTTGCCGCTTGCTGGAAGACTTACGCTGCCAGGTGTTTATCACCTGTGTAGACCACGAATTATTGAGGGAAGGCTGGCAGACGGATACGCCAGTTGCCTTGTTCCACGTGGAACAAGGCCGTATCACCCAGACCCACGACCATCGGGAGTGAAGGCATGAGCGAAAATCAAACGTACGACTCCTCCAGCATTAAAGTGCTCAAAGGGTTGGATGCCGTACGCAAGCGTCCCGGTATGTACATTGGCGACACCGATGATGGTAGCGGCCTGCACCACATGGTGTTCGAGGTGGTCGATAACTCGATCGACGAAGCCCTCGCCGGCCACTGTGACGACATTACCGTAATCATCCACCCGGATGAGTCCATCACCGTTCGCGACAACGGCCGCGGCATCCCGGTCGATGTACACAAGGAAGAAGGGGTTTCCGCCGCAGAGGTCATCATGACCGTACTGCACGCCGGCGGTAAGTTCGACGACAACTCCTACAAGGTATCCGGCGGCCTGCACGGTGTGGGCGTCTCGGTGGTGAACGCGCTTTCCGAAGAGTTGATCCTCACCGTTCGCCGCAGCGGCAAGATCTGGGAGCAGACCTACGTTCACGGTGTACCGCAGGCTCCGATGAAGATTGTCGGCGACAGCGAAACCACCGGCACCCAGATCCACTTCAAGCCATCGTCCGAAACCTTCAAGAACATCCACTTCAGCTGGGACATCCTGGCCAAGCGGATTCGTGAACTGTCGTTCCTCAACTCTGGCGTAGGCATCCTGTTGAAGGACGAACGCTCGGGTAAGGAAGAGGAATTCAAGTACGAAGGTGGCCTGCGCGCATTCGTCGAATACCTGAACACCAACAAGACTCCGGTGAACGAAGTGTTCCACTTCAGCGTTCAGCGCGAGGATGGTGTGGGTGTGGAAATCGCCCTGCAGTGGAACGACAGCTTCAACGAGAACCTGTTGTGCTTCACCAACAACATTCCGCAGCGCGACGGCGGTACTCACCTGGTGGGTTTCCGTTCGGCGCTGACGCGTAACCTGAACAACTACATCGAGCAGGAAGGTCTGGCCAAGAAGAACAAGGTCGCGACCACCGGTGATGATGCCCGTGAAGGCCTGACCGCAATCATCTCGGTGAAGGTGCCTGATCCCAAGTTCAGCTCGCAGACCAAGGACAAGCTGGTTTCGTCCGAAGTCAAAACTGCGGTGGAACAGGAGATGGGCAAGTACTTCTCCGACTTCCTGCTGGAAAACCCGAACGAAGCCAAGGCTGTGGTCGGCAAGATGATCGACGCTGCGCGCGCCCGTGAAGCGGCCCGTAAAGCGCGTGAAATGACCCGTCGCAAGGGCGCGCTGGACATTGCCGGGCTTCCGGGCAAGCTTGCCGACTGCCAGGAGAAAGACCCTGCCCTCTCCGAACTGTACCTGGTGGAGGGTGACTCCGCAGGCGGCTCGGCCAAGCAAGGTCGCAACCGCAAGACCCAGGCTATCCTGCCGCTCAAGGGTAAGATCCTCAACGTCGAGAAAGCACGTTTCGACAAGATGATCTCGTCCCAGGAAGTGGGCACGCTGATCACCGCACTGGGCTGTGGCATCGGCCGCGAAGAGTACAACATCGAGAAGCTGCGCTATCACAACATCATCATCATGACCGATGCTGACGTCGACGGTTCGCACATCCGTACCCTGCTGCTGACCTTCTTCTTCCGTCAGTTGCCGGAGCTGGTCGAGCGCGGCTACATCTACATCGCGCAGCCGCCGCTGTACAAGGTCAAGAAGGGCAAGCAGGAGCAGTACATCAAGGACGACGAGGCCATGGAAGAGTACATGACCCAGTCGGCCCTCGAAGATGCCAGCCTGCACCTGGACGAGTCCGCGCCACCGGTTTCCGGTGTCGAGCTGGAGCGTCTGGTCAACGAATTCCGTACCGTGATGAAGACCCTCAAGCGTCTGTCGCGCCTGTACCCGCAAGAGCTCACCGAGCACTTCGTGTACCTGCCGGCCATCTCGGTGGAGCAGCTGTCCGACCACGCGCACATGCAGAACTGGCTCGCCAGGTTCGATGAGCGCCTGCGCAATACCGAGAAGTCGGGCTTGCTGTACAAGGCCAGCCTGCGTGAAGACCGCGAGCGCAACGTGTGGCTGCCAGAAGTGGAAATCACTTCCCACGGCCTTGCCAGCTACGTGACCTTCAACCGCGACTTCTTCGGCAGCAACGACTACCGCACCGTGACCGCGCTGGGCGCCCAGCTTGCCACCCTGCTGGGTGAAGGTGCCTACGTGCAGCGTGGGGAACGCAAGAAAGCCATCACCGAGTTCAAGGAAGCCCTGGACTGGCTGATGGCCGAAAGCACCAAGCGTCACACCATCCAGCGCTACAAAGGGCTGGGCGAGATGAACCCGGACCAGCTGTGGGAAACCACCATGGACCCGACTGTGCGCCGCATGCTCAAGGTGACCATCGAAGACGCGATCGCTGCCGATCAGATCTTCAACACCCTGATGGGCGACGCCGTGGAACCGCGCCGCGAGTTCATCGAAAGCAACGCCCTGGCGGTATCCAATCTGGACTTCTGACCGGTTGCAGTACCTCTGAAAGCGGGCAGTTATCCACAGTGACAACGCCCTCGAAAGGCCAACCCTCAGGGGTTGGCCTTTTTGTTTTCCTGCCTAGGTGCTGCTGCGCCCTAGGCGTGAGCACTCAAGAAACACCCAGCTCGCGCAGGCGCCGATACAGGGTGCGCTCGCTCAGCCCCAGGTGGCGGGCAAGCTCGCTGCGCGATCCTTCGAAGCTGTCCAGCGCCTGGGCGATGTCGCGCAATCGGGTATTCGAGCGGTGTGGGGCACTGGCGGGCGAGTCGGCTCTCAGCTCCGTGGGCAGGTGCTCGGCGCGGATGATGCCGTCGTCGCTGAACAACCTCGCCCGCTCCAGAATGTTGCGCAGCTCGCGGATGTTGCCGGGGTAGCGGTACAGCCCCAGCAAGGTCATGGCCTCCTCGTCGACCCGCGGCGCAGCGGACCCGGCCAGGCGCTGCAGCAGGGTCTCGATCAGCAGGGGCAGGTCTTCGAAGCGCTCGCGCAGTGAAGGCAGGCGGATCGGGAAGCCGCTGATACGGTAGTAGAGGTCTTCGCGAAAGCTGCCGGCGGTGGCCATTTCCTTGAGGGGCTTGTGGGTGGCCGAGATCAGGCGGAAATCCGAATGCACCGTGCGCAGGCTGCCCACCGGGCGAAAGCTGCCCGACTCGATCAGACGCAGCAGCTTGACCTGCATCGCCAGCGGCACCTCACCGATCTCGTCGAGAAACAGGGTGCCGCCATGGGCGGCTTCGGCCAGGCCGATCTTGCGCTGGTTGGCACCGGTGAATGCGCCCTTCTCGTAGCCGAACAGCTCGCTCTCCAGCAACGTCTCGGTCAGCCCCGTGCAGTCCACCACCACCAACGGACCGCTGGCACGCGGGCTGCTGGCATGCAGGGCGCGGGCGAACAGCTCCTTGCCGGTGCCGGACTCCCCTTGCAGCAGCACCGGTATCTGCGCCGGCGCGGCCCGCTGGACACCGGCAAGGGCCTCCTGGAAGGCCGCCGAACGCCCTACCAGGCCGAACTGCTGCGGCTGTGCCGACGCCACGGCGATGCTGGTCAGGCGTTCGACAAAGGCGATCACTTCACCCTGCTCGTCCAGGATCGGGCGCAACTCCACGTCCACATGTTCCGGCCCTCGCGGGGTGTGATGCACATGCAGCACCCGCTCGGGGGTGCGGCTATGCCTGGCCTTGCGCATCGGGCAGTGCTCGCCCGCCTGGTCGCACGGCACCGCGTAGTGGTGCGAGACGTGGTGGCACTTCTGGCCGATCGGCGCGGCGCCCACCACCCCGAATTGATGCAGGTACGCAGTGTTGGCGGCAAGAATGTTGTACTGCAGGTCGAGCACGATGCTCGGCTGAGGTTCGTGTTCGAGGTAGGACACCAGCGCCTGCAGGGCGGGGCTGGCGGGTGTGTCGGGGTTCATGGGCATGACGGCACCAGGGGCAAGGCAGGCCCGCAGCTTAACCGAACGCCTCGCTCACTGCCAAAAACTGCCAGCCTCTGCCAACCAGCTGCCAGAACCGTGGCAGGCAGTTTCGGCCAGAGGGTCCAGACTCAGGTAAACCGGGCGTGCTGGCCGGGGGCAGGCGTGAATCTGCGCTGGCACATATCTTGATGACTGTTGGTCGAATGCCTGCACGGCTGGCCGGCAGGCATCAGCGGATTTCTCTGGAGAGCGGTAATGATCATCGGCGGTAACCTGTATGTAGAAGCGCTGTTCGACAGCGCGACCTCGACCATCAGCTACCTGGTCATGGACCAGGCCAGCGCGCACTGCGCCCTGATCGACAGCGTGCTGGACTATGACCCCAAGGCCGGGCGTACCGACACCGCCTCGGCCGACAAGCTGATCGCACGGGTACGCGAGCTGGGTGGCCAGGTGCAGTGGATACTCGAGACCCATGTGCACGCCGACCACCTCTCAGCTGCCGCCTATCTCAAGCAGGCGCTGGGTGGCCAGGTGGCCATCGGCAGCCGCATCACCCAGGTGCAGAAGGTGTTCGGCACGCTGTTCAATGCCGAACCCGGCTTTGCCCGTGATGGCAGCCAGTTCGATGTGCTGCTGGACGACAACGGCGAGCTCGACCTTGGCACGCTCAAGCTGCGCGCCTTGCACACACCGGGGCATACCCCGGCCTGCATGACTTACCTGGTACAGGCCGGTGACGAGTGCGTCGCGTTCGTCGGCGACACCTTGTTCATGCCGGATTACGGCACGGCCCGCTGCGACTTCCCCGGGGCCGATGCGCGTACCCTGTACCGCTCGATCCAGCGCATCCTGGCCCTGCCGGATGCCACCCGCCTGTTCATGTGCCACGACTACCTGCCCGGAGGCCGTGCATTGCGCTACATGACCACGGTGGGCGAACAGCGCGCCAGCAACATTCACATTCGCGACGGCATCAGCGAGGACTGCTTCGTGGCCATGCGCGAAGCCCGTGATGCCACCCTCGACATGCCGCAACTGATCCTGCCCTCGGTGCAGGTGAACATGCGCAGCGGCCAGTTGCCCGAGCCGGAAGACAACGGTGTGCGCTACCTGAAGATCCCGCTCAACAAGCTCTGAACCTGCTGCACCAGAATTATTATTAAAGGACGTACTGCCATGCCTGCCGCCTCCTCTGCCGCTGCCCGCGAGGTCAGCCACCACAAGGTGCTGATCGTCGGCGCCGGTGCCGCCGGAATCGCCACCGCCTCCAGCCTGCTGGCGCGTGATGCCTCCCTGGATATCGCGATCATCGACCCCGCCGACGTTCACTACTATCAACCTGGCTGGACCATGGTCGGCGCGGGCGTGTTCCGTGCAGCGTCCACCGCCCGCACCCTGGCCTCGACCGTGCCGGCGGCGGTCAGGTGGATCAAGGCCGCCGTGCAACAGTTCGACCCGCAGGCGCAGACCGTCAGCCTGGATGACGGGCGCCTGGTGAGCTACGAACAGCTGGTGGTATGCCCCGGGCTGCGGTTGGCCTGGGACGCCATCGACGGCCTGGTCGAGACCCTCGGCCAGAACGGCGTGACCTCCAATTACCGCTACGACCTGGCACCCTACACCTGGCAGCTGGTGCAGGGCCTGAAGGAAGGCCGCGCCGTGTTCACCCAGCCACCGATGCCGATCAAGTGCGCCGGTGCCCCACAAAAAGCCCTGTACCTGTCGTGCGACCACTGGCTGCGCAGCGGGCGCCTGGGGGCGATCCAGGCGCAGTTCTTCAACGCCGGCAACGTGCTGTTCGGTGTCGCCGACTATGTGCCGGCGCTGATGGAATACATCGACCGTTACGGTGTGGACCTCAACTATTCACACCGGCTGGTGGCGGTGGACGGGCCGGGCAAGCGCGCGACCTTTCTGCGCACCCTGCCCGACGGCAGCAGCGAAACCGTGGTGCAGGCATTCGACATGCTGCATGTGGTACCGCCGCAGGTTTCGCCGGATTTCATCCGCAACAGCCCGCTGGCCGATGCGGCCGGTTGGCTCGAGGTCGACCCGGCCACCCTGCGCCATGCGTGCTACGGCAACATCCATGGCCTGGGCGATGTGATCAACACCAGCAATGCCAAGACGGCCGCCGCTGCCCGCAAGCAGGCGCCGGTGGTGGCCAACAACGTGCTGGTGGCACTGGGGCGCCTGTCGCGTCTGGCCGAATACGACGGCTACGGGTCGTGCCCGCTGACGGTGGAGCGCGGCAGGATCGTGCTGGCCGAGTTCACCTACGGCGGCAAGCTGGCACCAAGCTTTCCGCGCTGGTTGCTAGACGGGCGCAGGCCCACGCGCCTGGCCTGGCTGCTCAAGGCGCGGATACTGCCGCCGCTGTACTGGCGCTGCATGCTCAAGGGGCGCGAATGGCTGGCCAAGCCGGTTGCGCGACTGCGTGAGGCGCGCCAGTGACAGAGCATGAACTGGTCGGCGCCGGTCTGGGCGCCCTCATTGGCATCATCCTGGCCCTGACGGGCGCCGGTGGCGGCATTCTTGCGGTGCCGCTGCTGGTGTTCGGCCTGGGCCTGAGCATGGTCGAGGCGGCCCCGGTCGGCCTGCTCGCGGTGGGCCTGGCGGCAGGTGTGGGTGCGGTGCTGGGGCTGCGTCAGGGGCTGGTGCGCTACCGGGCCGCGCTGTTCGTCGCGCTGATCGGCATGTGCGCCACCCCCTTCGGCCTGCTGCTGGCGCATCGCCTGCACAATGCACCGCTGGCGCTGGGGTTCAGCGTGGTGCTGGTGTATGCCTGCGCACGCATGCTGCGCAAGGCCCGGCGCGAGCTGCGGGGCGAGCCGCCCTGTGCGGATCGTGCCCTGCAGCCCTGTGTGCTCAACCCGTTGCAGGGGCGCTTGCGCTGGACCCTGCCCTGCGCCCGCGCGTTGGCCTTCACCGGATTGCTCAGCGGCCTGCTGTCCGGCCTGCTCGGGGTCGGTGGCGGGTTTGTGATCGTGCCTGCCCTGGGGCGCTACACCAACCTTGAGATGAAAAGCATCGTCGCCACGTCGCTGGCGGTGATCGCCCTGGTGTCGCTGGGCAGCGTGTTGAGCGCCAGCCTCAGCGGGGTGATGCACTGGGGTGTCGGCGTGCCGTTTGCCGGCGGTGCGGTGGCGGGCCTGGTGGTTGCGCGCCAGTTCGCCCACCGCCTGGCCGGGCCGCGTCTGCAACAGGGCTTTGCGCTGGTGGGGATAGCGGCTGCCCTGTTGCTGGCGGTCAACACCCTGGCGCGCTGAACGCCGCTCACTCGGCGAGCAGTTCGCCTTGCTCGTCGGCGCACAGCGCCAGCAGGTAGTCCCACACTACCCGCAGGCGCACCGACTTGTGCAGTTCGCGCCGGGTGCTGATCCAGTAGCTGCGCTGGATGGTTTCGCTGGGCAGCACGCGCACCAGGTGCGGGTCGTGGCGGGCCATGTAGTTGGGCAGTACCGCGATGCCCAGCCCGGCACGCGCCGCATGCTGCTGGGCGATCACGCTGGTGCTGCGAAACACCACGTTCGGTGCGCGGCAGAAGCTGTTGAGAAACAGCAACTGCTGGCTGAACAGCAGGTCGTCCACGTAGCCGATCCAGCTGTGCCGGGACAGGTCTTCGCGGCTGTTGAGCGGCGCAGCCCTGGCCAGGTACTCGGGGCTGGCATACAGCGCCAGGCGGTAATCGGTGAGTTTTCGCGTGATCAACAGGTCGGCATGCGGGCGTTCCAGGTGAATGCTGATCTCTGCCTCGCGGTTGATGATGCTGACAAAGCGCGGCACTGCGACCAGCTCCACCTCCAGCCCGGGGTAGCGTTCGAACAGGCTGCCCATGCGCGGGGTGAAGAACATGATGCCGATGCCCTCGGTCACCCCCAGGCGAATCTTGCCCAGCGGCGTGATGGCCTGGGTGATCTCCTCCTGCGCCAGCAAGGCGACGTTCTCCATGGCTTCGGCGTGCTTGAGCAGGGCCTGCCCGGCCGGGGTCAGTTCATAGCCCTGGGCGTGCTGCACGAACAGTGCCGTGCCCAGGCTACTCTCGATGCTCTCGATATGCCGGGCTACGGTGCTATGGGTGGTGTTGAGGCGCTTGGCGGCGGTGAGCAGGCGGCCGCTACGCTGCAACTCGAGAAAAAACCGCAGGTCATTCCAGTCGAACATGCTTTTCCTTGTGAATCAGAGGTTCACTTGCGTTGTTCTAAAACGCACAGCTGTTGCGTGAAATCTAACGTGTTCAACTCGAAAATAATCAATAACACTGGCCTGGACAAGAATAAAAATCAGGCGCGAGGTCTTCATGGCACCAGCCGATCATTCCTACGACTACGTGGTAGTCGGTGCCGGCCCTGCCGGCTGTCTACTGGCCAATCGGCTGTCTGCCGACCCTGGCTGCCGCGTGCTGCTGCTCGAAGCCGGCGGTCGCGACAACTACCCCTGGATCCACATTCCGGTGGGCTACCTCTATTGCATTGGCAACCCGCGTACCGACTGGTGCTTCAAGACCGAAGCGCAACCGGGGCTCGACGGTCGCAGCCTGGGCTACCCACGGGGCAAGGTGCTGGGCGGGTGTTCCTCGATCAACGGCATGATCTACATGCGCGGTCAGGCCCGCGACTACGATCACTGGGCCGAACAGGGCAATCCCGGGTGGGCCTGGAATGACGTGCTGCCACTGTTCAAGGCCAGCGAAAACCATTTTGGCGGCGCCAGCGAGCTGCACGGCAACGCTGGCGAATGGCGGGTCGAACGCCAGCGCTATTCGTGGGCGATCCTCGATGCGTTTCGCGAGGCGGCAGCCCAGAGCGGCATCGCCAGCATTGACGACTTCAACGGTGGGGATAACCAGGGCTGTGGATACTTTCAGGTCAACCAGCGCAGCGGCGTGCGCTGGAATGCGGCCAAGGCATTCCTGCGCCCCGTGCGCCACCGCCCCAACCTGACGGTGCTGACCGGCGTCGAGGTGGACAAGGTGCTGCTCGACAATGGTCGCGCGTCGGCCGTTCAGGCGCGCTGGCAGGGCAGCGAACAGCGTTACCAGGCCCGCCGCGAAATCATCCTGTGTGCCGGGGCGGTGGGTTCGCCGGGCATTCTTCAACGCTCCGGCATCGGCCCGCGGCCATTGCTGGAACGCCTAGGCATCCCGGTATTGCACGAATTGCCCGGCGTGGGCGGCAACCTGCAGGATCACCTGCAACTGCGCCTGATCTACAAGGTCAGCAACGTGCGCACCCTCAACCAGGTGGCCAACACCCACTGGGGCAAGCTGGGCATGGGCCTGCGCTATCTGTATGACCGCAGCGGCCCGTTGGCCATGGCGCCGAGCCAGCTGGGGGCGTTCGTGCGCTCGCACCCCGAGCAGCCCACGCCCAACCTGCAGTACCACGTGCAGCCCCTGTCGCTGGACCGCTTCGGCGAGCCGCTGCACCGCTTTGCCGCATTCACCGCCTCGGTGTGCAATCTGCGCCCGCTCAGCCGCGGGCGTGTGGATATCCGCTCGGCCTACCCCGGCGATGCACCGGTCATCGACCCCAATTACCTCAGCGAGCCTGAAGACCTGCGCGTCGCCGCCCAGGCCATCCGCCTTACCCGACAGATCGTGCAGGCCCCTGCCCTCGCCGCTTTTGCACCGGTCGAATACCTGCCAGGCGCAGCACTCGATACCGAGGAGCAGTTGCAGCAGGCTGCCGGGCAGATCGGCACCACCATTTTCCATCCGGTAGGTACCTGCCGCATGGGCAACGGCCCGCTGGATGTGGTGGACGCACAACTACGTGTGCATGGCGTGGCGGGGTTGCGCATCGCCGATGCCTCGATCATGCCGCAGATCACCTCTGGCAATACCTGTTCACCCACCCTGATGATCGGCGAGAAGGCCGCGCAACTGATTCTTAAGGCCGCACCCGCAGCCAGCAACAGCAGTGGCAAGACCGCGTTAGCGACGCCCTGAGGGCGGCGTGCAGTGACGTCGGCAGCAGTCGGCCGGCGACGACAGTGGAACAACAACAAGAATCACTGTGCCCGCAAGGGCCGAGGACAGCACGATGTCGGACACTCTTCAACAGCAGGGCGCTGCAGCAGCGGGCAACAGCCGCCGCGAAGAACGCAAGATCATTTTCGCGTCATCCCTCGGGACGGTTTTCGAGTGGTATGACTTTTTTCTCTATGGGGCGCTGGCGGTCGTCATCAGCAAGCAGTTCTTTGCCGGGGTCAACGACACCACGGCGTTCATCTTCGCGCTGATGGCGTTCTCTGCCGGGTTCCTGGTACGGCCCTTCGGCGCTCTGGTGTTCGGGCGCCTGGGCGACATGATCGGGCGCAAATACACCTTCCTGGTCACCATCGTGCTGATGGGCCTGTCGACCTTCGCGGTGGGCCTGCTGCCCAACTACGCCAGCATCGGCATCGCCGCGCCGATCATCCTGGTGGTGCTGCGCATGCTCCAGGGCCTGGCCCTGGGCGGCGAATACGGCGGCGCGGCCACCTATGTGGCCGAGCACGCGCCGCCCGGCAAGCGCGGCTTTCACACCGGGTTCATCCAGTCCACCGCTACCCTCGGCCTGCTGCTTTCGCTGCTGGTGGTGCTGGGCAGCCGTTACCTCACGGGCGACCAGTTCGAGGTATGGGGCTGGCGCCTGCCGTTTTTGCTGTCGATCGTGCTGCTGGGTATCTCCACCTGGATCCGCATGAGCATGCACGAGTCGCCGGCCTTCGTGAAAATGAAAGCCCAGGGCAAGACCAGCAAGTCGCCGATTCGTGAGTCGTTCGGCTCGTGGGCCAACCTCAAGATTGTGCTCACCGCGCTGTTCAGCATCAACGCCGGCCAGGCGGTGACCTTCTACACCGCGCAGTTCTACGTGCTGTTCTTCATGACCCAGATGCTCAAGATGGACCCGGCCCAGGCCAATACCCTGCTGATCATCAGCGTGGTGATCGGCGCGCCGTTCTTCGTGTTCTTCGGCTGGCTGTCGGACCGGATCGGGCGCAAGCCGATCCTGATGCTCGGCCTGCTGCTGGCCACCGTGCTGTACTTCCCGCTGTTCAAGGGCCTGAGCCACTACGCCAACCCGCAGATCGACGCGGCCAGCCGCCAGGCGCCGATCGTGGTGATGGCCGACCCGCAGGGCTGCACCTTCCAGTTCGACCCGGTGGGCAAGGCACGTTTCGACAGCACCTGCGACAAGGTCAAGACCTTCCTGGTCAAGCAGGGCCTGCCGTACAGCTCGCAATCGGTGCCTGCCGGTACCGAGGTGGTGGTGACCATCGGCGAGCAGCGTATCGACGGCTTCGACGAAGCGGCCATGCGTGCGGCCATCGAAAAGGCTGGCTACCCGGCCAAGGCAGACCCGGCCAACGTGAACCAGCCGATGGTGGTGCTGCTGATCGTGGTGATGATCCTGATCGCGACCATGACCTATGGTCCGCTGGCGGCGGTGATGGTGGAGCTGTTCCCCACGCGCATCCGCTACACCTCGATGTCGCTTCCGTATCACATCGGCAATGGCTGGTTCGGCGGCTTCCTGCCGACGGTATCGTTCGCGCTGGTGGTGTATACCGGGGATATCTTCTACGGGCTGTGGTACCCGGTGCTGATTACCGGGGTGAGCCTGGTGGTGGGGATCTTCTGCCTGAAGGAGACCAACAAGGTGGACCTGGACAAGGTGTGAAAGGGCCTTAAGTAATCCACAAAAAAACCGGCCTAAAAGCCGGTTTTTTTATCGCGCGAAAAAACTTATGCACGATTTTCGCAAAACAGTAATACAGAGAAATAAGCATTTAAATCATAAGGTTAGCGAATTTTTCTGAAAGAAATCCAAATACTGTACACACGTTATCCACAGAACGGTCAGGTCACCGGCTGGGCGTCGTCGGGGGCGTGCGCCGGCAGCGAACCGAGGTCGCGCTGGGTCTGCTCGTTCCATGCCGCCGCACGGTCGTTGAGCGCTGCGATGGCGCGTGGCCCGGTGCCTTCGGCATACATAGGCTCGCCGATCACCACCTCGATGGTGCCGGCGCGCTTGCCCCAGCCTTCCTTGGGCCAGTACTTGCCGGCGTTGTGCGCGATCGGCAGCACCGGCAGGTTGGCATTAACCGCCAGCGCGGTACCGCCACGGGAGAACTTGCCGATCTTGCCGAACGGCACGCGGGTACCCTCCGGGAAGATCAGCACCCACACACCGTCCTTGAGCAGCTTGTCGCCTTCGGTGGCCACCTGCTTGAGCGCAGCCTTGGGGTTGTCGCGGTCGATGGCGATGGGCCGCAGCATGGCCATGGCCCACCCGAAGAACGGCACGTATAGCAGTTCGCGCTTGAGCACCTGGCTCAAGGGCTGGAAATAGGCGGAGAGGAAAAACGTCTCCCAGGTGCTCTGGTGATTGGAGAGGATCACGCAGGGTTGCGCCGGAATGTTCCCGGCCCCGGTGACGTTCACCCGAATGTTCAGGAAAACACGCACCAGCACCAGCGCAAAACGGCACCAGTACACATTGATGAAGCGGTAACGGGCGCGGAACGAAAGGAACGGCGCGATAAAGAAGCTCAGGGTGCACCACAGCAACGAGCTGGTACCCAGCAGCAGGTAAAAAAGAAAAATTCTGATCGCCTGCAGGATCGACATAGCGGAATGTACCGTTGCGGGCTAACCCGCCTGTGTGTGGATAAGTGCACTGGCGATCGACGCCAGGTCATCGAAAATCAGCGTTGCCTCGGGCACGCCCTTGCTCAGGGTCTGCTCGCCTTTGCCGGTCCTTACCAGAACCGGTTGTGCATCGACGGCGCGCGCGGCTTCCAGGTCACCCTTGCTGTCACCCACGAACCACACCCCGGCCAGGTCGACCGCGTAATGGTTGGCAATGGTGCGCAGCATGCCCGGCCTGGGCTTGCGGCAATCGCAGCCGTCGTCCGGGCCATGCGGGCAATAGACGATCAGTCCCACCTCGCCGCCCTGCGCCGCCACCAGCTCGCGCAGGCGCGCGTGCATGGCGTCGAGGGTGGCCAGGCTGTAATAGCCACGGGCGATGCCCGACTGGTTGGTGGCCACCGCCACCGTCCAGCCGGTCTTGCTCAGCTGCGCAATGGCCTCGATCGAACCCGGGATGGGAATCCATTCGTCCAGCGACTTGATGTAGGCGTCGGAGTCCTGGTTGATCACCCCGTCCCGATCGAGAATCAGCAGCTTCACGTCCTACCCCAGCAGCGAGATGTCGGCCACGCCCAGGAACAGACCGCGCAGGCGGCTGAGCAGGGCATAACGGTTGGCTCGCACGTTGGCGTCGTCGGCGTTGACCATCACCGCCTCGAAGAACGCATCCACCGGCTCGCGCAGCGCGGCCAGGCGCGCCAGCGACTCGCTGTACTGACGCGCAGCGGCCATCGGTTGTACCGCCTGATCGGCCTGTTGGATGGCCGAGTACAGCGAGAACTCGTTGGCGTTGTCGAAGTACTTGGGCTCTACCGAGGTCGCCACCGAACCTTCGGCCTTGCTCAGCAGGTTGGACACACGCTTGTTCACCGCAGCCAGGGCTGCGGCTTCCGGCAGCTTGCGGAACGCCTGCACGGCTTGCACGCGCTGGTCGAAGTCCAGTGCCGAGCCTGGCTTGAGCGCACGTACCGAGAGGTAGGTGGCCACGTCGATGCCTTCATCTTCGTAACGCGCACGCAGGCGGTCGAAGACGAATTCCAGCACCTGCTCGCTCAGGCCGGCAGCCTTGACCTTGGCACCGAACTGGGCGACGGCGACGTTCACCGCCTCGTTCAGGTCCAGGTCCAGCTGCTTCTCGATCAGGATACGCAGCACGCCCAGGGCGGCGCGGCGCAGGGCATAGGGGTCCTTGCTGCCGGTTGGCAGCATGCCGATGCCGAAGATGCCGACCAGGGTGTCGAGCTTGTCGGCGATTGCCACGGCCGCACCGGTCAGGGTCGAGGGCAGTTCGGCACCGGCACCGCGCGGCATGTACTGCTCGTTCAGGGCCAGGGCGACGTCTTCGGGCTCGCCGTCGTTGAGGGCGTAGTAGTAGCCGGCAACGCCCTGCATTTCAGGGAACTCGCCAACCATCTCGGTGGCCAGGTCGCACTTGGACAGCAGGCCGGCACGCGCCGCGCGCTGGGCGTCGCCGCCGATGCGCTGGGCAATGAACGCAGCCAGCTTGGCCACGCGCTCGGCCTTGTCGAACACGCTGCCCAGCTGTGCCTGGAACACCACGTTCTGCAGGCGCTCGTTGAAGCTTTCGAGCTTCTGCTTCTTGTCCTGCTTGAAGAAGAACTCGGCGTCGGTCAGGCGCGGGCGCACGACCTTCTCGTTGCCTTCGATGATCTGCTTCGGATCGCGGCTCTCGATGTTGGCCACGGTGATGAAGCGCGGCAGCAGCTTGCCGTCCACGTCCAGCAGGCAGAAGTACTTCTGGTTGTCCTGCATGGTGGTGATCAGGGCTTCCTGCGGCACCTCGAGGAAACGCTCCTCGAACGAGCACACCAGCGGCACCGGCCATTCGACCAGCGCGGTCACTTCGTCGAGCAGGGCCGGCGGCACGATCGCGGTGCCTTCCTGCAGGGTGGCCAGTTCGGCGGTGCGTTTGCTGATCAGCTCGCGGCGCTCGTTGGCGTCTGCCAGCACATAGGCGGCGCGCAGGTCGGCCAGGTAGTTGGCAGGCGAGGTGATGCGCACGGCCTCAGGGTGGTGGAAGCGGTGGCCACGCGAGTCGCGGCCGGCCTTCTGGGCGAGGATGGTGCAATCGATGACCTGGTCACCGAGCAGCATCACCAGCCACTGGGTCGGACGCACGAACTCTTCCTTGCGTGCACCCCAGCGCATGCGCTTGGGAATCGGCAGGTCGTTGAGCGAGTCTTCGACGATGGTCGGCAGCAGGCTGGCGGTCGGCTTGCCGACGATGTTCTGGCTGTAGCGCAGCTTCGGCCCGCTCTGGTCGATTTCACTGAGGTCCACGCCGCACTTCTTGGCAAAACCCAGGGCGGCCTGGGTCGGGTTGCCGTCGGCGTCGAACGCGGCCTGGCGTGGCGGGCCGTCGAGGTTGACGCTGCGGTCCGGCTGCTGGGTGGCCAGGGCGGTGATCAGCACCGCCAGGCGACGTGGCGCGGCGTACACGGTCTTGCTCTCGAAGCTCAGGCCGGCCGCTTGCAGGCCCTTGTCGATGCCGGCCAGGAAGGCTTCGGCCAAGGTGTTCAGGGCCTTGGGTGGCAGCTCTTCGGTGCCCAGTTCTACCAGGAAATCTTGAGCACTCATTGTGCAGCCTCCAGCTTGGCCAATACTTCGTCACGCAGGTCCGGGGTCGCCATCGGGAAGCCCAGCTTGGCACGGGCCAGCAGGTAGGCCTGGGCCACGGCACGCGCCAGGGTGCGCACGCGCAGGATGTACTGCTGACGCGCGGTCACCGAGATGGCGCGGCGTGCATCCAGCAGGTTGAAGGTGTGCGAGGCCTTGAGCACCATTTCATAGCTTGGCAGCGGCAGCGGCTGGTCCAGTTCGATCAGGCGCTTGGCTTCGCTCTCGTAGAAGTCGAACAGTTCGAACAGCTTGTCGACATTGGCGTGCTCGAAGTTGTAGGTGGACTGCTCCACCTCGTTCTGGTGGAACACGTCGCCGTAGGTCACCTTGCCGAACGGGCCGTCGGCCCATACCAGGTCGTAGACCGAGTCCACGCCCTGCAGGTACATGGCCAGGCGCTCCAGACCGTAGGTGATCTCGCCGGTGACCGGGTAGCACTCGATGCCGCCGGCCTGCTGGAAGTAGGTGAACTGGGTCACTTCCATACCGTTGAGCCAGACTTCCCAGCCCAGGCCCCAGGCGCCCAGGGTCGGCGACTCCCAGTTGTCTTCGACGAAGCGGATGTCGTGCACCAGCGGGTCCAGGCCCACGTGCTTGAGCGAGCCCAGGTACAGTTCCTGGAAGTTGTCCGGGTTCGGCTTCAGGACCACCTGGAACTGATAGTAGTGCTGCAGGCGGTTGGGGTTTTCGCCGTAGCGGCCGTCAGTCGGGCGACGACTGGGCTGCACATAAGCGGCGTTCCAGGTTTCCGGGCCGATGGCGCGCAGGAAGGTGGCGGTATGAAAAGTGCCGGCGCCTACTTCCATATCGTAGGGCTGAAGTACCACACAACCTTGCTCGGCCCAGTACTGCTGCAGGGCGAGGATCAGGTCTTGGAAGGTACGCACGGCTGGCGTAGGCTGGCTCACGAAATTCACCTTTTCCAGGGCTGCGAATATAAAGAGCGGGAGTATAACCCGATTCGCCCCCGCCTCTACCCTTGGAGCCTTATGCCACGCTGCTTTTGGTGTACCGATGATCCGTTGTACCAGGCCTACCACGACAGCGAGTGGGGCACGCCCCAGCGCGAGCCCGGCGCGCTGTTCGAAATGCTGCTGCTCGAAGGCTTTCAGGCCGGGTTGTCGTGGATCACGGTGCTGAAGAAGCGCGAGCGCTACCGTGAGGTGCTGTTCGGCTTCGACCCGCAGCGCCTGGCGCAGATGACCGATGCCGAGATCGAGGAGCGCATGCTCGACCCCGGCATCATCCGCAACCGCCTCAAGCTCAACGCCGCGCGGCGCAACGCCAGGGCATGGCTGGCGCTGGACGAGCCGGCGCAGTGGCTCTGGTCGTTCGTCGGCGGGGTGCCGAAAATCAATCATTTCAGCCAGCGCAACGAGGTGCCGGCGGTGACCGACGAGGCCACGGCCATGAGCAAGGCCCTGAAGAAGGCCGGCTTCACCTTTGTCGGGCCGACCATCTGCTATGCCTTCATGCAGGCCACTGGCATGGTCATGGATCACACCACCGATTGCGATCGTTACGCCGCCCTGCGCCGCTGACGGTTACAATGCGCGGCTTGCAGAAGGAGGAACCTGCCTGTGGATAAGTTCAAGGGCGCCTTGATGGTCGGGGCGTTGCGATTGTTTGCCAAGTTGCCCTGGGGCGCGGTGCAGCGGGTTGGCGCGGCCATCGGCTGGATCATGTGGAAGGTGCCCAACAGCTCGCGCAACGTGGTGCGTATCAACCTGGCCAAGTGTTTCCCCGAGATGGACCCGGCCGAACGCGAGCGCCTTGTGGGCCGCACGCTGATGGACATCGGCAAGTCGTTCACCGAAAGCGCCTGTGCGTGGATCTGGCCGGCGCAGCGCTCCATCGACCTGGTGCGCGAGGTCGAGGGCCTGGAGGTGCTGCACGAGGCACTGGCGTCGGGCAAGGGCGTGGTGGGCATCACCAGCCACCTGGGCAACTGGGAAGTGCTCAACCACTTCTATTGCAGCCAGTGCAAGCCGATCATCTTCTACCGTCCGCCCAAGCTCAAGGCGGTGGATGACCTGCTGCGCGAACAGCGCGTGCAACTGGGCAACCGCGTGGCGGCGTCGACCAAGGAAGGCATCCTCAGCATCATCAAGGAAGTGCGCAAGGGCGGCCAGGTGGGCATTCCGGCCGACCCGGAGCCGGCGGAATCGGCGGGGGTGTTCGTGCCGTTCTTTGCCACCAGGGCACTGACCAGCAAGTTCGTGCCGAACATGCTGGCCGGTGGCAAGGCGGTGGGGGTGTTCCTGCATGCGTTGCGCCTGCCGGACGGTTCGGGCTTCAAGGTGATCCTGGAAGCGGCGCCGGATGCGATGTACAGCACCGACGTGGAGACCTCGGCGGCGGCCATGAGCAAGGTGGTGGAGCGTTATGTGCGCGCGTATCCAAGCCAGTACATGTGGAGCATGAAGCGCTTCAAGAAGCGCCCGCCGGGCGAGACGCGCTGGTACTGAGCGCCCCTTCGCGGGTCAAGCCCGCTCCCACAGGGATATCAGTGATCTCAGGATCTGCTCTGTACCTGTGGGAGCGGGCTTGACCCGCGATGGGCTGCACAGCCGCCCTAAACAGCCTTGTCGAGCTTCCTGAGAAACACCGTCATCTCCTTCTCCGCCTGCTTGTCCCCATGCGCCTGCGCTGCAGCCAGCCCTTCGGTCCAGGCCTGGCGCGCGCCGGCCACGTCGCCCTGCACCTGATACGCCTTGCCCAGCAGCTTCCACGCCGCCGAGTACTTGGGGTCGAACTCCACGCAGCGGCGCAGGTGCAGCGCGGCCTCTGCGCCGTTGCCCTCATCCAGCCAGGCCTTGCCCAGGCCGAAGCGCAGCAGCGAGTTATCCACACCCTTGGCCAGCATCTTTTCCAGTGATTCGCGCATTCCGGTTTCTCCCTAGAAGAAGCTCAGGCCCACGTGGAACAGCTTCTCCACGTCGCGGATGTACTTTTTATCCACAACGAACAGGATCACGTGGTCGCCGGACTCGATCACCGTGTCGTCGTGGGCGATCAGCACCTGCTCGTCGCGGATGATCGCACCGATGGTGGTGCCCGGCGGCAGCGCGATGTCCTCGATGGCCTTGCCGATCACCTTGCTCGACTTCGAATCGCCGTGGGCAATGGCCTCGATGGCTTCGGCCGCGCCACGGCGCAGCGAGTGCACGCTGACGATGTCGCCGCGGCGCACGTGGGCCAGCAAGGTGCCGATGGTGGCCTGCTGCGGGCTGATGGCGATGTCGATCTCGCCGCCCTGCACCAGGTCGACATAGGCCGGGTTGTTGATGATGGTCATCACCTTCTTCGCGCCCAGGCGCTTGGCCAGCAGCGAGGACATGATGTTGGCTTCGTCATCGTTGGTCAGGGCCAGGAAGATGTCGGCGTCGGCGATGTTCTCTTCCAGCATCAGGTCGCGGTCCGAGGCGCTGCCCTGCAGCACCACCGTGCTGTCGAGGGTGTCGGACAGATAGCGGCAACGGGCCGCGTTCATCTCGATGATCTTGACCTGGTAGCGGCTCTCGATGGCCTCGGCCAGGCGTTCGCCGATCTGCCCGCCGCCGGCGATCACCACGCGCTTGTTGGTTTCGTCGATGCGGCGCAGCTCGCCCATCACTGCGCGGATGTGGTTCTTGGCGGCGATGAAGAACACCTCGTCGTCGGCCTCTATCACCGTGTCGCCCTGTGGCTTGATCGGCCGGTCGCGACGGAAGATCGCCGCCACGCGGGTGTCCACGTTGGGCATGTGCTCGCGGATCTGGCGCAGCTGCTGGCCCACCAGCGGGCCGCCGTAGTAGGCCTTGACCGCCACCAGCTGGACCTTGCCCTCGGCGAAGTCGATCACCTGCAGGGCGCCGGGGTGCTCGATCAGGCGCTTGATGTAGTGGGTGACCACCTGTTCGGGGCTGATCAGCACGTCGACCGGGATCGCCTCGTTGTTGAACAGGCCGCTGCGGGTCAGGTAGGCCGACTCACGAACCCGGGCAATCTTGGTCGGGGTGTGGAACAGGGTGTAGGCCACCTGGCAGGCGACCATGTTGGTCTCGTCGCTGTTGGTCACCGCCACCAGCATGTCGGCATCATCCGCACCGGCCTGGCGCAGCACCGTCGGCAGCGAGGCGCGGCCCTGCACGGTGCGGATGTCGAGGCGATCGCCCAGATCGCGCAGGCGGTCGCCATCGGTGTCGACCACGGTGATGTCGTTGGCTTCGCTGGCCAGGTGCTCGGCCAGCGTGCCGCCGACCTGCCCCGCGCCCAGGATGATGATCTTCATCCGCTCTCCCTTGTGCTGGTTAGTGTCCGCGAACGGCGGCGATCTTGATCAGCTTGGCATAGTAGAAGCCATCGTGGCCGCCTTCCTGCGCCAGCAACTGCCGGCCATGGGGCTGGCGGATGCCGGCCTCGGTGGCCAGGTCCAGCTCGCGCGCGCCCGGCGTGCGGGCCAGGAACGTCTCGATCACTTCGGTGTTCTCGGTCGGCAGGGTCGAGCAGGTGGCGTAGAGCAGGATGCCGCCCACTTCGAGGGTTGGCCACAGCGCGTCGAGCAGCTCGCCCTGCAGGCTGGCCAGGGCAGCGATGTCATCGGCCTGGCGGGTCAGCTTGATGTCCGGGTGGCGACGGATCACACCGGTGGCCGAGCAGGGAGCGTCCAGCAGGATGCGCTGGAAGGTCTTGCCGTCCCACCAGCTGGCGGTGTCGCGGGCATCGCAGGCGATCAACTGGGCATCCAGGCCCAGGCGGTCGAGGTTTTCACGCACGCGGGTCAGGCGCTTGGCTTCCAGGTCGATGGCCACCACCGCCTCCAGCCCGGCATGCGCCTCGAGCAGGTGGCAGGTCTTGCCGCCGGGGGCGCAGCAGGCGTCGAGCACGCGCTGGCCGGGCGCCAGGTCGAGCAGGTCGGCGGCCAGTTGCGCGGCTTCGTCCTGCACGCTGATCCAGCCCTGTTCGAAGCCCGGCAAACCGCGCACGTCGCAGGCCTCGGCGAGCAGGATACCGTCACGGCTGTACGTGCACGGCGCGGCATCGATGCCGGCTTCGCGCAGCAGGCCCAGGTAGGCATCGCGGCTGTGGTGGCGGCGGTTGACCCGCAGGATCATCGGCGGGTGGGCATTGTTGGCGGCGCAGATGGCTTCCCACTGCTCGGGCCAGAACGCCTTGAGCGACTTCTGCAGCCAGCGCGGGTGCGCGGTGCGCACCACCGGGTCGCGTTCGAGTTCGGCAAGAATCTCGCTGCTCTCGCGCTGGGCGCGGCGCAGCACGGCATTGAGCAGGGCCTTGGCCCAGGGCTTTTTCAGCTTGTCGGCGCACCCGACCGTTTCGCCGATGGCGGCGTGGGCCGGCACGCGGGTGTACAGCAGCTGGTAGAGGCCCACCAGCAGCAACGCCTCGACATCCGCGTCGGCGGCCTTGAACGGCTTTTGCAGCAGGCGCTCGGCCAGTGCCGACAGGCGTGGCTGCCAGCGTGCGGTACCGAAGGCCAGGTCCTGGGTGAGGCCGCGATCGCGGGCCTCGACCTTGTCCAGCTGGGCGGGCAGCGAACTGTTGAGCGAGGCCTTGCCGCTGAGCACGGCGGCCAGGGCGCGGGCGGCGGCCAGACGCGGGTTCATTGGCCCAGCACCGTGTCGCTGGCGAATTTTTCGCGGCGGCTGTTGTACAGGTCGCTGAAGTTCAGCGCCTTGCCGCCGGGCAGTTGCAGGCGGGTCAGGCAGAGCGCCTGCTCGCCGCAGGCCACGATCAGGCCGTCCTTGCTGGCAGACAGGATCTCGCCCGGCGCGCCCTTGCCATCGGCCAGGCGCGCACCCAGCACCTTGAGGGCTTCGCCGCCCAGGGTGCTGTGGCAGATCGGCCACGGGTTGAAGGCGCGGATCAGGCGCTCCAGTTCCTCGGCGGGGCGCGACCAGTCCAGACGCGCCTCGTCCTTGTTCAGCTTGTGGGCATACGTGGCCAGCGCGTCGTCCTGCACTTCGCCGTGCAGGGTGCCCGCGCCCAGGCCGTCGATGGCCTGCAGCACCGCAGGCGGGCCCAGTTCGGCCAGGCGATCGTGCAGGCTGCCGCCGGTGTCACTGGCGCTGATCGGGGTGCTGACCTTGAGCAGCATCGGCCCGGTGTCCAGGCCGGCCTCCATGCGCATGACCGTCACGCCGCTTTCGGCGTCGCCGGCCTGCACCGCGCGCTGGATCGGCGCGGCGCCGCGCCAGCGTGGCAGCAACGAGGCGTGGCTGTTGATGCAGCCCAGGCGCGGAATATCCAGCACCGCCTGGGGCAGGATCAGGCCGTAGGCCACCACCACCATCAGGTCGGGCTTGAGTGCGGCCAGCTCGGCCTGCGCCTCGGGGCTGCGCAGCGTCGGCGGTTGCAGCACCGGGATGGCGTTATCCACAGCCAGCTGCTTGACCGGGCTGGGCATCAGCTTCTGGCCACGGCCGGCCGGGCGGTCTGGCTGGGTGTAGACCGCGACGATTTCATGGGGGCTGGCCAGCAGGGCCTTGAGGTGTTCGGCGGCAAACTCGGGGGTGCCCGCGAAGACGATGCGCATGCAGTTCTCGCTTAAAAAGAAAAAGGCTTGCCGGAGCAAGCCTTCTGGAATGAGGGATCAAGCGTTCTGGCGGTGCTGCTTTTCCAGTTTCTTCTTGATGCGGTCGCGCTTGAGGTTCGACAGGTAGTCGACGAACAGCTTGCCGTTGAGGTGGTCGCATTCGTGCTGGATGCACACGGCCAGCAGGCCTTCGGCGATCAGTTCGAAGGGCTTGCCGTCGCGATCCAGGGCCTTGACCCTGACCTTCACCGGGCGGTCGACGTTCTCGTAGAAGCCGGGTACCGACAGGCAGCCTTCCTGATACTGGTCCATGTCGTCGGTGAGCATTTCCAGCTCGGGGTTGATGAAGACCCGCGGTTCGCTGCGGTCTTCGCTCAGGTCCATGACCACCACGCGCTTGTGCACGTTGATCTGGGTGGCGGCCAGGCCGATGCCAGGGGCTTCGTACATGGTTTCAAACATGTCATCGATCAACTGACGGATGCTGTCGTCCACTTCCGTCACCGGTTTGGCGATGGTGCGCAGGCGCGGGTCCGGGAATTCGAGGATGTTCAAGATGGCCATAAGCGTATGAGCTGCACTGTGCGATGGGTTGCAAACATGAATGCACATAATAAAGGTATTCGGCGCGTTCGGCACCCTTCTCAAGGTCGGCTAGGGTTTTGAAGGCGACTGGCGGCCCGCACCGGGCGGCGAGTTGTCAAACTATTATCAACAGAGTTATCCACAGGTTTTCACGCGTGGCTGACCCGCCTTCGATCAAGGATGATCCGATGCCCCTCCCGCCTGTTGCGGCGTGCTCGCCGGTTGAACTCGAGGCACGTCTGCGCCTGCACCGCCTTCCCGATATCGGGCCAAAGGGCTTTGGCCTGCTGCTGGAAGCCTTTGGCAGCGCGGCCGCCGCGCTTGATGCGCCCGCCACACAATGGCGGGCGCTGGGCCGCAGCCCGGCCAGCATAACGGCCCGCCACAGTGCCGAGGCTTACGCCGGCGCAGCGGCTGCAATGGCCTGGCTAGAGCGGCCCGGGCAGCATTTGCTGATGTGGGACGCCCCCACCTACCCTGGCTTGCTGGCCGAGCTTTGCGATGCCCCGCCCCTTCTGTTCATTGCCGGCGATCCGACGATTCTGGAGCAGCCGCAGCTCGCCATCGTCGGCAGCCGGCGCGCTTCACGCCCGGCCCTGGACACCGCGGCCGCGTTTTCCAGGCAACTGGCCCGGGCTGGTTTCGTGATTACCAGCGGCCTGGCGCTGGGGGTCGACGGTGCCGCTCACCAGGCTGCATTGGATGCTGGCGGACGCACTATCGGCGTGCTCGGCACCGGCCTGCAAAAACTTTATCCACAGCGACATCATGCTCTCGCGCAGGCCATGGCCGAGCGCGGTAGCGCAGTGGTCTCGGAGTTCCCGCTGGATGCCGGACCGGTGGCGGCCAACTTCCCGCGGCGCAATCGCATCATCAGCGGGCTGTCGCTCGGCGTGCTGGTGGTGGAGGCCAGCCTGGCCAGCGGTTCGCTGATCACCGCGCGCCTGGCGGTCGAACAGGGGCGCGAGGTGTACGCGATTCCTGGCTCCATCTACCATCCGGGGGCCAGGGGTTGCCATCAATTGATACGTGATGGCGCGATGCTGGTGGAGAGCATAGAGCAGATTCTGGAAAGTTTGCGTGGTTGGCAGAACCTTCCGTCGGCCGCCCCCGAGCCGGTGGTGCACCCGCTGCTGGGGTTGCTGCTGGCGGCGCCGCACACCACCGAGGCGTTGGCGCTGGCCAGCGGTCAGGCCCTGCCCCAGGTGCTGGCCACGCTCACCCAACTGGAGCTGGACGGGCGTGTGTGCAGTGACGCGGGGCGTTGGTTTGCCCGGCCGGGCTAAGTACACTGCGTACCAGCCTTTGAACGCGGAGTGACAACGATGGTGAACAGTTGGCGTGTGCAACAAGCCGCGCGGGAAATTCGGGCGGGTGCGGTACTGGCCTATCCGACCGAGGCGGTCTGGGGCCTGGGCTGTGACCCGTGGAACGAGGAGGCGGTGGACCGCCTGCTGGCGCTTAAGTCCCGCTCGGTGAACAAGGGGCTGATCCTGATTGCGGACAACATCCGCCAGTTCGACTTCTTGTTCGAGGACTTCCCCGAGCTGTGGCTGGACCGCATGGCCAGCACCTGGCCGGGGCCCAATACCTGGCTGGTGCCGCACCAGGGCATGTTGCCGGAATGGATCACCGGCGTGCATGACACCGTGGCGCTGCGGGTCAGCGACCACCCGGTGGTGCGCGACCTGTGTTCGCTGGTGGGCCCGCTGGTGTCGACCTCGGCCAACCCGCAGGGCCGGCCGGCAGCGCGCTCGCGCCTGCGCGTGGAACAGTACTTCCACGGGCAGCTGGATGTGATCCTGGGCGGCAGCCTGGGCGGGCGGCGCAACCCGAGCGTGATTCGCGACCTGGCCACGGGGCAGGTCGTCAGAGCGGGTTGAAGGCCCTTCGGGCCTTTTTCGCGGGTCAAGCCCGCTCCCACAGGCGTTGTGGATAACCTTGTGGGAGCGGGCTTGACCCGCGATGGCGTCACTGCTGAATCAAGGCAACAACACCGTAGACCCCACCGTCCGCCGCGCCGACAGCTCTGCCTGAGCCTTGGCCGCCTCGGCCAGCGGATAGCGCTGCTGGATATCCACAGCCAGCTTGCCGCTGGCGATCATTTCGAACAGCTCGTCGGCCATCGCCTGGGTGTTCTCGGCATTGTTGGCATAGCTGGCCAGCGTCGGCCGGGTCACATACAGCGAGCCCTTCTGCGCCAGGATCCCCAGGTTGACTCCGCTCACCGCGCCCGACGCATTGCCGAAGCTCACCATCAGCCCGCGCGGCGCCAGGCAGTCCAGCGAGGTCAGCCAGGTGTCCTGGCCCACGCCGTCGTACACCACCGGGCACTTCTTGCCGCCGGTCAGCTCCAGCACGCGTTGCGCCACGTCTTCACGGCTGTAGTCGATGGTTTCCCATGCACCCAGGGCCTTGGCCCGCGCCGCCTTCTCCGGCGAGCTCACGGTACCGATCAGCTTCACACCCAGGGCCTTGGCCCACTGGCAGGCCAGCGAACCCACCCCACCGGCGGCGGCATGGAACAGCACCGTCTGGCCGGCCTGCAGCGCGTAGGTCTGGCGCAGCAGGTACTGCACGGTCAGGCCCTTGAGCATCACCGCGGCGGCCTGCTCGAAGCTGATGCTCTCGGGCAGCTTCACCAGGTTTGCTTCAGGCAGCGTGTGCACCTCGCTGTAGGCACCCAGCGGACCGCCAGCGTAGGCCACCCGATCGCCCACCTTGATCCGCGTCACGCCCTCGCCCACCGCCTCGACCATGCCGGCAGCTTCGGTGCCCAGGCCCGAGGGCAGTGCCGGCGGCGCGTACAGCCCGCTGCGGAAATAGGTGTCGATGAAGTTCAGACCAATGGCGTGGTTGCGCACGCGGACCTGTTGCGGGCCGGGCGCGGCGGGTTCGAAGTCGACCAGGGTCAATACCTCGGGGCCGCCATGCTGGCTGAACTGGATACGCTTGGCCATCTGCACTCTCCTGCTGGATCCGGGAAAACCCCTATCGGACGCCTTTGCTTGATCGCCGTCAACTGCGGGTGGCCTGCCGCCGGTGGTATGCTACGCGCCGAATTCAGCGCCGGCCCCCGCCTGGCCCGGCCCTAGCCCGTTTCCAAGGTGACCTGATGACTACCCGCACCGAGGCCGTGAAGGCCTACCTGCTCGACCTGCAAGACCGGATTTGCGCCGCCCTGGAAAGCGAAGACGGCGGCGCCCGCTTCGTCGAGGACGCCTGGGTACGCGAAGCCGGTGGCGGTGGGCGCACGCGGGTGATCGGCGAAGGCAACGTCATCGAAAAAGGCGGGGTCAACTTCTCGCACGTGTTCGGCAGCGGCCTGCCGCCGTCTGCCAGCGCGCACCGCCCCGAACTTGCTGGCCGTGGTTTCGAGGCGCTGGGGGTGTCGCTGGTGATCCATCCGCACAACCCCCATGTGCCGACCTCCCACGCCAACGTGCGCTTCTTCATTGCCGAGAAGGAAGGCGAAGAGGCGGTATGGTGGTTCGGCGGCGGCTTCGACCTCACGCCCTACTACGCCCACGAAGAAGACTGCATCCACTGGCACCGCGTGGCCGAGCAGGCCTGCGCACCGTTCGGCGCCGATGTGTACCCGCGCTACAAGGCCTGGTGCGACCGCTACTTCCACCTCAAGCACCGGGGCGAGCCGCGGGGCATCGGCGGCTTGTTCTTCGACGACCTGAACGAGTGGGACTTCGACACCTGCTTCGCCTTCATCCGCGCCATCGGCGATGCCTACGTCGAGGCCTACCTGCCCATCGTGCAACGGCGCAAGGCGCAGCCGTACACCGCCCAGCAGCGTGAATTCCAGGAGTTCCGCCGCGGGCGCTACGTGGAATTCAACCTGGTGTACGACCGTGGCACCCTTTTCGGCCTGCAATCGGGCGGCCGTACCGAGTCGATCCTGATGTCGCTGCCGCCGCAGGTGCGCTGGGGCTATGACTGGAAGGCTGCGCCGGGCAGCGAAGAAGCACGCCTGACCGAGTACTTCCTGCAGGACCGCGACTGGCTGGGCCTGGACAAGGCCGGTCACTGAACCCATTGTGGATAACGTGCCCGATTCGCCGGGCGGACTCAGGAAACGCGTCATGGACCAGTACGTTGTATTCGGCAACCCGATCGGCCACAGCAAGTCGCCGCTGATTCACCGGCTGTTCGCCGACCAGACCGGCCAGCAGCTGGAGTACTACACCCTGCTGGCGCCGCTGGACGACTTCAGCATGTGCGCGCTGGGCTTCTTCAAGCAGGGCAGCGGCGCCAACGTCACCGTGCCCTTCAAGGAGGAAGCCTACCGCCTGGTGGGTGACGGCCTGACCGCACGCGCCTGGCGAGCCGGGGCGGTGAACACGCTGACCCGGCTGCCCGACGGTAGCCTGCAGGGCGACAACACCGACGGTGCCGGCCTGGTGCGCGACCTCACGGTGAATGCCGGGGTCGAGCTCAAGGGCAAGCGCATCCTGCTGCTGGGGGCCGGCGGCGCGGTGCGCGGGGTGCTCGAGCCGTTGCTGGCGCATGAGCCTGCGTCGCTGGTGATTGCCAACCGTACGGTAGAAAAGGCCGAGCAGCTGGCCCGCGAGTTCGACGACCTGGGGCCGGTGGCCGCCAGCGGCTTCAGCTGGCTGGAAGAGCCGGTGGACCTGATCATCAACGCCACCTCGGCGAGCCTGGCCGGCGAGATGCCGCCGATTGCCGCGAGCCTGATCGAACCGGGCGTGACCGTGTGCTACGACATGATGTACGCCAAGGAGCCCACGCCGTTCTGTCGCTGGGCCACCGAGCACGGGGCGGCCAAGGTGCTGGACGGGCTGGGAATGCTGGCTGAGCAGGCGGCGGAGGCGTTCTTCATCTGGCGCGGGGTGCGCCCGGACACCGGGCCGGTGCTCGATGAGCTGCGCCGGCAGCTGGCGCGGGGCTAGAACGCGCGCTGCCTTCGCCGGCAAGGCCGGCCCCTGTAGGCGCCGGCCTTGCCGGCGAAGGGCGCAACTCAATCCTCAAACTGGACCGGGCAATCAGCCGCCCCTTCCAGCTTCTGCAACTCCTCCACCACCTGCCCCCTCGCTCGCCGCAGCACCAGCTGACGGCCCTGCCGGCGCAGCCGCCGCGCCTCCTGGTGCAGCATCTCCACCCCCGAGTAATCGATGAAGTTGATCTGCCGCGCATCGATCACCACCACAGGTGCCTGGCACCGCTGCAGGCGCACCTGCAGATAATGGCTGGCGCCGAAGAAGATCGAGCCGAACACCCGCAGCACATCCGCCTCGCCTTCGCGCGACTGCTGTACCCGTGGTTGCGAAGTGCGCTTGAGGTAGAAGAACAGCGATGCCAGCACCCCGGCATAAATCGCCGTCTGCAGTTCCAGCAGCAAGGTAGCGACGCAGGTCAGCAGCATCACCAGAAACTCCGGCCTGCTGACCCGGTACAGCGCCCGAATCGCACGGTAATCCACCAGCCCCCAGCAGATCAGCAGGATGCTGCCGGCCATCGCCGGGATCGGGATGTGCGCGATCAGGCTGGCGCCCGCCACGGCGAACAGCGCCACCCACAGGGCCGAGAACACCCCCGCCAGCGGTGACTGCGCCCCGGCCTCATAGCTGAGCCCGGAACGGGTGAACGAGCCCGACGACAGGTAGCCGGAGAACCACGCACCGCCCAGGTTGGACAGGCCCTGGGCGCGGATCTCCTGGTTGGCGTCGATCAGCTGTTCGGAGCGGATCGACAGCGAGCGCGCAATCGACAGGCTGGTGACCAGCCCCAGCATGCCCACCGCCACGGCACTGGGCAGCAGGCGCAGGATCAGCTCCAGGTCCAGCAGCGGCAGCGGGCTCAGCGGTGGCAGCCGGCCAATGAACGCCGGCACCAGCGCCACATGGCCGAACAGTGCCGGCCACAGCCACACCAGCAGGCTGGCGCCGGCAAGGCTGATCAACAGCGCCGGCCAGCGCGGCCGTGCGAGCTTGATCGACAGCCCCAGCAGCAAGGTGCCCAGCCCCAGCAGCAGCGATGGCCAGTCGATGTCGCCGGCATGCTGCAGCAGGCCTTGCAGGGTTCTGAGGGCGGTGGCCTGGCTGGCGAGGTCGAGCCCCAGCAGGTTCGGCACCTGGCCCAGGGCGATCACCACTGCAGCGCCGAGGGTGAAGCCGAGCACCACCGAGTGCGAGACGAAATTCACCAGCGCGCCGAAGCGCAGCATGCCCAGCAGCCACTGGAACACCCCGGCCAGGAAGGTCAGCAGCAGGATCAGGCGGATGTAGTCGTCGCTGCCGGGCACCGCCACGGGGCTGATGCTGGCGTAGAGCACGATGGAGATGGCAGCGGTGGGCCCGCAGATCAGGTGCCACGACGAGCCCCACAGGCACGCGATCAGCACCGGCACGATGGCCGCGTACAGGCCGTACTCGGCGGGCAGGCCGGCGATCAGCGCATAGACGATCGACTGCGGCAGGGCCAGGATCGCCCCGCTGAGCCCCACCAGCAGGTCGCGCCGCACGCTGGCACGGGTTTGCCGAGGCAACCAGGCGAGAAAGGGAAACAGACGGTGGCGCTCTAGCCAGGCCATGAAGCTCTCTATGCAGTGCGGTGAAGGCTCAGGGTGCAGGCTATGGCGGCCCGGTGCAAGTCAGGGGGCCTCGATGAAATTCACCTGTTCGCCAACATGCAGGTTCAGGTCCAGCAGGTCGGCAATGCCCGCAGCGATGCCTGCCAGGCTGTCCGGGTGCTCGCTCAGTGGCGTGTTGACCAACGTCCAGCGCAGGCCACCGGCCTGCAACAACTCCGCCAGCGGCGCCGCGCCGCCGCCAAACTGGCCCACCAGCACGATGCGACGCAGGGGCGTGCGGGCCATGCCCGCGAGCAGGGCCTGGGTCATCAGCCCCTGCCGCGAGAAGTCGCCGGGCGCCAGGCCGTCGAGCAGGCACACCACGGCCGAGCCGCCGGCGATGCTCTGTTCGGCCTGGTCTGCGCTGGCCAGGCCGCCGTTCTTGACGTGCAGGCCGGGGCGCGCCTGGGGCTGGTTGAGGTCGTCGAGGATCAGGGTCACCTCGTGCTGGCGCTGCAGCAGTTCGCTTACCAGCGCATCACCCAGGGTGCACTGGCCGCCGAGCAGGATCAGTTTGAAGACAGGTGTTTCGGCGTTTTTCACGATAGCGCTCCGGGGGTATCCTGATGGCCTTTGGACCTGCGGGAGCACCTGGGGGTTCGGTCGAATTCAGGAGGCAGCGTGCAACGGATAAAGGGGTATCACGCCCATGTGTATTACGACGCCGGTACGATGGAGCAGGCGCGGGCGCTGTGCGAGGAAGCCGCCACGCTGTTTGGCGTGAGCATGGGGCGCATGCATCAGAAACCGGTGGGGCCGCACCCGGACTGGAGCTGCCAGCTGGCATTCGGGCCGGAGATGGTGGGCGTGGTGCTGCCGTGGCTGGCGTTGTACCGCAAGGGGCTGGTGGTATTTCTGCATCCGCTGACCGGCGATGAGCTGGCCGATCATCGGGACCATGCGATCTGGATGGGGGCCGTGCGGCCGCTGGATCTTTCGATGTTCGAAGGGGCCTGAAGCGGCGGTGAGGCTTTCGCCGGCAAGGTCGGCTCCTACAGGACTGCGGTGTCTGTAGGAGCCGGCCTTGCCGGCGAAAGAGGCGACGCGGTATCAGCCTTTGCGCGCGCCGCGCACACCTTCGGCCAGCGCCGAACACAGCGCCAGCACATCGCTTACCGCCTGCTCGCCCGTACTGGCGTTGGCCACCTTGTCCACCAGCGCCGAACCCACGACCACACCATCGGCCAGCCGCGCAATGGCTGCCGCCTGTTCAGGCGTGCGAATGCCGAAGCCCACGCTGATCGGCAGGTCGGTGTGGCGACGCAGGCGCTCGATGGCGCCGCTTACCTGATCGCTGGTCGCCGAGCCTGCGCCGGTCACGCCGGCTACCGACACGTAGTACACAAAGCCCGAACTGCGCTCCAGCACGCGAGGCAGGCGCGCGTCATCGGTGGTCGGGGTGGTCAGGCGGATGAAGTCGATGCCCGCGGCCTGGGCCGGGGTGGCCAGCTCGGCGTCGTGCTCCGGCGGCAGGTCGACGATGATCAGGCCGTCCACGCCCGCATCCCTGGCCTCGGCCACGAACTTCTCCACGCCGAAGCGGTGGATCGGGTTGTAGTAACCCATCAGCACGATCGGCGTGGTGGCATTGCCGGTGCGGAACTCGCGCACCATCTGCAGGGTTTTGGCCAGGGTCTGCCCGGCCTCCAGCGCACGCAGGGTGGCCAGCTGGATGGCCACGCCATCGGCCATCGGGTCGGTGAACGGCATGCCTAGTTCGATCACGTCGGCACCCGCAGCCGGCAGGCCCTTGAGGATCGCCAGCGAGGCGTCGTAGCCCGGGTCACCGGCGGTCACGAAGGTCACCAGGGCAGCGCGGCCCTCGCGCTTGAGGTCGGCAAAACGTTGTTCAAGACGGCTCATGCCTGCTTCTCCTGCGCGGCCATATGGCTCATTACGGTTTGCATGTCCTTGTCGCCACGCCCCGACAGGCACACCACCATCAGGTGGTCCCTGGGCAGGGTGGGCGCACGCTTGATGGCTTCGGCCAGCGCGTGGGAGGTTTCCAGCGCCGGGATGATGCCTTCCAGGCGGCAGGTGGCGTGGAACGCATCCAGCGCCTCGTCGTCGGTGATGCTCACGTACTCGACGCGCTTCACTTCGTGCAGGTAGGCGTGCTCCGGGCCGATGCCGGGGTAGTCCAGGCCGGCGGAAATCGAGTGGGCGTCGGTGATCTGGCCATCGGCGTCCTGCAGCAGGTAGGTGCGGTTGCCGTGCAGCACGCCGGGCACGCCGCCGTTGAGGCTCGCTGCGTGCTTGTCGGTGTCGACCCCGTGGCCGCCGGCCTCGACGCCGATGATCTGCACACTGGCGTCATCGAGGAAATCATGGAACAGGCCCATGGCGTTGGAGCCGCCACCCACGCAGGCGATCAGGCTGTCGGGCAGGCGCCCTTCCTTGGCCTGCAACTGCTCGCGGGTTTCCTTGCCGATGATCGACTGGAAGTCGCGCACCATCGCCGGGTACGGGTGCGGGCCGGCCACGGTGCCGATCAGGTAGAAGGTGTCGTCGACGTTGGTCACCCAGTCGCGCAGCGCTTCGTTCATGGCGTCCTTGAGGGTGCCGGTGCCGGCGGTGACCGGCACGATCTCGGCGCCCAGCAGTTTCATGCGGAACACGTTGGCCTGCTGGCGCTCGATGTCGGTGGCGCCCATGTAGATCACGCAGGGCAGGCCGAAACGTGCGGCCACGGTGGCGGTGGCCACCCCGTGCATGCCGGCGCCGGTTTCGGCGATCAGGCGCTTCTTGCCCATGCGCTTGGCCAGCAGCACCTGGCCGATGCAGTTGTTCACCTTGTGCGCGCCGGTGTGGTTGAGCTCTTCGCGCTTGAAGAAGATCTTCGCCCCGCCGCAGTGTTCGGTGAGGCGCTCGGCGAAGTACAGCGGGTTAGGACGGCCGATGTAGTCGCGCTGGAAGTACGCCAGTTGCTCGTTGAACTCGGGGTCGGCCTTGGCCGCTTCGTATTCACGGGCCAGGTCGAGCACCAGCGGCATCAGGGTTTCGGCCACGTAGCGGCCACCGAATGCGCCAAACAGGCCGTTGGCATCGGGGCCGCTGCGGAAGTTGGTCTGGGTCATGGGTCGCTCCAGGGCGTGGGTATGAGGTCGCAATGGGCCTACTCTACCCACGACACGCGCCGCTGAAAACCGATAAGATCGCCACAACCTGTCAGGAAAACTCACACGTCAATGGCCAGAGAACTGCCCCCGCTCAATGCCCTTCGGGCCTTTGAAGCCACCGCCCGGCTCAACAGCGTCAGCCAGGCTGCCGAGCAACTGCACGTGACCCACGGTGCGGTGAGCCGGCAGTTGAAGGTGCTCGAAGAGCACCTGGGCGTAAGCCTGTTCGTCAAGGAAGGGCGCGGCATTAAACTCACAGATGCCGGTGTGCGCCTGCGCGACGCCAGCAGCGACGCCTTCGAGCGCCTGCGCAGCGTGTGCGCCGAGCTGGGCCAGGACCGCGCCGACGCACCGTTCGTGCTGGGTTGTTCAGGCAGCCTGCTGGCGCGCTGGTTCATTCCGCGCCTTGGGCGCCTGCAGGCCGACCTGCCAGAGCTGCGTCTGCACCTGTCGGCGGGCGAAGGCGACCTGGACCCGCGCCGGCCGGGGCTGGATGCGCTGCTGGTATTCGCCGAGCCGCCGTGGCCGGCCGACATGCAGGTGCACGTGCTGGCACAGGAATGCATCGGGCCGGTGCTCAGCCCGCACTTTCCAGGGTTCGACCGCCTGCGTCAGGCGCCAGCCAGCGCCTTGCTGGGGGAAACCCTGCTACACACCACCTCGCGGCCCCAGGCCTGGCCCGACTGGGCCCGCCAACAGCACATCGACCCGCAGGCAATGCGCTACGGGCAAGGGTTCGAGCATCTGTATTACTTGCTGGAGGCAGCTGTGGCCGGCCTGGGGGTGGCGATCGCCCCGCAGCCGCTGGTGGCCGATGACCTGCGTGCCGGCAGGCTGGCGGCACCGTGGGGCTTTGGTCCTACGCGGGCGTCATTGGCCCTGTGGGTGCCCCGGCGCGCCGCGGACGGGCGCGCCGAGCAGCTGGCGCACTGGTTGCGCGCCGAACTGGGGCGGCAGGCGCTTTAGTCGCCGCGCTTGCACAGCAGGTAGGCGGCCAGCAGGCCCAGTGCGCCCACGGCCACGCCGGCGGTGGTCCAGGGGTGTTGCTGGGCATAGTCACGGGTGGCGATGCCGGTTTCGCGGGTCTTGGTCTTGACCTCTTCATAGGCATCGGTGAGCAGGCTGCGCGAGTGACGCAGGGCATTTTCGGCATTGCCCTTGAGGCTCTTCAGGGTCTTGCGCGACTCGTCCGAAGCATCGTCTTTGAGGTTTTCCAGGGATTTGAGGAGACTTTCGATTTCCGCTTCCATGCTTTGCAACGAGGCTTTACGTAGCGAGCTATTGGCCATGGTGGCTCTCCTTCAGGGTTTGAGTGGCATGTGAAGAATGGGACTGCGCAGTGCCGCGAAAGTGCAGAGCAATCGAACTTTTGCCAGGTTTTTACCCACACAGGTAAACCTGCCTGGCGCTGCTAGGCTCAATGCACACCATTGATGGAGAGTAGTCATGTCTGATCACCACACGTACAAGAAGGTCGAACTGGTCGGCTCCTCGCCCAGCAGCATCGAGGACGCGATCAACAATGCCCTGGCCGAAGCGGCCAAGAGCATCAAGCACCTGGAGTGGTTCGAAGTGACCGAGACCCGGGGCCATATCAAGGATGGCAAGGCGGCGCATTTTCAGGTAACCATCAAGGTGGGCTTCCGTATCGCCAACAGCTGATGGCGGCCGGCTGGCCCTGAACCCTTTTTGATCTGAACAAGGAATGCGATCGATGAAGAAGTTGGTATTGGCGTTTGGCTTGATGACCCTGGCCGGGACTGCGCTGGCGGCGGGCAAGCCGTGTGAAGAATTGAAGAGCGAGATTGCCGCGAAGATCGACGCCAATGGCGTACCGCACTATTCGCTGGAGATCGTCGACAAGGGCGCTGCGACCGATGGCAAGGTGGTGGGGTCGTGTGAAGGCGGTACCAAGGAAATCGTGTACAAGCGCGGTTGATCGGTGAGTCTTTCGCCAGCAAGGCTGGCTCCTACGTAGGAGCCAGCCTTGCTGGCGAAAGGGCCTTCAGTTGCCCTTGATGACCTGAGACAGAATCTCGTAGGACCGGATCCGGTCCGCATGCTCGTACAGGTCGCAGGTAAAGATCAGCTCATCAGCACCGGTCTGCTCCAGCAGCACGTCCAGTTTGGCGCGGATCTTCTCTGGCCCGCCCACCATCGCCAGGCCCAGGAAACTTCCCACTGCCTCCCGCTCATGGGGCTGCCACAGGCCGTCCATGCTATCGACGGGCGGGCGCTGCACCAGGCTCTGCCCACGCATCAACGCCAGAATTCGCTGATACACCGAGGTGGCCAGGTACTCGGCCTGCTCGTCGGTATCGGCCGCCACCAGCGGTACACCCAACATCACGTAGGGCTTGTCGAGCACTGTCGAGGGCTTGAAGTGGTTGCGGTACACGCGGATCGCTTCATGCATCATGCGCGGCGCAAAGTGCGAGGCAAACGCATACGGCAAGCCGCGCATCCCCGCCAGCTGTGCACTGAACAGGCTCGAGCCCAACAGCCAGATCGGCACCTCGGTGCCATACCCCGGCACGGCAATCACTTTCTGGTCGGGCGTGCGCGGGCCCAGGTAGCGCACCAGTTCCTCTACATCGTCCGGGAAGTCGTCGGCGCTGCCCGAGCGCTCGCGGCGCAGGGCGCGGGCGGTCATCTGGTCGGAGCCCGGCGCACGTCCCAGGCCCAGGTCGATACGGCCCGGGTACAGGCTGGCCAGGGTGCCGAACTGCTCGGCAATCACCAGCGGCGCGTGGTTGGGCAGCATCACCCCGCCTGCACCCACGCGGATCGTCGAGGTACCACCGGCCAGGTACCCCAGCAGCACCGAGGTGGCGGAGCTGGCAATGCCGTCCATGTTGTGGTGCTCGGCCACCCAGAAGCGGTTGTAGCCGAATTTCTCCACGTGTTGCGCCAGGTCCAGCGAGTTGCGCAGCGACTGGGCCGGGCCGCTGTCCTGGCGTACCGGTACCAGGTCGAGGGTGGAGTATTTGATGTCCGCGAGTCGCGTCATGGCGTGTACGCCTCCTGAATGGTTAGGCCGACAGCATGCCGCGACCTTTCTGACTCTGTATGGGCAGATCACAGGTATTCAATGCCTGCCCCTGCAATCGGGCTGAACTTGCCCGTGGTGACGCCCTCTGAATTGAACGCCAGGCGCGATCCCCCGCGCTCTCAGGCACTCAGGAGGCTTTATGAGTTCGATAAAAAAGACAGCATCGGCAATCTGGCAAGGCGACCTGAAAACCGGCAAGGGACAGCTCTCCACCGAGAGTGGCGCCTTGAAGGCCAACCCCTATGGCTTCAACACCCGGTTCGAAGGCCAGCCTGGTACCAACCCTGAAGAACTGATCGGCGCTGCCCATGCAGGCTGCTTCTCCATGGCCTTTTCGATGATCCTCGGCGAAGCCGGCCTGACCGCCGAGCGTATCGACACCATCGCCGAAGTGACCCTGGACAAGCAGCCCGATGGTTTTGCCATCACCGCCGTGCACCTGATCCTCAAGGCCAAGGTGCCCGGTGCCGACAAGGCGAAATTCGAGGAGCTGGCCAACAAGGCCAAGGCGGGATGTCCGGTATCCAAGGTGCTCAAGGCCCAGATCAGCCTGGACGCCACCCTGGTGGACTGACGCCGGCGCAGATCAGAACGACGCACGGCTTCTTGTGGTCAAATGGCTGTCGGCAGATGGTCTGCCGCCACAAGGAGCTGTTCTGATGACTCGTATTGCATTCGCTGTGCTGACCTCGTTGCTGGCCACCAGTGCGCTGGCCGCGCCCAAGGACTGCGCCGAGCTCAAGGCCGAGATCGAAGCCAAGATCCAGGCCAACAATGTCTCTTCCTACACCCTGGAAATCGTGACCAACGATGAAGTCCACGACCAGAACATGGTGGTGGGCAGCTGTGAGAACGGCACCAAGAAGATCATCTACCAGAAAAACGATCGCTAGCCGTCACGGGATGCAGAAGATGTCGTTCTGTTCTTCGGCGACCAGCTTGCGCTGCGCGTCGTACAGATAGGCACTGGGCTGCATGGCCGGGGCGCGGGCTTCGATGCGGTAGCGCTGGCCGGCCTGGAAGTCGTCGTAGCGAATCTTCAGGTAGCAGGTGCGTTCGGTGGGGTCGGTGCTGAAACCGCCTGAATACACCTCGAAATCAAAGCGCACCACCAGTTCGTGTTTGCCCGGCGTGACCTGGAAGAAACGGCCGTCGTTCAGGCGCTGACCATCCAGGCGGTCGGCCATGAGCACCTTGCCCGGCGTGACGGTATACAGGTCGATCCAGGCCTGCTTGCTGTCGACCGGTGGCAGGGGACTGGCACAGGCCCCCAAGGTACTGATGGCAAGCAGCATCATGGGCTGGCGCATGGCAATCTCCGCTGGCGGGCTACAAGCTACAAGCATAGCGCCATTAGTCTGTTCAGGTACGCTGGCATCCGGCAGGCAAACCGGTGCCGACCAGTTTGCGCTGCTCGTCGTAGAGCTTGGCCCAGGGCCTGAAGCCGATGCTGCCGGCCTGCAACTGATAGCGCTGGCCGGCATTGAAATCCTTGAATTTCACGTTCAGCTGGCAATCGCGCCACAGCGGTTCGTCCACCGGCCCGATATTGCCGGGCGCTACCGCGAACTGATAGCGCACCGTCAGCTCGTGACTGCCCGGCGTGACTTCGAAGTAGCGGGTGTCGGCCCAGCTGCGCTCGTCCACCTCCAGCGCGTGCAGGGTGTCGTCGGCAGCGGGCTGGAGGTCGACCCAGGCCTGGTTCGGGTCGGCGGCGGGCAGGCCGGCGCAGCCGGTCAGGGCCAGCACAGCGCTGGCGGCAAGCATCGTACGCATGGCAAAACTCCGGGCAGGCAGGATAGTCTTGGGCCGATGAGCACTTGAGCGAGACATCCCTGCACATGGTTCGAATTTTTTTCTGGTTGCGCTCAAGCCCCGGGGCACTCGACCGCGTTTTCCTCGGGTTGGTTCCCGTGCTGCTGCTCGGGCTGCTCAACGGTTGCACCAGCCTCGGCTACTACAGCCAGCTGGCCAGCGGGCAATGGCAGCTGCTGCGCGCGCGCGAGCCGGTGGCGGTGCTGGTGGCCGACCCGGCCACCCCCCCTGCCCTGCGCCAGCACCTGGCGAAAGCGCAGCAGGCACGCGCTTTTGCCAGCAGCCACCTTAAGCTGCCGGACAACCGCAGCTACCGGGTGTACGCCGATATCGGGCGCCCGTTCGTGGTGTGGAACGTGTTCGCCACCCCGGAGTTTTCGCTGGAACCGCATACCTACTGCTTTCCCATCGCCGGTTGCGTGGCCTATCGCGGCTACTACAGCCAGGGTGCGGCGCGCGGGGCGGCGGCGTTGCAGAAGGCGCAGGGGCAGGATGTGTATGTGGGCGGGGTGGAGGCCTATTCGACCCTGGGCTGGTTCGACGACCCGATTCTCAATTCGATGCTGGGCTGGGGCGACGAGCGCCTGGCCACGGTGATCTTCCACGAACTTGCGCACCAGCGCGTGTACGTGAAGGACGACACGGCGTTCAACGAGTCGTTTGCCACCTTTGTGGAGCAGGAAGGTTCGCGCCAGTGGCGCGCGGCCCGCGGGCTGGCGCCCTTGCCGCAGGGTGGAGCGCGCCAGCGTGACGAGTTCGTGGGGCTGGTGCTGGCCAGCCGCGAGCGGCTCAAGACGTTGTATGCACAGCCGCTGGACGAGGCAGCGATGCGCGCGGGCAAGCAGGCCGAGTTCGAGCGCCTGCGCAGCGAGTACCGGGTGCTGCGCGATACAAGGTGGCAGGGCGACAAGCGCTATGACGCGTGGATCAACGCGCCGATGAACAACGCCAAGCTGCTGCCGTTCGGGCTGTATGACCAGTGGGTGCCTGCGTTTGCAGCGTTGTTCCGGGAGGTTGGCGGAGATTGGGCGGTGTTCTACCAGCGGGTCGAGGCCTGGGGGCGGTTGCCGTTCGAGCAGCGCCAGCAGGCCCTGGAAAGCTCCGCCGGCAAGGCCGGCTCCTACAACGCTTCGCACCCCCTGTAGGAGCCGGCATTGCCGGCGAAAAGGCCCTCAGGACCGCATGAAGGCCCGATGCAGCTCGCCCAGCGTGTCGAAATGATAAGCCGGCTGCTCTGCGGTCAATTCCTCGCGGCTGCCAAACCCGTAGCCCACCGCCACTGCTTCCAGCCCGTTGCTGCGCGCGCCGATCAGGTCGTGCTTGCGGTCGCCGATCATCAGCGTCTGCGCCGGGTCCAGGTTTTCTTCGGCCAGCAGGTGCGCAATCAGCTCCACCTTGTTGGTGCGCGTACCGTCCAGCTCGCTGCCGTAGATGACCTTGAAATGCCGGGCAAAATCGAAGTGCCGGGCAATCTCGCGGGCGAACTCCCAGGGCTTGGAGGTGGCGATGTACAGCGTGCGCCCCTGCGCCTGCAGCCCTTCGAGCAACTCGCTCACGCCCTCGAACACGCGGTTCTCGTACAACCCGGTGACCTTGAAGCGCTCACGGTAGAAGTTCACCGCCTGCCATGCCTTGGCCTCGTCGAAGCCGTAGAACTGCATGAACGCCTGCAGCAAGGGCGGGCCGATGAAGTGTTCCAGGCGGGCCAGGTCCGGCTCGTCGATGTCCAGCTTGGCCAGGGCGTACTGGATGGAGCGCGTGATGCCTTCACGGGGGTCGGTGAGTGTACCGTCGAGGTCGAACAGAATGGTTTGCTGGTGCATGACAGTCTCGAAAAAAGGGGGCTGTGGATAACTCACTCGGGCTGGTCGTAGCCTTCGGCCAGGTGCAGGTCCTTGAGCTTCACGTAGTTGGCGGCGCTGTAGGGGAAGAACGCGCGTTCCTTGTCGGTCAGCGCCCGTGCCTGCTTCACCGGGCTGCCCACGTACAGGAAGCCGCTCTCCAGCGTCTTGCCCGGCGGTACCAGGCTGCCGGCACCGATGATCACCTCGTCCTCGACCACCGCGCCGTCCATGATGGTGCTGCCCATGCCGACCAGAATGCGGTTGCCCAGGGTGCAGCCATGCAGCATGACCTTGTGGCCAATGGTCACGTCATCGCCGATCAGCAGCGGGTAGCCGTCGGGATTGAACGGGCCGGCATGGGTGATGTGCAGCACGCTGGCGTCCTGCACGCTGGTGCGCGCGCCGATGCGGATGCGGTGCATGTCGCCGCGGATCACCGTCAGAGGCCATACCGAGCTGTCCTCGCCGATCTCGACATCACCCAGCACCACTGCGCTGCGGTCGACGAAGGCGCGGGCGCCGAGACGCGGAATGTGTTGCTGGAAGCTGCGGATGGCCATGAATAGTGTCTCTCTGTAAGGCTGATAGCTGCGGTCAGCGTCGATTGTAATTAAGATGGAGCGGTGTTTCTTCTGCCAAGGTGTTTAACCGTGAGTGCGAACAACCCGCTTCTGCAGTCTTATGACCTGCCGCCCTTCTCGGCGATCCGTGCCGAGCATGTGCTGCCGGCGATCGAACAGATCCTGGCCGACAACCGCAGCGCCATCGCCTCGATCCTGAAAACCCAGGGCCAGAACCCCACCTGGGCCGGCCTGGTGCTGGCCATGGACGAACTCAACGACCGACTGGGTGCCGCCTGGAGCCCGGTCAGCCACCTCAACGCGGTGTGCAACAGCGCCGAGCTGCGCGAGGCCTACGAGGCCTGCCTGCCGGCCCTGAGCGCCTACGCCACCGAAATGGGCCAGAACCGCGAGCTGTTCCAGGCCTATGAAGCGTTGATCGCCAGCCCCGAAGCCGCCGGCTTCGATGTGGCGCAGAAAACCATCCTCGAACATGCCCTGCGTGACTTCCGCCTGTCGGGTATCGACCTGCCAGCCGACCAGCAGAAGCGATATGCCGAGGTGCAGAGCAAGCTTTCGGAACTGGGCAGCCGTTTCTCCAACCAGCTGCTCGACGCCACCCAGGCCTGGACCAAGCACGTCACCGACGAGGCCGCACTGGCCGGCCTGACCGAATCGGCCAAGGCGCAGATGGCGGCCGCCGCGCAGGCCAAGGGCCTGGATGGCTGGCTGATCAGCCTGGAATTCCCCAGCTACTACGCCGTGATGACCTACGCCCACGACCGTGCCCTGCGCGAAGAACTGTACGCGGCCTACTGCACCCGCGCCTCGGACCAGGGCCCCAATGCCGGCCAGTTCGACAACGGCCCGGTGATGCGCGAGATCCTCGACCTGCGTCAGGAGCTGGCCGAGCTGCTGGGTTATGCCAACTTCGCCGAGCTGAGCCTGGCCACCAAGATGGCCGAGTCCAGCGACCAGGTGCTGAGCTTCCTGCGTGACCTGGCCAAGCGCAGCAAACCCTTCGCCGCCCAGGACCTGGCCCAGCTCAAGGCCTACGCCGCCGAGCAGGGCTGCCCGGACCTGCAGAGCTGGGACAGCGGTTTCTATGGTGAGAAGCTGCGCGAACAGCGTTACAGCGTGTCGCAGGAAGCCCTGCGTGCCTACTTCCCGATCGACAAGGTGCTGTCGGGCCTGTTCACCATCGTGCAGCGCCTGTACGGCATCGAGATCGCCGAGGTGAAAGGCTTCGATACCTGGCACCCGGACGTGCGCCTGTTCGAGATCAAGGAGAACGGCCAGCACGTGGGGCGCTTCTTCTTCGACCTGTACGCCCGCGCCAACAAGCGCGGCGGTGCCTGGATGGACGGTGCCCGCGACCGTCGCCGCACGGCCGATGGCAGCCTGCAGAGCCCGGTGGCCAATCTGGTGTGCAACTTCACCCCGGCCGCCCCGGGCAAGCCGGCGCTGCTGACCCACGATGAAGTCACCACCCTGTTCCACGAGTTTGGCCACGGCCTGCATCACCTGCTGACCCGCATCGAGCATGCCGGGGTATCCGGCATCAATGGCGTGGCCTGGGACGCGGTCGAGCTGCCGAGCCAGTTCATGGAGAACTGGTGCTGGGAGCCCGAAGGCCTGGCGTTGATCTCCGGTCATTACGAAAGTGGCGCTGCCCTGCCGCAGGACCTGCTGGAGAAGATGCTGGCGGCGAAGAACTTCCAGTCGGGCCTGATGATGGTGCGCCAGCTGGAGTTCTCGCTGTTCGACTTCGAACTGCACGCCAGCCACGGCGATGGCCGCAGCGTGCTGGAGGTGCTCGAAGGGGTGCGCGACGAGGTTTCGGTGATGCGCCCGCCGGCGTACAACCGCTTCCCCAACAGCTTTGCACACATCTTCGCCGGCGGCTACGCGGCCGGTTACTACAGCTACAAGTGGGCTGAAGTGCTGTCGGCCGATGCCTTCTCGCGCTTCGAGGAAGAGGGTGTGCTCAACGCCGAAACCGGTCGCGCCTTCCGCGAGGCGATTCTGGCCCGTGGCGGCTCGCAGGCGCCGATGCGCCTGTTCGTCGACTTCCGTGGCCGTGAGCCGTCGATCGATGCGCTGTTGCGCCACAGTGGCCTGAGCGAGGACCTGGCGGCATGAGCAAGACCAAGAAACGCTTCATTGCCGGGGCCGTATGCCCGGCGTGCAGCGAGCCGGACAAGCTGATGATGTGGAGCGAAGACGGCGTGCCACACCGCGAGTGCGTGGCCTGCGGGTTCTCCGACACGCTCAACGAACAGGGCCTGTCGGTGCCCAAGGAACTGGGCACCCGCGTCAACCAGGCCGAGGCCAAGGCGCCCCAGCCTGCAGTGCAGACGGTGCAGTTCTTCCCCAATCCGAAGCTGAAGAAGCCCTAGCGGGCCGTGTGGCTGGTGCAGGGGCATACATAGTTAGCCCCTGGCGCACCGGCAACCCTTGAAAGTGACGGGACCTTCCCGTCACTCAAGGAGCTGCCCATGACCAGCAATCCCCTGCTCGCCCCCCTCGATCCGCCAGCCTACGCCGACATCCGCCTGGAACACCTGACGGCGGGCATCGACCAGATCATCCTCGACAACCACAACGCTCTGGCCCGCATCATCCTGGCCCAGCGTGGCCTGCCCACCTGGGACGACCTGGTGATGGCCATCGATGCACTGGATGCACGCCTCAACAACGCCGTTCGCCTGATCGTGCCCCTGTACACCCGCGGCGAGGCCTGGAAGGCCGCCGTGGACGAGTGCTGGCTCAAGACCCAGGCCTATCATCAGGCAAAGCTGCAGAACGCCACGTTGCTGGCGCTCTATCAGCGTCTGGCCGACAGCGCCCACGGTGCGCTGTTCAGTCACGAACGCAGGATGTCGCTGCAGCAGTCGATCAAGGCCTTTCGCCTGAGCGGCGCCGAGCTCGGTGAAACCGAGCGTGCCCGCCTGATGGCCCTGCAAACCAGCATCAGTGCCCAGCGCAACCTGTTCCTCGACAACCTGGCACACGCCACCGGCGCCTGGACCCTGCACATCACCGATGCCCGGCGCCTGCAGGGGGTCGACGCGCTGGAGACCGCCGCCATGGCGCGCAAGGCCCAGGCCAAGGGCCTCGAGGGCTGGCTGGTGACCTTGGAAGAGGCCCCGTGCCTGGCCATCCTGCAGCAGGCCACAGACCGCAGCCTGCGTGAAACCGTGTATCGGGCCTACCATGGCCGCGCGTCGGAGCTGGACGCAGGCCCCGACAACGGCCCGGTGCTGCTGGAGTTGCGACGACTGCGCCATGAGCAGGCGCAACTGCTGGGGTTTGCCAGCTTTGCCGAACTCAGCCTGCAGACCAAGACGGCAGAATCGACGCAACAGGTCACGCGGTTTCTGCAGGACCTGAGCACCCACAGCGCCGCCTGGCGTAGCGCCGAAACCGCGCGGTTGCGGGCCTTCGACCAGCAGGCGCGCCTGGGTGGCCTGCAACCCTGGGACATCGCCTTTTACGCGCAGCGCGCGCATCGGCACCCGCTGGCGCTGTCTGGCGAGGAAATGCGTGGCTACTTCCCGCTGGAGCAGGTGGTGCTGGCCATGACGCAGCTGGCCGATACCCTGTTCGGCGTGCAGATCACACCGTCCAGCACGTTGCAGGCCTGGCATGCGGATGTGCGGTGCTTCGAGGTGACCCAGGGCCATGCGCTGGTGGGGTACCTGTACATGGATGCGATCACCCGCCCGGGCAAGGAGGACTACGCCTGGAGCCTGCGGGTATGGAACCGCCACGTGGATGCCGAGGGTCGTTTTCACAAGGGCGCGGCGGCGCTGTTCTGCGCAGTCGAGCGTGGTGACGGGGTTGCCCCACCGTTGCTGACCCACCTGGACCTGCGCAAGCTGTACCACGAGTTCGGTCACTGCCTGCACCAGCTGCTGGTGGCCACCACCGATTACCGCCTGTCCGATATCGACAGCCTGGGGCCGGACGGGATCGAGTTCTTCAGTGAGCTGCTGGAGCGCTGGTGCTGGTCGGCCGAGTACCTGGCCGGTATCTCCCATCACTACCAGACAGGCAAGGCACTGCCGCAGTCCACGGTGCAGGCGTTTCTCGACCAGCAGAAACAGCAGCAAGGGCTCACGTTTGCCCGAGACCTGGCAATGGCGCGCCTGGACCTGCACCTGCATGGCGAGACCTACCCGGCTGCTGCGCAAAGTCTGCAGCAGCAGGTGGTGGAACAGTTCGACGCAGTGCTGCCCTGGCCGCTGGGCGATTTCGAGCGCCCGGCCCAGGCCTTCGATCACCTGGCCAGCGGCTACGAGGCGGGCTATTACAGCTACCTGTGGTCGCGGGTCTACGCGATCGATGCCTTCGCCCGGTTCGAAGCCGAAGGCGTGCTCAACCCGGCCACCGGGCGTGCCCTGCTCGAGGCCATTGTTGCCCCGGGGGCCGGGCGCTCGATCACGGCAGGGTTCAAGGTGTTTCGCGGGCATGACGTGAGCCCCCTGCCGTTTCTGCAGTGGCATGGCCTTAACCCGTAGCCACGTCGGGCGCCGAGCGGTGCTGGAGGTCCTGGTGGCGATGCAGTACTGTATATAAAAACAGTACAGGGGCTCGCCATGTTCACTCCAGCGCCTGTGCGTGGTCGCGGTACCGCGCACAACCCGCACAACCGCTTCGCCCCTGCCCGCTCTGTGGCCGAGGATGATGGCTGGTACCAGGAGGTGCCGCTGACCCAGGGCACCGAAGTCCGCATCGAGACGGCCAAAACCATCATCACCCGTAACACCTCGCCCGACCTGCCCTTCGACCGCTCGATCAACCCCTACCGAGGTTGCGAGCATGGTTGCATCTATTGCTATGCCCGCCCCAGCCACGCCTACTGGGACCTGTCGCCGGGGCTCGATTTCGAGACCAAGCTGATCGCCAAGACCAACGCGGCGGCGGTGCTGGAACAACAGCTGTCGAAGAAAGGCTACGTGTGCGCCCCGATCAACCTGGGGTCCAACACCGACCCGTACCAGCCCATCGAGCGCGAACAGCAGCTGACCCGGCGCCTGCTTGAAGTGCTGCTGCGCTACCGTCACCCGGTCACCATCGTGACCAAGGGCTCGCTGATCCTGCGCGACCTCGACCTGCTGGCTGAACTGGCACAGCAGCGCCTGGTGTCGGTGATGATCAGCCTGACCACCCTCGACGACGAGCTCAAGCGCACCCTGGAACCGCGTGCCGCCGCGCCCAAGGCGCGGTTGCGGGCGATTCGGGTGATGCGCGAGGCGGGTGTGCCGGTAGGTGTGCTGTGTTCGCCGATGATCCCGATGATCAACGACAGCGAACTGGAGCACCTGCTGGAGGCGGCCAAGCAGGCCGGCGCGCTGCACGCGGCCTACATGCTGCTGCGCCTGCCGCTGGAGGTGGCGCCGCTGTTCGAGCAATGGCTGCAGGATCATTACCCGCAACGTGCGACCCATGTGCTGAGCCTGATCCGTCAGAGCCGTGGCGGCGAGCTGTACGACAGCCGTTTTGGCGCACGCATGCGGGGCGAAGGCGTGTTTGCCGACTTGCTGGCGCAGCGTTTCGACAAGGCCATGCGCCGCCTGGGACTGAACCGGCGTGAAGGCCATGCGCTCGATTGCAGCGCGTTCTGCCCGCCCGGTGGGCAGTTGTCGCTGCTGTAATGCATTAATGGGTAGTTGCCATTAATGCTTTTTTGCTAGTATCCGAGGCCCGCCCTTTTGTTCTGGAACGCCCGTTCTAGAGCCTCCAAATTCAGTTTGAGTTAAGTTTTTCCGCGTAGCGTGAAACGCCAGGCAGCCGCACTGTGCTTTATTGAGCGTGAGCGACATCCAAGCTTCATTGCGTTGTCTGAATCTTGAACCGGTAAAATGGACTTACCTTCAAACCGTCAAAGAGGATCAACAATGAAAGACCAGGACCCCTCTCAAAACGGCCCGGCTGATCAAGCCGAAAGCGCCGATGCCGCACTGAAGCATATCGTCGACGGCTTTTTGCATTTTCATCATGAAGTCTTCCCGCAACAGGAAGAGCTCTTCAAGAAACTCGCCACTGCGCAGAAGCCGCGGGCGATGTTCATTACCTGCGCCGACTCGCGCATCGTGCCCGAACTGATTACCCACAGCTCCCCTGGCGACCTGTTCGTGACCCGCAATGTGGGTAACGTGGTGCCGCCCTACGGGCAGATGAACGGTGGTGTATCCACGGCCATCGAATACGCGGTGATGGCCCTGGGTGTGCAGCACATCATCGTGTGCGGGCATTCCGATTGCGGGGCCATGCGTGCCGTGCTCAACCCGCAGAGCCTGGAGAAGATGCCCACGGTCAAGGCCTGGTTGCGGCATGCCGAGGTGGCGCGCACGGTGGTCGAAGACAATTGCCATTGCCACAACGAACACGAAAGCATGCAGGTGCTGACCAAGGAAAACGTCATCGCCCAGTTGCAGCACCTGCGTACCCACCCTTCGGTCGCCTCGCGCCTGGCGGCCGGCCAGTTGTATATCCACGGCTGGATCTACGACATCGAAACCAGCGAAATCACCGCCTATGACGCGGTAAGCGACCGCTTCCTGCCCCTGCAGAGCGGCCAGCCGATTCCCTGCGCCACCCCGCGCGGGCGCTACTAGCCACACCTCATTCGCAACAGGGTGACTGAAGGCTGCACGTTCGCGTGCAGCCCAGGTAGTCGGCTGCCTTGAATTTCCATGAATGCCTTGCCGGCCTGCCGGCGGCTTGCGGCTGCCCGCGTGGCGGCGTTACTGCGGCGTGCGGGCCAGCGGAATGGCCCGGCGTGATCGATAGAGGGAGAATCAAGGTGAACATGACGCAATTGAAAGCGGCCCTGCCGCGTGAACTGCTGGCTTCGGTGGTGGTGTTTCTGGTGGCGCTGCCGCTGTGCATGGGCATTGCCATCGCTTCCGGCATGCCCCCGGCCAAGGGTCTGATCAGCGGCATCGTCGGTGGCCTGGTGGTGGGGTTCATCGCCGGCTCGCCATTGCAGGTCAGCGGCCCGGCGGCGGGCCTGGCGGTGCTGGTGTTCGAGCTGGTACGCCAGCATGGCATGGCCATGCTCGGGCCGATCCTGCTGCTGGCGGGCCTGCTGCAACTGCTGGCAGGGCGCCTGCGCCTGGGCTGCTGGTTCCGGGTCACGGCGCCGGCGGTGGTGTACGGCATGCTCGCCGGTATCGGCGTGCTGATCGTACTGTCGCAGGCGCATGTGATGTTCGACGCCAGCCCGCAGCCTTCCGGGCTGGCCAACCTGACGGCGTTCCCACAGACCTTACTGCAGGCGCTGACCCCGGAAGGCCCCGGCAATGCCTGGCAGGCGGGTGCGTTGGGCCTGGGCACCATCGCGATCATGTGGGGCTGGGAGCGCCTGCGCCCGCAGCGTCTGCGCTTCGTGCCGGGGGCCTTGCTCGGGGTGGCGCTGATGACCCTGCTGAGCCTGTGGCTGGCGTTGCCGGTGAACCGCGTGGTGGTGCCCGCCAACCTGGCCGAGGCCATCGACTGGCTGCGCCCCGCCGACCTGCTGCAACTGGCCAACCCGCACCTGCTGGTGGCGGCGCTCGCCCTGGCATTCATCGCCAGTGCCGAGACGCTGCTGTCGGCGGCGGCGGTGGACCGCATGCACAGTGGCCAGCGTTCGGACTTCGACCGTGAACTGTCGGCCCAGGGGGTGGGCAACATGCTCTGTGGCGTGCTGGGGGCGTTGCCGATGACCGGGGTGATCGTACGCAGTTCGGCCAACGTGCAGGCCGGTGCGCAGACGCGGCTGTCGGCTATTCTGCATGGGGCATGGTTGCTGGCGTTCGTGGTGGTGCTGAGCAGTGTGCTGCAGCAGATCCCGGTGGCGAGCCTGGCAGGTGTACTGGTGTACACCGGCTTCAAGCTGGTGGACTTCAAGGCGTTCCGCGGGTTGGGGCGCTATGGGCGCATGCCGATGTTCACCTACGCGGCGACCGCACTGGCGATCATCTTCACCGACCTGTTGACCGGCGTACTGCTGGGTTTCGCCCTGACTTTGCTCAAGCTTGCGCTGAAGGCGGCGCGGTTGAAGATCAGCGTCAGCCACCTGGATACGCCGGGGCACCTGGAGCTTCGCTTGAGCGGTGCGGCGACGTTTCTCAAGGTCCCGGCACTCGCTCGGGCGCTGGATAACGTACCGGTATGTACCACGTTGCATGTACCGCTGGCCCAGCTCAGCTACATCGACCACGCGTGTCTCGAGCTGCTGGAGGACTGGGGCCGGGCGAATGCGGGCAATGGATCGGTGCTGGTGATCGAGCCGCGCGGGTTGAAGCGGCGCACCGAGGGGCGGGCGCGCATGGCGGCAGGGCTTGGCGCGTGAACGATTCGCCAGCAAGGCTGGCTCCTACACGGGGTGTAATCCTGTAGGAGCCAGCATTGCTGGCGAAGGCTGCGCCGCCGAGCCGATCAGGCCGACTGATCCAGCTCCAGCCCCACGCCCAGCTGGCGCGACAGGCACGGCCAGCGCTTCCACGCCGCGCCGGTGTCCGGGCTGCTCAGCTTGTCTCGGTAGGCCTCCACCGATTCAAGCGCGAAGCTTTCGTCGTTGAGCATTTCGTCCACCGAGTGGTGCACCACCTCATCCAGCTGGTTGGCGAATGCCTCGCCGATCAGCTGATGCGCGATCAGGTTGGCCACGGTGGTATCCAGCGGGATCAGTGGCTGCTTGAAATGCTTGATGTACAGGTCGTTCACTTCCTCCACCAGGCGGTGCGCCAGGTAGGCCTCATCCAGCAGGCAGCCCAGGCCGACCTGGCCTTGCATGATCGCCGGCGGCTGCAGGAAATAGGCTTCGGCAATTTTCAGTACCGGTTTGATCTGCGACTCGATGCCCGCCTCGCGCGCCACCGCATTGGCGGCCTCCAGCAGTTCGGGTACCTGGTCGATGTACGCGTCGACAAACCCCACAAGCGCCGCATGCGGGTCTTGCTCAGGCAGGTTGATCGAGGGATGCAGGTGGGGCAGTTGCACTTCAAGTTGCTTTTTCAACTGGCCGGTTTGGACCTCATGTTGACGGGCACGGGTGATCTGCTCGCGCAAAGCGGCGATGTTCATGACAACTCCAGGGACAAGGGAAACACACGGATGACATAAGGTAGCTCGGTTCGAAAAAGAGTTAAGACGGATTTGTCATAAACGATGTGCGTTTATGTCGCTGTAAGGCATATCAAATGGCCATCAACCCCCTCTCGGCGATTTTTTGCGCGGTCCGGGCGGCTGTCTATACTCCGCTTTGAAAGTGATTGGTTGATGAGGCCCGCCTGCTGTCCAGCAGGGGCTCGCCGTCGAAGTTCGCCGTCTTGACGCCGTACCCTTAGCCGTAGGCCCTGCCTCCGGGATAACAAGAATCATAAGGGGAACCCGCAATGATGCGACATCCACATGCCTGGATGGGCCTGCTGTTGTGGTCACTGTTCACGCCGGCACACGCCGCCTGGACCGTGAATATGGCGCCGGGGGCGACTGAAGTCAGCAACGCCGTGTTCGACCTGCACATGACCATCTTCTGGATCTGCGTGGTGATCGGCATCGTGGTGTTCGGCGCGATGTTCTGGTCGATGATGGTGCACCGACGCTCCACCGGCCAGCAGCCGGCGCATTTTCATGAGCACACCTGGGTCGAGATCATGTGGACGGTGGTGCCGTTCCTGATCCTGGTGGCCATGGCCATCCCCGCCACCAAGACCCTGGTGGACATCTACGATGCCAGCGAGTCGGACGTGGATATCCAGGTCACCGGCTACCAGTGGAAGTGGCACTACAAGTACCTGGGCCAGGACGTGGAGTTCTTCAGCAACCTGGCCACCCCCGCCGATCAGATCCACAACAAGGCACCCAAGGACGAGCACTACCTGCTGGAGGTCGATCAGCCGCTGGTGATCCCGGTGGGTGCCAAGGTGCGCTTTCTGGTGACTGCCGCCGACGTCATCCATTCCTGGTGGGTGCCGGCGTTCGCGGTCAAGCGCGATGCCATCCCCGGTTTCGTCAACGAGGCCTGGACCCGTGTCGAGAAGCCGGGCATCTACCGCGGCCAGTGCACCGAACTGTGCGGCAAGGACCACGGCTTCATGCCGGTGGTGGTGGAGGTCAAGTCCAGGGCCGACTACGACACCTGGCTGGCCGAACGCAAGGCCGAGTCGGCCAAGCTCAAGGAGCTGACCAGCAAGGAGTGGACCCTGCAGGAGCTCAGCGAGCGCGGCGACAAGGTCTACCACACCACCTGCGTGGCCTGTCACCAGGCCGAAGGCCAGGGCCTGCCGCCGATGTTCCCGGCGCTCAAGGGTTCGAAGATCGCCACCGGCCCGATCAAGGATCACCTGAACATCGTCTTCCACGGCAAGGCCGGCACGGCCATGGCGGCGTTCGGCAAGCAGCTCTCGGAAGTGGATATCGCTGCCGTGATCACCTACGAGCGCAACGCCTGGGGCAACAATAAGGGCGACATGGTCACGCCGAAGGATGTGCTGGCGCTCAAGCAGGCCGACAGCCAATGAACCGGGGAGACAGGACATGAGTACAGTCATCGACGACCACGGTCATGCCGCCCATGACCACGCCCACGGCCCGGCCAAGGGCCTGATGCGCTGGGTGCTGACCACCAACCACAAGGACATCGGCACGATGTACCTGTGGTTCGCCTTCGCCATGTTCCTGCTCGGCGGCTCGTTCGCCATGGTGATCCGCGCCGAGCTGTTCCAGCCCGGCCTGCAGATCGTGGAGCCGGCATTCTTCAACCAGATGACCACCATGCACGGCCTGATCATGGTGTTCGGTGCGGTGATGCCGGCCTTCGTCGGCCTGGCCAACTGGATGATCCCGCTGATGATCGGCGCGCCGGACATGGCCCTGCCGCGCATGAACAACTTCAGCTTCTGGCTGCTGCCGGCAGCGTTCCTGCTGCTGGTATCGACCCTGTTCAGCCCCGGCGGCGGGCCGAATTTCGGCTGGACCTTCTATGCCCCGCTGTCGACCACCTACGCACCGGCCAGCGTGACCTTCTTCATCTTCGCCATCCACCTGATGGGCATCAGCTCGATCATGGGCGCGATCAACGTGATCGCCACCATCCTCAACCTGCGCGCCCCCGGCATGACCCTGATGAAGATGCCGCTGTTCGTCTGGACCTGGCTGATCACCGCGTTCCTGCTGATCGCGGTGATGCCGGTGCTGGCCGGGGTGGTGACCATGATGCTGATGGACATCCATTTCGGCACCAGCTTCTTCAGCGCCGCCGGTGGTGGCGACCCGGTACTGTTCCAGCACGTGTTCTGGTTCTTCGGTCACCCCGAGGTGTACATCATGATCCTGCCGGCGTTCGGCGCGGTCAGCTCGATCATCCCGGCGTTCTCGCGCAAGCCGCTGTTCGGCTACACCTCGATGGTCTACGCCACCGGGGCCATCGCCTTCCTGTCGTTCATCGTGTGGGCGCACCACATGTTCGTGGTCGGCATCCCGGTGGTGGGCGAGCTGTTCTTCATGTACGCCACCATGCTCATCGCGGTGCCCACCGGGGTGAAGGTGTTCAACTGGGTGAGCACCATGTGGGAAGGTTCGCTGACCTTCGAGACGCCGATGTTGTTCGCCATCGCCTTCGTCATCCTGTTCACCATCGGCGGTTTTTCGGGGTTGATGCTGGCCATCGCCCCGGCCGACTTCCAGTACCACGACACCTACTTCGTGGTGGCGCACTTCCACTACGTGCTGGTGCCGGGGGCGATCTTCGGCATCTTCGCCTCCGCCTACTACTGGCTGCCCAAGTGGACCGGGCACATGTACGACGAAACCCTCGGCAAGCTGCACTTCTGGCTGTCGTTCATCGGCATGAACATGGCGTTCTTCCCGATGCACTTCGTCGGCCTGGCGGGCATGCCGCGCCGGGTGCCGGACTACAACCTGCAGTTCGCCGACTTCAACATGGTGTCGTCGATCGGCGCGTTCACCTTCGGCGTCACGCAGATCTTCTTCCTGTTCATCGTGATCAAGTGCATCCGTGGCGGCAAGCCGGCCCCGGCCAAGCCATGGGATGGCGCCGAAGGGCTGGAATGGTCGGTGCCCTCGCCCGCGCCCTACCACACCTTCCAGACCCCGCCGGAAGTGAAATGAGGGTGCTGCCATGAACGAGCGCACGTCGCTGCGGCGACTGGTGACGCGGCTGATGCTGCTGACCGTGGTGATGTTCGCCTTCGGCTTTGCCCTGGTGCCGATCTACGACGTGATGTGCAAGGCCTTCGGCATCAACGGCAAGACCGGCGGGCAGTACGCAGGCAGCCAGGTCAGCGACCCCACGCGCTCGGTGAAGGTGCAGTTCCTGTCGACCAATGCCAGCGACATGGTCTGGGACTTCTACTCCACCGCCGACCAGATCGACGTCAACCCGGGCGCGGTGAACCAGATGATCTTCGTGGCGCGCAACCCCACCGACAAGCCGATGACCGCCCAGGCCATCCCCAGCATCAGCCCGGCGGAGGCGGCCGCGTACTTTCACAAGACCGAATGCTTCTGCTTCAGCCAGCAGGTGCTGCAGCCGGGTGAGCGCATCGAGATGCCGGTGCGCTTCATCGTCGACCGCGACCTGCCCAAGGATGTGAAACACCTGACGCTTGCCTACACGCTGTTCGATATCACCGCTCGCCAGCCGCCGGTGGCCCACGTGGCCACCCAGACCGTACAGAGCGCCCGATAAGGAGAACGATCCATGGCTGCTCATCAGCACTACTACGTACCGGCGCAGAGCAAGTGGCCGATCATCGCCACCCTCGGCATGCTGATCACGGTGTTCGGCCTGGGCACCTGGTTCAACGACATGAAGGCCGGCCACGAGGACTCCCATGGCCCGCTGATCTTCTTCGTCGGCGCACTGTGCCTGGCCTACATGCTGTTCGGCTGGTTCGGCGCGGTGATCAAGGAAAGCCGCGCCGGGCTCTACAGCCCGCAGCTGGACCGCTCGTTCCGCTGGGGCATGTCGTGGTTCATCTTTTCGGAGGTGATGTTCTTCGTGGCCTTCTTCGGTGCGCTGTTCTACGTGCGCCACCTGGCAGGCCCGGCGCTGGGTGGGGAAGGTGCCAAGGGCGTGGCGCACATGCTGTGGCCGAACTTCCAGTTCGCCTGGCCGCTGCTGCATACCCCCGACCCCAAGCTGTTCCCACCGCCCAGCGATGTGATCGACCCGTGGCACCTGCCGCTGATCAACACCATTCTGCTGGTCAGCTCCAGCGTGACCATCACCATCGCCCACCATGCCCTGCGCAAGGATCACCGCGGTGCGCTGAAATTCTGGCTGGCGCTGACCATCGTGCTGGGCTTGGCGTTTCTCATCCTGCAGGCCTACGAGTACCACGAGGCCTACACCGAACTGGGCCTGACCCTGCATTCGGGGATCTACGGCGCCACCTTCTTCATGCTCACCGGGTTCCACGGGGCCCACGTGACTATGGGCACGATCATCCTGTTCGTGATGCTGATGCGCATCCTGCGCGGGCATTTCAGCGCAGACAAGCACTTCGGCTTCGAGGCGGCCAGCTGGTACTGGCACTTCGTGGATGTGGTGTGGGTGGGGTTGTTCATCTTCGTGTATGTGCTGTAGCCGCGCCTAGAACGGCGCGTGGGACACCAGTTGGCCGCTGTAGAAACCCCAGGCGACCAGCGCCAGGGTGATGGCGGCCAGGCTGACACGGATTTTCAGGGCGGTGAGCAGGCGGGTCGAGTTGTCATCGTCCTTGACCAGAAAGAACAGGCCGCTGAACAGGCTGATCACGGTCGCCAGCAGCATCAGGACAATCGCGGCTTTGAGCATGGCGGTACTCCGGGGGATGCGATGACTACAACAAGTATAGCGACAGCCGTTGCGGGGCCCCGATGAGGCCGTTCCGCCCCGGCCGGGTGCCGACCCTGGTGGTGATGTTGCTGCTGCCGGGGCTGATTGCGCTGGGCTGCTGGCAGTTGGGGCGCGCCGCCGAAAAGCGCGAGTTGCTGGCCACCTATGCAGAGCGCCGGGTGGCAGCGCCCCTGGCCAGCGAGCAGCTGGCGCAGGCGAGCGACCCGGCCTATCGCCGGGTGCACCTGTATGGCCGTTTCGACCGCACCCACAGTGTGCTGCTCGACAACCGCCTGCGCGACGGCCAGGCCGGGGTCGAGCTGCTGCAACCCTTTCACGACCAGGCCAGCGGCCTGTGGCTGCTGGTCAATCGCGGCTGGCTGCCCTGGCCCGACCGGCGTGTGGCGGTGCAGTTCAGCACCCCCGAGACACCGCTTGCCCTGCAGGCCTGGGTATATGTGGCGCCGGGCAGCACCTTCCAGTTGCACGCCGACCCGCAAGGGGGCCGCTGGCCGCACCTGCTCACGGCGGTGGATGCCGCGCAGCTGTGGCCGCAGCTGGGCCGCGAGGGCTTTGCCCATGAACTGCGCCTGGAACCGGGCCCGGCCAGCTACCGGCTGGACTGGCCAGTGGTAGCGATGGGCCCGGAGAAACACCTGGGCTACGCCGTGCAATGGTTTGCCCTGGCCGCGGCGCTGGTTGCGCTGTACCTCTATTTCGGCTGGCACAACGACAAGGAGAACCACCATGGGCGCCGTCATGCATCCATCCGGCACGTCTGAAGTGCCGCGCCGTCGTTGGCGCGGGCGGTTGCAGCTGATTCTGATCCTGCTGGTGGTGGTGGGGCCGATGATGCTCGCCACCGGCATGTACAAGCTGCAGTTCTGGGTGCCGGAAAGCCGCAGCTACCACGGCGAACTGATCGGCAACGGCCAGGGCCGCGCCGAGCTGGGGGTCGCGACCGACGAGGCGCGCTGGCAGCTGCTGGTCAGCACCCCTGGTGACTGTGACGCAGACTGCCAGCAACTGGTGTACCTGGCGCGCCAGGTACAGATCGGCCTTGGCCGCGACGCCGCCCGTGCCAGCCACGCGCTGGCCGCCGGGCAACCGTTGAGCGAGGCGTATCAGGCCAGGCTTGCGCGCGAGTACCCGCAACTGCAGCGCTATGCGCTGGAGCTGGCGCAGTACAGCAGGGCCGCCGGGGGCCTGAAGGGCGCGCAGCTGTGGATCGTCGACCCCCACGGCAACCTGGTGTTGCGCTACGACGCACGGGTCAAGGGCAAGGACCTGCTCAACGACCTGCGCCATCTGCTCAAGCTGTCCAACATCGGCTAGGAGGCACGCACCATGGCCAGACCCGGATACCGCCTCGCCGTGTTCGCCACCTTCCTCGCGCTGGTGGTGGTGCTGCTGGGGGCCTATACCCGCCTGACCCACGCCGGCCTGGGCTGCCCCGACTGGCCGGGCTGCTACGGCTTCATCAGCGTGCCCAAGACCGAGGCGCAACTGGCACATGCCGAACGCCACTACCCGGACACGCCGGTCGAGGCCCACAAGGGCCGCAACGAGATGGTGCACCGTTATTTTGCCGGCACCCTGGCGCTGGTGATCGCCATGCTGGCGGTGCAGGCGCTGCGTCGGCATGGGCACAACGGCCAGCCGTACCGCCTGCCGCTGCTGCTGTTGGCGGTGGTGTTCTTCCAGGCCGCGTTCGGCATGTGGACGGTCACCCTCAAGCTGTGGCCGCAGGTGGTCACGGCGCACTTGCTGGGCGGCTTTGCCACCCTGAGCCTGCTGTTTCTGCTGAGCCTGCGCCTGTCGCGCGCGTTCATGCCCCTGCCCGGCCTGCCGCTGCGGCTAAGGCGCCTGGCGGCACTGGCGTTGCTGCTGGTGATCGGGCAAGTCGCCCTGGGCGGCTGGGTGAGCGCCAACTATGCCGCGGTGGCCTGCGTCGACCTGCCGACCTGTCACGGCCAGTGGTGGCCCGAGGCGGATTTTGCCAACGGCTTTCACCTCACCCAGCACATCGGCCCCAACTACCTGGGCGGACAGCTCGACAGCGAGGCGCGTACCGCCATCCATATCACCCACCGCCTGGGGGCGCTGCTGGTCACGCTGGTGTTGCTGACCCTGGCCTGGCAGCTGCACGCTATCGGTCTGCGGCGCCTGGCCAGGCTGGTGCTGCTGGCGCTGGCGGTGCAGGTGGGGCTGGGCATCAGCAATGTGGCGTTCGGGCTGCCGCTGGCGGTGGCGGTGGCGCACAACGCCGGTGGCGCGGCGCTGCTGCTGACGCTGGTGCTGGTCAACTACCGCACGCGCCTGGCCACGCAGCCCAAGGCGCGCAGGGTCAGCCAGGGCTGGCGCCTGACGCCGCTGCGCCCGGTGGGCGTGGTGCATTATCTGGGAGAGAACCCATGGCAACGCTTCTGAACCCCGCGCGCCAGCAGGCGCTGTGGCGCGACTACCTGGAGCTGACCAAGCCCAAGGTGGTGGTGCTGATGCTCATCACCTCGCTGGTGGGGATGTTCCTGGCCACCCGCGCGGGCGTGCCATGGACGGTGCTGGTGTTCGGCAACCTGGGCATCGGCCTGTGTGCGGGTGCCGCGGCGGCGGTCAACCATGTGGTGGACCGGCGCATCGACGCACTGATGGCGCGCACCCACAAGCGGCCGCTGGCCGAGGGGCGCGTCGCACCGCTGGCGGCGCTGGCGTTCGCCTTGCTGCTGGCGGTGCTGGGCATGGTGCTGCTGCTGAGCTTCACCAACGCACTGACCGCCTGGCTGACCCTGGCCTCGCTGCTGGGCTATGCGGTGCTCTACACCGGCTTTCTCAAGCGGGCCACGCCGCAGAACATCGTGATCGGCGGGCTGGCCGGGGCGGCGCCGCCGCTGCTGGGCTGGGTGGCGGTGACCGGGCATGTGGGCGCCGAGCCCCTGTTGCTGGTGCTGATCATTTTCGCCTGGACCCCGCCGCACTTCTGGGCCCTGGCCATCCATCGCAAGGAGGAGTACGCCAAGGCCGATATCCCGATGCTGCCGGTGACCCACGGCGAGCACTACACCAAGCTGCACATTCTGCTGTACACCGCCGCCCTGCTGGCGGTGAGCCTGTTGCCTTACGTGATCCACATGAGCGGGCCGCTGTACCTGGCCTGCGCCGTGGTGCTGGGCGGGCGCTTCCTGCACTGGGCCTGGGTGTTGTACCGTGGCAGTCGGCCGCACGCGGCGATCAGGACCTTCAAGTACTCTATCGCGTACCTGTTCCTGCTGTTCATCGCGCTGCTTGTTGACCATTACCTACTGTTGAACCTATGACTCGAACCCAGAAAACCGTTTTCATCCTCGTTGCCCTGGTCGCACTGATTCTCGGGCTTACCATCAACAAGGTGCTGAGCAATCGCAGCCAGGGCGACCCCACGGCGCTGATCGATGCCGGGATCATCCTGCTGCCGCAGAGCCGCCAGGTGCCGGCGCTGCAGATGACCGACGAGAACGGCCAGCCGGTGGTGCTGGACCAGCTCAAGGGCAAGTGGTCGCTGCTGTTCTTCGGCTACACCTTCTGCCCGGACATCTGCCCGACCACGCTGGCGCAACTGCGGCAGGTCAAGAGCGAGCTGCCCAAGGAGGCGGTGGACCGTTTGCAGGTGGTGCTGGTGAGCGTCGACCCGAACCGGGATACACCGGCGCAGTTGAAGACGTACCTGGGCTACTTCGACAAGGATTTTCGCGGGGTGACGGGGTCGCTGGAGGATACGCAGAAGCTGGCCAATGCGGTGAGCATCCCGTTCATTCCGGCCGATACCAGCAAGCCGAACTACACGGTCGATCACAGTGGCAACCTGGCGCTGCTCGGGCCGGATGGTACCCAGCGCGGGTTCATTCGGGCGCCGTTCAACAACCAGAAGCTGGTGGCGCAGTTGCCGGGGCTGGTCAAGCGCGACTGAAAGCTTCGCGGGTCAAGCCCGCTCCCACAGGTACAACCCTGGTTTCAAGGGCGGTGGAGAACTTGTGGGAGCGGGCTTGACCCGCGATGGGCTGCGTAGCAGCCCTTGGCATTTCTGAATCAGAACGCTGGCTTGACCGCGCCCTTGTACTTCTCTTCGATGAACTTCTTCACTTCAGGCGTGTGCAGTACTGCTACCAGCTTCTTCACCGCGTCCGAATCCTTGTTGTCCTCGCGGGTCACCAGGATGTTCACATAAGGCGAATCGCTGCCTTCGATGACCAGGGCGTCCTTTTCAGGGTTGAGCTTGGCTTCCAGCGCATAGTTGGTGTTGATCAGCGCCAGGTCGACCTGGGTCAGCACGCGCGGAATGGTGGCAGCTTCCAGCTCACGGAATTTCAGGCCCTTGTCGTTGCCGGTGATGTCCTTCACGGTCGACAGGATGTTGGTGTTGTCCTTGAGCTTGATCACGCCAGCCTTGTCCAGCAGCAGCAAGGCACGGCCGCCGTTGGTGGCGTCGTTGGGGATGACCACGGTGGCGCCCGATGGCAGTTCGTCGAGCTTCTTGAGCTTGTTCGAATAGGCGCCCAGCGGCTCCAGGTGCACGCCGGCAACGCTGACCAGGTGAGTGCCCTTGGCCTTGTTGAACTCGTCCAGGTACGGCTGGTGCTGGAAGAAGTTGGCATCCAGGCGCTTCTCGGCCACCTGCACGTTGGGCTGGACGTAGTCGGTGAACACCTTCACCTTCAGGTCCACGCCTTCCTTGGCCAGCGCCGGTTTGACGAACTCGAGGATCTCGGCGTGCGGTACCGGGGTGGCGGCAACAGTCAGGGTCTCGGCCGCGTGGGCAGAGAAGGCCGCGACGGCGGCAACAGCAGCAAGCAGTCTTTTCATCTAATCGCTCCTTGTGAGGGCCGTTCCGGCCCCCGGCGCGTCGGCGTGGCCGACCCTTGGTTACTTACGGGAAAAATGCACAACCAGTTTGTCGCCGACACTCTGCAGAACTTGAACCAGCACCAGCAGCAGTACCACGGTGACTACCATCACGTCGGTCTGAAAGCGCTGGTAGCCGAAGCGGATGGCCAGGTCACCCAGCCCGCCGGCACCCACCACACCCGCCATCGCGGTGTACGACACCAGGGTGATGGCCGTCACGGTGATGGCTGCGAAGATGCCCGGCCGCGCTTCGGGCAGCAGGGCGTTCATGATGATCTGGCGCGTGGTGGCCCCCATCGACTGGGTGGCCTCGATGATGCCGCGGTCGACCTCGCGCAGGGCGGTTTCCACCAGTCGTGCGAAGAACGGCGTGGCACCGACCACCAGTGGCGGGATGGCCCCGGCCACGCCCAGCGAGGTGCCGGTGATGAGCACGGTGAACGGGATCATCACGATCAGCAGGATGATGAACGGCAGCGAACGCAGCACGTTGACCACCAGCGACAGCAGCGCATACACGCGCTTTTCTTCGAACAGCTGGCGCGGGCCGCACAGAAACAGCAGCACGCCCAGTGGCAGGCCCAGCAGTACGGTGAACAGCAGCGAGCCGAACAGCATGATCATGGTATCGATCGTGGCCAGCCAGATTTCGGCCCAGTCGATGTTGGCAAAGAAACTCAGGGCGTCCATCAGCGCAGTACCTCCATATGAACATCTGCCGCAATGAAGCGGGCAAATGCCGCCTCGATGTCGCCACCGGTGATGGCCAGGGTCAGTTGACCGTAGGGGGTGTCCTTGATGCGGTCGATACGCCCGGCGAGGATGCTGTAGTCCACCCCGGTTTCACGGGCCACGGTGCCCAGCAGCGGCGCATAGGTGGCGTCGCCCTGGAAGGTCAGGCGCACGATGCGCCCCGGTACATGGGCAAAATCGTCGCGCTGTTCGCTTTCGTCGACCTGCTCGTCTTCCTGCACGAAACGCTTGGTGGTCGGGTGCTTGGGGTGCAGGAACACCTGCGCCACCGGGCCCTGTTCGACGATCTGCCCGGCGTCCATCACTGCCACCTGGTCGCACACGCGGCGGATCACGTCCATCTCGTGGGTGATGAGCACGATGGTCAGCTTCAGCTCGCGGTTGATCTCGGCCAGCAATTGCAGCACCGAGGCGGTGGTTTGCGGGTCCAGGGCGCTGGTGGCTTCGTCGCACAGCAGGATCTTGGGCTTGGTGGCCAGGGCGCGGGCGATGCCGACGCGCTGCTTCTGGCCGCCGGACAGCTGTGCCGGGTATTTCCTGGCATGCTCGCTCAGCCCTACCCGGGCCAGCAGCTCGCCGACGCGCTGGTCGATCTCGGCGCGCGACATGCGCCCGGCCAGGGTCAGCGGCAGCGCCACGTTGTCGGCCACGGTCTTGGAGGCCAGCAGGTTGAAGTGCTGGAAGATCATCCCGACCTGCTGGCGGAAGCGGCGCAGGTCGTTGGCGTTGAACGCCGTGACGTCTTCGCCGTCGACGATGATCTTGCCGCCGCTGGGAGCCTCGAGACGGTTGATCAGGCGCAGCAGGGTACTTTTGCCGGCACCGGAATGGCCGATCAGACCGAACACCTGGCCGTCTTCGACGCGCAGGCTGGTCGGGTGCAGTGCGGGGATGTCCCTACCGGCGACGCGGTAGGTTTTATGGACTTGTTGAAACTCGATCACGTAGCGAACCTTGTGGGGCGCATGAAATAGGGTCAGCTGTTAGCCGGGGGGCGCATTTTAGCCTGTTCGTATATAGGTTCTTAGCATTTATTTCGTGTTTGACCAACGCTTGAGGAATAACGCGATCAGTGGTTGCTCGCTGGTCATTCGAAAGGAACGCCCGGCACTCCTGTCAGTCACTACCTGAAGAGCCCCATCCAGGGGCCCCGCGTACGATGATGAGGAGTTGCAGACCCATGCCCAGCAAGAAGAATGCGCCCCAGGAAAGTCAACTCGCCGGCGCCCAGACGCCCGACAAGGCCAACACCAACGCCAAGCTGCAGAGCCTGGAGCCGTTTCGCAGCGATGCCACCGGCCAGGCGCTGCGCACCAACCAGGGGGTCAAGGTTGCCGACAACCAGAACACCCTCAAGGCCGGTGACCGCGGCCCCTCGCTGCTTGAAGACTTCATCATGCGCGAGAAGATCACGCATTTCGACCATGAGCGCATTCCCGAGCGCATCGTGCATGCCCGCGGCACCGGCGCGCATGGCTACTTCCAGGCTTACGAGTCGCATGCCGCACTGACCAAGGCCGGCTTCTTGCAGGACCCGGACAAGATCACCCCGGTGTTCGTGCGCTTCTCCACCGTGCAGGGGCCGCGTGGCTCGGGTGACACGGTGCGCGACGTGCGCGGCTTTGCCGTCAAGTTCTTTACCGATGAGGGCAACTTCGACCTGGTTGGCAACAACATGCCGGTGTTCTTCATTCAGGACGCAATCAAGTTTCCCGACTTCGTGCATGCGGTCAAACCCGAACCGCACAACGAGATCCCCACCGGCGGTTCGGCCCACGACACCTTCTGGGACTTCGTCTCGCTGGTGCCCGAGTCGGCGCACATGGTGATCTGGGCGATGTCCGACCGCGCGATACCGAAAAGCCTGCGCACCATGCAGGGCTTTGGCGTGCACACCTTCCGCCTGATCAACGCCGAAGGCGTGGCCAGTTTCGTCAAGTTCCACTGGAAGCCCAAGCAGGGTGTGCATTCGCTGCTGTGGGACGAGGCGCAGAAGCTGGCGGGCAAGGACACTGACTATCACCGCCGCGACCTGTGGGAAGCGATCGAGACCGGCAACTACCCGGAATGGGAACTGGGCGTGCAGATCGTGCCCGAGGCCGACGAGCATAAGTTCGAGTTCGACCTGCTCGACCCGACCAAGATCATCCCCGAAGAGCTGGTACCGGTGACGCCGCTTGGCAAGATGGTGCTCAACCGCAACCCGGACAACTTCTTTGCCGAAATCGAGCAGGTGGCGTTCTGCCCCGGTCATATCGTGCCGGGCATCGACTTTTCCAACGACCCGCTGCTGCAGGGCCGGCTGTTCTCCTACACCGACACGCAGATCAGCCGCCTGGGTGGCCCGAACTTCCACGAGATCCCGATCAACCGGCCCGTGGCACCCAACCACAACGGCCAGCGCGATGCCCAGCACCGTACCACCGTGCACAAGGGCCGGGCGTCCTACGAGCCCAACTCCATCGATGGCGGCTGGCCGAAGGAAACCCCGCCGGCGGCGCAGGATGGCGGCTTCGAGACCTACCCCGAGCGCATCGAGGCGCACAAGGTGCGCCAGCGCAGCCCCTCGTTCGGCGATCACTTCTCCCAGGCGCGGCTGTTCTTCCAGAGCATGAGCCCGACCGAGCAGGAGCACATCATCAGTGCCTACAGCTTCGAGCTGGGCAAGGTGGAGCGCGAGCATATCCGTGCCCGCGAGGTGAACGAGATTCTCGCCAACATCGACCTCAAGCTGGCGGCGCGGGTAGCGCAGAACCTTGGCCTGCCGGCGCCCAAGACCGGCACCGTGGACGTCAAGCCACAGTCGCTCAAGGCTTCGCCGGCGCTGAGCCAGATGAACCTGCTGGGCGAAGGCATCAAGGGGCGCAAGGTGGCGATTCTGGTGGCCGATGGCGTGGATGCCACGCTTGTGGACCCGCTGGTGAAGGCGTTGCAGGCCGAGAGCGCCCAGGGCGTGCTGCTGGGGCCGACCTCGGCACCGGTGAAGACCGCTGCCGGCAAGACCCTGGCGGTGGATGCCTCGATGGAAGGCATGCCGTCGGTGGTGTTCGATGCGGTATGGATCGCCGGTGGCAAGGCCAGCCTGCAGGCCCTGAGCGGCGATGGCGTGGCGCTGCACTTCGTGCTGGAGGCCTACAAGCACCTCAAGCCGCTGGGTACCGACAGCGATGCCAAGGCCGTGCTCGACAAGCTGGGCCTCAAGGCGGATGAAGGCATGGTGGTGGGCAGCGATCAGAAGGCCTACAAGGCGTTGATCGCGGCGATTGCCAAGCACCGGGTGTGGTCGCGGGAAGCGGCCGCCAAGGCCATTCCGGCGTAGTCAAAAAGGCCGGCTCCTGCAGGAGCCGGCCTTGCCGGCGAAGAAGGCACCGCCGACATCACTCGGCGCGCCGCGGCGTAAGCACCACCTGCGCTGGCTGGTTGCGATGAATCTCGTGGGCCTGCTGCAAGGCGAAGCTCGCATCGCGCTTGCTTACCCGCTTGGCCAGCAAGGTCTGTAGCCACGGCGCGTCATCACGGCGCGGCACCTGGAACACCACGTCACACTGGTAATTCACCACATCGGTGGCGATGTCATCCAGTTGTCGGCGCAGTTCTTCTATTTTCGTGATTTTCAACGCCACTACGGTGCTTGGCGCCGTAGGGTCGATGACTTTTGCCGGCGGCTTGGCTTCCGCCGCCTTGAGCGCGGCCTCGGCCTTGTCCAGCTCGGCCTTGCGCGCCTGGGTGATGGCACCATTCACGCCGCCGGTCAGCGCCGGGGCCTTGGGCATCAGCGCACGGGCACGTGCCAGCGCGGTGGCTGCGGCATTCACATCGCCCTTCTGCAGCACGATCTGGCTGCGTTGCAGGTAGGCTTCGGCCAGCTGGCGCTGCATGGGTTCGAGGCGTGCATCGTCTGGCGACTGGGCCTGCAAGGTGGCCAGCTGGTCTTCGGCGGTGGCCAGCTCGCTGCTGGCGATGTTCTGCTCCAGCAGCTGCCAGGCATCGGGCTGCGCGGGCGGCGGCGGGTCGACCGGCGCGCTGGAACAGGCGGCCAGCAGCACGGAAAACGCGGCAAGGAGCAGATAACGGGAGGCGAACGGCTTCATTCCTGCGACTCTCTATTTGCGCAAAAAGCGAGCAAGTCTACACCCAGCGCGCTGGCGCGAAAATAACTCTTCAGGATGTAGCGGCGATTAAAATGTCGCAGGGCGCGACCCTGTCGGCCGCACCCTGCCCATGGGGCTGCGCGCTCAGCGCCGGGGCAGCGCCAGGCTCACCAAGAATAGCACTGCCGCACACACCACGATGGATGGGCCGGCCGGGGTGTCCTTGAACCACGACAGGGCCAGCCCGCCACACACCGCCACTACGCCGATCAGGCTGGCGCCCAGGGCCATCTGTTCCGGCGAGCGCGCATGCCGCTGTGCGGCTGCGGCGGGGATGATCAGCAGCGAGGTGATCAGCAGCACGCCGACGATCTTCATCGCCACCGCGATCACCACCGCGATCAGCAGCATCAGCGCCAGGCGCAGCGCAGCCACCGGCAGGCCTTCGACCCGGGCCAGTTCCTCGTGCACGGTCACCGCCAGCAGCGGGCGCCACAGCGCCACGATCAGCAACAGGACCAGCGCACTGCCGCCCAGGATCCACGCCAGGTCGCCCGGGCTGATCGCCAGCAGGTCGCCGAACAGGTAGGCCATCAGGTCGATGCGCACATCGTGCATGAAGCTCAGCACCACCAGGCCCAGCGACAGCGTGCTCGGCGCGAGAATCCCCAGCAGGGTGTCGGAGGCCAGCGGCTGGCGCTGCTGCAGGGTCACCAGCAACAGCGCCAGCAACAGGCAGCCGACGGTCACCGCCAGCGTCGGGCTGACGTCCAGCACGAAGCCCAGGGCCACGCCCAGCAGCGCCGCGTGGGACAGCGTGTCGCCGAAATACGCCATGCGCCGCCACACCACGAACGAGCCCAGCGGGCCCGCCACCAGCGCCAGGGCCAGGCCTGCAAGCAGGGCATACAACAGAAAATCAGCCATGCTTGCAGTGGTCTCCGTGCACATGCCCGCCAGGGGCCGGGGTGACCACCGACCCGTGCAGGTCGTGGGCGTGGTCGTGATGATGGTGGTAGATCGCCAGGCTTGGCGCGTTGTTGCCGAACAGCTCGACGAAGGCCGGGTCGCCGCTGACCTGCTCCGGGTGGCCCGAGCAGCACACGTGGCGGTTGAGGCACACCACCTGATCGGTGGTGCTCATCACCAGGTGCAGGTCGTGGGAAACCATCAGCACGCCGCAGCCGTAGCGGTCGCGCAGGCGCGTGATCAGGCTGTAGAGCTCGGCCTGACCGGCCACGTCGACGCCCTGTACCGGCTCGTCGAGCACCAGCAGTTCTGGCTTGCGCAGCAGCGCGCGGGCCAGCAGCACCCGCTGCATCTCGCCGCCGGACACGGTCTGGATGGGGCTGTCGATGACGTGTTCGGCGCCCACTTCGTTGAGGGCCGCCAGTGCTGTCTTGCGGTCCACGCCCGGCACCAGGCGCAGAAAGCGCAGTACCGAGAGCGGCAAGGTGGCGTCCACCTGGATCTTCTGCGGCATGTAGCCGATGCGCAGTCGCGGCTTGCGCCATACGCTGCCGGTATGCGGCGCCAGCAGGCCGAGTACGGCGCGCACCAGGGTGGTCTTGCCGGCGCCGTTGGGGCCGATCAGGGTCACGATCTGCCCGGGCTCCACGCACAGGTCGATGCTGTCGAGCACGGCCTGGCCGCCGAAGGTGACGCCCACCTGCTCGAGGCGGATCAACGCGTTGCTCATCAGGCGCTCCGGCAGGTGCCGCACAGACCGACCACTTCGACGGTCTGGGTCTCGACACTGAAACCCACATCATTGGCGCTGGCCACGATAGCGTCGCTGATGGAGGCTTGCTCCAGTTCGATTGCCACGTGGCATTGGCGGCAGATCAGGAACTGGCCCTGGTGGGCATGCTCGGGGTGGCTGCAGCCCATGAAGGCATTGAGCGACGCGATGCGGTGCACCAGGCTGTTTTCCAGCAGGAAATCCAGTGCGCGGTACACGGTGGGCGGTGCGGCGCGGCGGCCGTCCTGCTCGCTGAGCACGGCAAGGATGTCGTAGGCGCCCAGCGGCTTGTGGCTTTGCCATACCAGCTCCAGCACGCGGCGGCGCAGGGCGGTCAGGCGCAGGCCCTGACGCGCGCACAGCGCATCGGCCTCGGCCAGCGCGCTGTGCACGCAGTGGGAGTGGTCGTGGGGACGGTTGGCCAGCGGGGTATTGGGCATGGGCAGCGACGGTTCTGTTGAGAGACGTTATTATGTTACCCGTTCCTGCCCCGATGAGTGCCTATCGTGTCCCGATTTTTTGCCCTTTTTGTCGCTTTTGTCACAAGCAGCCTGTTGATGACCCCGGCGCAGGCCGAGGTTCAGGTGCTGACCAGCATCAAGCCGCTGCAGCTGATCGCCGCCGCGGTGCAGGACGGTGTCGGTACGCCGGATGTGCTGCTGCCACCGGGCGCTTCGCCGCACCATTACGCCTTGCGCCCTTCCGATGTGCGCAAGGTGGGCCAGGTGGACTTGCTGTACTGGATCGGCCCGGACATGGAGGGTTTTCTGCCCCGTGTGCTGGGTAGCCGCAGCAAGCCGACGGTGGCGGTGCAGAGCCTGCCGGGCCTGACCTTGCGCCATTTCGGCGAGGACAGCCATTCCCACGCGCAAGACGCCGACGAGCACGACCATGACCACCGCCCAGGCAGCCTGGATGCGCACCTGTGGTTGTCGTCGGTGAACGCGCGGGTGATTGCGGCGAAGATGGCGGCGGACCTGGGCGCGGCCGATCCGCAGAACCAGGCGCGCTACACCGCCAACGCCAAGGCATTCGGCGAGCGCCTGGATGCCTTGGATGCGCGGCTCAAGGCGCGGGTGAGCGCTGTTGCGGGCAAGCCGTACTTTGTCTTTCATGAAGCCTTCGATTACTTCGAGGCGGCCTACGGGCTCAAGCACACCGGCGTGTTCAGCGTGGCGGCGGAGGTGCAGCCGGGCGCGCAGCACGTGGCCGCGATGCGCAAGCGCCTGCAGGAAGTGGGCAAGACCTGTGTATTCAGCGAGCCGCCGCTACGCCCGCGGCTGGCCGAGACGCTGACAGCGGGGTTGCCGGTGACGCTGGCCGAGCTGGATGCGCTGGGCGGCACGATGCCAGCGGATGCCAATGGCTATGAGCGGTTGCTAGAGAACCTGGGCAATGGATTGGCGGGGTGCCTGGAAAAGCTCTGACCCACCGATCTGTAGGAGCCGGCCGGCGAAGGGCTGCGCTGCAGCCCAACGGCTCCGCCGGCAAGGCCGGCTCCTACCTGGAGTGGCTCAGTTACAACGCGAACGGCAGGGCGATGTCCACCTGCTGACGCGCCGCCAGGCGCACCTCGAAATCCGCCGGGTCGTGAATCAGCACGTCCATCCCGGCAAACGACTCGGCCGCAATCAGCCGCGACAGCCAGAACCGCACGCAGGCCACCCGCAACATCACCGGCCACAGGTGTGCCTCGGCTGCGGTGAACGGGCGCAGCGCCGCATATGCACCGAGCAACGCCCGCGCCCGCGGCGGGTCGATCTGCCCGGCATCGTCGCAGCACCAGTCGTTCAGGGTAATCGCCAGGTCATACAGCATCGGCCCGGAGCACGCATTGTAGAAATCGATCAGCCCGGTCAGGTGGGTGCCTTCGAACAAGGCGTTGTCGCGGAACAGGTCGGCGTGCAGGTTGGCCCGCGGCAGCGCCATGATCTGGCCCTGGTGCGCGACGATCTCGTCCAGGCAGCCCTGCAGCAGCGCCTGTTGCGTCGGGTTCAGGCGCGGCATCAGTTCGGCGCCGGTGGCCAGCATCCAGTCCAGGCCACGGTCGGTCTTGCGCTCCAGCACCTTGTGCTGGGTCGCGGTGTGCAGGTGGCCCAGCAGTTCGCCCACCTGTACGCAATGCTGGTTGTTCGCCACCTTGATGTGCTTGCCCGGCAGGCGCGGCTGCAGCAGCGCCGGCTTGCCGGCCAGCTCGCGCAGGGCCACGCCGTCGCGGGTGCGCAGCGCATAGGGCACCGGCAGGTCGGCCTCGTGCAGCACGTCGAGCAGTTCGATGAAGAACGGCAGGTCCTGGATCGGCCCGCGTTCGACCAGTGTCAGCACGAACTCACCCTGTTCGAGGCTGACGAAGAAGTTGCTGTTCTCGGTGCCGGCGGCAATTCCCTGGAAGTCCCGCAGGCGACCCAGTCCATAGGGCGCCAGAAAGGTTTCCAGCTCGGGCCGGGTCAGTGGGGTGAAGACAGACATGGTCAAAAACTGCTCATTCGGGCACTTCCCGCAGGAAGTGCCAGGTGGATGGTAGGGGCCCGCATTACCACTCGAAGATTTTCCAGGAAGGAATCAGCATGTCGGGTTGGTCGGAACGGATGAAGTTGCCTTCCGAGCCGTCTGCGCGCACCAGAAAGTAAGGCTTGCCCCCTTTGGGGGTGACCTTGATGGCATACAGGAAACCGTTCTGGCGGTATTCCTGGATGGTCTTGTCGCCTTCCGTGCGAATGGTTACATCCGGATCGGCCGAAGGCGCTTCATCCGCCGCATTGGCTACCAGTGGAGCGGCAGCCAACACACCGAGCAGCAACAGGCGATTTAGTCTACGCATGATAACCTTGTCCCTTTGTCGTCAATGTTCCGGACATTCTAGCGCCGGGCCCGTTGAAAAGGTTGATTCTGCTCATGAGCCAAGCTCCCCTCGTCCTGGTGGACGGTTCGTCCTACCTGTACCGCGCGTTCCACGCGCTGCCACCGCTGACCAACTCCAAGGGCATGCCCACCGGCGCGGTGAAGGGTGTGCTGAACATGCTCAGGAGCCTGCGCAAGCAGTACCCGGACAGCCCCTTCGCGGTGGTGTTCGACGCCAAGGGCGGCACCTTTCGCGACGAGATGTACGCCGAGTACAAGGCCAACCGGCCGAGCATGCCCGACGACATGCGTGTGCAGATCGAGCCGCTGCACGCCAGCGTCAAGGCGCTGGGCTTCCCGCTGCTGTGCGTGGAGGGGGTCGAGGCCGACGACGTGATCGGCACCCTGGCCCGCAGCAGCGCCGCGGCGACCCGCCCGGTGGTGATCTCCACCGGTGACAAGGACATGGCCCAGCTGGTGGATGCGCACATTACCCTGGTCAATACCATGTCGGGCTCGTCGATGGACATCGAGGGCGTGAAGGAGAAGTTCGGCGTCGCACCCGAGCAGATCATCGACCTGCTGGCGCTGATGGGCGACTCATCCGACAACATCCCCGGGGTCAAGGGCGTGGGCGAGAAGACCGCCGTCGGCCTGCTGGTGGGCGTCAATGGCGGTATCAAGGAGCTGTACGAGAATCTCGACCTGGTGCCGAGCCTGCCGATCCGCGGGGCCAAGACCCTGCCGGCCAAGCTGCTGGAGCACAAGGAGCTGGCGTTCCTGTCGTACCAGCTGGCCACGATCAAGGTCGACGTGCCGCTGGAGGTCGGGCTGGACGACCTGCACCTGGGCGAACCTGACCGCGAAACGCTGCTGCAGCTGTACACCGAACTCGAGTTCAAGGGCTGGATCGACGAAGTTCAGCGCGAGAACAAGCGCCTGGAGCTCGCCCCGCCCCCTGCCGCCACACCCGACGCCGAGGCGCCCCCGGTGGCCGTTGCCGAGCCGGTAGCCCCTGTCGAGGCCGCCTATGAAACCATTCTGGACAAGGCACGTTTCGACGTGTGGCTGCAAAAGCTCAAGGACGCCGAGCTGTTCGCATTCGATACCGAAACCACCGGGGTCGATGCACAGCAGGCCCAGCTGGTCGGCCTGTCGTTTGCGGTCAAGCCCCATGAGGCCGCCTACATCCCGCTGGCACACGACTACGAAGGCGCCCCGCAGCAGCTGGACCGCGAGCTGGTGCTGAACGCGCTCAAGCCGCTGCTGGAAGACCCGAACAAGGCCAAGGTCGGGCAGCACGCCAAGTACGACATCAACATCCTGGCCAACTGCGCGGGCATCACCGTGCGTGGGGTGGCCTTCGACACCATGCTCGAATCCTATGTGCTGAATTCCACGGCCACCCGCCACGACATGGACAGCCTGGCCAAGAAGTACCTGGACCACACCACCATCGGCTTCACCGACATTGCCGGCAAGGGTGCCAAGCAGCTGACCTTCAACCAGATCCACCTGGACAAGGCCGGCCCCTACGCCGCCGAAGATGCCGACATCACCCTGCGCCTGCACCACAAGCTGCACGCCGAGCTGGCGGCGCTGCCAAGCCTGGCCAGCGTGCTGAGCGATATCGAGATGCCGCTGGTGCCGGTGCTGGCGCGTATCGAGCGCGAGGGCGCGCTGGTGGATGCCGACCTGCTCAGGATCCAGAGCGGCGAGCTGGGCGACAAGATGGACGCGCTGGAGCGCGAAGCCATCGAGCTGGCGGGCGAGCCGTTCAACCTGGGTTCGCCCAGGCAGCTGGGCGCCATCCTTTATGACAAGTTCGGCCTGCCGGTACTGAAGAAGACCCCCAAGGGCCAGCCGTCGACGGCTGAAGAAGCCCTCGAGGCGCTGGCCGAGGAAGGTTTCCCGCTGCCCAAGGTGCTGATGCAGTACCGCTCCATGAGCAAGCTCAAGAGCACCTACACCGACCGCCTGCCCGAGCAGATCAACCCGCGTACCGGGCGTATCCACACTTCCTACCAGCAGGCGGTGGCTGCCACCGGCCGCCTGTCGTCCAGCGACCCGAACCTGCAGAACATCCCGGTGCGTACCGCCGAGGGCCGGCGCATTCGCCAGGCCTTCATCGCGGCGCCCGGCTACAAATTGCTGGCGGCGGACTACTCGCAGATCGAGCTGCGCATCATGGCCCACCTGGCCAAGGACGAGGGCCTGCTCAGCGCCTTCCGCAACGGCCTGGACGTGCACACTGCCACCGCGGCCGAAGTGTTCAAGGTGGAGCTTGGCGACGTGACCTCCGACCAGCGGCGCAGCGCCAAGGCGATCAACTTCGGCCTGATCTACGGCATGGGCGCAAAGAAGCTGGGCAAGGACATCGGCGTCGACAGCAAGACGGCCAAGGCCTACATCGACGTGTACTTTGCCCGCTACCCGGGCGTGCGCGACTACATGGAGCGCACCCGCAAGCAGGCGGCCGACCAGGGCTACGTGGAAACGCTGTTCGGGCGGCGCCTGTACCTGCCGACCATTCACTCCAACCGTCCGCAGGAGCGCGCTGGCGCGGAGCGTACCGCGATCAACGCGCCGATGCAGGGCACCGCAGCTGACATCATCAAGCGCGCCATGGTCACGGTGGACAACTGGCTGGCGAGCACTGCGCTGGATGCCCGGGTGATCCTGCAGGTGCACGACGAACTGGTGCTGGAAGTGCGCGAGGACCTGGTGGAACAGGTGGCGCAGGAGATTCGCGTGCACATGAGCGGTGCCGCGCAGCTGGATGTACCGCTGGTGGTGGATGTGGGCGTGGGGGCGAACTGGGACGAGGCGCACTGAAAAGCGTGCTTGGCGCCTACCAAAAACAGAAATTTGCTGCGGCATAAGGTCGCGGCAATTTCTGCATTTTCGGCCTATGGAAAATAGTTTCCCGCGCCGAGGAACTAAACCGGTGAACCACGACTCAGAGTAACTGAATGGCTGGTGAAGCCCTTCGATGCTCCTATGTTGTGTTAAGTGTTGGCAGATATCTGGACCCCGCCCTAGCGGTCCGGAACTTGAACCCCGAACTTCCCCCTCCCCATACGAAGTCCGGGGTTTTTTTTGCCCGGCATTTGCCGGGCAGCCCTTATTCTGCGGGCTTGTCCGGCAGTTGCAGCCAGCGAGCCAGTACCGTGTAGGCCTCTTCCAGCCCCTGGCGCTTGGGCGCCGAGAACAGCTGGATGGTCACGCTGTCGCCCCAACCCTTGCGGATTTCGGCCTGTACCTTGAGCAGCGTGCCCTTGGCCGCGCCGAAGGTCAGCTTGTCGGCCTTGGTCAGCAGGATGTGCATCGGCATGCCGCTGGCCACGGCCCAGTCGAGCATCATCTTGTCGAAGTCGGTCATGGGATGGCGCACGTCCATCATCAGGATCAGGCCCTTGAGGCTCTCCCGGCTGCCCAGGTAGGCCTCCAGGTGGCGCTGCCAGTGCTGCTTGAGCGGGATCGGCACCTTTGCATAACCGTAGCCCGGCAGGTCGACCAGACGCCGATCGTCGTCCAGACTGAAGAAATTCAACAGCTGGGTACGCCCCGGGGTTTTCGAGGTGCGCGCCAGGCTCGCGTGGGTCAGGGTGTTGAGGGCGCTGGACTTGCCGGCGTTGGAGCGGCCGGCAAAGGCCACTTCGAAACCTTCGTCGTCCGGGCACTGGTCGACTTTGGCGGCACTGAGGGCGAATTTGGCCTGCTGGCAGAGTCCGAGGATGGGGTTTTTGACTTGCATGGTATTTCCGATTGGGCGTTGCTCGAGGGGGTCTCGGCAAGCGGTGTCGTTTCCGTTTCAGGCACGGGAGTATATAATGCCCCAGTTTTTGTGTGCGCATTATCCCAGCGTAGGAGGATGTGCACGGGAGCTGCTTGACCAAGCTTGCGCAGTAGACGCAGTGCAGCCCCAACCCTGAAAGGGTCGTATTCGGCGCTCAGGCTACACAGGATCCCTACAGCGTGGAAGTCACGCCTGACATAAGGGACCGCAGAGGCTGTCGAAGCAGCTCCCCAGGGTTTCAAGGCTATGCCGCCGCGTGGTTTGTGCATGGACTGCAGTAACGAGGACGATCAGGCCACCCTGACCGGGTGAGTCAACAAGACAGGTTGCCTCGATACATAACTCTTTCACCCTTAGCCGTAGTTGGATTAGCTGATGAACAAACTATTCGTGAGTCTGCTGTTGACCTTAGGCATCACCGGGGCTGCCAACGCTGCCGGCAATATCGTTGGGGATGCTGCTGCCGGTCAGGCAAAAACCGCTGTATGTGGCGCGTGTCACAACCCCGACGGCAACAGCATGGCGCCGAATTTCCCGAAACTGGCCGGCCAGGGCGAGAAATACCTGGAGAAGCAACTGCACGACATCAAGTCGGGCAAACGTACCGTGCTGGAAATGACCGGCATGCTGGCCGCGTTCAACGATCAGGACCTGGCCGATATCGCGGCCTATTTCGCCAGCCAGAAAGGCAGCGTGGGCGCCGCCGACCCGGCGCTGGTCGAGCGTGGTCGCGCACTGTTCAACGGCGGTGATCTGGAAAAAGGCCTGCCGGCCTGCACCGGTTGCCACTCGCCCAACGGCGCAGGCATTGCCGCCGCCGGCTTCCCGCACCTGGGTGGTCAGCACGCAAGCTACGTGGCCAAGCAGCTGACGGACTTCCGTGAAGGCAACCGCACCAACGATGGCGATGCCACCACCATGCGCACCATCGCCAGCAAGCTGAGCAACAAGGACATCGACGCGTTGTCCAGCTACATCCAGGGCCTGCACTGAGCCCCGGTTTAACGCTGGGTTAATACAGCGGCGCAAAAATGAAAAGGGTGGCCCGGGCCACCCTTTTTTGTGCCCGCTGCCGTTACACTAACGAACTCGGGCCTGCCCCGGCCTGTCTGAACCCAGGTCGCGACGAGGCGACACATCACTGCTCAGGAGTAACGCATGCGTAATCTGATTCTCGGCGCCGCGCTGGTCGCCGCCAGCGCCTTCGGTATGACGGTCCAGGCCGCAGACCCTGTGATCGCCGGCAAGGAATATGTCGAGCTGAGCAACCCGGTACCGGTGTCCCAGCCTGGCAAGATCGAAGTGGTCGAGCTGTTCTGGTATGGCTGCCCGCATTGCTACAGCTTTGAACCGACGATCAACCCGTGGGTCGAAAAGCTGCCCGACGACGTGAACTTCAAGCGTATTCCCGCCATGTTCGGCGGCCCATGGGACGCCCACGGGCAGATGTTCCTGACCCTGGAAGCCATGGGCGTGGAGCACAAGGTGCATGCGGCCGTGTTCGATGCCATCCAGAACCAGCGCAAGCACCTGACCAAGCCTGAAGAGATGGCCGACTTCCTGGCCACCCAGGGTGTGGACAAGGACAAATTCCTGGCCACCTTCAACTCGTTCGCCATCAAGGGACAGGTCAACCAGGCCAAGGAACTTGCCAAGCAGTACAACATCAAGGGCGTTCCGAGCATGGTCGTCAACGGCAAGTACACCTTCGACCTGGGCACCGCAGGTGGCCCGAACGGCGTACTGAACGTTGCTGACCAACTGATTGCCAAGGAACGCGCCGCCAAATAAGAGGCGAAACTATGCGCCGCTGGAAATCCGAGCGCCTCGTCGGCCTGCACGAACCGCAGGTCAACGAGCACCATATCGATGCAAGTGGTCTACCGTCCGACGGTCGCTTGCGTCTGCTCAGCTTCAATATCCAGGTAGGCATCAGCACCGAGCGTTACCGGCACTACCTGACCCGCAGCTGGCAGCACCTGCTGCCGCACATGGGGCGTGCCGGCAACCTGCAGAAGATCGGCAACCTGCTGGGCGACTTCGACCTGGTGGCCCTGCAGGAAGCCGACGGCGGCAGCCTGCGCTCGGGCTACGTCAACCAGGTTGAACACCTGGCGCAACTGGGTGCTTTCCCCTACTGGTACCAGCAGCTCAACCGCAACCTCGGGCGCCTGGGCCAGCACAGCAACGGCGTGCTCAGCCGCCTCAAGCCGCAACTGCTCGAAGACCACCCGCTGCCCGGCCCGGCCGGCCGCGGTGCGATCCTGGTGCGGTTCGGTGAAGGCGAGGATGCGCTGGTGGTGGTGATGATGCACCTGGCGCTTGGCGCGCGAACCCGCGCCCTGCAACTGGGCTACATCCGCGAGCTGATCGGCGGCTATCGTCACCAGGTGCTGATGGGCGACATGAACACCCATGCCACCGACCTGTTGCAGCACTCCCCGCTGCGCGACCTGGGCCTGATTGCGCCGCAGGTCGAAGCGACCTTCCCCAGTTGGCGACCACAGCGTTGCCTTGATCATATTCTGCTCAGCCCGAGCCTCACCCTGGAACGGGTCGAGGTGCTGTCCCAGCCGATTTCCGACCATCTCCCCGTGGCGGTCGAGATTCGTTTGCCTGATGCCCTGACTGTCGATACCCTTCCGGCCTTGCGTTAGTCCCCTTATCTGCGGACCTTGGCATGACCGACGAAGCTCAACGCTGGAAAGAAAAATACCTCAAGAGCATCGAGCAGCAGGAAAAGCTCGAACGCCGGTGGGACGCCCGTCTCGACCTGCTGCGCCGCGGCCTGGTGCGCAGCACCCTGGCGGCCGAAGGCAGCGACCGCGCGGTAGACCAGTGCATGAAGGAAATGCGCGAGGTCATCCGTACCGACAACATGGACGCCGCCCTGGCCGGGTTGATCCCGCGTCTGGAAAAGGCCGTGCTCGATTCCGAGCAGCGCCGTGAAACCCGGATCGCCCAGGTAGGCACCGCGCTCAACGCGCTGGTGGCCCAGTTGCAGAAGCTGCCGTTGCCCAGCGAGGTCAGCCGACCGCTGAAGAAATTTGCCAAGCAGCTGGATGCGCGGGCCAGCCAGTCACGCGAGATGCCGTTGCTGCTGAGCGAGCTCAGTGGCTTGCAGGGCAAGGCGCTGGCGGTGCTGGAGCACCCAGAAGAGGCGAGCAAGCCGGGGTTTCTGCAACGCTTGTTTGGCGGGCGTGAAGAAGAGACGCAGGTCGCTCAACCCGAGGCGCAGGCCCTGGAGCCGGTGGCGCAAGCAGCGGTCGAACCCGTGCATGAGCAGCCTGTGCCGGCTGCGGCGGATGTGGATGAACTGCAGCCGTTGCCCGAGCCCCAAGCCTTGGTCGACACAGAGGACGCCGAGGCTGCTGCGCAGCCCATCGCCGGCAATGCCGGCTCCTACACTGTAGGCGCCAGCCTTGCTGGCGAAGAGGCCCCAGCGCTCACACCGCCACCCACGCCTGCCCCGGTGCTGACCGAGCACGCGGACGCTGTCGAAGTCGATGGGGCACCCGAACCCACCCCCGAAGAACTCCTCTACGCCCTCCCGGACGGCACCGAGCCTTCCTATAGCTCCGTCGCCACCCATATCGAGCAGACCCTGCTCGGTTTGCTCGACGACCTGACCCTGCCCGAACGCCACAAGCCCCAGGCCCTGGCGGTGCGTCAGCGCCTGGAGCACGGGCTGAACTGGTACGAGCTGCTGCCGGTTCTGGATGACCTGGCGGTACTGATGCTGGCCATCACCGACAGCGGCCAGCATGAATTCGAAGCCTACCTGCAACAGCTCAACGAGCGCCTCGAGACGTTCCAGAGCCACCTGCAGGAGGCCAGCGAAGGGCATGCCGACAACAGCTCCGTCGCCCGCGACCTCAATACCCAGCTGCGCGAACAGGTCGATGGCCTGCAAAGCAGCGTGCAGGGCGCTGCCGACCTCGACAGTCTCAAGCACATCCTCGAGAACCGCCTCGAGGGCCTGCTCGGCACCATGGACGAGCACCAGCATCAGCGTGACCTGCGCGAGCAGGAACTGGCCAGCCGCCTGCAAGGCCTGGCCGAGCGGGTCGCGAGCATGGAGCAGGAAGCCCTGGGCTACCGCGAGCACCTTGAAGAACAGCGCCAGAAGGCCCTGATCGACCCGCTCACCGGCTTGCCCAACCGCGCCGCCTGGGCCGAGCGCCTGGAGCAGGAAATGCTCGCCTGGCAGGAAAACGGCGGCCACCTGCTGATGGCCATGCTCGACCTCGACCACTTCAAGCGCATCAACGACAGCTACGGCCACCAGGCCGGCGACAAGGTGCTCAAGATCGTTGCCAACGAGCTGCGCAAGCGTCTGCGCAGCCGCGATTTCATCGCCCGCTTCGGCGGCGAGGAGTTCGTCCTGCTGGTGCCGCAGACCGCGCTGGGTAGCGGTATCGAGCTGGCCGAGACGCTGCGCGGCGCCATCGAAGCCTGCCCGTTCCACTTCAAGGGCGAACGGGTGACCATCACCCTGTCCATCGGCATCACCGCGTTCCGCTCCGGCGAGCGCAGCGACGCAGTGCTCAAGCGCGCCGACGAGGCGCTGTACCGCGCCAAGCACCTGGGTCGCAACCGCGTCGAACAGGGGTGAACGGGTTTGCGCAGGATACGTTATGCTATTGCATTACCGACTGCCCAGGCCCTGCCCCATTTCCATGAAAGCCTTCCTTACCGCGCTTGTGATGCTGACATTGGCCGGTTGCGCCACCGGCCTGAAGATCGACCGTAGCCACCCCTCGGTCAACCAGGACAACCGCATCCAGTTCGTGGTGCTGCATTACACCAATGCCAACCTCGAGCGCTCGCTGGCCCTGCTGACCCACGGTGAGGTCAGCAGCCATTACCTGATCGGCGACAACCCGGCAACCATCTATCAGCTGGTGGATGAAAGTCGTCGCGCCTGGCATGCCGGCGACAGCCAGTGGGAGGGCCGGACCTGGCTCAACTCCACTTCCATCGGCATCGAGATCGTCAACCCGGGCTTCACCGACACCCCCACCGGGCGCGTGTGGCACCCCTACAGCGAGGCGCAGATCCAGGCGCTGATCGTACTGCTCAAGGACATCGTGCAGCGCAACGGCATCCAGCCACGACACATCATCGGCCACAGCGACATCGCGCCCCTGCGCAAGCTCGACCCGGGCCCGATGTTCCCCTGGAAACGCCTGGCCGACGCCGGCCTTGGCGTCTGGCCCAACGCTCAGGCGGTGGCGCAGCAGCGCGCGCGCTTTGACGTCAACCCGCCAAGCATCACCTGGTACCAGCAGCAACTGGCGCGCTTTGGCTACGCCATCGAGCAGACCGGCGAGCTGGACGTGAGCACCCGGCATGTACTGGCAGCGTTCCAGATGCGCTTTCGGCCACAGCTGTTCGACGGCCAGCCGGATGCCCAGACTGCCGCGATTCTGCAGGTGCTGAACAGCCAGCGCTGAGCGGTACCGCCCAACGGGCAGGCTGATTCGTCCGGCAGTTGCTATACCTCATGGTATTCAACGGGATGATTCTTGATGTCGCCTGCCCTTGCCACGTTGCGTCGCCTCCTCTATCGACCCTGGCTGCTGGCCACGCTTGCGGCCACGGCGAGTGCAACCCTGTTGCTGCTGGCCAGCCTCGGCGTGGCCATGCACCAGGTGCAGCAGCGCGAAAGCGCGCAGATGAACGCCAAGGGCGAGCGCTTTCTCGAACGCCTGGAGCAGATCTTCGGCCAACTGCGCGAAAGCGTCGACGCCCTTCAGGCACAGCCCCTGCGCGGGTGCAGCAGTGCGATGCAGGCAGCCTTGCAGCAGGTGACCTTCGACAACCGCTTCGTGTTCGAGGCCACTTACCTCGACGGCACGCAGTCGTGCTCCAACCGGCTGGGCAGCAGCAACTTCGACCCGCTGCGGGCACCGGACATCCAGGGCCCCACCTACAGCTACTGGCTCAATACCACCACCGAACCCGACGACAACCGCGCCGCACTGGTGCTGGGGCGTGGGCACTTTCGCGTGTCGACGTCGCGCGGGCACCTGACCGACGTGGTCGACCTGCCGCCCGGTGGCAGCCTGCTGGTGGTGCTCGACCACGGCGCGCGTGCCGTGCCGGTCCTGGGCCCGGAGCAGCCGTGGCCGCCCGGCGACCAGTGGCCGCCACCGCCCAGGGTGGACCTGATGGAACTGCCCGATCGCCTGGTATACCGCATGCCCACCAAATCGCCTGACTACCAGCTGGTGCTGATCACCCCGCGCGAAAGCCTTTCGCTGAAGATGAACGGCGTGCTCTGGCTGCTGTTCCCCGGCAGCCTGCTGCTGGCCTGGTGCATCGGCTGGCTGGTGCTGCAGCTGGTGCGCCAGAGCCGTTCGATGAGCTCGGAGCTGCAGGGCGCGCTGCGCCGTGGCGAAATGCAGGTGCTGTATCAGCCGATCTTCGAGCTGGCCAGCCGGCGCTGCGTGGGCGCCGAGGCCCTGGTGCGCTGGCGTCGCCCCGACGGCACGCTGACCAGCCCCGACCTGTTCATCCCGCTGGCGGAGAACACCGGGCAGATCCGCCAGATCACCGACTTCGTGCTGCAGCGTGTGCTCGAACAGCTGGGCCAGCTGCTGCGCGCCAACCGCCAGTTGTATATCTCGGTGAACCTGGCGGCGTGCGATGTGATGGTGCCGCGCATCGGCCGGGTGGCGGCGCGCCTGCTGGCCTTGCACCATGTGTCGGCCAGCCAGATCGCCTTCGAGGTCACCGAGCGCGGGCTGATCGACGTGGTGGTGGCGCGGGACAACCTGCAGGCCTTGCGGGCGGTGGGGCACCAGGTGCTGATCGACGACTTCGGTACCGGCTATTGCAGCCTGGCCTACCTGCAGACCTTGCCGGTGGACTGCCTGAAGATCGACAAGGCGTTCATCGATGCCCTGGGGCACGACGCGGCCAGCAGCGGCGTGGCCCCGCACATCATCCGCATGGCCCACGCCCTGCAGTTGCGGGTGATCGCCGAGGGTATCGAGTACGAGGACCAGGCGTTGCTGCTCAACAGCGAGGGGGTCAACTATGGCCAGGGCTGGTTGTTCGCGCACCCGCTCAGTGCGCGCCAGTTCGTCGAGCTGGTGACCCGGGGGCGGCGGCTGGGGCCGCGGCGGATCGATGACGAGGCGTAGCGCCCCTTCGCCAGCAAGGCTGGCGCCTGCAGGCGAAGGCGGTTACACCGGCAGCGCCATGTAGAACTGCGTGCCCTGCCCTGGCCGTGAGTACACGCCCATGCGCCCGCCATGCAACTGCACGATCTCCTTGCACAGTGCCAGGCCCAGCCCGGCACCGCCTTTCTTGCGTCCAACCTGCACGAAGGGCTCGAAAATCCGCCCCTGCTGGCCATAGGCAATGCCTTCGCCATTGTCCTCGATACTGATGATCACCCGTTCGGCATGCCGCCGGGCATTGAGGCGGATACTGCCCGCCACCGGCGTATGACGGATGGCATTGTCCAGCAGGTTGTCCAGCACCCGGTCCAGTTGCGCCGGGTCGGCCTGGATGCGCGGCAGTGGCGCGGCAAGCTCCACGCGCAACTCGATCTGCTTGTCGGCCAGCGCCGTTGCGAAGCGCTCGCGGGCCCGCGACAGCAACTCGTCGATCGCGCAGGGTTGCAGTTCGAGCTTCTGCAAGCCGCTCTGGTAGCGCGAAAAGTTGAGCAGGTCGTTGATCAGCTGGGTCAGCCGCTGCATCTCCTCGCCAATGGTGTCGAACAGGTCCGCCTCGCGGCTCTCGGCTGGAAACGTCAGGCGCTCGCGCAACAGGCCGAAGGCCATGTGCATGCCGGTCACCGGGGTGCGCAACTCGTGGGAGGCGCGCAGCACGAACTCGCTGCGCACCCGTTCGAAGGCGCGCTGCTCGGTGACGTCGTGCAACACCATCACCGCGCCCAGGATCTGCCCCTGCGGATGGCACACCGGGGTCAGGCTGTAGGCCAGCAAGCGGGTTTCTTCATCTATTTCCAGGCTCAGGTCGTCCGGCACGCGGTCCAGGCTGCCGCCACGCAATATCAGGCGCAGCTGATCGTCCAGCTCCGGGCGTTGCAGCGCCTTGCCCAGGCCCTGGCCCAGGCGGCTGGCGTCCCAGCCCAGCTGGCGCTGGGCCACCGGGTTGAGGTGTTCCAGATGGCCTTCGCGGTCGATGATCAGCAGGCCGTCGTCGATGCTGTCGAGCACCGCCTGCAGGCGCTGCTGGCCGGCCAGCAGTTCGTCGACATTGGTGGCCTGATGCTTGCGCAGTGCCTCGGCCATCAGCCCGAAACGGCGGGTGAGCTGGTTGATCTCCACGGCCGGGGTTACCGGCAGGGTGACCTCGAAGTTGCCCTGGCCGATCTGGTCGGCGGCCTTGGCCAGCGCCTCGATCGGCTGGCCGAAGCGGCGTGCGATGCCGTGGGCAGTGATGAAACCCAGCACCAGCACGGCAAGCCCGAGCAGGCCCAGCATGCTGGAGACCAGCAGGGCACGTTCGCGGGCCTTCTGTTCACTGTGGTTGATATGCGCCAGGGCCTGCTTGTGCGAGTCGATCAGGTCGGTGCGCAACTGGTTGAAGGCTTCGCCCAGGGGTTGGTCCGGGCCCAGGTTGCGGCTGGGCTCGGGGCTGTCGCGAAAGGCCTTGAGGAAGGCCTGGTAATCACGGTTGGCGGTACTGAAACCCGCAAACCCCTCGGCCTGGCGTTCATGGCTCAGGCCCTCGTCGAGCAGTTGCTGAAACTTGTCCTGCAGCGGTTGCAGCGCCTGCACCTCGCTGTCCGGGTCCAGCAGCAGGGACAGCTGTTCACCCAGGTTCTGACGCAGCTTCAGGCCCAGGTCGAGGATGTAGGAGTTGTCGCTGATCAGCTTCTGCTGCGAGCTGGCCATCTGCTGCACGCTGACCAGGCCCAGAATCAGGCCCAGCAGGGCCACGGTGATCAGCGCCGAGATGCTGAGAAAAAGCCGCGTGCGCAGCTTCATCGCCAGCTTCACAGGTTGTACTGCTTGCGCTTGCGGTACAGCGTCGAGGCATCGATGCCCAGTGTCTTGGCGGCCTGGTCAAGGGTGTCGCTGGTGGCCAGCACCGCACCGATGTGCGCGCGCTCCAGCTCGTCGAGGCTCAATGCAGCCCCCACCCGCGGCGCGTTGCTGGTGGGTTGTTCGGCCATGCCCAGGTGGCTGACCTCGACCCGCTCCTGCGGGCAGATGATGCTCGCCCGTTCGATCACGTTGCGCAGCTCGCGAATGTTGCCCGGCCAGCGGTAGTTGAGCAGCGCGGCGCGGGCCTCGTCGCTGAAACCGCGTGCGGGGCGCGCGTATTCCTTGACGAAGCGCGCCAGGAAGCGGTCGGCCAGGGTCAGGATGTCTTCGCTGCGTTCGCGCAGCGGCGGCAGGTGCAGGGTAATCACGTTCAGACGGTACAGCAGGTCTTCGCGAAAACGCCCGTCGCGCACCATGTCCTCCAGGTTGAGGTTGGTGGCTGCCAGAATCCGCACGTCGGCGCGGCGCGTGACCGGGTCGCCGACCCGCTCGTATTCCTTGTCCTGGATGAAGCGCAGCAGCTTGGGTTGCAGGGTCAGCGGGAAGTCGCCGATCTCGTCGAGAAACAGCGTGCCGCCGTCGGCCTGGTTGACCCGGCCCAGGGTGCTTTCGCTGGCCCCGGTAAATGCCCCGCGACTATGGCCGAACAGCTCGCTTTCCATCAGTTCGGCCGTCAGCGAAGGGCAGTTGATGGTCACGCAGGCCTTGCGCGAGCGTTTGCTCCAGCCATGAATGGCACGTGCCAGCTCGCCTTTACCGGTACCGGACTCGCCAAGGATCAGAATGTTGGCGTCGGTGTTGGCCACCTGGCGCGCGGTTTCGAGTACCACCATCATGGCCGGGCTGTGGGAATCCAGGCCGTCCTTGGGTTTGCGCACTTCCCCTTCCAGGGCCTCCAGACGCGCCGAGAGCTGGCGCACCTCCAGTTGTTTGGCAGTGGCCAGGCGCAGCTGGTCAGGGCTGCACGGTTTGACCAGGTAATCGGCGGCGCCGGCCTGGATTGCATCGACAGCGGTGTCGACCGCCGAATGCGCGGTCACTATGACCACGCGCATCCACGGCGCCTGGATACGCATCTGCGCCAGTACGTCCAGGCCGTTGTCCTCGCCCAGGCGCAGGTCCAGAAAGCACAGGTCGAACACCTGGCGCTGCAACAGGGTTTCGGCCTGGGCGGCGCTGTTGGCCGTGGCCACGCTGTAGCCTTCATCTTCCAGGCAATAGCGGAAGGTACGCAGGATTGCGGACTCGTCGTCTACCAGCAGAATGCGGCCCTGATGTTCCGTGGCAGATTCCATTTTCCTACGCTCCTTTAAGAATGTTCTTGGTTAGTCTCGGAAAAATCGGGCAAGTTGCATGGTCGATTCTGATTGATTCCGCGCCCTGCATGCTAGCTCCCTGCTGCGAATATGACTAACTCATTGAAAATAATGAGTTTGTTTATTTTTTGAGCACTGGCACAACGATTGCGATGATGTTCCTTCTGACCAACAGGAGGCTTCATCATGCGTGCAATACGCCCGTTGGCAGTTCTGACTGCCGCACTTCTGCTCACCCCGCTGGGTGTCACCAGCGCCTCGGCGGCCGAACCCGGCCTGCAGCAGGCCCGTCAGGAAGGCGCCTTGCAGACCGCCCTGGCGCTCAACCGACTGCTCAACCCGTTCAAGATCGAAGTGGCCATCCAGGGTCAGACCGCCCGCCTGCAGGGCGAGGTGGAGAACGAGGTGGAGCGCGAGCTGGCGGCGCAGGTGGCACTGGCCACCGCCGGCATCGAGCAGGTCGACAACCAGTTGCAGGTCAACCCCGAGCTGGTGGATGAAACCCTGCAACGGCGCGCCTATGCCCAGCGCCTGGAGGACGCCACCCTGGGGGCGGTTATCCGCGCCCGCCTGCTGTGGAGCAGCCAGACCCAGGGCCTGCCCATCGAAGTCGACAGCCGGGCCGGGGTGGTCACCCTGCGTGGCCGGGTGACCAGCGCCGAGGCCAAGCAGATGGCCGGCAGCGTGGCGGCCTCTACCGATGGCGTGTACCTGGTCAACAACCTGATCAGCCTGGGCGTGAGCGACCCGGCCCAGGCCCGCGAGCAGGCCGCTGCGGCAGCGGCCGAGGTGCAGAGCGACGCGTGGATCAACGACAAGGTGCAGACCAGCTTCTTATATAGCCGCAACCTGGACGGGCCCAACATCAAGGTGGCGACACAGGAGGGGGTGGTGCGCCTGTCCGGGGAAGTCATGAGCAACGAGCAGAAGACCATCGCCCAGGAGATTGCCCGCCAGATCCGCGGCGTGCGCGGGGTGGACGCCGACATGCTCAAGGTGGCGATCAAGGTGGAGGGCTGATCGTGCAAATCGCACGAGGCCCTGGGGGGCATCGTGCAGGATGCGTCCTGCAGCTGCCCTCGGTACATACCTAAGATATTGATTTATAAGCGTTTTATTTGATTTAAAAAGCTGGCATGCAGGCTGCAATGACTCTATCAGTCAATAACAACGATGCAGCAGAGGAGCCCGGCATGAACCTGTTAACCGCCGCCCTAGTGCAGATTTCCCCGCTTCACGTACGCCAGTTGCTGTTTCTCTGCCTGGCGGCGCTTCTGACCCTGGTTGCAGGGCAGATGTACAGCATCTGGCAGTCCAAGCAGATCGCCAACCAGATGTCCGTACAGGCTTATCACGTGGCCCATGTGCAGGCCACGCGTGCTTCGATGCTGGAAGCCAGGACCGCGCCACGTACCCACTCGGTCGATGCGGCCACCGTGGAAACCGTCGTGCCGCAGGAACGCTGGGTGTTCTGACCGAGCAATGCCCCACATCTGACACAACCGCTTTCAAAAACGGTAAGGAGAAACACCATGTTAAGTTGGGCCATCACCTTCCTGATCATCGCCATTGTCGCTGCCGTACTGGGCTTCGGTGGTATCGCCGGCGCCGCTACCGGTATCGCGAAGATTCTCTTCATTGTCTTCCTGGTACTGTTCGTCGCTTCCTTCTTCTTCGGTCGTCGCGGTAGAGGTTGACTATGAAAGGGACGCTCTACAGAGCCCTGGCAGGCGCCCTGATGGTGGGGGCCTGTACAGCGGCGATGGCGGCCAATGACGGCCAGGTCCGGACCAGCCAACTGCTTGGTTCGGACCCCGAGTACCGGGAAACCTGGCAGAAAGTGGTCAAAAAGCAGGAGCGGCTGCCCGATTGGGTCATCAACCTCAGTGGTGCTTCCACCGAGCAGATGACGGCGATCGAGGAAGACGGCGACAAGTATCTGGTCGGCCCCTTGTGCGAGACCGAGCAGAGCTGCGACAGCAGCCGTCTTATCGTGGCCTTCAGCTGGGACAAGGATGAGGCATACGCGCTGTGGGTTCAGGTACCCGCCGGCCTGCCTGCCGACAAGTCACCCAGCCGTCACACCGACAAGCGTTGGTTGGGCGAGCCGAATGACGGCATGAAACAGATGCTCGAAGAGCAGCTGAAGAAAGACCCGAACTACTACTGAGTGTCGCCGGACGCATCAGTATCACCATGGAAGCTGAACCTTTTGCCTGTTCCAGTTTCTATGCTGCGCCCGCTCGAGGAGAGCGGACGCATGACCAGGGGGCCGGGCTGCTCTGATTGCTACAGGATCGGAGGGGCCTAGGGGTACAGGGAGTACCTCCTTCATGGGCCGGGTCAGGGTGGTAAACGGCAACACAGTCGTGGACCGGGGTCGCATGCCGCCAGGCAGCCCCCGGTCAGACTTGTGCACCCGGCGCAAGCCTGATGCATTTCCCCGCTTGAAAGTGACAGATCGGCCAGACGGCTGACCACCCATCAAAAAAATTCCTGACTTCTTTGACCTGCCAAATGACGTTTTTCACGCATTCGGATTGTCGAACAACGCTGTTTTGCCGGTTTGTGGATACCGCTGTATCGGCCTAATCATGGCGCTTTGGCCTTATTCGGGATTCCGAACGGGTAGGTTTTCTGCCGCTGGGACGTCCGTTTCATGCCAAAAAGATCATGCCGATTCGGCATAGGGTAGTCATTTACGGCATTAGACTCAGTGCGCCTGCATCGGAATAGTTGCGCCTTTTTCGCTGGTCCGAGCGCCCCTTGCGCTCACTTGCGGTGACCTTCTACGGCGCATTGCCTGCACCATGAAAACTCCAGGGAATCGCTTTCAGCGGCTCTAGAATGCAGGTTTCAAGGCAGTGACCGTGTCCACTTGAACAAAGGGTAACGACATGAAGAAGGCAAAACTAAGCCTCGCCTGGCAAATCCTCATCGGTCTGGTATTGGGGATCGCCATCGGGGCGCTGCTGAACCATTTCAGTGCAGAAAAGGCATGGTGGATCAGTAACGTCCTGCAACCGGCAGGTGACATCTTCATTCGCCTGATCAAGATGATCGTCATCCCGATCGTGATTTCGTCGCTGGTCGTGGGTATCGCCGGGGTTGGCGATGCGAAGAAACTTGGCAGTATCGGCCTCAAGACCATCATCTATTTCGAGGTGGTGACCACCATCGCGATCGTGGTCGGCCTGGTGTTGGCCAACCTGTTCCACCCGGGCGCCGGCATCGACATGAGCACCCTGGGCACCGTGGATATCTCCAAGTACCAGGCCACCGCCGCCGAGGTGCAGCATGAGCATGCGTTCATCGAGACCATCCTCAACCTGATCCCGTCGAACATCTTTGCAGCGCTGATGCGTGGCGAGATGCTGCCGATCATCTTCTTCTCGGTGCTGTTCGGCCTGGGCCTGTCGAGCCTGCAGGCAGACATCCGCGACCCGCTGGTGAAAACCTTCCAGGGTGTGTCGGAAGCCATGTTCAAGGTCACCCACATGATCATGAACTACGCCCCGATCGGCGTGTTCGCCCTGATTGCGGTGACCGTGGCCAACTTCGGTTTCGCCTCGCTGCTGCCGCTGGCCAAGCTGGTGCTGCTGGTGTACTTCGCCATCGCCTTCTTCGCCTTCATGGTGCTGGGCCTGATCGCCCGCCTGTTCGGTTTCTCGATCCTGAAGCTGATGCGCATCTTCAAGGACGAGCTGATCCTGGCCTATTCCACCGCCAGCTCCGAGACCGTACTGCCGCGCGTGATCCAGAAGATGGAAGCCTACGGCTCGCCCAAGGCCATCTGCAGCTTCGTGGTGCCGACCGGCTACTCGTTCAACCTGGACGGTTCGACCCTGTACCAGAGCATCGCGGCGATCTTCATCGCGCAGCTGTACGGCATCGACCTGTCGATCAGCCAGCAACTGCTGCTGGTGCTGACCCTGATGGTCACCTCCAAAGGCATTGCCGGTGTGCCGGGCGTATCGTTCGTGGTGCTGCTGGCGACCCTGGGCAGCGTGGGCATCCCGCTCGAAGGCCTGGCGTTCATCGCCGGTGTCGACCGCATCATGGACATGGCGCGTACCGCCCTGAACGTGATCGGCAACGCCCTGGCGGTGCTGGTCATCTCGCGTTGGGAAGGCATGTATGACGATGCCAAGGGCCAGGCGTACTGGAACTCGCTGCCGCACTGGCGCAGCAAGACCCCGGCGCCGGCTGGCGAGACCGCTCAGCACTAAGCTGCTGACGGCCTGAAACACAAGAGCCCCGACCCGTCGGGGCTTTTTGTTGCCTGCCAGAAGCTTCGCCGGCAAGGCCGGCTGCTACAGACGACGCCGAACCTGTAGGAGCCGGCCTTGCCGGCGAATGGGCCGCCGCCGTTTATGGCGTCTGCCTACCCACCCCGCTATCATGCGCTCCAACTTGCAAGGGAAACGACCAATGCTCAACGGCCTCTGGCTCGGCTTTTTCGTGGTGGCCGCCCTCTCCGCACTGGTGCAGTGGCTGGTGGGTGGCAACGCGGGCATCTTCGCCGCCATGGTCGAGAGTATCTTCGCCATGGCCAAGCTTTCGGTCGAAGTCATGGTGCTGCTGTTCGGTACCCTGACCCTGTGGCTGGGCTTTCTGAAGATCGCCGAAAAGGCCGGTATCGTCGACTGGCTGGCCAAGGTACTCGGCCCGCTGTTCCGTCGCCTGATGCCCGAGGTACCGCCCGGCCACCCGGCGCTGGGCCTGATCACCCTGAACTTCGCCGCCAACGGCCTGGGCCTGGACAACGCCGCCACGCCTATCGGCCTCAAGGCCATGCGCGCCCTGCAGGAGCTCAACCCCAGCTCCACCACGGCAAGCAACGCGCAGATCCTGTTCCTGGTGCTCAATGCCTCGTCACTGACCCTGCTGCCGGTGACCATCTTCATGTACCGCGCCCAGCAAGGCGCTATGGACCCGACCCTGGTGTTCCTGCCGATCCTGCTGGCCACCAGCGCCTCGACCCTGGTGGGCCTGCTGTCGGTGGCGGTGATGCAGCGCCTGCGCCTGTGGGACCCGGTGGTGCTCGCCTACATGGTGCCCGGCGCGCTGCTGCTGGGCGGCTTCATGGCGCTGCTGGCGGGCCTGTCGGCCACCGCGCTGGCCACCCTGTCGTCGATCCTGGGCAACCTCACGCTGTTCGGCCTGATCATGCTGTTTCTGCTGATCGGCGCATTCAAGCGGGTGCCGGTGTACGAAACCTTCGTCGAAGGTGCCAAGGAAGGGTTCGACGTGGCCAAGAGCCTGCTGCCCTACCTGGTGGCGATGCTGTGCGCGGTCGGCGTGCTGCGCGCCTCGGGGGCGCTGGAGTTCGGCCTGGACGGCATTCGTCATGTCATCGAATGGCTGGGCTGGGACACGCGTTTCGTCGATGCCCTGCCCACCGCGCTGGTCAAGCCGTTCTCCGGCAGCGCGGCGCGGGCCATGCTGATCGAGACCATGCAGACCCACGGGGTGGACAGCTTCCCGGCACTGGTGGCCGCGACCATCCAGGGCAGCACCGAAACCACCTTCTACGTACTGGCGGTGTATTTCGGCGCCGTGGGTATCCAGCGCGCACGCCACGCCGTGGGCTGCGCGCTGCTGGCCGAGCTGGCCGGGGTGCTGGCGGCCATCGCGGTGTGCTACTGGTTCTTCGCCTGAGCCACGGTCCAGTCCACCAGTTGCGCCATCAGCCGGTCGGTGGCCTGGCCGAAGCCGCCGACCACCGCCGGTACCTGGGTCTGCGCCACCGGCTGGCGCACCTCGAAGCTGTGGCTGGCCAGCACGCGCTGGGTACGCCCCTGCACCAGTCGCGCATCCAGGCGCACCACTACTGCCAGCCCGGCATCGCTGTACTCGCTCTGGAACGCCTGCAGTTCGCCGACGATCTCGTAGTCGGCCTGCAGGTTGGCGTCGTCGGCACTTACCCGCTGTACCCGGCCGTCGCGCTGGAAGGCGTCGAGCATGCGGTTGCGCAGCAGTGCCGGCACCGGGTCGGCCCAGCGTGCGCCCTTGTAGCTGCTGATCAGGTTGCCTGCCGGCACCACGGCAATGCGCGGTGTGCCGAGGATCTCGCTGGCCAGCGGCTTGTTGATACGCAGGGTCCAGGCCACGGGTGCGGAGTTGCTGCGCACCGGTTGCGCCGCCGGCAGGCGGTACACGTCGGCCGGCTCCGCCTTGGGCAGGATCGAGCAGGCGCTGCTCAGGCTCAGCAGCGCGGCCAGGGCGAGGGTGCGGCAGGGGCGGCTCATGGGGTGAACTCCTTGTTTTTGTCGCGGCCCAGCAGGTACCCGCTGGGGTTGGCCTCCAGGCGCTGGGAGATGCCCTTCAAGGCAGTCAGGGTATCGCGCAGTTCGCGAATCGCCGGGGCCAGTTCGTTGAAGCCCTGGGCGCCGTTGGTGATCGCCTCGCGGTTGTCGGTGAGCAACGCGTCGATGGTGGCGGTGCTGCGCGCCAGCGACTGCATGGCCTGGTCGGCACTGTTGACGATCTGCTTGCCGTCGCTGCCGAGCAGGCTGTTGGCGTTGCGCATCAGCTGGCTGGTCTGCTCCAGCGCCGCGCCGGCCTGCTTGCCCACCTGGGCCATCTGCTGGATGGCCAGGCGGATGTCGTCGCGCTGCCCGGCGATCGCGCCGGTGGTCTGCTCCAGGTTGGCCAGGGTGGCGCCCAGGCGGGTGGCGTTCTCTTCGGAGAACAGCCGGTTGGCGTTGTGCAGCAGCAGGTTGATGTTGGTCACCAGGTCGCTGCTGTTGTTGAGCAGGCGCGCAATCGGCGATGGCGAGGCGACGATCACCGGCAGCCGGCCGCCCTTGCCTTCCAGCGGCGGGCTCTGCGGGGTGCCGCCGCTGAGCTGGATCAGCGAGGTGCCGGTGACGCCGGTCAGGGTCAGCTTGGCCTGCGTGTCCTGCTTGATCGGGGTCTCGGCGCTCAGGCGGATCTGCGCCAGCACCCGGCGGGGGTCGTTGGGGTCCAGGCGCAGGCTGATCACATCGCCCACCTTGATCCCGCTGTACTGCACCGCACTGCCCTTGGACAGCCCGGTGACGGCCTCGTTGAACACCACCTCGTAGTCCTTGAAGGTGCTGTCGACGCTCGACTTGGCCAGCCACAGGCCGAACAGCATGGCGCCGGCCACTACCAGCACGGTGACCAGCCCGATCAACACATGGTGCGCGCGGGTTTCCATTTCAGTTCTCCTTGAGCGCTGTGGCGGCCTGGTAGGCCGCACGGCCGCGCGGGCCATGAAAATAGTCGTGAATCCACGCGTCGTCGGTTTCCGAGACCTGGTCGATGGGGCCGGCCACCAGCACCTTCTTCTGCGCCAGCACGGCCACGCGGTCGGTGATGGTGTAGAGGGTGTCCAGGTCGTGGGTAATCAGGAACACGCTCAGGCCCAGCGCATCGCGCAGGGTCAGGATCAACTGGTCGAAGGCGGCCGCGCCGATCGGGTCGAGCCCGGCGGTGGGCTCGTCGAGAAACAGGATGTCCGGGTCCAGCGCCAGGGCGCGGGCCAGGGCGGCGCGCTTGATCATGCCGCCCGACAGCGACGCGGGGTATTTGTCGGCCGCCGACAGCGGCAGCCCGGCCAGGGCCAGCTTGACCCCGGCCAGGTGCTCGGCGTCGGCGCGGCTCAGGCCGGCATGTTCGATCAGCGGCAGTGCGACGTTCTCGGTGACGGTCAACGACGAGAACAGCGCGCCCTTCTGGTACAGCACGCCGAAGCGACGCTCCACCTGCGAGCGCTGCTGGTCGCTGGCCTGGCTGAGGTCCTGGCCGAAGATCCTCACCGTGCCCTCGTTGGGCCGGCGCAGGCCGACGATGCTGCGCAGCAGCACCGACTTGCCACTGCCCGAGCCGCCGACCACGGCGAGGATCTCGCCGCGGTACAGGTCCAGGTCGAGCTGTTCGTGCACGCTCTGGGTGCCGAAGCGGTTGCACAGGCCCCGCACCTCGATGACCTTCTCGCGGCTTGCCTCACTCACCAGCTCATCTCCATGAAGAACAGCGCGAACACCGCATCCAGCACGATCACCACGAAGATCGACTGGACCACCGCCGAGGTGGTGTGGGCGCCGACCGATTCGGCGCTGCCGGTCACCTTGAAACCTTCCAGGCAACCGATGGCCGCGATCAGGAAGGCGAAGAACGGCGCCTTGGCCAGGCCCACCAGGAAGTGCTGCACGCCGATGTCGCTTTCCAGCAGCGACAGGAACATCGCCGGCGAGATGTCCAGCGACACCGCGCACACCACGGCGCCGCCGATGATGCCGCACAGCATCGCGACGAAGGTCAGCAATGGCAGCGCGATCAGCAGCGACAGCACCCGCGGCACCACCAGCAGCTCGACCGGGTCCAGGCCCAGGGTGCGGATCGCATCGATTTCCTCGTTGGCCTTCATCGAGCCGATCTGCGCGGTGAAGGCGCTGGCGGTGCGTCCTGCCATCAGGATGGCGGTAAGCAGCACGCCGAATTCACGCAGGAACGAGAACGCCACCAGGTCGACGGTGAAGATGCTCGCGCCGAAACTGGCCAGCACCGTGGCGCCGAGAAATGCCACCACCGCACCCACCAGAAAGGTCAGCAGCGCGACGATGGGCGCCGCGTCCAGGCCGGTCTGTTCGATGTGCGCGACCACGGCGGTCATACGCCAGCGCCTGGGTTGCAGCAGGCGCCGGGCCAGGGTGGCGATGATCAGGCCGATGAAGCCGAGCAGTTGCCGGGTGTCTTGCCACAGCACGTCGACTGCCCGGCCGATGCGGCACAGCAGTTGGGTCAGCACGGACGTTTCCGGCTGGCGCTCTGGCAGGCAGTAGTCCTGTAGCGAGCAGTACACGGTGTGCAGCAAGGCGCGGTCGGCGGCCGACAGCGGGCTGGCGTGGTCATCGGCCAGTTGCCCCAGGCGCTCGGCACCCAGCAGTTCGACCAGCAGCGAGGCGCCGGCGGTGTCCAGCTTGCCCAGCTGGGCGAGGTCGACCTGGGCGCTGGCATCGTACTGGCCGTGCAGGGCCTCGGTGCTGCGCTTGAGCGGCGTGTAGTTGGCCAGGGTCCAGTCGCCGGCGATGCGCAGGCAGGCCGGGCTGCGCGTGGTATCGAGGGTGGCGCTGGCGGGGGTGACGGTGGTGGTCATAGGCTCCAGACAGTCCGGCAGGCGCTCCAGTGCGCCGGGTCAGAGCATAGCGTCACTTGGCGACGGATGCTTGACCGTCATCAACCACCTCGAAGCGCAGCACGCCGATCACCTGGCCGTCTTCGGTGAGCACGCGCACCTGCCAGTGCCCGACCGGGTTGCTGGGGAACACCTGCTTGTGGGTCCAGGCGCGGTAGCCTTCCTTGCGCCCGCCATTGATGTTCAGGGCAATGCGATCGACCTCTTTGCCGTCCTGTTTCCATACGTGGTAGATGCGTTCGTTGAGGCCGCGCGGGGCCTTGATCGCGGTATAGGCATAGAGCCCGGCGCTGCGGATCTGGCTGGCGCTGACCTGCTCCAGGCTGTCGCCGGGGGTGCGGTTCTGCAGCTGGGTGCTGATGGCCACTTCGGTCATCCACAGGGTCGCCGGCGGCACCCACGAGCGCAGCAGCCAGCCGCTGCCGCCAACGGCCAGGGTGACCAGCACCAGCATGGCGGCACGGCGCCAGTGATTGATCGGGAAGCTGCTGGCCAGGCTCGGGAACGACAGCAGCATGGCGATGCCCAGCGCCAGCTTGAAGCTCTGCGACGTGGTCAGGTGCAGGATGATCGGCAGCGCCGTGAGCAGCGCGGCGAACAGGGTCAGGGTGTGCAGGGCCAGGAACAGCCAGCGGCGCGGCGCCAGCCAGCGGTAGTACAGCGGGTCGACGATCGACACCAGCCCGGCGCCGGCCAGCAGGCCGGTGAACACCAGCTGGCCGCTGTTCCAGGTGGTGGTGACGAAGAAGAACGGCAGCACGAAGAACAGGCTTTCCTGGTGGATCATCTGCGTGGCGTAGCGTAGCAGCGGCTGCGGGATCTCGCGCTTGAACAGGCGGGTGAACAGCTGGGTGAAGGTGTTCTCGAACATCAGCCACAGCCAGCTCACCAGCAGCAGGATGGCGACCCAGCTGGCCAGGCCTTCCTGACGGTCTACCAGGATGAAACTGCCGATACCGGAAATGAAACCGCCGAGGGCGATGACCCCCGGGTAGCGCTTTATCAGGTCGATCAGGCGCAGGAGAAGTGCGGGCATGGTGGGGCGTTCGCTGGGTGAGGTAAAAATCTGTTACAGGATACGCTGCTTTCGGGTGTCAGTAATGGCCCTGTCGCGGGTCAAGCCCGCTCCCACAGGGTGCACGTGATCATTGTGGGAGCGGGCTTGACCCGCGATTGCGTCAGCCGCGGCGTCGACGCCACAGCAGCAAGGCCGCGAACACCAGCCCTAGCCCCAGTGCCCCCAACCCATACAGCTGGTCATACCCCAGCAACGGCTTCTCTACCCGCACATACCCAGGCTCGGCGAACAGCGCCTGCAGCGCCGCATCCGCATCCTCCAGGCTGACCTCGCGCAACCGGGTCTTCGCCTCGCCGACCCGACCGTCGGCATAGTCGTTCAACGCTCCCCAGTAGTAGTCGGCCAGCGCGCTGTTGCCCTGGCTGGTCCACGCTTCGCGGGCGATTGCCGCGGCCTTGATGCGCTCGAACGTGGCGCGGTCCAGGCCGTCCTTGCGCAGGCGCTCGATCATCTGCCCCAGGATCTGCTCGGCCGGCTCGACCTGATCGCTGTCCAGGTCGGCATTCAGGCTCAACAGGCCGGTGTCGCCAAAACGCTCGCGCTGCGCCGACGGCCCGTACGACAGGCTGTGCTGCAGGCGCAATTCGCGATACAGCGCCCAGTCCAGGTAGCGCTGCAGCAGGTCGTAGGTGGCGTCGTGGTTTTCATCCAGTACCGGCTCCAGGAACATCCAGTGCAACCGCGCACTGTCGCCCAGCCAGCCGCGGATCAGCTCGCGGCGTGCCTGGGCCTTGTGGGTCACGCCATCGAGTACCCGGCGCTCGCCCGGTTCCACCGGCTCCAGCTGGCCCCAGGTGCGCTCCAGGTAGGCGGGCAGCACGCGGTCCAGGCCGCCGACCACGATCAGGCTCATGTTGTTGGGGGCGTACCAGTGCTGGCGCAGTTCATTCACTTCTTCCAGGGTCATGTCCTGCACCGAGGAGCGCTCGGCACACTTGAGCCCCAGCTCCACCGCCAGCTGGTCGCTGGCGCGATGGCCGAGGTCCTGGCGGTCTAGCCAGCGCTGCAGGTGGGTGTAGTGCCCGCCGTCTTCACGCTCGACGATGCTCTTCGACACCTGCAAGGCGTCGGCATCGATACGTGTGTCCTGGAGCACGGCCAGCAGCAAGTCGAGCACCTTGCGCTGGTTGCGCGCCGGGGCCTCGATGACGAAGGTGGTGTCGGCGCTGCTGGTGTAGGCGTTCCATTCACCGCCCAGGGCCTGCATACGTTCTTCCAGCCCGCCTTCGCCCGTGTCGTCGATACCGCTGAACAACAGGTGTTCGAGCAGGTGCGGCAGTTCCTGGCGCGCGCACGGGAAGTCGTCGAAGCCGATGCCCACCACCAGTCGGATCGACACATGGTCGCGCTCGTAGCCGGGCTTGAGCAGCACCTGCAGGCCGTTGGGCAACAGGTAGCCCTCGACCTGGGTGCGGTCGAGGGCAAAGCTTGAAGAGGCGCCCAGCAACAGGCAGATGAACATCAGGCAACGCATCACAGGCTTCCTTGCACGGGTTCGGGGCAGCGCCGGGTCAAGGCGAATGGGCATCGTCCGGTACGCTGTCGATCATCAGGGCGCCGGTATCGCTGCCGCCCAGTACCGCATAGGCACTGCTGCAGAACAGCGAGTTGAGACGTTTCATGTCGGCGATCAGTTCCAGGTGCAGCGAGCTGGTCTCGATGCTCTGCACCACCTTGCGCTGCAGGCGGCTGACGTGGGCATGGGCCAGGCGCCGCTCCTGGGCGCGGAAGCGACGCTTCTCGCGCAGCAGCTGGCGTGCGCTGTGCGGGTCGCCACTGAGGAACACCGACAGGCCCAGGCGCAGGTTGGACAGCAGCTGGGTCTGCAGCACGGTCAGCTCCTCCAGGCCCACCTGGGAGAACTCGCGGCGCTGCGACGTCTTCTGCTGCTGCACCTTGCGCAGCATGCGCTCGATCAGGTCGCTGGCCAGCTTGAGGTTGATCGCCAGCTCGATGATCTCGGCCCAGCGCTGGCTGTCGTGCTCGCCGAGGTCTTCGCGGGGCATCTGCGCCAGGTACAGCTTGATGGCGTTGTACAGGCCCTCGACGTCGTCGCTGAGGGTGCGCACCTGCTGGGTCAGGGCGGTCTGGCTGCCGCGCAGCACGTTGAGCATGGCATCGAGCATGCTGTCGACCAGGTCGCCCAGGCGCAGGGTCTCGCGCACCGCGTTGGCCAGTGCCAGGCTCGGGGTGTCCAGCGCGGCAGGGTCCAGGTGGCGGGGCTTGGCGTGGCCGTTGGTTTCCTCGCGCTCGGGCAGCAGCCAGCGGCACAGGCGCCCCATTGGCGTCGCGGTGGGCAGCAGGGCCAGGCAGCGCAGGGTGTTGTAGATGAGGTGGAAGCCGATCACCAGCTCTTGCGGGCTGAAGGTCAGGCTGTCCATCCAGTGCACCAGCGGGTCGAGCACCGGGATGACCACCAGCAGGCCGATCAGCTTGTACAGCAGGCTGCCCAGCGCCACCTGGCGCCCGGCGGCGTTCTGCATGCTGGTGCTCAGGAACGCCAGCAGGCCGCTGCCGATGTTGGCGCCGATCACCAGGCCGATGGCCACCGGCAGGCTGATCATTTCGGCGCCGGCCAGGGTGGCGGTGAGCAGCACCGCGGCCAGGCTGGAATACGAGATCAGGGCGAACAGCGCGCCCACCAGGGCGTCGAGCAGGATGTCGCCGGTCAGCGAGGCAAACAGCACCTTGACGCCCTGGGCCTGGGTAATCGGTGCAGCGGCCTCCACGATCAGTTGCAGGGCCAGGATGATCAGGCCCAGGCCGATGCCTACGCGCCCCAGTTGCCCGGCGCGGGTCTGCTTGCGCGAGAGGAAGAAGATCACCCCGAGGAAGATCAGCAGCGGCGACAGCCACGACAGGTCCAGGGTCAGCACCCGCGCCATCAGCGCGGTCCCCACGTCGGCGCCGAGCATGATGGCCAGGGCCGGGGTGAGGGTCATCAGGCCCTGGCCGACGAACGAGGTCACCAGCATCGCGGTGGCGTTGCTGCTCTGCACCATGGCCGTGACCAGGATGCCGGCGATGAACGCCAGGGGCCGCTTGGCCATGTTCTGGCTCAGCAATCGGCGCAGGTTGGAACCGTACACCCGCAGGATGCCGGTACGTACGATATGTGTGCCCCAGATCAGCAGGGCCACGGCCGAGAGCAGGTTGAGCAGGGTCAGCATACTTACGGCCCCCTGTTAAGGCGCCCCAGTGGGGCAAGTGGATGACGCGGTGAGCCTGGCCTGGTGACCGGCGGTTTTTTCCAGTGCTCACTTAAGCTGTAGTCGGCCAAGGGCCGTGGCGCCAGCATGGCATGCATGCACAGGCTTTGAAACCTCGCGCGCCGGTTCGGGCAACTTCGCTGGCGCGTTGCCGTCCCAAAAGACAAAAGGCCCCATTCGGGGCCTGTTGTTCAACGCAGCCAGTGTTACTGACCCGGAATGTCCTTGCGAAGTTTCACCGGGTCGCTCTGCTGTTTCTTTTTCGCCGCCGCGGTGCGCATCTTGATGTTGATCGCCTCCACCGCCAGCGAGAAGGCCATGGCGAAGTAGACGTAGCCCTTGGGTACGTGCACGTCGAAGGCTTCTGCAATCAGCACGGTGCCGACCACGATCAGGAACGACAGCGCGAGCATCTTCAGCGACGGGTGCTTGTCGATGAACTCGCTGATGGTCCTGGCGCACAGCATCATCACCAGCACCGCGACGATGATCGCCGCCACCATCACCGGCACGTGGGACACCATGCCCACTGCGGTGATCACCGAGTCCAGCGAGAACACGATGTCGATGATCGCGATCTGGATGATGGTGTACAGGAACTTGCCACCGGCCTTGCCGGAAGACGGCTCGTCGTGGGTTTCGTCCTCGCCTTCGAGGCCGTGGTAGATCTCCTGGGAGCTCTTCCACAACAGGAACAGGCCGCCGAAGAACAGGATCAGGTCACGCCCGGAAATGCCCTGGCCGAACACATGGAACAGGTCGGCGGTCAGGCGCATGACCCAGGCGATCGACAGCAGCAGCAGGATGCGCGTGACCATCGCCAGCGCCAGGCCGAAGATCCGGGTGCGCTGCTGCATGTGCTTGGGCATGCGGCTGACCAGGATCGAGATCATGATGATGTTGTCGATGCCCAGGACGATCTCGAGAGCCGTCAGGGTAAAAAAGGCAACCCAGATTTCCGGGTTGGTCAGCCATTCCATGTGTGTTCCTTCGAGCGTGTGGGGCGTTGCGCGCCGCAGGGGTCGACGCGCAAGCGTTGGGATGAAACGGATGAATTATAGGCTGCTGAACAGCGGGAAAATTCCCATCAGCAGCGCCGCGAACATGATGCACAGGCACACCAGCACCGCCCATTTGAGGGTGAAGCGCTGGTGATCGCCGAATTCTATACCGGCCAGGGCTACCAGCAAGTAGGTCGAGGGTACCAGCGGGCTGAGCAGGTGGACCGGTTGCCCGACGATCGAGGCACGGGCCATCTCCACCGGGCTGATGCCGTAGTGGCTGGCAGCTTCGGCCAGCACCGGCAGCACGCCGTAGTAGAAGGCGTCGTTGGACATGAAGAAGGTGAACGGCATGCTCACGATCGCGGTGATTACCGCCAGGTACGGGCCCATCGCTTCGGGGATCACCGCCAGCAGGCTCTTGGACATGGCCTCGACCATGCCGGTGCCGGACAGGATGCCGGTGAAGATGCCCGCCGCGAAGATCAGCCCCACCACCGCCAGCACGCTGCCGGCGTGGGCCGCGACGCGGTCCTTCTGCTGTTGCAGGCACGGGTAGTTGACCACCATGGCGATGCTGAAGGCGATCATGAACAGCACCGGCAGCGGCAGCAGGCCGGCGATCAGCGCGACCATCAGGGCCAGGGTCAATGCGCCGTTGAACCACAGCAGTTTGGGCCGGCGCGCGTCGGGATATTGCGATACGCTGATTTCACTGTGGTCGATTTCATCGCCCGGCAGGTGCAGTTCGCCCAGGCGGGCACGTTCGCGCTTGCCGTACATATAGGCGATGGCCAGGATGGCGAACACGCCGAAGGCCATGGCCGGGATCATCGGCACGAAGATGTCCGACGGATCGACGTGCAGCGCGCTGGCGGCGCGGGCGGTGGGGCCGCCCCAAGGGGTCATGTTCATCACCCCGCCGGCCAGGATGATCAGGCCGGCCATGATCCGCGGGCTCATGCCCAGGCGGCTGTACAGCGGCAGCATGGCGGCCACGCAGATCATGTAGGTGGTGGCGCCGTCACCGTCCAGCGATACCACCAGGGCCAGCGCGGCGGTGCCCACCGAGACTTTCAGCGGGTCACCCTTGACCAGCTTGAGGATCTTGCGCACGGCCGGGTCGAACAGGCCGGAGTCGATCATCAGGGCGAAGTACAGAATGGCGAACATCAGCATCACGCCGGTGGGTGCCAGCTTGCTGATGCCCTGCAGCATCATCGGGCCGATCTCGCCCGAGAAGCCGCCGAACAGGGCGAAAATGATCGGTACCAGAATCAGCGCGATCAAGGCCGACAGGCGCTTGGTCATGATCAGGTACATGAAGGTGATGACCATGGCGAAGCCGAGGAAGGTCAGCATGGGGCAGTTACTCCAGGCGAGGCGCGTCGAGAAAGGGACGAACGGATCAGCGCAAGGTGCGCGGTGCTGGGAGTGACGGCGGGAGGGCAGGCAGAACGCGGGCGTGGAAGGACATCAGTATCACCATTGTTGTTGTTGATTGGGCCGGGCACTGCAGTAAAGTCAGAGCCCTGGCTGACCGGTCTTTTGCCGGAGGTGAGGCGATGCTAAGTGCCCAAGCTTTCAGCCAGCTTTCGGCGGCACAAAGGCGACAGAAGGTTTCATCAACCAGTGCGGGTCTGCAGGAGCGACGAGGATGGGCGAAGTGCATGAAGGCGGCTGCCATTGCGGCGCCGTGCGGTATCGGGTGGCGGGTGCGCTGGAGGATGTCGCGCACTGCCATTGTTCGGTGTGCCGGCGCGTGACCGGCGGGTTGCTGGTGACCTGGGCGACGGTGCGCTGCGAGGACTTCCAGTGGCTGCTGGGCACGCCGCAGCGCTACGACTCGTCGGCCAGCTGCGTGCGCTACTTCTGCAGCCGCTGTGGCGCGCACATGGCGCTGACCACCGACCTGAGCCCCGAAAGCATCGATATCACCATCACCACCCTGGACGCACCGGAGCAGGTGCAGCCGCGCCGGCATATCTGGACCGACAGCCGGCTGCCCTGGGTGCACCTGGACGAGCAGCTGCCGGGCGAACCCGGCGAGACGCTATAGCGCGGGCTACTCGATGATCACCCCGCCCAGGCCCTTTGGCGTGTTGAACGACTGAGCGCGCAGCTGCTCGGCCTGGCGCAGGATGATCTGCGCCTGGCGGTTGCCAGGGTCCTGGCTGAGCACGCTGTTGGCCAGCGAACGGGCGGTGGCACCGTCACGACGGGCCAGGGCGCTGCGTGCCTGGCTCAGTTGCTGGCCCACCAGCCCGGCATTGGCTGCGCTGGCAGGGCGTTGTACGGGCGGGCGCGGGGTGGTGAGCGGACGCTGCTGCGCCGGCTGCACGACGCGAGCCTGTTGTTCCAGCTGTTGCTGGCGCTTGGCGAGCTGGGTTTGCTCGTCGCGTAGCTGCTGCTCCTTGGTGGCCAGTTCACGGGCCTGCTGCTCGCGTTGCGCCCGTTCGGCCGCAGCCTGACGAGCGGTTGCCGCACTGGCCGCGGCGGCTGCCGCCTGGGCCTTGGCCTGCTGGTCGCGCTGCTGGCCCTCGAGCCCGGCCTGGGCACGTTGCAGCAGGCTGATGGCGCGCGGGTCCTTGCTCTCGATGCGCAGCGCGCTTTCGGCTTTTTCCAGCGCACAGTCGAACTGGCTGCTGCGCAGGCACGCCTGGCCGGCGGCCAGTTCGGCTTCGAACTGCTGCAGCGACTGGCGTTGGCTGGCCTGGTAGGCACCGTAGCCGAGTACCGCCACAACCACACCGGCGGCCAGGGCAAGCTTGCGCCTAAGGTTGCGCGACTTGGCCACCGGCGCCCCCTGCACTACCGGCGGTACGGGCGGCGGCGTCACCACCGGTGTGCTCACGATGCCTGCCGGGGCCAGCGTGTGCACCGATTCGATCACCGGCGCGGGCGCCGCTGCGGGCATGGGGGGCGGGGCCGCGCTCACCACGACCACCGGCGCCGGCGCGGCGGGTGCAGCGGCCACAACCTGGCTGCTGGCGCCGCAGTACGGACAGAACGCCACCGGGCCGCTCAGGGGCTGGTTGCACGCGCTGCTGGCGCAGTTGAGCGGGAAGGCCGGATTTTTCGCGGATGCGGACATGGGGCCTTCCTCAGTTCACAGGCGGTGGCGCCATCGGCGCAACGGGCGGTGGGGTACCGACAGGCGGCGCTGCGGCGGGCGTCGGGGCGAACAGGTGGGCCAGCTCGGCGATCTGCCCGGCGCCCAGCCAGGCGGCCATGCCTTCGCGCCACAACAGGCTGTCGCGGGTCACCTGGCCGGTCTGCACGTACTGCTGCAACTGGCTGGTGGTGTACGGGCCATAGTTGGTGCCGGCCACGCTCAGGTGGTAGCTGTACTGCGGTGCGGCCACCGGCGGCGGCACCATGCCGGCTGCACCTGGTGGCGGCGGTGGAGCCATGCCCGGCATGGGGGCGGCAACTGGCGCTGTGCTGGCGGCCGGCTGGAACAGGCTGTCGAGCCAGCCGCTGGTGAAGAAGTCCTTGAGCAGGGTGCGCTTCTCGCTGTGCTCGTCGTGCACTTCGTCGCGGTACACATCGGCGCGCGAGCCGCTGACCGGCTCGGTGAACTGCTGCAGCAACGCGCGCGCCTGCTCGACAAGGCGCTCGGCGTTGTCCGGGGCCTGGCGCTTGAGGCGGTTGTCGTACTCGTTTTTCAGCAGCTCGGCGATCTTGTACGGGAAGGTCTGGTACAGCGACGACACGCCGATTTCGTCCTGGCGCATCTGCGGCTTGTAGGCGCCGCGGCGCAGGTCTTCGAACAGCGCGACCATGGCTGCCAGTTGCTGCGGGCTGCGCAGTTGCTCGTAGCGTTGGCGCAGCTGGTCTTCGATGTCCTTGCGCTGTAGCTGGTTCAGGCCGTTCTGGCGGATCGCGAACTCGTCACCGACGCTGAAGTAGTCCTGGTCGATCATCAGTTCGTAGCGTTCCGACGGGTTGCGGCGCAGTACCCCCATCACGACCGCGTGCAGGTACAGCTTGAAGTCCTCGGCGAACTGGCGGTACTGCTCCTGGGTGAACTGGATCGGCTGCACGAACTGGCTGATGCGCTTGTGGCTGTGCAGCGGGATGGTGGTGCTTTCCTTGCGGTAGCTGGCCAGGTAGGTCGGCAGCGGGGTCAGCGCCGGCAGAGGGAAGCCGCTGAGCTCGGTAAAGCAGATCAGCTTGCCCGGGGTGCCCGACTCGACGAACTGGATCTGCCCGGCGGTCATGCCGGTGCCCTGTGGCAGGCACTGGCCGAGCATGGCGCCATAGGTGCGCTTGAACTCATTGGCGTCCTGCACGCCGACCAGGCAGGTGTAGCGGTCCTTGCCGATGCCGAAGCCGCCGGTGAGGTTGAGCGGGGTCCACGGCATGGCACGTTGCAGCAGCTGGCGGAACTTCTCGCGCTGCTCGTCCGGGGTCAGCGCGGCCAGCGCACTGAGCAGCGGGTCGGTGCCCTGGGTCTGGCGCGGCAGTTGCTGTACGGCCTTGGCGCGCAGCTTGGACAGCAGCTCTTCCTGGCCCTCCTCGTCCTGCAGCTTGCCGAACAGGGTCTTGGAGCCGCCGAAGTCCTTGAATGCGTCCTTGGCCCACTCGCGCACCTGGGCGCCGTCCACCGGTTGCTCTTCGCTGTTCTGCACCAGCGCCAGGGGGATCAGCGTGGCGTGTTTTTCCTTGATGCTGGCGTCGATCTTGCTGATGTCGGTCTCGATCCGGCGCAGCAGCTGGTCGACTGCGTTGCGCCCGTCCTGCAGGCGACCGACGAAGCCGTTCCACACCGCGCGACCGCTCTGGTCCACCGACTCCTTGCGGCCCAGCCAGTCGGACAGCTCGCGCAGCAACTGGGCCGCCTCGCGCGCGGCTACATGGCGCACGTAGAACAACAGGCTGTCGCGCAGGGTGTCCTTGACCTGGGTGAGCACGGTCTCGGCCTGCTTGTCCTTGCCGCTGAGGCGGGCCATCAGGCCGCCGCCGGTGGTTTCCTTGAGGCGCTCGAATTCGCGGGCCAGCTCCGAGGACTCCAGCTTCTCGGCCAGTTCCTTGAAGCGTGCGGCGTTCTTTTCCAGCGCCGGGATGATGCCGCTGCCTTCGTTTTCCAGGCGGTCCTTGAGCATCTCGACCAGGGCCAGGGTGTAGTCCAGGCCACCGCGCTCATCGTCGTCCAGGCGACGGAAGAGTTTTTCCGGCAGGGCGTCTTCGCGCACCAGCTCGGCCAGGCGGCGCTGGCGGTTTTCCTTGATGCGTACCTCGTGGTTGCGCTCGGCACTGTCGATGTTGCTGCCCTTGGTGTCGCGTTCCAGCTGCTGCTGGATCTCGCGCACATGGGTCAGCCATTGGTCCTTGTCGGCGCCGCCGCTGTGCAGGCGTTCGAACAACGCTTCGACCTTCTGCTCGATCTGGGCGGTGATGCTGTTGTCGCCTTCCACCAGCAGCAGGTCGTCGGCGATCTGGTAGTGGGTGAACTCGCCGGTGGCCAGGGTCAGCTCGACCTTGGACAGGAAGTCCGGCAGTTCGGTGAAGGTACGCGGGGTGACGTTCAGCTGCTCGCGCAGGAAGTCGTCACGCTCGCGGTCGGTAGGACGGTTGTCGTTGGCCGAGGCGTTGGCGATGCCGAAGAACGCCTTGAGCATCTGCTGTACCTGACGGCTCAGGCGCACGTTCTGACGCGCATCGATCTGGGTGTCGAGCACGGCCTGGCCGAGCGATGAGTACGAGCACGGGAAGCGCAGCTCGGTGTCGTCGCCGTAGTCCTGGGGCAGGCGCACAGTGTAGGAGCGGATCTTGTGCTGGTTCTGGTTGACCGCGATCGAACGCTTCTTGTTGGCGAAGTCCTGCGAGGTGAAGTCGGTGAACAGCACGTCCGAGAGCATCTCGTAGACGTCTTCCTGGTCGCTGGTCTTGGCCTGGGCGACGTTGCTGTTGTCGATGATGTAGACGTCATCGTACGGGCGGTTGTCGATGAACAGGTTGTCGGTGGCGTCCCAGTGCTTGACCAGGCGGTTGCCGCGCATGCTGGTTTCCAGCTCCATCAGCGCCGCGTAGCCGTTGGCCTGCACGCGCTCGGTGTTGTAGGCATGGAAGCCGCCGGGCAACACGAAGAACAGGTCGACCTTGCCGGCGATGTTGTGTTCCTTGAGGATCGCCTTGGCCAGGTAGCCCATGTCCAGGAACGAACCGGACCCGGTGCCGCCGGCCGCCGAGCCGCTGATGACGATGCGGATCTTGCCGGGGTCGATTTCCAGGCCGAGCTTCTTGAGCTTGTCGGCGTTGCCGCCGATGTTGGCCAGCAGGCGCCCGACCTTGTCGCGCAGCTTGTCGCGGATCACCGGGTACTTGTCGTAGAAGTACAGGCGCGACAGCGCACGGATCTGCCCGGCGCCCTTGGAGGGGTCGATGCCCAGGGCGCGGATCTTGTCCGGGGTCAGCGGGAACCATTCGGCCACTTCACGGTGGCGGTTGAGCTCGTCCATCGAGTGGGTGTACTTGCTCAGGTTGAGCGGCTCGATGATCTTCTCTTCGGAGGTAAAGGCCACTTGTTCGGCCAGCACGTCGGTCTTGATCGACTTGCCGTCCTGGGTGACTTCGCCAGCATCCAGGTCGAAGTTGATGAACTGCACCAGGGGGAAGTCGGCAATCTGCTGCACCTGGTTGTTGCCGCCCCAGATGGCATTGAGAATGCGCCGGCGCAGGCGAATGTTGACCTTCATGCCGGTACCGCCCAGGGCGATGAACAGCGTCGGGTGGATCTTCTCGCTGACCATGTTCAGCGCTGCCGGGCCGGAAGGTTGTGCATTCTCGTTCATCTGAAACTCCATGAGCCCTGGCTGGGCTGGCCGAGTCGGGTCGGCGGGCTAAATCCGTGGATCAAATTGAAGCGTCAGGCCAGGCCTGACGCGGGCAGTGCAGGCCGGGCTCAGCGCTTGGCCGAGAAGGTCATCAGCCAGGCCACCAGCGAAATGCCGGCCACGCCAGCCAGTGGCGCAAGGTACAGCGGGGTGAGGAACTGACCGGAGTTGATCACCGCCAGCACGGCCATGGCCGACACCAGCAGCAGGCCCAGGAACAGGAACCAGCCCGAGGCGTTGGCGCGGCTGGGGGCCACGCGCTCGCGCACGCGCCAGTTGGCGTAGGCGTTCTTGATCACGAAGAAGATCAGCGCCAGTACTACCAGCACGGCCACGCCGATCAGGGCGTCACGGCTGTCGACCTTTTTCGGGCCCAGGTCCATCAGCGGCGCCGGAACGCTCAGGGTGGAGGTGGTGGTGGCCGGTGCGGCGTCGTTTTCTACGGGGGCTGGCAGGGAGCTGGTCTGGGTCATGATCGGGGTCCTGGGTTATTTGAGGCGCACGGCGACGTCGGCGGCGAGTTTTTCGAGGGTGGCGCCGAACAGGCCGCGCTTTACGGTCGCGACCTTGTTCTGCCGGGCGTCATAGACGCTGGCGCTGCTGAACGGCTTGAGCGGGTATTGCTGGGCGATGCCTTCGACCATCACCGTGACCGGCTTCTTGCCGCCGATCAGGGCCTTGGCCAGCAACAGGCCGATCAACGCCAGCACCAGCAGGGCCAGCAGCAACAGCACCGGGCCCAGCGGGTAGCTGATCTGCAGCACGATCGGCAGGCGGGTGGCCGAAGCGCTGGCTTCGCTGGACGGCAGGAACACATCGGGCAGTGCATCGTTGGGGAACAGCTCGTTCATGCGCTCGATGAACTGCTGGGAAATCTGCAGTTGCTGCTCGCTCAGGCGCACTTCGATGGCCCCGGCACGCTGGTAGCCGCTGGACAGCAGCACTTCGCTGGACCACTGCGACGGCAGCGGCGGCAGTTGCAGGCTGATCGACAGCTCGTCGGAGCGGGCGCCGGGTTCGAGGTTCTCGATGCGGTCCATCGAGATCGCCGACTGCAGGGCTTCGCCGGGCATGTCCAGGCTCATCGCGACTTTGGCCGAGTGGATCTGGTAGGGGTTGAACTGGTTCTCGAAGCGGCCCAGCAACACCGCGGTCTTGGGCGAGCCGTCGACGTTGATGTTGAGCACCACGGTCTGCTGGTCGGGGGCCAGCTCTGCACTGACGTCGGGGGTGTCCTTGACGCCGGTCGGGATGAAGCGCACGGCGGCCTGGGTCAGCGGCTTGAGGCGTACACGCGCGTCGTTCAGCAGTTTGGCCAGGGCCGGCTGGGCCAGCACCTGTTCCAGCGCGGCACCGGCATTGGCGCCGTAGGCCAGGGCGTAGATCATCAGGCCGTTGGCTTCGAAGTTGCTGCTCTTGACCGGCATCTTCTGCGGGAAGGCGGCGATGCGGCTGATCACGTCTTCCTTGTGCAGCAGGTCGTAGAACTCGCGGTTCTTGAGCTGGGTCTCGCTGCTGTTATTGGGGCTGTTCTTGTTGTTGGTGACGATCCAGATGATGCCTTCGCGCCCTTCCAGGCCGGTCTTGATCGCGGCCAGCAGGGCTTCCTTGAAGTCGGTGTCGGCATAGGCGCCACTGGCCTTGCGTGCCAGGGCCAGGGCATTGACGCTGTCACCGAGCTTGGCGTGGGTGCCGGGGCCGCGGTAGGTCCATTGCGGCGAGGGGTGGCTGCTGTCGGCCTGGTTGAAGGCGCCGATCACCACTTCGCCGTTGCCGGCGGCGGTGGCGGCCAGTTGCGTGATCAGCGGTTTGAAGCCCGAAGCCGGGTCGAGGTAGAACGGCTCCATCCAGCCGGAGTTCTGTACCAGAAACACCTGGCGCAGCGGTTGCGCCTGGGCGCTCAGGCACACCAGGCTCAGGGCCAGCAGCAGGCCACGGCGCAGCAGGCGGTTCATGCGTTCCATCGGTAGAGCGCTCCAGTCGAATCGATGTACAGCCACAGGGCGTTGTCGTGGAAGAACCACTGGGCGTTCCAGGGTTGGGCCACTTTGAGGGTGATGCTCAAGGGCGGCTGGCCCACGCGTTCCAGGCAGAACTGGCTGTCGATGGCCTGGTCGTTGCCGAAGAACTGTTGCAGGCTCGACGGCCACTCGACGCGCACCGACAGCAGGTACTGGCTGTCGATGAACTCGATGAAGGGGTAGACCACTTCGCGCCGGGTGGGGGTGTTGTCGACGTCGTGCTCGCCCCAGGGCGCATCCAGGCGCACGTTGAACATGTAGTTCAGGTGCCCGGTGCTCAGGCGCGAGCCTTTGACTTCCTTGCGTTCGTCCGAGTCCAGGCGCAGGCAGTACTGCTCGCTGCCCTCGAACAGTTGCTGCCAGATGCCGTAGCCGTTGACGAACGGCGGGCCGTATTCGGGGCGGGCCTGGGCACCGGCGGGCCAGCTCAGCCACTGGGCGTCCAGCTGTGCGCCGAGCTTGACGCTGAGGTAGCCGTGGGCGCCGATCCACAGCAGGCGCCGCGAGGCCGGGTCGCGCAGTGGCGCGGACAGGCCCTGCAGGTGCGCCGGGTTGGCGTGGGCGATGGGGTGCAGGGTCCATTGTTCATTGTGGCGTGCCACCAGGCTGAAGCTGCCGTCGGGCATCTGCTGCGGGATCAGTACCAAGTCGTCGAGATCGCCGGGGGCGGCGATGGCACGGCCCGGGCAGCGGTCGACATGGTAGCGGCCATCGAGCGGGTCGACGCGCACCTCGGTGGCACCCTCGTCACAGGCCAGCAGCAGGCGTTGCTGTTCGCCCACCTCGCGCAGGCTCACGCCCCACGCCCAGCTGGGCAGGCTGCAACGGCCGATCGGGGTGCTGTGCGGCAACAGCGCCGCCCACTCCTGGGCCTGGCGCTGCCAGCGGAACAGGCTGCCGTCGCGGGCCAGCGCAAACAGCGCCTCGCGATGACCGCCCAGGTTGGCGACGAGAAAATTCAAGCCGTTCTTGCGTGGCAGCTGGTCGTACTTGTGCGCGGTGTTCAGGCTGCGCGGGGTGGCGCCGTCCAGCTTGCGGTACAACGCGGCGAGGGTGTGTTCGGCACCGTCGAGCCGGCAACTGCCCTCCACCACCCGGCGTCCGCTACCGTTGCCATAGGGCGGCAACCAGCGTTGTTGGCGGTCGAAGCGCACGGGCGTGAGGGCTGTACCGGTCTGCGGGCAATGGCGGAAGCTGGCCGGCAGCCAGCCCTGCGCACCGGGCGCCTGCTGCGCACCGACGAGAAAGTCCAGGTCGGGCTGCGCGTCTTCCAGCGCCTTGCCGGCGACGTGGGTCAGGGAGAACCTGCCATGGGCATCCTGCAACCAGCGTTGCCCATCCAGCGACCACTCGTACTCGCGGTCGTCTCCGACTACGTCCATATAATCCCACCATGCCAACGGTCGTCCGTGCGCGGCAGTGCCTGCTTGAGGTCAGGCCGTCACGTCGAAAGAAAGAGGTTCTGCGAAATGTCCCGGCGCCTTTCGGCGGGGCGCAATGGCAGCCAAATGCCATTTTTCAAGCGGCGAAATAGTGGCACAGGCAGTTACAAAGTCAACTACCGACTCAGGGCAATTGCAGCCCGCCCGCGGCCTTGTGCAATGCGCGCAGGTGTTCGCCGAGCTGCTTGAGGTTGGCTTCGACGGCGGCGATTTCGGCGGCGCGCTCGGGGCCGAGCAAGGCGCGTACTTCCTTGTCCAGGTCGCCGGTCAGGCGCTGCAGTTGCTGTTGGCGCTGGCTGCTGGCCTGCTCCAGCTGCTGGCGTTCGCTGGCCTGGGGCAGCCCGTAGCCGCTGCCGCTCAGCAGTTCGGCCGGTTTGCTGAGAAAGCCGCTGTTGGCGAGGATCTGCTGCAGGGTGCTGTTGGCCTGGGCCACGTTGGTGTCGTTGAGCTCGCGACCGCTGAGGTAGCGCTGCTTGACCTCGTCCTGGGCCAGTAGCAGCTGGCGGCGCAGGCCGGCCTGTTCCAGCAGCAACAAGGCCGCGCTGGTGCGCAGGTCGGCCTGGGCGAACCATTGCTGGCGCTGGGCGGGTGGCTGTTCGAGCCAGGCCTCCACGCTGGCCTGCGGCACCGGCAGGTGCTGCTTGAGCACCTGGAACATGGCCTGGTAGCGGTCGCGGTAGGAGTCGAAGCGGTAGCCCAGGCGCAAGGCTTCGCGCGGGTCGTCGAGCACGCTCATGTCGGCCAGGCCACGACCCTGCAGCACCTCGAGCAGGCCATTGGGCATGATGCTGTCGAGCCCGGCCAGGCGCGGGTTGCCGGTGCCGCTGCGCAGCAGCTTGAGGGTTTCGACCGCGCAGTTGTTGGACAGGAAGTAATAGTGGCCGTCGTAGTTCCAGTGCATCTCGGCGGCCTGGCGCACCAGGTCTTCGATTTCGTCCCGGTCGAGCTTGAGCGGGATCGAAGCCAGGCTGCGCAGTTCGGTCTTGGTGTACTCGTCGATCACCTGTGCCAGTGGCAGCACGAACAGGCGCGAGGGGTAGGCGCCGGTCAGGCCGTCCCAGCTCGATAGCTGCACGTCGTTGACGAAGGCGCGGTACGAGAGCACCAGGTGCTGGTCCAGGTCCAGGCGGCAGTCCGGACCGCGTGGGCGCCCCGGCGCGCAGATCACCAGGCGCAGCATGCTGTGGCCCCAGCGGCTGACCCAGTTCTGGTTGGCTTCGGCCAGCAGGAAGTCCACGGCGTACACGCGTTCGGGGTCGACCTGGCCCAGCGGCTGCTTGTCGAAGTCGTTGCCGGCGTTGAGGAACGGCAGCCCCGGCGCGCACTCGGCAGCGGCAGGCGCCCAGTCGAAATGCTCGCGCAGGTACTTGTAGAGGGCCGGGCGGCGACAGGCGTAGCTCGGGTCGAGGAGGAAGTACTCCATGTTGACCGCGATGAATTCCTTGGGGCTGCTCAGCTCGTAGCTGTCCGGGGTGCGCGCGATCTGGCGGTTGTGCTGTTCGCGCTCGCCACGCCGGCCCACGTACTGCGGCCAGCCGGCGAGGTCGAGCAGGCGCGGGTCGTCGCTGAGGGTGAAGCGGCGTTCGGTCTGGCCGCGGCATTCATCGGGCAGCCCCACCTTCCCCAGGCTGGTGTTCTGGCGCACGCAGCGGCTGATCAGCCGGCGCTCGGGCGCTGGCCACAGGCGGGCGCGGTCATACAGGTGAGTGAGCTCGTGGAGAACGGTGGCCAGCAGCTCCTGGCGCACCGTGCCATGCGGCCGGCCGGTCTGCGCGGTGGCAGCGCTGCCATCGGTGAGGCCCGGCAGCAGGCGCCGGTTGAGCTCCAGGCTCGATACCAGCGACGCCTGGCCATAGGCGTCTTCGGGCATGCGGGTGGTCCAGGAGACGTCGACGCGGCGGTCCAGCTCAGCCTTCAAGCGTGGCGGCAGGGCCTGCAGGGCTTCGTCGAGCAGTGCCTGGCTGGCCCGCTGCTGTTGCGGGTCGAGGCCGTCTGCCTGCAGGTGCAGTTGCAGGTCGGCCAGCGCAGGGGCGCCGAGCAGCGTCAGTACGCTGCCCAACAGCCAGGCAAGGGGTTTCACAGCGACAGGATGGCTTCGGCCAGCACCTGGTCGCTGGCGTCGCGTGCTTCGGGAACGCGCTGGCGCAGGGTATCGAAGGCAGCTTCCAGTTGCGCGCCACGGATATCGCCACGGCTGGCGACGAAGCTGGCGGCATCGTCACGGGCCTCGCGCACGACCTTGGAGTCGCGGATCGAGGTGGTGGTGTCGGAGGTGAAGTCGATCGAGCGGCCAAAGGCACGCACGATGATATTGCTGGTGGCCACCAGGGTTTGTGCCTGGACCACGTCGGCCAGCAGCATCAGGCCGAGGGTGGCGGCAATCAGCGGTTTACGCATGGAGCATCTCCGGAAAATCGGTTGTGATCATTGGACGAGAATTGCCTGCGCCAGTTCAAGGTCGCTGGCATGAAGTTCGGGGGTGTGCTGGCGCAGTGCGTTCAGGGCGGCTTCCAGCTGTGCGCCACGCAGGGCGCCGTCGCTGGCGACGAAGGCGGCGGCATCGTCGTGGGCGGCCAGGATCAGCTTGCGATCGAACGGGGCGGTGGTCACCTTGCTGGTGGCGTAGCCCGCAATCACAAGGCTTTGAGTGGTCAGGTCGAAGGCCTGGGCGGCAGTCGACGCGCAGAGTGCGAGCAGCAGCGGTAGCAAATAACGCATGAGGTCTGGTTGGCTGTGAAATCAGGCGGCAAGGCTATCCCAATGCGCGGGTGGGGACCAGCGCAGGGTACCCGGCTTTTACACGTTGTTACGTGTACCGGGCCCTTGCGCGGTTCAGATGGCCAGGATCGCCTGGGCCAGTTGGGCGTCGGAAGCCTGCAGGGTCGGGGCCTGCTGGCGGATGTGGGCGAAGGCGCTTTCCAGTTTCACACCGCGGATGGCGCCCTGGCTGGCGACGAAGCTGGCGGCGTCGTCACGGGCGGCGCGCACGATCTTGTCATCGCGCAGCGATGAGGAGGCATCGGAGGTCGCGTTGGTGGAGGCGGCAACGCCACGCACCACGGTATCGGTGGTGACCACGAAGCTGGATGCGTGGGCAGTGGAGGCCAGGGCCAGCAGCATTGCGGCGCCAAGCAGGCGGGTACGGGACATGGTCGATCTCCTGAATATGGGCCTGGCTATTATGCAGCAGGTGGTGCAGCGGCGTCTGCTTCGCCGGCTCGTGCAGCGCAACTGTACGATTGTACTGGTGATATTTTGGTTTATAAAAACTGTACTGGTATTGGGTTCGAATGCTCTGGCGCGGGCCTTTCAAACAAAAAACCCGTCAGCAGTCACCTGCGACGGGTTTTTGAATTCGGGGGTGCCGGCGTTGGCCGGCGGGCCCTGCATCAACGCCAGAAAGGCTTGCTCAGCTCTTCGTAACGTTGTGCTTCGCTGATACCGGCATCAGCCAGCAGACGCGAGTCCAGGCGAGCCAGTTGGTGGCGGCTGGCGATGCGGCGTTGCCACAGCATCAGGTTGGCCAGCAGGCGCAGTGGCAGCGAACCCTGGGATTGTTGAGCGTTGTTTTCAAAAGCCAGATCGGAACTGAGTGTACGTTCCATGGTGTCATCCTTCCGCTTGTGGCGGCATTAGGTAGTGATTTAACTGATGCCAATGATCCTCCTGTGTCGTCCATAACAGTAGATACAGTTCACCTGCATTGTGATGGGCCAGTTAACTGTTTATGCAGACTGTTGCACTCGTATTGGACGCAACTGTACCGGTCCGCACTGAAATGGTGCAATTTAGGGTCAATGAGGGGATTTTGCGTAGGAAGGTACCGTCAAAACACCGGTACAGTAGAACAGTTTGTGTAACGGTTGGACGGGGCAACTGTACAGCCGGTGCGCATTGCGCGCCACCGGCTGTACAGGGACGGCTTCAGCTGGCCAGCATGCGCCCGGTTTCTTCCAGGTTTTCATGCCACTGCAGGGCTTCGCGCAGGATGTGCGGGGTGTGCCCACCCTTTTCGCAGGCGCGGGTAAAGTAGTCGTTCAGTGCGTCGCGGTAGTCCGGGTGCACGCAGTTGTCGATGATCACCCGGGCGCGCTCGCGCGGCGCCAGGCCACGCAGGTCGGCCAGGCCCTGCTCGGTGACGAGGATGTCCACGTCGTGCTCGGTGTGGTCCACATGGCTGACCATCGGTACTACGCTGGAGATCGTGCCGCCCTTGGCGATGGACTTGGTGACGAAGATGGCCAGGTGCGCGTTGCGCGCGAAGTCGCCCGAGCCACCGATGCCGTTCATCATGCGCGTGCCGCACACGTGGGTGGAGTTGACGTTGCCGTACAGGTCGAACTCCAGTGCGGTGTTGATGCCGATGATGCCCAGGCGCCGTACCACTTCAGGGTGGTTGGAGATTTCCTGCGGACGCAGCACCAGCTTGTCCTTGTAGCGCTCCAGGTTGCCGAACACGTCGGCGTTGCGACGGGTCGACAGGGTGATGGAACTGCCCGAGGCAAAGCTCAGCTTGCCGGCGTCGATCAGATCGAAGGTCGAGTCCTGCAGCACTTCGGAGTACATGGTCAGGTCTTCGAACGGCGAGTCGATCAGACCGCACATCACCGCGTTGGCGATGCTGCCGATGCCGGCCTGCAGTGGGCCGAGCTTGTTGGTCATGCGCCCGGCGTCGACTTCCTGCTTGAGGAAGTTGATCAGGTGGTTGGCGATACCCTGGGTTTCGTCGTCCGGCGGCAATACGGTGGACGGCGAGTCCGCCTGCTCGGTGATGACGATGCCGACGATCTTGGCCGGGTCGATCGGGATCGCGGTGCTGCCGATGCGGTCATCGACTTTCACCAGCGGGATCGGCGTGCGGGTCGGCCGGTAGGTCGGGATATAGATGTCATGCAGGCCTTCGAGGTTGGCGTTGTGCGCCATGTTGATCTCGACGATGACCTGCTTGGCGAAAATGGCGAAGCTGGCCGAGTTGCCCACGGAGGTGGTCGGCACGATGTGGCCGTCTTCGGTGATCGCGACCGCTTCGATGACCGCGATGTCCGGCAGCTTGAGCTGCTGGTTGCGCAGTTGCTCGACGGTTTCCGACAGGTGCTGGTCGATGAACATCACCTTGCCGTCGTTGATGGCCTTGCGCAGGGTGCTGTCGACCTGGAACGGCATGCGACGGGCCAGCACACCGGCTTCGGTCAGCTGCTTGTCGAGGTCGTTGCCCAGGCTGGCGCCGGTCATCAGGCTGATTTTCAGCGGCGACAGCTTGGCTCGCTCGGCCAGTGCGTGGGGCACGGCCTTGGCTTCGCCGGCACGGGTGAAACCGCTCATGCCGACGGTCATGCCGTCCTCGATCAAACCTGCGGCATCGGCCGCACTCATTACCTTGCTGTGCAAAGAGGACAAGCGAATACGATCACGGTACATGGATTATTATCTCGGGCTACTAAAGCTAGATGCGCAGTCTATTGATTTCGCCTGTCGGCGTCCCGCGACCAAGGTCGAATGCGAAGGCCTGAAGTAGAGCCTTCTGTCGGCTGGGCGGGCATTAAAAAGCCCCAGCCGGTACCGCGCTGGGGCTATTTGTCACAGCCTTTTCAAGGGCTTATTCCACGGCTTTGACCATGTCTTCGATGACCTTCTTGGCATCGCCGAACACCATCATGGTCTTGTCCAGGTAGAACAGCTCGTTGTCCAGGCCGGCATAGCCGCTGGCCATGGAGCGCTTGTTGACGATGATGGTCTTGGCCTTGAAGGCTTCGAGGATCGGCATGCCGGCAATCGGCGACTTGGGATCGTTCTTGGCCGCCGGGTTGACCACGTCGTTGGCACCGAGCACCAGTACCACGTCGGCCTGGCCGAACTCGGAGTTGATGTCGTCCATCTCGAACACCTGGTCGTAGGGCACTTCGGCCTCGGCCAGCAGCACGTTCATGTGCCCGGGCATGCGCCCCGCCACCGGGTGGATCGCGTACTTCACGGTCACGCCGTTGTGGGTGAGCTTTTCGGTCAGTTCCTTGAGCGCATGCTGGGCACGGGCCACCGCCAGGCCGTAGCCGGGCACGATGATCACGGTGTCGGCGTTGCTCAGCAGGAAGGTGGCGTCGTCGGCCGAACCGGATTTCACCGGGCGCGCCTCCTTGGCACCGGCCGGGCCGGCCGCTTCTGCGGCGCCGCCGAAACCGCCGAGGATCACGTTGAAGAACGAACGGTTCATCGCCTTGCACATGATGTACGAGAGGATCGCGCCGCTCGAACCCACCAGCGAACCGGCAATGATCAGCATCGAGTTGTTCAGCGAGAAGCCGATGCCCGCCGCTGCCCAGCCCGAATAGCTGTTGAGCATCGAGACCACCACCGGCATATCGGCGCCGCCGATCGGGATGATGATCAGCACACCCATCACGAAGGCCAGGGCCAGCATCAGGGCGAAGGCGGTCAGGTTGCCGGTGAAGGTGAAGATCAGGCCCAGGGCGATGGTGGCCAGGCCCAGCACCAGGTTTAGCTTGTGCTGGCCGCTGAACTGTACCGGCGCGCCCTGGAACAGGCGGAACTTGTACTTGCCCGACAGCTTGCCGAAGGCGATGACCGAACCCGAAAAGGTGATCGCACCAATGGCGGCGCCAAGGAACAGCTCCAGGCGGTTGCCGACCGGAATCGGGTCGCTGATGCTGGCCACGATGCCCAGCGACTGTGGTTCGACCACGGCAGCGATGGCGATGAACACGGCCGCCAGGCCGATCATGCTGTGCATGAAGGCGACCAGTTCCGGCATCTTGGTCATTTCGACGCGTTTGGCCATGATCGAGCCGGCAGTGCCGCCCACCAGCAGGCCGACGATCACGTAGCCGATGCCGTCGGTGGCCAGCTGCGCGCCCAGTTTGTAGATCAGGCCGACGGTGGTGATTACCGCCAGGGCCATGCCGAGCATGCCGAACAGGTTGCCGCGCCGCGAGGTGGTCGGGTGCGACAGGCCCTTGAGCGCCTGGATGAAGCACACCGAGGCGACAAGGTAGAGCAGGGTTACCAGGTTCATGCTCATGTTTACTTCTTCCCCTCAGCCTTCGCGGCCTTTTTCTTGAACATCTCCAGCATGCGCCGGGTGACGAGGAAACCGCCGAACACGTTGACCGCTGCCAGGGCCACCGCGAGGGTGCCCATGGTCTTGCCGAGCGGGGTCACGGTCAGCGCGGCGGCCAGCATGGCGCCGACGATGACGATGGCGGAGATGGCGTTGGTGACCGCCATCAGCGGGGTGTGCAGCGCCGGGGTCACGTTCCATACCACGTGGTAGCCCACATAGATGGCCAGCACGAAGATGATCAGGTTGTAGACGCCGTGAGAGATCAGCATGTCTTCCATTGTCTGGCTCCTTATCCGTTCTTGCGGATGACCTGGCCGTCGCGGCACATCAGGCACGCGGCGACGATGTCGTCTTCGAGGTTGATCGTGAGGGCGCCGTCCTTGTCGAACAGCAGCTTCATGAAGTCGAGCAGGTTGCGTGCATACAGGGCCGAGGCGTCCGCACCGACCTGGGCTGGCAGGTTGGTGGGGCCGACGATGGTCACGCCGTTCTCGATCACCACCTGGTCGGCCACGGTCAGCGGGCAGTTGCCGCCCTGCGCGGCGGCGAGGTCGATGACCACCGAGCCCGGCTTCATCTGCGCGACGGTTTCGGCGCTGAGCAGGGTCGGTGCCTTGCGCCCGGGGATCAGCGCCGTGGTGATGACGATGTCGGCCTGTCTGGCGCGTTCGTGCACGGCCTGGGCCTGACGCTGCATCCAGCTGGCGGGCATGGGCCGCGCGTAGCCGCCGACGCCTTCGGCGCACTCGCGTTCCTCATCGGTTTCATACGGCACGTCGATAAACTTGGCGCCGAGCGATTCGATCTGCTCCTTTACCGCCGGGCGCACGTCCGAGGCCTCGATCACCGCACCCAGGCGCTTGGCCGTGGCGATGGCCTGCAGGCCGGCCACACCGGCGCCCAGGATGAGCACGCGGGCAGCCTTCACGGTGCCTGCGGCAGTCATCAGCATCGGCATGAAGCGTGGGTAGTGATGCGCGGCCAGCAGCACGGCCTTGTAGCCGGCGATGTTGGCCTGCGATGACAGCACGTCGAGGCTCTGCGCGCGGGAGGTGCGCGGCGCGGCTTCGAGAGCGAAGGCGGTGATCCCGCGTTCGGCCATCCTGGCAATCACGTCATTGTTGAACGGGTTGAGCATGCCCACCAGAACGGTGCCGCTGTTGATCTGGCCCAGTTCGCTTTCGTTGGGCGCCACAACCTTGAGTACAAGCTGTGCGCCAAACGCATCGGCAGCGCTGCCGATGGTCGCGCCTGCTGCTTCATAGGCACTGTCGGGCACGCTGGCATTGACGCCCGCGCCACGTTGCACAGTGACCTGATGACCCTGGCCGATCAGTTTCTTGATGGTTTCGGGGGTGGCAGCGACACGTGTCTCGCCCGTCTGCGTTTCGAGAGGAACACCAATGTGCACGTCAATTTCTCCTGCGTGATCTTTTGTTGGTAAACCAGCGCACTGCGGATGGTGCGTCTGGGGCGGCCGATCAGCACGATCCCGCCCTGAATCCGGGCGGGGCGCGGCATTTTGCAGGCGATCCTGAATCGCTTCAACCGGTTCTGAAGGGTGACGAACGATAAACTACAAGTCACCCTGTGACCGAATGTCGCAATAAACGGCCTGAAGCCCGCGAACCGTGGGCTTCAGGGACATTACGCAAAATTTGAAATTTTTTCAGACAAATTTCGCGAAAGCGCATTTGTGCACAGGCTTTATGTCGCGAAGGCCCCGTAAACAGCAGGGTTAAGGGGTGTTTTGGCGTGCACCGGAACAGTCTGCTCATTTGCGACATTTTCGTATATCTGTAGGGCTCGATATTTGCTGACTACGGGGTCAACAAACCGCTCTGATCCTTGTGCTGCGCGGTATAGCGCTGGGCCTCGGCTACCAGCCAGTCGCGAAAAGCACGCAGTGAGGCGGATTCCACCTTGCGCTCCGGGATCATCAGGTAATACGCCTTGATGCTCGACAGCGCATGCGGGTTGGCAATCACCAGCCTGCCCTCCCCCAGTTCATGCTGGATGAGAAAGGGCGGGATCAACGCCACGCCCATCTCGTGCATGGCGGCCTGGGCCAACATCGAGAATAGCTCATAGCGCGGGCCGGTCATGTCGCGGGCCACGTTCATTTCCAGGCTGTTGAACCACTGGCGCCAGGCATAGGGTCGGGTGGTCTGCTGCAGCAGCGGCAGTTGCGCGAGGTCCTCGGCGCTAAGGCTAGCCTGCCCTGCCAGCAAGGCCGGGCTGCACACCGGCACGGGGTTCTCGCCCATCAGGCGGTGGGACTGGGTACCCGACCAGTCGGCGTCGCCAAAATAGATGGCGGCGTCGAAGTGGGTGTCGGCGAAAAGGAACGGACGGGTGCGGTTGGTCAGGTTGACGGTGACTTCGGGGTGCAGGCGCTGAAAGTCCTTCAGTCGCGGCAGCAGCCATTGCGTGCCGAAGGTCGGTACCAGGGCCAGTTCGATCACGTTGGCGCCCTGCTGGCCCATCACCGACAGGGTATCGCGCTCCACCGCGTCCAGCTGGGTGGCGACGCGGCGGCTATAGGACAGGCCGGCTTCGGTGAGCTTCACGCCACGGCGCGAGCGTCGAAACAGCTCCACATTCAGAAACTCCTCCAGCCCGCCCACCTGTCGGCACACCGCGCCCTGGGTCAGGGAGAGCTCCTGGGCCGCCTTGGTAAAGCTTTCGTGGCGGGCTGCAGCCTCGAAGCACACCAGGGCCGTGGTGCTGGGGATCTTGCGCCGCATATACGTCAACCTCACTAATCAGTCGTAAAAATGGCCGTTGGTGCCGTTACGAAGTGAGAAATTATCACAAGACTATGCGCAATCCTCGTTTGTCGCCACGCCCGTTACGGCCTAGGATCAACCCACGACAAAACGTTTCCGAGGATTCGCACATGGCTGGCAAGGCAAGCTTCAACTGGATCGACCCGCTGCTGCTCGATCAGCAGCTCACCGAAGAAGAGCGCATGGTGCGTGACAGCGCGTTCCACTTCGCCCAGGACAAGCTCGCCCCGCGTGTGCTCGAAGCCTTCCGCCATGAGCAGACCGACCCGGCGATCTTCCGTGAAATGGGCGAGGTTGGCCTGCTGGGTGCGACCATCCCCGAGCAGTACGGTGGCAGCGGCCTCAACTATGTGTGCTACGGCCTGATTGCCCGTGAAGTGGAGCGTATCGACTCCGGCTATCGCTCGATGATGAGTGTGCAGTCTTCGCTGGTGATGGTGCCGATCAACGAATTCGGTACCGAGGCGCAGAAGCAGAAGTACCTGCCCAAGCTGGCCAGCGGCGAGTGGATCGGCTGCTTCGGTCTCACCGAGCCCAACCATGGCTCCGACCCGGGCTCGATGATCACCCGCGCCAGGAGCGTCGACGGTGGCTATCGCCTGAGCGGCAGCAAGATGTGGATCACCAACAGCCCGATCGCTGACGTGTTCGTGGTGTGGGCCAAGGACGATGCGGGCGACATTCGCGGCTTCGTGCTGGAGAAAGGCTGGGAAGGCCTGAGTGCCCCGGCGATTCACGGCAAGGTCGGCCTGCGTGCCTCGATCACCGGCGAGATCGTGATGGACAACGTGTTCGTGCCTGAAGAAAACATCTTCCCGGATGTACGTGGCCTGAAGGGCCCGTTCACCTGCCTCAACTCGGCGCGCTACGGCATCTCCTGGGGCGCCCTGGGTGCAGCGGAAGCCTGCTGGCACACCGCGCGCCAATACACCCTGGACCGTCAGCAGTTCGGCCGCCCGTTGGCCGCCAACCAGCTGATCCAGAAGAAGCTGGCCGACATGCAGACCGAGATCACCTTGGCCCTGCAAGGTTGCCTGCGCCTGGGCCGCATGAAGGATGAAGGCACTGCTGCGGTCGAGATCACCTCGATCATGAAGCGCAACTCCTGCGGCAAGGCGCTGGACATCGCCCGCCTGGCCCGCGACATGCTGGGCGGCAATGGTATCTCCGACGAGTTCGGCGTGGCCCGCCACCTGGTCAACCTCGAGGTGGTCAACACCTATGAAGGTACCCATGACGTGCATGCGCTGATTCTGGGGCGTGCGCAAACCGGTCTGCAGGCTTTCTATTAATAAGGAGCCAGCCCATGGGCGCGCTATCTCATCTGCGGGTGCTGGATCTGTCGCGAGTGCTGGCCGGACCGTGGTCCGGACAGATCCTCGCGGACCTGGGGGCCGAGGTGATCAAGGTCGAGCGTCCCGGGGCGGGCGACGACACGCGCGCCTGGGGCCCGCCGTTTCTCAAGGACGCCTATGGCGAGAACACCAGTGAGGCGGCCTACTACCTTTCGGCCAACCGCAACAAGCAGTCGGTCACCATCGACTTCACCCAGCCCGAAGGCCAGCAACTGGTACGCGAGCTGGCGGCCAAGTCCGACATCCTGATCGAGAACTTCAAGGTTGGCGGGCTGGCGGCCTACGGGCTGGACTACGAAAGCCTGCGGGCGATCAACCCGCGGCTTATCTATTGTTCGATCACCGGCTTCGGCCAGACCGGACCCTACGCCAAGCGCGCTGGTTATGACTTCATGATCCAGGGCCTGGGTGGCCTGATGAGCCTTACCGGCCGCCCGGAGGGTGAGGACGGTGCGGGGCCGGTGAAGGTCGGGGTGGCGTTGACCGATATTCTCACCGGGCTGTATTCGACGGTGGCGATATTGGCCGCCCTCGCCCACCGGGATCACGATGGCGGCGGGCAACACATCGACATGGCGTTGCTGGATGTGCAGGTGGCTTGCCTGGCCAACCAGGCGATGAACTACCTGACCACGGGTGTTGCGCCGCGTCGCCTGGGTAATGCGCACCCGAACATCGTGCCTTACCAGGATTTTCCTACCGCCGATGGCGACTTCATCCTGACCGTGGGTAACGACGGGCAGTTTCGCAAGTTCGCCGAGGTGGCCGGCCAGCCGCAGTGGGCGGATGACCCGCGGTTTGCCACTAATAAACTGCGTGTTGCCAACCGCGCCGAGCTGATCCCGCTGATTCGCCAGGCCACGGTGTTCAAGACTACCGCCGAGTGGGTCAGCCAGCTGGAGCAGGCGGGTGTACCGTGCGGGCCGATCAACGACCTGGCGCAGATGTTCCAGGACCCTCAGGTGCAGGCGCGTGGCCTGGCCATAGAGATTCCTCACCCGTTGGCCGGCAGCGTGCCGCAGGTAGCCAGCCCTATTCGTTTGTCCGAGACGCCGGTGGAGTACCGCAATGCACCGCCGCTGCTGGGGGAGCATACCGAACAGGTGCTGATGCAGGTACTGGGGCTGAAGGGTGACGAGGTGCAACGCCTGCGTGGCGCGGGCGTGCTGTAGGCGCCCTCTCCTATCTATATAGAGGGTGGCGAGGGCTGATTTGATAAAGTTTCAAATTAGCCCTTGACGCACGATTTAATCTCTCTATAATTCGCCCCACTTCCGGCGCAGTCGGAACGAAAAACTT
>NZ_VXCV01000020.1:0-20250 GCF_052850635.1 Pseudomonas sp. 1176_21
GCCGGCGATGCGGCAAGCCCCATCGGCGAGCCGATCCCGGACCTGTCGTGGTACCTGCTCGATGCCGACCTGAACCCGGTGCCAAAAGGCGCCATCGGCGAGCTGTATGTGGGCCAGGCCGGTCTGGCGCGTGGTTATCTCAAGCGTGCCGATCTCACCGCCACACGTTTCGTGCCCGATCCGTTCTCGTCCCGCGGCGAGCGCCTGTACCGCACGGGCGACCTGGCGCGTTATCGCCAGGATGGCATCGTCGAGTACGTCGGCCGCATCGACCATCAGGTCAAGATCCGCGGTTTCCGCATCGAGCTGGGTGAAATCGAGGCACGTCTGGCGCAACAGGCCGCCGTGCGCGAAGCGCTGGTGCTGGCGGTGGACGGGCCGAGCGGCCAGCAGTTGGTGGGCTACGTCGTGCCGCAGGACGCCAATGCCGAGCACACCCAATTGCGTGATCAACTCAAGGCCGGGCTCAAGGCCGAACTGCCGGACTACATGGTGCCCACACACCTGCTGTTCCTGGAGCAATGGCCACTGACGGCCAACGGCAAGCTCGACCGCTGCGCCCTGCCGGCGCCGGATGCGAGCTTGCTGCAGCGTGAATACGTGGCACCGCAGACCGAAATGGAAAAACGCATCGCCACCTTGTGGCAAGACGTGCTCAAGCTGCCGCGCATTGGTCTGGACGACAACTTCTTCGAGCTCGGTGGCGACTCGATCATCTCGATCCAGGTGGTCAGCCGTGCCCGCCAGAGCGGGATCCGCTTCAGCGCCAAAGACCTGTTCCAGCACCAGACCATCAAGAGCCTGGCCAGTGTCGCGCAGGTCGCCGACACCACGCAGCAGATCGATCAGAGCCCCGTGCTCGGCACCACGCCCCTGCTGCCGATCCAGCAACTGTTCTTGCTCAGCGATACCCCCGAACCGCATCACTTCAATCAATCGGTGATGCTCGAACCATCCAGGCCGCTGGATGCAGCCGTACTGGACCATGCCTTGCACGCGCTGCTGGAACACCACGATGCCTTGCGCCTGGTGTTCTCCCTCGACGGCGAACATCCAGGTGCTCGCTACCTGCCAGTGGACCCGACCTGCAAATTGCTGTGGCAGGCCGAAGTCGCTGACGAGCCTGCGCTCAACGAATGGGCCAATCGCGCCCAGGCCAGCCTGAACATCCAGCAAGGCCCGCTGCTGCGCGCCCTGCTGGCGACCCTGCCCGATGGCCAGCAGCGCCTGCTGTTGGTCATTCACCACCTGGCGGTGGATGGCGTGTCGTGGCGCATCCTCTTCGAAGACCTGCAACTGGCCTACCAGCAACGGCTGGTAAACCAGCCGACGAAACTGCCGGGCAAAACCAGCTCGGTCAAGGCCTGGGCCGAGCAGTTGCAAGGCTATGCACGCAGCGAGGCCCTGCAAAAGGAACTGCAGTACTGGCAGGCGCAACTGCAGGATGTACCCACCACACTGCCCTGCGAGCGCCCACACGGCAGCTTGCTGAACCGCCACGCACGCAGCGTGCAAAGCCGCCTCGACACGCAGCTCACCCGCCAACTGCTGCAGGAGGCACCGGCGGCCTATCGCACACAGATCAACGATTTGTTGCTGACCGCACTGGCACGCGTGATCGGCCGTTGGAGCGGCTCGCCAAGCAGCCTGATCGAGCTGGAAGGCCATGGCCGCGAAGACCTGTTCGACACGATCGACCTGACCCGTACCGTGGGTTGGTTCACCAGCGTGTTCCCGGTCAAGCTCACCCCCGCCAGCGGTATGGGCGAGTCGATCAAGGCAATCAAGGAACAGCTGCGCGCCATTCCCAACAAGGGCATCGGCTACGGCGCACTGCGCTTTCTTGGCGATGGGAGCGCGCGTCAGGCCCTGGGCGAACTGCCCGTCCCACGCATCACCTTCAACTACCTGGGCCAGTTCGACGCCAGCTTCGACAGCAATGAGGGCGCGCTGTTCGCACCGGCCGCTGAAAGCACCGGCGCCAACCAGAGTGCCCACGCAACGCTGGGCAACTGGCTGTCGCTCAACGGCCAGGTGTATGGCGGCGAGCTGAGCATGAACTGGAGCTTCAGCAGCGAAATGTTCGAGGAGGCGACGGTTCAGCAATTGGCCGATGCCTTCTGCCTGGAACTGGCGGCCGTCATTGCGCATTGTCGCGACCCGCAGCACAGGGGGCTGACGCCATCGGACTTCGCGCTGGCGCGTCTTAGCCAGCCGCAACTGGACCGTTTGCCAGTACCGTGCAGCGACGTGCAGGACCTCTACCCACTCTCGCCCATGCAGCAAGGCATGCTGTTTCACACGCTGGAGTCCAACGAGGCCAGCCTCTACATCAACCAGATGAGCGTACCGGTTATCGGGTTGGACCCCGAACGGTTCATCGCGGCCTGGAACACCGCGATTGCCCGCCATGAAATCCTGCGCACCGGGTTCTGGTCGGCCAACGAGCTGAATGAGCCGCTGCAAGTGGTGTACAAGCACGCCACCCTGCCGGTGCGTCGCTTGGCCAGGCAAGCCACGACGTTCGATGAAAAGGCCCTGCAACGTATCCTTGAAGCGGACTGCGCCGAAGGCTTCGATCTGCTGCAGGCGCCGTTGACGCGCCTGACGCTGATCGACCTGGGCGAGCACAAGCACCACCTGATCTGGACCAGCCACCACATCCTGATGGACGGCTGGTCCAGCTCGCGCCTGCTCGGCGAAGTGCTGGAGCTGTACCACGGGCGCACGCCACCGGCAAAGCGCGGGCAATATCGCGACCATATCCAATGGCTGCAGAATCAGTCCCAGGCCAGCCTGGAGCAGTTCTGGAAACACAAGCTGCACGACCTTGAAGGCCCGACCCTGCTGGCCGGCAGCATTGCACCGCGTCCGGCCGGCGACCTGCAAGGGCATGCAGCGCTGTACCTGCACTGGGACGAAGCACGCACCCAGCGCCTGCGCGAACAGACCCAGCGCCTGCGTATCACGCCCAACACACTGATCCAGGCCGTATGGCTGCTACTGTTGCAACGCTACACCGGCCAGCCCACCGTGTGCTTCGGCGCCACCGTGGCCGGTCGCCCGGCCAGCCTGCCCGGTGCCGAAGAAATGCTCGGGCTGTTCATCAATACCCTGCCGATCATTCAGACCCCGCAGCCGCACATGCCGCTGGCGCAGTGGCTGCAAGCACTGCAGACCTACAACCTGGAGGTTCGTGACCAGGAGCATGCCTCGCTGGCCGACGTGCAACGCTGGTCGGGGCAGAACGGCCAGGCACTGTTCGACAGCATCATCGTGTTCGAAAACTACCCGGTGGACGACCGCCTGCAGGAAGCCGAGCAGAATCAGTTGAGCTTTGGCGAGGTGAACAGTCGTGACGTCACCAACTTCGCCATGGACCTGGCGATCAACCTGGGCCGCACCCTCAAGATCGAGTTCCTCTACCTGCGCAACCGCTTCACCGAGGCTGCCACGGCGCAGATCCGCACCAGCTTCGAAACCTTGCTCGATGCCCTGCTCGACAACCCTCAAGCAACCCTGGGCAGCCTGTCGATGCTCAGTGCCGACGAACAGCAGGCACTTGCACAACACAATCAACTGGCGCCGCCGAGCCACGACCCGGCGCTGCTGGCCGAGTGCATCCGCAGCCATGCCGAACGGCAGCCGCAGCGTATCGCGGTCACCTGCGCCGATGTGCAGTTGAGCTACGGCGAACTGGAAACCCGCGCCAACCGGCTGGCCCACCACCTGATCGCACAGGGCATCGGCCCTGAAGTGTGCGTCGGCATTGCCTTGGAGCGTTCGGTCGACGTGATCGTGGCGTTCTATGCCGTGATGAAGACCGGCGCAGCCTACGTTCCGCTCGACATCGACTACCCGCAGGAGCGCGTCAAGTGGATCGTCGAAGACTCGCGCATGCCGGTGCTGCTGACGCAACGCTCACTCCAGCACCGGTTTGCCGATGCCGGTGCCGGCACCCTGATCACACTTGACCATCTGGCCCTGGACACCTACCCCGCCAGTTGCCCGGCGCCTCGCGCCGACGCGGACAACCTCGCCTACCTGATCTACACCTCCGGCTCCACCGGCAAGCCCAAAGGAGTGGCCGTCAGCCACGGGCAGATCCGCATGCACTGCCTGGCGATTGCCGAGCGCTACGCGATGGACGCCAGCACCCGCGAGCTGCTGTTCATGTCGTTCGCCTTCGACGGTGCCCAGGAACGCTGGCAGTCGACCCTGCTCGGCGGCGGCCAGCTGGTGCTGCGCGACAACCGCCTGTGGACTGCCGAGGAAACCTGGCAGGCCCTGCACGCGCACAACATCGATATCGCCTGCTTCCCGCCCGCCTACCTGCAGCAACTGGCCGAATACGCCGCCAGCGTCGAAGCGCCGCCACCGGCGGTGCGGGTGTACTGCTTTGGTGGTGACGCGGTGGCCGAGGCCAACTTCGAGCTGGTCAAGCGTGCACTCAAGCCGGCCTATCTCACCAACGGTTACGGCCCCACCGAAACCGTGGTCACGCCGTTGCTGTGGAAAGTCGACGCCAGCCAGCAGTGCGGTGCGGTGTATGCGCCCATCGGCACCCGCGTGGGTCGACGTACCCTGTACGTACTCGACGACCAGCTCAACCCGGTGCCCGACGGCGTGGCCGGCGAGCTGTACCTCGGTGGCGAAGGCGTGGCGCGCGGCTATCACCAGCGTCCCGGGCTCAGCGCCGAACGCTTCGTTGCCGACCCGTTCGCGGGCGATGGCAGCCGCCTGTACCGCACCGGTGACCTGGTGCGCCAGCGCGCCGACGGCGTGTTCGACTACCTCGGCCGACTGGACAATCAGGTCAAGGTGCGCGGTTTCCGCATTGAGCTGGGCGAAATCGAATCGCGCCTGCGCCAGCAACCCGGGGTGACCGACGCGGTGGTGGTTGCACGTGAAACCGGCGCCGGCAAGCAACTGATCGGCTACGTGGTAGCGGACGACGCCGGTGACCTGGGCGAACGCCTGCGCGGTGCACTGCAGGTCGAGCTGCCCGACTACATGGTGCCGGCGCAGATCCTCGCGCTGGCCGCCTTCCCGCTCAACCCCAACGGCAAGCTCGACCGCAAGGCGCTGCCCGACCCGGACTTCAAGGCGCGTGCCTTCATCGCCCCGCGCAATGCGCTGGAGCAGGGCCTGGCGGCCATCTGGCAACAGGTGCTGGAGGTCGAACAGGTTGGCGTTACCGACAACTTCTTCGAACTGGGGGGCGACTCGCTGCGTGTGCTCAAGGTGCTGTCCAGGGTACGTAGCCAGCCGGAGCTGGGCATCGAACTGAAACTGCGCGACCTGATTGGCAAGCCGACCATCGCCGAGCTGTCGGGCTACGAGGCCCAGGTGTCTTCCCTCGACCCGTTGCTGTTGCTCAACAGCCCGGTCGAACAGGCGCGGCCGCTGTTCTGCCTGCACGCAGGCTTCGGCACGGTATTCGACTACGAGCCGCTGGCTCGCCGCCTGGAAGGCCAGCGCAGCGTGTATGGCCTGCAATGTCGAATGCTGCTGGAGCGTAGCTGGGAAGACGAATCCCTCGAGGCCATGGCCATCGACTATGCCCAGTACATCCGCCAGAAACAGGCCAGCGGTCCTTACCACCTGCTGGGTTGGTCACTGGGCGGCACCCTGGCGGTGCTGGTCGCGCAAGAGCTTGAGAAACAGGGCCAGCGGGTGGGTTTCCTCGGCCTGGTGGACAGCTTTCTGCCGTCATCTGCGCCTGCGCAGCCTGCAGCCGATGAGGACTGGAGCGAAGACCTTGGCAGCTTCCTGGGTGTCATCATGGGCGTGCCAAGTGACGCGCTGCCGGTGTTGCAGGTGCGCGCCAGCAGCCCTGCCAACCACCTCGAAACGGTGATTGCCCAGGTGCAGGCCCAGGTCATCAGCGCCTCGGCGTTCGCCTCCATCGGCGCTGAAGAACTGGCCCATACCTTCCGTGTAGCCATGAAACTCAAGGCATTGTCCGAGGCCATCGAGGGGCTCCCCGCAACGCAGGTGCCAGCGCAGTGCTGGTGGGCCAGGGCCGGCGCAGGCCAGACCCAGCTGCGCCTGGTGCAGGCGCAACTCAACGAACCGGTCGCCGCCGGCCATTACGACATGCTCAAGCATCCCGAGCTGCTGCGCCGCGTGCTGGAGCAGTTGCAGGAAAGCCACAGCGTCACCTGTTGATACCACCGCCGCCCCGTCAGCCGGGGCGGCGCTTACCGATAGCTTTGCAAGGAACCTCTACATGCCTCTGGATCCCGACCTCGAAGGCTTCCTGGAACTGGCCCAGATGGGCCGCCTGAGTGGCAAGAGCAGCGCGCTGCACGAACTTGATCTGGCACTGGCGCGCACGCAGTTCGAAACCACCTCGCAAGTGCTCGACCCCTGCCCGCCAGGCGCCATCAACGTCACTACCCTGAGCATTCCAACCCGCGACGGCCAGTCCATCGCGGCGCGTCTTTACCGCGCCGATGCCAGCGACACGGCGTTGCTGCCAACGCTGCTGTTCTTTCATGGTGGCGGTTATGTGGTCGGCAGCCTGGACTCCCATGACTCCATCTGCCGCCGCCTGGCAGCAAGCGGGCGCCAGGCGGTGCTGGCGCCGGCTTACCGGCTGGCCCCGCAATACCCGTTCCCGACCGCCGTGCATGATGCGCTGGATGCCGCCAACTGGCTGGCTGAACAGGCCACGGCGCTGCACCTGGACAACCAGCGGGTGACACTCGCGGGCGACAGCGTCGGCGCCACCCTGGCCACCGTGCTGGCGATCACGGCGGTCAAGCAGCCACAGGCGTTGCAGCTCAAGCCCAGGGCGCAGCTACTGTTCTATCCGGTCACCGATACCTCGCGCCAGCGCGACTCGCATCGCCGCTATGCCCAGGACTACCTGCTCGAGACCGCCACGCTGGAATGGTTCTACCACCATTACAGTGCCGACCCGGCGCAGCACCTGGACTGGCGCGTCTCGCCGTTGCTGGCCAGCGGGCTGGGCGAACTGGCCCCGGCGTATGTGAGCCTGGCCGAATACGACCCGCTGTTTGACGAAGGGCTGGAGTACGCCCGCCTGCTGGAGGCCAGCGGTACTTCGGTGACGTTGAAGGTGCAACAGGGGCTGACCCACGATTTTCTGCGCATGGGCGGGATTGTGGCGGATGTCGAGGCGATCTATACGGCGGTGGACCGCTGGTTGGCCTCGCTGTAGTCGAGGCAGGTGGCGCCCATGAAGAAGCCCGCAGCGTTGCGGGCTTTTTTGTGGCGTTGGCGATTACCAGAACGTACCCCGCAACGTCAGCATGTGGTTACGCGGCTCACCGTACCAGTTGGCGGCAACCGAAGAGCCTACTGTCGAATAATAGGTCTTGTCGAACACGTTGTTGAGGTTGTAGGTGAGGCTCCAATGATCATCGAGACGATACTCGGCCATGGCGTTCCACACGGCGTAGCCTGCCTGGCGATATTCATAGCTTTCGTTGCGAATGACCGCACCTGTGTTGTCCAGCACCGCTGCGGTTCCACTGACATAGTTGGCACTCTGCAGGTTCACCCCGCCGCCGATTTTCAAGTCATTGAATTCGCCTGGCAGACGATATGTGGACCATAGCTTGAACAGGTGTTTGGGGGTCAGGCTGCTGAACACCGTGTCGTCGTTACGATTCTGGTTGTGGTTATAGGTGTAACCCGCCATCAGGCTCCAGTCGGGAAGCAGCTCACCGCTGACCTCCATGTCCACACCCTTGCTGACCACTTCGCCCTGCGTCACATAACAGCAGCTGCCACCAAACGGAACGGTCGTTACCGGATAAGCAGGGTCCAGAACAGCCTCGTGCTCACGCTTGGTGTAATACAGAGCGAAGGAGGTGTTGACGGCACCGCCCCACAGCTCCCCCTTGATACCGGTTTCGTAGGTCTTGCCGGTCATGGGTTCGATCGAATTGCTGGATTCGGTACCCGGTGCAGGCGTTGGGCCTTCAAGCTTGTTCTGCTGTGGCTTGAAGATTTCCGAATAGCTGGCATACGCCGACCACTCATCATTCAGGTCATATACCACGCCACCATATGGAACCACCTTGGTGGGCTCTCGGGTAGAAAGATAAGCCGGTGCAACGCCCCTTTCCTGATACGTCTGATAGAACTTGTACCGTTGCGCACGAGCACCAACGATCAGGTGCAGAGGTTCGGCCAGTTGCAGCCGCAGGGTCGAGTAGAGACCGTACTGGATCTGGGTATTGGGGTTGTAATCAGCCAGCCAATCCTTGGTGGTGGGTGGGTTTGGCCACGGAGTGGAACCGGGATCGAACACGTTGATTGGCTCGAAGGCGCCTGCCAGTTGCCCGGTGCCCCTCCATTGACTGGTGATTCGCTGATGATCTGCCCCCATCAAAAACTCATGCTGGCGATCGAACAGGTTGAATTTACCCGCCAGGTTAACGTCCGCCAATTGCTGATCGCTGCGGTAGCGCGCCACACTGCCGAAGCGCGTTGCCCCGGTGCCCGTCACCGGGTTGACACTGCCCACGTTGAACGCGCGCTTCTGCAACCCGGAGTCCTGAGTCTGGGTGTAACTGACGTTGAGCTTCCAGTCATCCGACAGCTCGTGGTCGACCTTGGCAAACACCTCATCCGACCGACCGTCCTGGAACGCCCAGCTCTCGCTCAGGTTGGTATGGCGCGGCAAACCAAGATCCTTGCCGTCGCTGTAGCGAGGCAGGCCGGCGCTGGCACCGTTCTCATTGATACGCTCGGAACGTCCACCGATGGTCAGGCGTGTGCTGGGCAACACGTCCGCCTCCAGGATGCCGTAAAGCGTAGGGCTCTGCGAACTGCGCTCATCCATGAAGTACTGCCTGTCGGTATAGGCCGCTACTAGTCGCCCCCTCAGCTTGCCGTCGAAGCCCATCGGCCCCGTGATGTCGACCTGGCTACGGTAGTTGTCCCATGAACCCGCAGACGCCTCGAACTTCAATTGATAGGTGTCCAATGGGCGCTTGCGCACCAGGTTGATGATGCCACCGGGGTCGCCCGTACCACCAAAAAGGCCTGAAGCACCACGCAGTACTTCAACGTGATCGAACTCGGCCAGGTTGTAGACCTTGCTTGAATAGAAGCTGCCCGCTGTAGTGCCCAGCGCCATGGGGGCTGCACCATCGATCTGGATGTTCTCGATGGCAAAGCCGCGGGAGTAGAAGTCGTTGATGCGCTCGTTCGAGTTGCGCACAGTGATACCCGGCGTCATCTTCATGGCATCGGTCAAATCGACCATGCCCTTGTCCTGAATCACCTGATGGGTAATGACCGAAACCGACTGCGGCGTCTGGCGCAGGCTGGTCGGGGTCTTGGAGCCGACACTGGTCAGGCTGGGCGTATAGGAACCGGTATTCTCGGTCATCTGCCCCATGCCCTGGCCCTGGATGGTGGTGGTACCGAGTTCCAGAGCCGCCCCCAGCGCAGGAGTTCTTTCGACCAGGATCACATCGCCGCTGAGCCTGGCGCTCAAGCCACTGCCCAACAACAATCGATCAAGCCCCTGCTGTACCGCGTAACGCCCGTGCAGCCCTTGCGAATGCTGGCGGGTCACTACTTCACTGGCAACCATCAGGCGCAACCCCGCCTGATCGGCAAACCGCGTCAGTGCCTGGTCAAGCGGGCCTGGCGCAACATCGAAGACCTGCTCAACGGCGTGTTGGTGATCCACCGCCCTGGCCGGTAGGCTGACACCCACGCAGCTCGCTGTCACGATCGCCAGGCTCAAGGCGGTTTGTCTGATCAGATACGGCATAACGCTCCCCTGCTGAAATCAGCGAAATAAAAATCAATCTCGAAAGGAAAGACGTCAGCCCTCTGAAACCCGACAGTGGCAACAATCAATTATTTCTGCGCAGGCCCTACTTTTGCCGTGCGTCGTCTCGCTCGATCACGGTCAACCATGGGAACTGCCGCACGCGTAGCGGCAAGGTGCGCTGCAGCAATTGCAACTGGGCGTGAGTGTCATCGGTTGCAACGACACCGGTGACCGGCAAGCGGCGCAGGTCGTTGTCGCGCACCCAGATCAGGCCGCGGTGGTAGTGGCCGATCTGCTCCAGCACCTCACCCAGCGGCTGCTGGTTGAACACCAGGCGGTCGCGACGCCACGCGGTTGCCGATGCGATATCCACCGCTTGCGCATCCTCCAAGCCGTGCGGACCGAACTGCACCGCCTGGCCGGCGTCAACGTCAACAGCCTGCGCATCCCCCTCGAGCGTCACCCGCACCGAATGCTCGGTCACCACCATCCGCACCTGCTCGCCCTCGCGTCGCACATCGAAGCCGGTACCCAGCGCGCGCATGCGCCCGTTGCCAGCCAGTACCTCGAACGGACGCTGTGCATCGGCTGCGACCTGCACGAAGAGCTCCCCGGCGTACAAACGCAACACCCGGCGATCGCCTTCCAGATCTATATCCACACGCGTGTGCGGCGCCAGCTCCAGGCGCGAGCCATCGGCCAGGTTCAACGTGCGGTGCTCGCCCAGAGCGGTCACCTGGTCGGCTACCCAACCTTGGGTTTGAGCCTGCCAGTAGAGCCCCCCCGCAAGGCTCAAGGCTATTGTCAAACCCAACAACGGCACCCTGCGCGACGATGCAGGCGGCCGCTCCAATGCACTGCCCAGCCGCTCCCACAGGCGCTCCGCCGCGTGGGCGGCATGCTGGTGTTGCGGTGATGTTTCGCACCACTGCAGGTAGGCGTCCCAGGCAGGCGCCTCGGCGTCGCCCGAATGCAGGTCGACCAACCACTGCAAGGCCTGCTCGGTCAGCACTGTGGATGTCTTGCCTGAACAAAAACCGCTGCTCTCGCGCCTCATTCAGTCATCTATCATTTCGAGGCGTCGAGCACAGTGCAGCAAGGCGCTCATGATGTACTTGCTGACCATGCTCACCGAGACCCCGAGCCGCTCGGCGATGGCCGCATGGCCCAGCCCTTCGAGGCGATTGAGCAGCAGGGCCTGGCGGCAGTTGACGGGCAATTCGTCCAGGGCCTGCTGCAACAGCATCAGTTGCTGGCGCAACTCGAACAGCGCGGCGGGTCCCGGACATGGATCGAGCAGTTCATGCTCGACCTCGTCAAGCGAGCCGACCGGCCCACGCCGAGTGCGGCTGCGCCCCAGGTCGATGATCAGGTTGCGCAGCACGCGGATCAGGAAAAAGCGCGGATTGGCAATCGAATGCGTGCGCTGTTGACGGTCAAGGCCGACGTAACGCACGAAGGCGTCCTGAGTGAGGTCTGCCGCCATTTCCCGATCGCCCAGGCGGCGGTAGGCAATCTGCTGCAGTTCGCGGTGATAGAGGCGAAACAACCGATCCAGATTATCCAATGCACACTCCAGAGCGATCCATGTGCAGGAGCACAGGTGGCGGGAGCGCTAGGGTACGAATTTTGAGAATCGTTCGCAATATCAAAAAACATTGACGTCATGCAGGAAGCGGACGACCGCCGTTTAAGCCGCCACCGCCCACAAAAAAGCCCGCATCAGAACGGGCTTTTCGAAAAGAGTGCGGATTACCAGAACGTACCACGCAACGTCAGCATGTGATTGCGCGGATCGCCGTACCAGTTGCCCAGTGCCGAGGAGCCGACAGTGGAGTAGTACTTCTTGTCAAACGCGTTGTTGAGGTTGTAAAGCACCGACCAGTGATCATCAAGCCGGTACTCCGCCATGGCATTCCACACCGCATAGCCGGCCTGGCGGTAGTCGTAGCGCTCGTTGCCCACCACTGCGCCGGTGGCAGGGTCCAGTACCGATGCCGAACCGTTGACATAGTTCGCGCTCTGGAGATTGACCCCACCGCCTATCTTCAGGTCATTGAAGTCGCCTGGCAGACGGTAGGTCGACCACAGTTTGAACAGGTGTTTGGGCGTGACCCCGCTGAACACATCACCGTTGTTGCGGTTACGGTTGTTGTTGTAGGTATAGCCGGCAATGACGCTCCAGTCCGGCAACACCTCACCACTGACCTCAAGGTCGATGCCCTTGCTGACCACCTTGCCCTGGGTCAGGTAGCAGCAGTTGCCTCCGAACAGCACCGAGGTCAACGGGTAGGCAGGGTCTTCGACGGCCTGGTTTTCGCGCTTGGTGTAGTACAGCGCGATCGAGGTGTTCAACGCACCGCCGAACAACTCGCCCTTGATACCGGTTTCATAGGTTTCACCGGTCATGGCCTCGACCGGGCTGCCCGGCAGCGGTCCTTGAAGGTTACTTTGCTGCGGCTTGAAAATTTCCGAGTAGCTGGCGTATGCCGACCACTCCTCATTCAGGTCATACACAACACCGCCATAGGGCACGACCTTCGTCGGTTCACGGACCGACACGTCCGAGGCCACTGACCACGCCCCGGTGCTGCCATCGAACTCGCGGTAGACCTGGTCGAACTTGTAGCGTTGCACCCGGGCGCCGACGATCAGGTGCAGCGGATCGGCAACGTGCATCCGCAACGTGGAGTAGAGCCCGTACTGCACTTGCGAGTTGGGGTCATAGTCGCTGACCCAGTCCTTGCGGATAGGTGGTTCGATCCAGGGGGTCGACTTCGGGTCGTAGACATCGATGGCGCCAAAGGCACCGGCCAATTGTGGCGTACCCTGCCAGCGGCTGGTGATGCGCTGATGGTCGGCGCCCATGAGGAATTCATGCTCACGGCCCAGCAGGTCGAATTTTCCGGCAACGTTCACGTCCCACAGTTGCTGGTCGCTCCGATAGCGAGAGTTCGAACCGAGCCACATCGGGCCGAGCCCGGTGACCGGGTTGAGCGCGCCCACGGAAAAGGAGCCTTTTTTCATACCCACATCTTGCGTCTGGGTATAGCTCAGGTTCACTTTCCAGCGGTCAGACAATTCATGGTCGATCTTGGCGAACAGTTCCTGCGAGCGGCCATCCTGATAAGCCCAGCTCTGGCTCAGGTTGGTATGGCGTGGCAGGCCCAGATCACCGCCGGTGCTGAAACGCGGAAGCCCGGTTCCCGAACCGTTTTCATGAATACGCTCGTAACGCCCGCCCACGGTCAGGCGAGTGCTGGGCAGCACGTCGGCCTCGAGCACACCGTAGATCGTGGGCAGCTCGGTGCTTCGTTCGTCGAGAAAATACTGCCGGTCCGTGTAGGCGGTGACCAATCGTCCGCGCAGTTTTCCGTCGAAGGCCATAGGGCCGGTGACATCCAGTTGCGTACGGTAGTTGTCCCAGGAACCGGCCGATGCCTCGACCTTCAATTGATAGGTGTCCAATGGGCGCTTGCGCACAAGGTTGATGATGCCGCCCGGATCGCCAGTGCCGCCGAAAAGACCCGAGGCCCCACGCAGGACTTCGACGTGATCGAACTCTACCAGGTTGTAGTTCTTGTTCGAGTAGAAGCTGCCTGCCGTGGTACCCAGGGCCATGGGCGCCGCTCCATCGATCTGGATGTTCTCGATGGCAAAACCTCGAGAAAAGTAGGTCGACAGCCGGTCGGTGGAATTCTGCACGGTAATGCCTGGTGCAATCTTCATGGCATCGGTCAGATCGACCATGCCCTTGTCCTGAATCACCTGATGGGTAATGACCGAAACCGACTGCGGCGTCTGGCGCAGGCTGGTCGGGGTCTTGGAGCCGACACTGGTCAGGCTGGGCGTATAGGAACCGGTATTCTCGGTCATCTGCCCCATGCCCTGGCCCTGGATGGTGGTGGTATCCAGTTCCAGCGCAGAGTTTGAAGCGGCTTCATTGGTCAGCAACACCGTGTTGTCTTCGATGCGATACCTCAGCCCGGCATTGCGCAGCAGCTGCTCCAGCGCCTGCTGCGGCTCCATGGTGCCCACCACGGCCGGGGCCTTCTTGCCAGTGACCAGGTCAGGCCCGTAGAGAATCTGCAAACCGGTCTGGTTGCCCAGATCGATCAGGGCCTTCTCCAGGGATTGGGCGGGGATATTGACCGCCACACTCTGTGCATACACACCGCCGCTGGCACCCAGTGCCACCCCCAACACGATGATGGAAGCCGAAGTACGCCAGGTGGCCAGTGAATTTTTCAGCACACGTGGTGCACGCCTTTTTTGCTCAACCTTCATAGTGTTGGATCACCCCAGATATCATTCGTCGGAAGATCGTCGCCTCTTCAGGGCCACTGATCAGTCAATGGGCATTCCTTGCTGCCACTTCCGCGCCAATGCCTAAGGGGCACGCAGGCCGGACTTCCATCGGATTCTTCGTGGAACCCAATGGAAGACGAATTAAAAATGAAAAATTTAGGAATCGTTCACATTTTCAGTACAGACATACTGAAAAAAGATAGCGCACCGTCTTGCACGGCAGCTGAAACGTCACAGCGAACGGAGCCCATCGACGTCGATGGGCTCCGGCAACACGGACGCGCCTCAGGCGCTGGCGTTCTGCGCCTTGGCCAGCAACTGTGCACGCTGCTCGGGGGTCATGCTGTCCAGACGTAACCGTGCCGCCGCCAGTTTTTCCAGTTGCCCGGGGGCGGCCTCCTGCGAGCGCAACGCCTGCGCCAACGCTGCCACGCTGGGGTTGTCGAACACCACGCCGGGGTGAACATCACACTGCAGCAACTTGCGAATGCCCGCCACCAGCTTGATAACCAGCAACGAGTGCCCACCGGCAGCGAAGAAGTCCTGCTCCACGCTCAGGCGCTCCAGCCCCAGCAGTTGCGCCATGCGGCTGGCCAGCAGTTCCTCGACGGCATCGCGCGGCGCCACACAGGCCACCTCGGCAGTGGCCAACGGACGCTGCTGCAATGCCTGTCGATCGACCTTGCCATTGGCCAGGCGCGGCATCTGCGCCAGTACCTGTACATGGCGTGGCAGCATCGGCGCCGGCAGCCTCAGGGCCAGTTGCGCCGTCACTGCGGCAGCCGCCTCCTGACCTGCGCCCTCACGCAGCACCAAGAAGGCCACCGGCTCGGCGTCGACCAGCACCGCAACCGCCTCGCTGACCTGCGCCAGGCTGGCCAGCTGCACTTCGATTTCCGCCAGTTCGATACGAAACCCTCGCACCTTGACCTGCTGGTCGCGCCGGCCATACAGCTGTACACCGCCCTCGGGACGGTAGCGTGCCAGGTCGCCGCTGCGGTACAGTCGCTCACCCGGCTGCAGCGGATGCTCGATGAACACCTGTGCCGTCTGCTCGGGCGCATTCAGGTAGCCACGCGCCAGTTGTCGTCCACCGATGTACAGCTCGCCCAGTTCGCCAATGGCGACCGCCTGAAGGTGCTCATCCAGCACCAGCACCTGATTGTTGGGCAGCACCTCGGTCAAGGGCACACTCCCTGCGTCCATATCCGCCGCTGTCACCCGATGCACCAACACACCCACGGTGGTTTCGGTAGGCCCGTAGTGGTTGAACACGCGACAGTCCGGACGAATCTCGGCAATGCGCTGCAGCAGCGGGACGCCGATCGCTTCACCGCCCAGCACCAGGGTCGCCGGCAGGTGCGGCGCCTGGGCTTCGAGCAACGCGGCCAGGTGCGAGGGCACGATCTTCAGGCAGTCGATGGCCTGCTCACGCATGAAATGCGCGAACGCCTCGGGCGACTGGATGCTGTCGTCGTCGGCTACATGCAGCGCTGCACCCAGGTACAGCGCGCCCAGCAGCGCGGTGTTGCCAAGGTCGGCAGCCACCGTGGAACTCAGTGCGAAGTGACGGCATGCATCGAGTTGCAGTTGCTGGCACACCCCGGCGGCGTAGTTGAGCAACTGCTGATGCTCCACCACCACGCCTTTGGGCGTGCCGCTGGAGCCGGAGGTGAACAGCACATAGGCGACATCGGTCGCACTGAGCGCAGGGCTGGCCACATCGCCGTCGACGTGGCCCAGCAGCGCGATGTCCTGCACGACCACACCCTGCCCGGCCAGTTGGGCCAGTTGCGCCTGCTCGGTCAGCACCAGGCCTGGCTGTGCCTGTTCCAGCATCTGCAACTGCCGTGCAACCGGCCATTGCGGGTCCAGCGGCAAGTACGCGGCGCCCACCCGCCAACAGGCCAGCATGGCCACCACCCATTGCGTCGAACGTGGCAAGGCCAGCCCCACCCGCCCACCCTGGCCCACGCCGAGTGTCACCAGGTCGAACGCCAGGCGTGCCACGCGCTGTTCAAGTTCGGCGTAGCTCAGGGTCACGCCGGCACTGACCAGCGCCGGAGCGTCCGGGGTGATGGCGGCCCACTGGGCGATGCGTTCGGGTAACAGCACCCGGTCTTCCAGCGCACGCACTGCGGGGTTGAGGGCAAGCAGCGCGGCGTTGTCCGCAGCCCCCGAGAGGTTGAGCCGGCCCAGGGCCTGTCGACTGTGCGCGGCGATGCTGTGCAGCAGCGCCTGGTACTGTCCGAGCAGCACTTCAAGACCGACCTGGCTATAGCGCCCCGCTTCGGCGTCAAGACGCAAGGCCGTGTCGCTGACGCTCAGCAGCAACTCGAACCGGGGCTGTGCTTCGGCCAGGCGGGTCGCCTGCCACTGCGCAGTGCCGACAACCTGCTCCAGCAAGGCAGCGCGCGCGGCAAAGCCGTAAAGTGGGTTTTCATACGCCACCGGCAGGTTGCCTGCGGCATATTCCTGCCAGGTCGCATGCTGCTCGAGCTGCGCCGCCAGGTCGGTAACCCACGCTTCGAAGGGTTGCTCCTGATCAACATGCACTACCAGCGGCAGGGTTTTCTCGAACACCCCGATGCTGTTCTCGAAGAACGCGTAATCCTTGCGCCCGTCGTGGCGCCAGCCACCGACAAACCGATGGCGCCCGCTGATGCGTGCCAGCAGCGTCCACCAGGCTGCCTGCAGCACGGTGTCCAGCGTTACCCCCAGGCGTTGCGCCAGACCAGCCAGCTGCGCCTGCAACGGCTCCTCCAGCGTAGCCTCAAGCTTGAGCGCGGCTGCGGGCTGGGCCGTGGCACGGCGGTATGGCAAACAGGGCGCAACGCACGCTTCGCTGGCCGGCAGGTGCGCCTGCCAGTACGCCTTGGCGGTGTCGGCATCTTCGTCGAACAGCACTTCGCTGCGCCACTCCAGGTATTGCGCAAATTGCCCCGGTTCCTCGTCGTCGACCGCAGCAGCGTGCAGGTAGGCCTGTACCAGCGCGTCGAACATTACCTTGAGGCTGCCGGCATCACCGACAAAGCGGGCCAGCGCCAGCACCAGCACCCACCGCCCCTGCGTCACACGCGACAGCAAGGCCTGCACGAACGGGCCTGCCGCAGGCCAGGGCTCGGCGAGCCACGCCTCGGGCGCCGCATCCGGCTGCACCTGCAGGTCGAACACCTGCACCGATGCCTCGGGCATGAACTGGCGCTGGCCGTGATAGCCGGCCACGCTGCCCAGGCGCATGGCCAGGGCGGCGTGTCGCGCCAGCAGGCTGTCCAGTGCCTGCTGCAGGCGCGGCACATCCGGCTCGCCGTGGATATCGACGCGCAGGCAATGCGCGATGGCCTCACGCCGTGCACCGGCATTCAATGCCGCGACCCAGGTTTCCTGCTCGGGAAGCAGGGCCAGGCCTGTGTCCTGTGTTTCCAGCTGTGCCGTGCTCATGCGCCCGCCTCGTCCTTTGCCATCGTCCGCTGTTGTGTGTCAGGCAGCGCCTCCAGGGCACTGCGTTCGATCATCTCGCCCATCGCCACGACAATCTTGCGCGGCCCCTCGAAGGGGTCGCGAGCATGGGCGGCAAGCATGTTGTCGAGCAGAATCACATCACCCTTGCGCCACTCGAAACGCACCGCGCATTCCTCGTACAGGTCGCCGATCTGCTGCATGACCTCGTCCTCGATCGGCGAACCGTCGCCGTAGTAAACGTGACGGGGCATGCGCTGCTCGCCGAACAGTGCCAGCAGGTCTTCGCGCACATCCGGGTCCAGGCAGTAGATGTGGTGCAACTGCACCTGGTTGAAGAAGCTCTTCTCGCCCGTGACCGGGTGGCTGATGATCGCCGGGCACGGCGTGCGGATCTGCAGTTCGTCGTTGTCCAGCCAGGTCCACTGGATGCCCGCCGCACTGCAGCGCGCCTCGACCTCGGCACGCACCTCGGTCTTGAAGAAGTGCTGCCACGACACATCGAGCTTGTCGGCAAAGGTGCGCACGTACAGCAGGCCCTTGCCCTCGAAGCGCTCACGCAGCTCGGTCGGCAGCTTCTGGTACATCAGACGGCAGTCCACCACCGGGGTGGCGCCCCCCACGGGTGAAGGCTGCTCACAGAAGAACAGCTGCTTGCGCGGCCAGCGATCCTGATGCGCGCTTTCGTTGTGGAAAAGAATCATCTTCTTCTCCGGATACGGCGTCGAACGGTAGGTGTTCTTGCCGCCTTCCTTCTTCGGCAGGTCACCGTACTGGCCATACAGGCCAGGCTGCACGGCTTCGGCAAAGGCTTCGAAGGCGTGGATATCGCGCAGGGCGAAACCACGGAACAGGATGCCGGCATGCTGGGCAAGCTTGTGCTCCACCAGTGGGCGGTTGTGCTCGATCCACTGGATCAGGTCCAGCCCCGGGTCGGTCGGTTCCCACAGCAGCGGGAACGCCTGGCCCGGCACCATCAGGCTCTCGCGCATGGCGGCTACCGCAGGGCGCGCTGCCGGCCCCTGGGCCTTCTTCAGAAACTTGCCCAGTTTGTCGGCCTTGCTCGGTGCAGCGGGTGTTGCAGGCGCAGCCACAGGGGCCGCGGTATGGGTAGGCATGTTGATTTCCCCTAGACGTTTATCTGGATCACGCACCATCTGTTCGAGAATGGTCATCCAGCCTTTCACGCAGAGCTCGATACGTTCTTGTTGGAATAAGTCGCTGGCGTACTGCCAGGTGCCATGCAACTGGTCGGCCTCCTGGTCGATGAACAGGGCCATGTCGAACTTGGAGTAGCCACCGCCCATCGGCAGTGCCTCGACCCGCACCGCGTCCATCGCCGCCTGGCGCACCGGTAGGTTGTTCATCACGAACAGCACCTGCACCAGCGGGTTGGCGCCCTTGTGCCGAGGCGTCGCGGCAGCCTCGACGATCTGGTCGAATGGCAACTCCTGGTGTTCGAACGCACTCAGTGCGGTGTCCTGGACCTGGGCCAGGTACTGGCGCACCGACAGCTGCTCCTGCCAGCGTGAACGCAGCGGCAGCACGTTGATGAAGAAGCCGATCAGGCCTTCCAGTTCAGGCTGCGAGCGCCCCGCCACGTCCGCCCCGACCAGCACGTCGTGGCTGCCACTGAGCCGGTGCAACATCACCTGGAATGCCGCCAGCAAGGTGCTGTAAAGGGTGACCCCGGCGGTACGTGACAGGCCCTTGAGCTGCTCGTGCAGGGCCGTCGGCAGGCTGAAGTGCAGGTCGCGACCGGTATGGCTGGCCTGGGGCTTGCGCGGGTGGTCGGCCTGCAATACCAGCAGCCCGTCGTGACCGGCCAGGGTGCGCTGCCAGAAGGCAGCCTGTTCGCGCATCGCTCCCGCCTGCTCCAGGGCCTGCTGCCACTGGGCATAATCGGAATACTGCAAGGGCAAGGGCGGCAACGGCGTCTGGATCCCGGCCTTGAGGCGGGCGTAGACCTCGACCACTTCGTTGCTCAGCAGCGCCAGCGACCAGCCATCGGAGATGATGTGGTGCATGCAGAACAGCAGCACGTGGCGCTCCTGACCCAGGCGTATCACCTGGCCACGCAACAGCGGTGCCTGCACCAGGCTGATGGGCTGGCGGGCATTGTGCTCGATCGCCTCGGCCACCCTCGCCTCCTGCTCCCCTGCTGGCAGCATCGACAGATCCAGCAGCGGCAGAGGCAGCGGCACGTCTGTGCTGACCACCGCCAGTGGATCACCGTCGTCATCGGCCACATACGCGGTACGCAGTACTTCATGGCGACTGATCAACTGCGCCAGGCTGGCTTCGAGCAGCGGCACCGACAGTTCGCCTTCCAGGCGCAGCGCCAGGGGCATGCCATAAGCGCCGCTGGGCGCTGCGAACTGCTCGACCACCCACAGCCGACGCTGGGCCAGCGACAGCGGCGCCGTGGCACGCTCGCCGTAGGCCTGCAGGCTCGGCAGCGCCGCGCGCGACCGGCCATCGCGCTGAGCCAGCAAGGCGGCGAAGGCACCGAGGGTCGGCGTGCCGAACAGGTCACGCAAACCCACCTCGACACTCAGCACCTGACGCAGCCGCGCCACCACCTGGGTAGCCAGCAACGAGTGGCCACCCAGCTCGAAGAAGTTGTCGTCGCGACCAATCCGCGACAGCTCCAGCACCTGCTGCCAGACCTGGGCAATCCTCTGCTCCAGATCACCTTGCGGCGCCACGTACTCGGC
>NZ_VXCV01000021.1:0-6345 GCF_052850635.1 Pseudomonas sp. 1176_21
CGGCCAGCACCTCGCGCTGCTCGGCCTGCTCCATCAGCGCCAATGTGCCCAGGGGCCGATCAGCCGCCGAGGGCATGGCCAGCAGCAGGTGGCCCAGCTGCGCGGCGATCTGCTCGATCGTGGCCGGTGCGAAGTGCGCCAGGTCGTAGCTCATGTGCAACGACAGTTCGTCGCCAAGCCCCACGGCCAGGGTCAACGGGTAGTTGGTCTGTTCGTGCTGCTCCATCGCGCCGAAGCGCAGGCCCTCTGGCGCCGCCTGCTCCAGCACCTCGGCCACCGGGTAGTTCTCGAACACCAGGATATTGTCGAACAGCGCCTCACCGCCCTTGCCGGCCCAGCGCTGCACTTCGAATAGCGGTGTGTGCTCATGCTCGCGCAGGCTCAGGTTCTGTGCCTGGACCTGCTGCAGCCACTGGCCGACCGTCAGCTCCGGGCGCGGGCTGGCGACCACCGGCAAGGTGTTGATGAACAGCCCGATATGCTGCTCGACCCCCTTGAGCTCGGCTGGGCGCCCCGCCACCGTGGCGCCGAAGGCCACGCATGCTTGCCCGGTATAGCGTTGCAACAGCAACAGCCAGGCCGCCTGCAGCAGGGTATTGACGGTGACTTTCTGTTCACGGGCAAAGCGTTGCAGGCGCCCGGTGTCGGCGGCCTTCAGGGTCAGGTAGTGATTGGCATAGCCATCGCCGGCAGGCGTCGATACCCGGGCCAGGCGTGTCGGCTCCTGCAAGTCGCGCAACTGCTCGCCCCAGAAGGCTTCGCTGCGCTGACGGTCCTGGCGCTGCAACCAGGCGATGTAGTCGCTGTAGTTGCCAACGGCGACCTGCGGTGCCTGCCCGCAATAGCGTTGCAGCACCTCGCCCAGCAACTGCGAATTGCTCCAGCCATCCATCAGGATGTGGTGGTGGGTATAGATCAGGTGGTAGCGCTGCGCCCCGCTCTGCACCAGGTGCAGGCGCAACAGCGGCGCGTGGCCCAGCTCGAAGCCGCGGCGGCGCTCGTTGCCAGCCAGCGCGGCCACCGCCTGTGCCAGGTCGTCGCGCTCACGCCAGTCGTGCACCTCGAAACTCAGCGTGGCCTGGCGCAGCACCGCCTGCAACGGCTGCAGCAGCGGCGGCTGCCAGAGAAATGCGGTACGCAGGATGTCGTGCGCGTCCACCGCATCCTGCCAGGCGCGGGCAAAGCGCACGGGGTCGAGCCCGTCGATCTCCAGGCTCATCTGCGTGATGTAGTCGGCACTGTCCTGCTGGTACAGGCTGTGGAACAGCATGCCTTGCTGCATCGGCGACAGCGGGTAGAGGTCCTTGAGGGTAGGCGCGGCAATCGGCAAGGCATCCAGCTGGGCCTGCTCGAGTCCCGCCAGCGGGAAGTCCGACGGCGTCACGCCACCGGCCTCGGGGCTGCAGCAATGCGCGATCAGCAGGCACAGTTCGTGGCCATAAGCATCGGCCAGGCGCTGCACGCTGGCGGTATCGAACATGGCGCGGCTGAAGGTCCAGTTCAGTTCCAGCTCGCCCTTGTAGACCTGGCCATTGATGCTCAGCCAGTTGTCCAGCGGCGCCTCGGCGCTTTGCGGGTTGCCGGCCGCATCGCCGCAGGGCGTGAACAACGCGGTGGCGTCGGCGAAGCTGGCATCGAACTGGCCCAGGTAGTTGAAGGTGATGCGCGGCGTCGGCAGCTCGCCCAGCGCACGGCGCGCCGCCTCGTCGCCCAGGTAGCGCAGGGCGCCGAAGCCGATGCCCTTGTCGGGGATGGCGCGCAGCTGCTGCTTGATTGCCTTGATCGAGTCACCCAGGCCTGCGGCCGGGGTCAGCTTGAGCGGGAACACGCTGGTGAACCAGCCCACGGTGCGGGTCAGGTCCTGGTCCTCGAACAGCTCCTCGCGGCCATGCCCTTCCAGTTGCAGCGCCACTGCCGGGGCCTGCGTCCAGCGGGTCAGCACCCGGGCCAGCGCGGTCAGCAGCAGGTCGTTGACCTGGGTGCGGTAGGCGGCGGGCGCTTGCTGCAGCAACTGACGGGTCTGCGCCAGGTCCAGGCGCGTACTGACACTGGCAGCCTGGCGGTTGCTCAGGTCGCCTTGCGGGTGCTCGCACGGTAACGCCAGCGCCACCCCCTGCAACTGGTGCTGCCAGTAATCCAGCTGGGCCTGCACCGCTTCACTGCGCGCATGCTGCTGGAGCCACTGCGCCCAGCGTCTGATCGATGTGGTCCTGGGCGGCAGCTGCACGGCCTGCCCGTCACGCAAGGCGGCGTAGGCCTGTTGCAGGTCCTCGAACAGGATGCGCCACGATACGCCGTCCACCGCCAGGTGATGGATCACCAGCAGCAGGCGCTGCTCGCCCTGCGCCAGGTCGACCAGCAGGCCGCGCAACAGCGGGCCATGCTGCAGGTCCAGGCTGGCCTGCGCGGCCTCGCCCAAACTGTCGAGTTCGTGCAGCGACGCCGCCTCGCGATGCCACAGCAGCGCCGTGCCCGGCTCGGCGACGGCGTGGGCGTGCCAGCCGTCGGCCCGCTGCTCGAAGCGCAGGCGCAGCGCATCGTGATGCGCGACCACCGCCTGCAAGGCACGCTCGAGCAGCGACGCGTCGAGTGCCTGCGACGGCTTGAGCAGCACCGATTGGTTCCAGTGGTGACGCTGCACCTGCACACTGTCGAAGAACAGCTGCTGCATCGGCAGCAGCGGTGTCGGGCCGACCAGTGCTACCTGTTCCGGCGCGGTGCCGGCGGTGCCGACCTGCGCCACCGTGGCCAGGCTTTGCACGGTCTGGTGCTGGAACAGATCCTTGGGGCTGATACGGATGCCCGCCTGACGTGCACGGCTGACCACCTGGATCGAGATGATCGAATCCCCACCAAGCTCAAAGAAGTTATCGGTCAGGCCTACCTGCTCGAGCTTGAGCACGTCCTGCCAGATGCTCGCCAGGCGCTGTTCCAGATCGCTCTGCGGGGCCACGTAGACGCTCTGCAGCAAGCTGGCATCGGGTTGCGGCAGGGCCTTGCGATCGAGTTTGCCGTTGCTGGTCAACGGCAACTGCTCGAGCAACAGCAGGTGCGCCGGCACCATGTGCTCGGGCAGGTCCTCGCGCAGCTGCGCCTTCAGCGCCTCGCGCAGTTCGCCCGGGTCGATGCCCGGCGTGCGCGGCACCACGTAGCCGACCAGTTGCGCGCCACTGGCCCCCGCCTGGGCCAGCACCACGGCCTGGCGCACCTGCGACAGTGCCTGCAGCCTGGCCTCGATCTCGCCCAGCTCGATACGGAAGCCACGGATCTTGACCTGATGGTCGATGCGCCCGATGTACTCGATCACCCCGTCGGCGCGATAGCGGGCCAGGTCGCCGGTGCGATACAGGCGCTCGCCCGCAGCGCCGAACGGGTCGGGGACAAAGCGCGTGGCCGTCAGGTCGCCGCGATTGAGGTAACCACGCGCCAGACCCGCCTGGCCGATGTACAACTCACCGATGCAGCCCCTGGCCACCGGGTTGAGCGCGCGGTCGAGCAGGTACCAGGACAGGTCCGGGATCGCCTCGCCGATCGGGCTGCCGGCCTCCCCCGCCAGGTCTGCCAGGCGCAGCGGACGGTAGCTCACATGTACCGTGGTTTCGGTGATGCCGTACATGTTGGTCAATTGCGGCTGCCGGTCGCCAAAGCGCTCGAACCACGGGCGCAGGCTCTTCACCTCCAGCGCCTCGCCACCGAACACCACGTGGCGCAAGGCGTTGCGTGCGCCGGCATGCTCGGGCGCACAGGCCACCTGCATCAACTGACTGAAGGCCGAAGGGGTCTGGTTGAGTACCGTGACACCCTCCTTGAGCAGCAAGGCATGAAAGTCCTCCGGCGAGCGGCTGACATCATGTGGCACCACCACCAGGCGCCCGCCATACAGCAACGCGCCGAAGATCTCCCACACCGAGAAGTCGAAGGCGTAGGAATGGAACAGGCTCCACACATCGTCCGGGCCGAACGCGAACCAGTGCTCGGTGGCGGCGAACAGGCGCAGCACGTTGTGATGGGCAAGCAAGGTGCCCTTGGGCTTGCCGGTGGAGCCCGAGGTATAGATCACGTAGGCCAGGTTGGCCGGGGTCAGCACCACCTGTGGATTGTGCGGGCTGTAGCCGCTTGTATCGTCACTCAGCAACAGGCACTGCACACCGCCGTCAAGCGGCAACTGCGCCAGCAGCGATGGCTGGGTCAGCAGCAGACCGATGCCGCTGTCCTCGATCATGTAGGCCAGGCGTTCGCTCGGGTAGGCAGGGTCCAGCGGCACATAGGCACCGCCGGCCTTGAGGATGGCCAGCAGCCCCACCAGCATCTCCAGGCTGCGCTCGACCGCCAGGCCGACCCGCACATCGGCGCCCACGCCCTGTTCGATCAGGCGGTGGGCCAGACGGTTGGCACGCTCGTTGAGTTCGCCATAGCTGAGCCGGGCCTCGCCGCAGCACAGCGCAATCGCCTGCGGCGTCCGCTCGACCTGGGCCTCGATCATCTGGTGCAGGCACTGTGTGACCGGGAACGCACGGGGCTGGCCATTCCACTGGCGCAGGGTTGCCTGCTGCTCGGCCGGGCCCAGCAAGGGCAACTCGTCGATGCGCCCGGCCGGGTTGGCGAGGATCGCCTGCAACAGGTTCAGCCAGTGCCGGCCCATGCGCGCGGCGGTGCTTGCCTCGAACAGGTCGGTGGCGTAGGTCAGCGCTGCCGCCAGGCCTTCAGGGTTGTCGTAGGTGTTGAGGGTCAGGTCGAACTGCGCGGTGGGGTTGTCCCAGTGCAGCGGCGCCAGGGTCAGGCCCGGCAGTTGCGCCGCCGGGTTGCCCTGGGCCTCGCCCTGGTGGTTGTACATCACCTGGAACAGCGCGTTATGGCTCAGGTTGCGCTGCGGCTGCAACGCGTCCACCAGTTGCTCGAAGGGCAGGTCCTGGTGGTCCTGCGCAGCCAGCACGCACTGGCGTACCTGCTGCAACAGCGCGCGAAACGTCAGGGGCGCATCGAACTGCGCCTTGAGGATCTGCGTATTGACGAAGAACCCGATCAGGCCTTCGGTCTCGACCCGGTTGCGGTTGGCCACCGGCACGCCCACGCGAATGTCGGGCTGGCCGCTGTAGCGGTGCAGCAGGGTCTGGAACGAAGCCAGCAGCAGCATGAACAGGGACACGCCCTCGGCCTGGGCCAGGCGCTTGAGCCCTGCACCCAGTTCGACGGGCAACTCGATACCCAGTTGCGCGCCCCTGAAACTCTGCTCGGCCGGACGTGTGCGGTCCAGGGGAAGCTCCAGCACCGGCTGCTCCCCCCCCAGTTGCGCGGTCCAGTAGGCCAGTTGGCGGTCACGTTCGCCGGCCTCCATCCATTGGCGCTGCCACAAGGCGTAGTCGGCATACTGGATCTTCAGGGCGGGCAGCTCCAGGGTCCGGCCCTGGCTATGTGCGGCATACAGGCGCATCAGTTCGTCGACCATGATCTGCATCGACCAGCCGTCGGAAACGATATGGTGCTGCACGATCACCAGCACATGCTGCGTCGCACTCACCTGCAGCAGCGTGGCACGCACCAGCGGGCCCTGCTGCAGGTCGAACAGGCTGCGCGTCTGCGCCTCGACGAAGGCCTTGATTGCCGCCGCGTCGGCATTGGCCAGGGTCGCCCGGCCAAGGCTGAACGGCACGTGCTCGGCAATCTGCTGCAGGGTCTGCTCGGCGTGCTGGACAAAGGTGGTGCGCAGCGCTTCATGACGCTCCAGCAGCGCTGCAAAGCTGCGCTCCAGGGCCTCGACGTTCAGATCGCCGTCCAGCGACAGCGCGCTGGACAGGTGATAGGCCGCGCTACCGGGGTCCAGCTGCCAGAGGAACCACTGGCGTTCCTGGGCGTACGACAGCAACAGCGGCTCTTCGGGTTTTCGCTTGAATACCGGGGCAATGCCAAAAAGGTTGATGCCCTTCTGTTTGAGCATTATCGCCAAGGCCTTGCGCTCCCTTGGTGACAGCTCGCCCACCGCCCCGATCAATTCTTGCACGCCACTACTCCTGGTTATGAAATCAGCTTCTCGAGCTCTTCAGCTGATAAACGTTTGAGGGCAGCCAAAGATTTAGCCAATTCGTCCTCCACCGGCTGGGTGTCGACCTGCAAGGCTTGCACGCTGGCGCTGAACGCCAGCAGATCCTCGGCAATGAACAGGTCCTTGAGCGGTACCTCCAGTCCCAGCTGCTCGCGCAGGCGCACGATCACCTGGGTGGCCAGCAGCGAGTGCCCCCCGAGCTCGAAGAAGCTGTCGGCCAGGCCGACCTGCGCGCAGCCCAGCACCTGCTGCCAGATGGCGGCGATGCGCTGCTGCAGCTCGGTCTGCGGCGCCAGATACTCACG
>NZ_VXCV01000022.1:0-5497 GCF_052850635.1 Pseudomonas sp. 1176_21
GACCTACTCTCACATGGGGAAACCCCACACTACCATCGGCGATGCATCGTTTCACTACTGAGTTCGGGATGGGATCAGGTGGTTCCAATGCTCTATGGTCGTCAAGAAATTCTGTTGCCAGAAGGTCTTGTTCAGACACTCCAGCGAATCGGGTATGTGATGTTTGTGAGTTACAAATCTTCGGCTTACTGTGTCTTCACAACACCGCAATCTGGTCGTTCGACGCAAATTGCTTGGGTGTTATATGGTCAAGCCTCACGGGCAATTAGTATTGGTTAGCTCAACGCCTCACAGCGCTTACACACCCAACCTATCAACGTCGTAGTCTTCGACGGCCCTTCAGGGAGCTCAAGGCTCCAGTGAGATCTCATCTTGAGGCAAGTTTCCCGCTTAGATGCTTTCAGCGGTTATCTCTTCCGAACATAGCTACCCGGCAATGCCACTGGCGTGACAACCGGAACACCAGAGGTTCGTCCACTCCGGTCCTCTCGTACTAGGAGCAGCCCCTCTCAAATCTCAAACGTCCACGGCAGATAGGGACCGAACTGTCTCACGACGTTCTAAACCCAGCTCGCGTACCACTTTAAATGGCGAACAGCCATACCCTTGGGACCGGCTTCAGCCCCAGGATGTGATGAGCCGACATCGAGGTGCCAAACACCGCCGTCGATATGAACTCTTGGGCGGTATCAGCCTGTTATCCCCGGAGTACCTTTTATCCGTTGAGCGATGGCCCTTCCATACAGAACCACCGGATCACTAAGACCTACTTTCGTACCTGCTCGACGTGTCTGTCTCGCAGTCAAGCGCGCTTTTGCCTTTATACTCTACGACCGATTTCCGACCGGTCTGAGCGCACCTTCGTACTCCTCCGTTACTCTTTAGGAGGAGACCGCCCCAGTCAAACTACCCACCATACACTGTCCTCGATCCGGATAACGGACCTGAGTTAGAACCTCAAAGTTGCCAGGGTGGTATTTCAAGGATGGCTCCACGCAGACTGGCGTCCACGCTTCAAAGCCTCCCACCTATCCTACACAAGCAAATTCAAAGTCCAGTGCAAAGCTATAGTAAAGGTTCACGGGGTCTTTCCGTCTAGCCGCGGATACACTGCATCTTCACAGCGATTTCAATTTCACTGAGTCTCGGGTGGAGACAGCGCCGCCATCGTTACGCCATTCGTGCAGGTCGGAACTTACCCGACAAGGAATTTCGCTACCTTAGGACCGTTATAGTTACGGCCGCCGTTTACCGGGGCTTCGATCAAGAGCTTCGCGTTAGCTAACCCCATCAATTAACCTTCCGGCACCGGGCAGGCGTCACACCCTATACGTCCACTTTCGTGTTTGCAGAGTGCTGTGTTTTTAATAAACAGTCGCAGCGGCCTGGTATCTTCGACCGGCATGAGCTTACGGAGCAAGTCCTTCACCCTCACCGGCGCACCTTCTCCCGAAGTTACGGTGCCATTTTGCCTAGTTCCTTCACCCGAGTTCTCTCAAGCGCCTTGGTATTCTCTACCCAACCACCTGTGTCGGTTTGGGGTACGGTTCCTGGTTACCTGAAGCTTAGAAGCTTTTCTTGGAAGCATGGCATCAACCACTTCGTCGCCTAATGGCAACTCGTCATCAGCTCTCGGCCTTAAGATCCCGGATTTACCTAAGATCTCAGCCTACCACCTTAAACTTGGACAACCAACGCCAAGCTGGCCTAGCCTTCTCCGTCCCTCCATCGCAATAACCAGAAGTACAGGAATATTAACCTGTTTTCCATCGACTACGCTTTTCAGCCTCGCCTTAGGGACCGACTAACCCTGCGTCGATTAACGTTGCGCAGGAAACCTTGGTCTTTCGGCGTGGGAGTTTTTCACTCCCATTGTCGTTACTCATGTCAGCATTCGCACTTCTGATACCTCCAGCAAGCTTCTCAACTCACCTTCACAGGCTTACAGAACGCTCCTCTACCGCATCACCTAAGTGATACCCGTAGCTTCGGTGTATGGTTTGAGCCCCGTTACATCTTCCGCGCAGGCCGACTCGACTAGTGAGCTATTACGCTTTCTTTAAAGGGTGGCTGCTTCTAAGCCAACCTCCTAGCTGTCTAAGCCTTCCCACATCGTTTCCCACTTAACCATAACTTTGGGACCTTAGCTGACGGTCTGGGTTGTTTCCCTTTTCACGACGGACGTTAGCACCCGCCGTGTGTCTCCCATGCTCGGCACTTGTAGGTATTCGGAGTTTGCATCGGTTTGGTAAGTCGGGATGACCCCCTAGCCGAAACAGTGCTCTACCCCCTACAGTGATACATGAGGCGCTACCTAAATAGCTTTCGAGGAGAACCAGCTATCTCCGAGCTTGATTAGCCTTTCACTCCGATCCACAGGTCATCCGCTAACTTTTCAACGGTAGTCGGTTCGGTCCTCCAGTCAGTGTTACCTAACCTTCAACCTGCCCATGGATAGATCGCCCGGTTTCGGGTCTATACCCAGCGACTAAACGCCCTATTAAGACTCGCTTTCGCTACGCCTCCCCTATTCGGTTAAGCTCGCCACTGAATATAAGTCGCTGACCCATTATACAAAAGGTACGCAGTCACCTAACAAAGTAGGCTCCCACTGCTTGTACGCATACGGTTTCAGGATCTATTTCACTCCCCTCTCCGGGGTTCTTTTCGCCTTTCCCTCACGGTACTGGTTCACTATCGGTCAGTCAGTAGTATTTAGCCTTGGAGGATGGTCCCCCCATATTCAGACAAAGTTTCTCGTGCTCCGTCCTACTCGATTTCATGACTAAGAGATTTTCGCGTACAGGGCTATCACCCACTATGGCCGCACTTTCCAGAGCGTTCCGCTAATCTCAAAGCCACTTAAGGGCTAGTCCCCGTTCGCTCGCCACTACTAAGGGAATCTCGGTTGATTTCTTTTCCTCAGGGTACTTAGATGTTTCAGTTCCCCTGGTTCGCCTCTTGCACCTATGTATTCAGTACAAGATACCTGACTTATGCCAGGTGGGTTCCCCCATTCAGAGATCTCCGGATCAAAGTCTGTTTGCCGACTCCCCGAAGCTTATCGCAGGCTACCACGTCTTTCATCGCCTCTGACTGCCAAGGCATCCACCGTATGCGCTTCTTCACTTGACCATATAACCCCAAGCAATCTGGTTATACTGTGAAGACAACATTCGCCGAAAACTTGTAATTACTCACAAATTTTACCTTAGCCTGAACACACACCAGTGAAAGTGCTGTCCAGTCTATCTTTCTATCACATACCCAAATTTTTAAAGAACGATTCTGATAAAGTTCAGAAATCAATATTCGACGCGAATATTCATTTCTAAGCTTTGACAAATTAGCAAGCGGGGTGGTGGAGCCAAGCGGGATCGAACCGCTGACCTCCTGCGTGCAAGGCAGGCGCTCTCCCAGCTGAGCTATGGCCCCAGCAAATTGGTGGGTCTGGGCAGATTCGAACTGCCGACCTCACCCTTATCAGGGGTGCGCTCTAACCAACTGAGCTACAGACCCAATCGAAGGTTGCTAACCTAATCGTCTTCTTCAATGAATCAAGCAATTCGTGTGGGAGCTTATGAGACAGCTGATGTCGTCGATTAAGGAGGTGATCCAGCCGCAGGTTCCCCTACGGCTACCTTGTTACGACTTCACCCCAGTCATGAATCACACCGTGGTAACCGTCCTCCCGAAGGTTAGACTAGCTACTTCTGGTGCAACCCACTCCCATGGTGTGACGGGCGGTGTGTACAAGGCCCGGGAACGTATTCACCGCGACATTCTGATTCGCGATTACTAGCGATTCCGACTTCACGCAGTCGAGTTGCAGACTGCGATCCGGACTACGATCGGTTTTGTGAGATTAGCTCCACCTCGCGGCTTGGCGACCCTCTGTACCGACCATTGTAGCACGTGTGTAGCCCAGGCCGTAAGGGCCATGATGACTTGACGTCATCCCCACCTTCCTCCGGTTTGTCACCGGCAGTCTCCTTAGAGTGCCCACCATAACGTGCTGGTAACTAAGGACAAGGGTTGCGCTCGTTACGGGACTTAACCCAACATCTCACGACACGAGCTGACGACAGCCATGCAGCACCTGTCTCAATGTTCCCGAAGGCACCAATCCATCTCTGGAAAGTTCATTGGATGTCAAGGCCTGGTAAGGTTCTTCGCGTTGCTTCGAATTAAACCACATGCTCCACCGCTTGTGCGGGCCCCCGTCAATTCATTTGAGTTTTAACCTTGCGGCCGTACTCCCCAGGCGGTCAACTTAATGCGTTAGCTGCGCCACTAAAATCTCAAGGATTCCAACGGCTAGTTGACATCGTTTACGGCGTGGACTACCAGGGTATCTAATCCTGTTTGCTCCCCACGCTTTCGCACCTCAGTGTCAGTATGAGCCCAGGTGGTCGCCTTCGCCACTGGTGTTCCTTCCTATATCTACGCATTTCACCGCTACACAGGAAATTCCACCACCCTCTGCCCTACTCTAGCTCGCCAGTTTTGGATGCAGTTCCCAGGTTGAGCCCGGGGATTTCACATCCAACTTAACGAACCACCTACGCGCGCTTTACGCCCAGTAATTCCGATTAACGCTTGCACCCTCTGTATTACCGCGGCTGCTGGCACAGAGTTAGCCGGTGCTTATTCTGTCGGTAACGTCAAAACAGCAAGGTATTCGCTTACTGCCCTTCCTCCCAACTTAAAGTGCTTTACAATCCGAAGACCTTCTTCACACACGCGGCATGGCTGGATCAGGCTTTCGCCCATTGTCCAATATTCCCCACTGCTGCCTCCCGTAGGAGTCTGGACCGTGTCTCAGTTCCAGTGTGACTGATCATCCTCTCAGACCAGTTACGGATCGTAGCCTTGGTGAGCCATTACCTCACCAACTAGCTAATCCGACCTAGGCTCATCTGATAGCGCAAGGCCCGAAGGTCCCCTGCTTTCTCCCGTAGGACGTATGCGGTATTAGCGTTCCTTTCGAAACGTTGTCCCCCACTACCAGGCAGATTCCTAGGTATTACTCACCCGTCCGCCGCTGAATCGAAGAGCAAGCTCTTCTCATCCGCTCGACTTGCATGTGTTAGGCCTGCCGCCAGCGTTCAATCTGAGCCATGATCAAACTCTTCAGTTCAATACTGCTTGGGTTTTGAGAAAACCCTAAACTTGGCTCAGCATTCTCAAATGACTTACTTTCAAATCTTTCGATTTTCGTGCAGTCACTTGTGATGCTGATAATCTTTCTGACTATCAGTCTGAGCTCACAAGCACCCACACGAATTGCTTGATTCAATTGTTAAAGAGCGTTGGTCAAGAACTTTTCGTCTCAACCGAGGCGCGCATTCTACGCTTTCCTCAGAGTCTGTCAAGCGTTTATTTTGAAGTTTTTCGTTTCACTTCAAACACTTGACTCGCTTCGATCTCTCGTAGCGGGAGGCGAATTCTACAGCGTTACAACCTGCTGTCAACCACCTTTTTCACCGCTGCCGAT
>NZ_VXCV01000023.1:0-4833 GCF_052850635.1 Pseudomonas sp. 1176_21
GAACACGAGCGTTCGCGTTAATCGATCAACTGCGGGCTCAAGAGCCTGTTGATCTGTTGTGCTCGGTATTTGATGTCACCCGATCTTGCTACTACGCGTACTGCCGGAAACGTCGGTATCTGGATGCCGAACGAGTAGTCTTGCGTAGCCGCGTGAACGAGTTGTTTACGCAAAGCCGAAGCGCTGCGGGCAGCCGGAGCATCATGCTGATGATGAAAGAGGACGGCATGCAGATCGGGTGATTCAAGGTACGTAGGTTGATGCGCGAGCTGAACTTGATCAGCAAACAGCCGGGCTCCCATGCCTACAAAAAGGCTACCGTGGAGCGGCCTGATATCCCGAACGTGCTTGATCGCGGGTTCAGCGTGGCATCCCCGAACAAAGTCTGGTGCGGTGACATTACGTACGTCTGGGCTGAAGGCCAATGGCACTATCTGGCGACTGTCATCGACCTTTGTGCCCGGCGTGTTGTTGGTTGGGCGTTCTCAGCCAAGCCTGATGCCGACCTGGTGATCAAGGCATTGGATATGGCCTATGAGCAGCGTGGCCGGCCTCAGAATGTGCTGTTTCACAGCGACCAGGGCAGCCAATACGGCAGCCGGAGTTTCCGCCAGAGACTATGGAGATACCGCTTCACGCAGAGCATGAGTCGGCGCGGCAACTGCCACGACAACGCGCCGATGGAGCGGCTATTTCGCAGCCTGAAGACTGAATGGATACCGACGGTGGGCTACATGAGCGCTGTGCTGGCACAGCAAGATACCAGTCGGTTTTTGATGGAGCGGTACAACTGGTGGCGACCGCATCAATTCAACGAAGGGCTACCGCCTGCGGTCGCAGAGGAAAAACTCAATTCAGTGTCCGGGATCAGTTGACCACTACACATCGTCGCCCAGAGCCCAAGTCTCCATGAGCACGTTTAGGTAGAGTCAGCGACGTACCTAAAACGGCTATTCGGATTTCTGTGTGTAGCGACCGGTGAGGCAGGTGTGGCTCAGCGTGTGGAATCCGATTTTCCGTGAACACCGCATGAACGCTGGTGGTAGGCTTCGCAAAGAACCTATCACCAACTCTCTCAGGATCGTCCGCGATTCTTCACCAATCCTGACAGAGAGCCCCATGACTGCCCCTATCCGCCGCGCAACATCCCTTCGCCCTGGACAATTCAAGCACCTGATCCGCGTTGCATCAGTAACTGGCCGTCTACCAGAACGCGACGTGATGCTGTTGTGGCTCACACACACCACAGGCATTCGCGTCACCGAACTGGCCTTGCTGGAGGTTGCAGACGTGCTGTGCCCCAGCGGAGCCATCAAGCCCGAGGTGTATCTACGCGCAGACATAACTAAGGGCTGCCGACCGCGCAATGTGTACCTTACCCACGCTCGATGCCTTGCTGCTCTGGACGACTGGATCGCAGTTCGCTTGCGTCGCCGCTGGGGCATTTCCGGCGATGCTGAATACCGAGGCCTGCTCCCAGCTTCAAAACTGGTAACCACACACAAGTTCTGGAGCTCAGGTAACTGTTAAATCCGTTTTAACCATATAAAATCAATCACTTAGTCAATCTGATATTTTTCAAGTTTCTTTTTGTAGAACTGATGAGCGATCTCACCAGCTCATATGACGCTCAACGATACGCGGGTCAGATTAATAACCCTGACTTCGCTTTGCGTGAAAGTCCTTCACCTCATCCCACGTCATTTTAATGGCGATGATCTTCGCAGCCGACTCATCGACGATGTAGACCTCCACCTCAGGATCGCTGATGGGAGAAACGAGCCTAAAGGGGGGGACCAAACGGCCAGTGCCCACCATCCCGTCCTGGCTAAAGATTACAGCAGGACAATGATCCCCATTTTCAAATAGCGCCTTGATCCCAGACTTGAGCCACTCCCAATCCACCCTTGCAGGAAAAGGGGGGCGTGTCGTGTGGAGAACAACCGGGATAATTGAATCTACCCCTCTGACAATGGCCCCACAGAAGCCCGAGAGAAGTTCTCTATCAGCAATGGCGTCAATTACCGCGCTTACTGCTTCATCATTTCCAAGATCTATGCCAGAGCTTAAATGCGGTTCTAGGAATGCCATGAATTCGAGGAAGCCCGGAGATTGAAACATCTTGCCCTGACTATCCTCCACACGTGATAGCACCCCCTTGAGGATGCTACGCACGATACGAGCAGCTGCCCTCGGATCGTCCGGGCTGAGGCGATCAATGGCTTGCTCACTGAGCAGGTTGAAGAGCAACGCATGACGGTAACCAAGGTCGAAGCACGCCTGGTGAAAGGGATGACGTTTACTTATCAGATCCGTCCGCACCCACTGGGCAAGGTCTTCTGTGGCCTTCAACCGCTTAGAAGGCTCATTGGACAGCATCGGCATTGGCGTCACGACTTCCTCAGTGATGTCGTACATTTGCTTCATCTCAATCGCAAAGCGCAGCGCCTCCAATTGAGCCCATTCGACCATGGGCTCAATCCTCGCGGCATGTTCTTTGTCAGGAGCAGCGTTGAAGGCGGCGACGGCTAGATCCCCAAGTACTCGGCCAGCTAAAAAAGCATCGCTGCATTTGATAACACCCCTAGGGAACGGTGCACCGAGCGAGAGGTTGGCTACTAAAGTCATCGCAACTGCAGGATCAGTCCAATCCAGCTGATTGAGAGCAACGAATGGCATGTAGTTATTGCGAACGGACGGGTTAGAAATGAATTCTCGGGCATGTTGCCCAATACTGCCCCAGAAATCGAACCGAGTAGGCACGACTCGATTTCTATACTGACGAACCTTTAACTGCCAATGGTAATCGCCGCCAAACTCAGGATCGAAATGCTCTTTCAGCAGAGGAAATGCAGATTTAGCAATGTCGTACACCGTCTGCGGGGTCTGGCCTAGGAGGTCATCCCTTCGATTTTCCAGGAAAGACGCAGCCTCGGACTCCCTCTGCGGCAGGCCATGATCACGGCACCAGGCGTGCATTGCGTAAGGGTCAATGGCAGTTAGGGTAATGCACCATCGACCGCGGCCAAAGCCATTAACGTCACGCCAGAGCATCATAAAGCCATGCGAGCCTGCTCTGTCTCCTTCCCGAGCGATCAAATCCATGGCGGTTAGTACTATTCTCGGAGGCCAGCGCTCTTCGCTTTCATTTTCAGTATCGTAGTCGGTATGTTCGTGGATGCTTTCGGGATCATCGATCCCTTTATAAGCCAGATAGAGATCAATCGATGGGAGCGCTTCGACTGGCAGATTGGTACTACCAGTCAGATGCCAAGCCTCCGGCAGGTGCGCTAGGAGTCCAAACCCTGAATCATCGCTGGTCAACTTCAGTGCCAGACACTGCTTACCCGACCATGCGTTCATGCTGCCAACGGCGTGCACCAAAAGCGTCGACCACTCTGCCGCGACTACTACAAAACAAACGTCGAAATTGCCCAAAAACGGGAGCATATTTCGGAGTTCCTGCTCATAGCCGGCCAGCTCCGTTACAGTCTGTCGCTCCGTTTCGCTGGCTCTTTTGACCTCAAAAACTACGAGCGTCTTCGTCTCAGCATTGAAACAGAGTATGTCTGGGCGCAGCACCTCTCCTGTGGTCATTGAGATACTTGTGTTGATCGAGACGATTTCCAGCAAGCTCAAACGACCCAGCACATGCTCTGCCGCCTCTGCTGAAGCACGTCGAGAGATGTAATCAATACCAAAAGATGGAAGAAAACACTCCTGTTCTGCCGAGTTCGTTATAGAGGTGATAGCTTCTTGCCCTTGGATTGACTCAAGCAGTTCCTCCTTTTCAATGAGGTGCTGTAGCCAGGACACGACTTCGGATTCTGGGGGCAACTTGATCTTGGACATAATCTTCCTTGAGTTAATGGGACTATCGCTCTGAGGTACACAATGCGAGGTTGGCCTACCCTGAATCGCCCCGGATTCTCTAGACACCTTGCAAGCTCATTGCGTAACGCTTTTCAAACTCTACCGGTGATAGCTGATTGTTGAAACCATGGCGGCGTTTTACGTTGTAGAACATCTCGATGTAATCGAACACATCACTCCGAGCATCTTCCCGCGTGGTATAGATTTTTCGCTTGATCCGTTCCCGTTTCAGAAGCTGGAAAAAGCTCTCGGCCACGGCGTTGTCATGACAGTTGCCTCGGCGACTCATGCTGGCAACCAAATTGTTTGCCTTCAAAAAGCTGCGCCAATCGGAGCTGCTGTACTGGCTGCCTTGGTCGGAATGAACCATCACCTCTTGCTTCGGTTTACGCCTCCAAACCGCCATCAACAACGCATCAATAGCCAAATCACTGGTCATCTGCGACTTCATTGACCAGCCAACGACCTGCCGAGAAAACAGATCTAGTACCACCGCCAAATACAACCAGCCTTCATACGTACGAATGTACGTGATGTCGGTTACCCAAACCTTGTTGGGTTCCACAACATCGAACTGGCGCTTCAGCAAATTGGGTGAGACGACCGCTGGCTTACCGCCGTACTTTCCAGGGCGGCGTCGATAACCTGTCTGAGAGCGCAGCCCTTCAAGACGCATCAGCCTCGCCACACGATGACGACCACAATCCTCACCGACCTCGCGCAGATCGTCGTGGATTTTGCGATAGCCATAAACGCCGCCGCTCTCCAGCCAGGAATGCTTGATCAAACCCAGCAGTCGCTGGTCGTCTTTGGCGCGTACAGATTGCGGCTCAGACAGCCAGGCGTAATAGCCGCTGGGATGGATTTTCAGCGTCAGGCAAAGCCGTCGAATCGAATAGTCGCCCGCGCGCTGCTTGATAAAGGCGTACTTCAGCCGTACTCCTTGGCAAAGTACGCGGC
>NZ_VXCV01000024.1:0-4540 GCF_052850635.1 Pseudomonas sp. 1176_21
ACACAAAGCCGCGTGGCTATCCTGGGAGCATCGATCATGAGTGCAACATACTTCAACGTGCACCTCCAAAATGAAATGGAGGGTAAGATCAATTATTTCCACTACAAAAAAGTCAACGACCCCACCACGGGTACAAAATCCCCATTAACATCGCCCCAAACCATTTATGACTTCAATCTCTACTTCGGCGGAAGGTTTATAGCGACGACCGCCGACTCCTTAACTGTGCCGCCTGAAGGGCCAGAAACTCTTCGATTCAAATTAACAAATAATTCAGATTTTAAGTTCTATCTGATTGAGCTGGACTCTACCGACGTTGTCATTATGGAATGGCTCAACTCAGACAATTCTACGAAGAAAGCCCCCTTCAAGCCTCATTATACAATGAGGCCACTGTTGCCCAATGTGCCTGTGACGTTGGAGGTCCCCAACGGAAGCCACTGGTATGTGGACGTGGTGTCAGATCGGAACCGCACCTAGCCGCGCAATGAGGAGCTTGGTTTTGTAGAAAACTGAAGTGACGATAAATGCGTTCTCGAGCTGTCAGCAGTTGCCACATAAGTTCCAAACATTGGAGGTAGGCAACGCAAGTCAATGGGAAGTAGATGACTACATCGGCGGTCGCGCCAAGCAGGTAGTGTTCGTGCGCGGCTTCGACCGCCTGCCGGTGCCGGTGTATTTTCGTGGCATCTACATCTTTATGTGACACATCCCACACAACTCCAGGAAGTTTCTCCATATCTGAGAATTCCTTGCCCTCGTACCCTTTTGCCTTCATGGACCACCCAGGGCGCTTCGCCCCTGCCTAGGAAGGCTATCCCCGATGTCTGCTTCCCCCACAGCGTCCACGCCCAGCGAGCGTGAGATCCAGATTGCGATTGCGCCTCTCGAAACCCTGCTCAGTGAAGACCTCGGCGCTGCTGCCGCCTCTGTAAACCACTGGCTGCGCGAGGTCACCTACGGCCTGGTGAACCTGCAACTGCTGCGCCAGGCCGGCGAAAATGTGCCGGTGGTCTGTAATGCCCTGGCCGGTGTGGATGTACTGATCGACATCCTCACGCTGCTGGAAAGCCCGTCCCCCGACCCGCTCGACTGGGTCAGCCTGGGCATCAACCTGATCGGCGTAGTGCCGTTTCCCCCAGGCCTGGCCAAGGCGCGCATGGTGCTGCGCCCGGTGCTGCAATTGACCCGCCAGACCCTGCGCCGTCGCCCGGGGGCGAACATCGGCGCGGTGATCCTGGAGATCATCGACGGCCACCTGCATGCCAACATCCGCGGCGCCCTGGAACACTACGTACGCGAGGCGCTGGCCCAGTTGCCGGCCATGCTCGGCGAGGCCGCCGACACCGCGCGCCTGTTGTTCACCACGCTGGCCAGGACCATAGAAGCCGCTGCCCGGGGCCAACTCGACGCCGCAGCCAGCCACCAGTTGTCACGCACCCAGATGACCCAGGCGGCGCTGTACGACTCGCTGCTGAGCACTGACGCCTGGCGCCTGGCGCTGTCGGCCTTGGCCAATGCCTCCGAGGGCAACCTCAAGGCGGCCTACAACCATGTCGCCAGCCACTTCGGCGAGGCGCTGGAAAGCCTGCTGCGCCCGCTGGTGCACACGCTCGACGGGTTGGCCGCGTCGGTGCCGGATCGCCTCGAAGCCCTGGGCGCCCCTGGCATGCAAAACAGCATTGCCTGGCTGCTGAGCCGCCTGCTGGAAACCGTGCTGGCACACCCCGCCAGGCGCGGCGTTGCCACCAGCATTCGCCCCGGGGTCACCCAGCAGGCGCGGCACATCCACAGTGAAGGCCCGACCGAGGTGGTCAGCCGCCAGGTCAGGGCCAAAAAGGCCCCCAATACCGACAAGAATGGTATCTGTCCCTGTACCGGCCACAGCATCGGCCATGTGCTCGGCGACGAGACCGTCGTTCATCAGGACTTCGCGTTGTCCGGCCCGTTCCCGGTGGATTGGGCCCGGGTCTACAACTCGCGGCTCGACGCGCTGGATAGCGGCACCATAGGCGCACGCTGGATCACCGAGTTCACCACCTGCATCGATGTGGTCGACAAGGGGCTGGTGCTGCATGACAGCGATGGACGCAGCCACGACTTCCCGTGGCTCGAGGTCGACACCTGGCACCACGACCCCATCGAATACCTGACCCTCAAGCGCACCAGTGCACATCAGCTGACCCTGGTGCGGGGCCAGGAGCGGTTCGAAACCTATGCCCAGGTCGGCGAGCGCTTTTACCTGACCCACATTCGCCTGCGCAGCGGTGCCGGTGCCATGCTGCATTACGAGCATCGCCACAACGGCCAGCCGGTGCTGTCCGATATCAACACCTACCAGGACGACGACCCGAGCAAGGTGCACCTGCAACTGGGCACCCTGCTGGATGAGCAGGGGCATATCCAGGGCGTGTGGCAGGTGGTCGATGGCAAGCCGCTGCGCCAACTGTGCGCCTATCACTACGACGGCGCGGGTGACCTGGTGACGGCTCAGGATGAAAACGGTGCCGCCTGGCACTATGAGTACCAGCATCATCTGATCACCCGTTACACCGACCGCACCGACCGTGGCCTCAACCTCGAATGGGATGGCACAGGCCCGCACGCCAAGGCGATTCATGAATGGGCGGATGACGGTAGCTTCGAGACCCGTCTGGCGTGGGACCCGAACATCCGCCTGACCTACGTCACCGACGCCCACGGCCAGGAAACCTGGTACTACTACGACGCCCTTGGCTATACCTACCGCGTCGTACATCCCGATGGCCGCGAGCAATGGCTGTTCCGTGATGCACGCAAGAACATCATCCGCCACGTGCACCCCGACGGTAGCCAGGACCGCTACAGCTTTGATGAGCGCAGCAACCTGCTGCAGCACATCCGTCCCGACCACAGCACGCTGCACTACGCCTACGACGACCATGACCAGCTGATTAAGATCCGCGATGCCGAGGGTGGCCTTTGGCTGCGCGACTACGACGAGCGCGGCAACCTGGTAGAGACGGTCGACCCGCTGGGCAACAAGACCGAATTTGCCTACACCCCAAGCGGCCTGGTAAGTGCGATCAAGGACGCCAACGGCAACCAGAAGGCGCTGGCCTACAACGACGCCGGGCAACTACTCGAGTACGTCGACTGCTCCGGCAAGACCAGCCAGTGGGCCTACAACGACTTCGGCCAGCTGGTGCAGTTCGCCGACGCAGCGGGCAACAAGACCGCCTATGAGTACAAGGCCGGGCAACTGTCCAGGGTCACACACCCCGACAACACCGAAGAGCGCTTCGAACGTGATGCCGAAGGCCGTCTGCTGGCGTACCTCGACGCGCTCGACCGCTGCACCACCTGGACCTATTCCGGCGCCGGGCTTCTGGCCGAGCGCGTCGACGCCAACGAGCACACCCTGCGCTACCGCTGGGACAAGCTGGGCCGGCTGATTGGCCTGGAAAACGAAAACACCAGCCAGGCGAGCTTCGTGTACGACCCGGTCGGTCGCCTGTTGCAGGAGACCGGCTTCGATGGCCTGACTACCCGCTATCAATACGACCCGTACAGCGGTCGCCTGGCCTCGACCCAGGTCGGCCAGCGCCGCATCGACCTGCGTTTCGACCCCATGGGTCGGCTGGCCGAGCGTACCGCCAGGCTGGGCGATCAGTCCCAGACCGAGCGCTTTGCCTATGACGGCAACGGCAGGCTGATCCAGGCGATCAACGCGGCAAGCCAGCTGCAGTGGTTCCATGACGAGGCGGGCAATCTGACCCGCGAGCATCAGCATTACCTGGGGTTGCAGCAGCCGGTGGTGGCGGTGTGGACGCACGAGTACGACGTGCTCAACCAGCGCATCGCGACCGTGCGCCCCGACGGCCACACGGTCAGTTGGCTGACCTACGGCAGCGGCCACCTGCTGGGCATGAAGCTCGACCAGCACGACATGCTCAGCTACGAGCGCGATGACCTGCACCGTGAGGTGGCGCGCCATCAGGGCAACAAGCTGATGCAGACCCAGGCCTGGAACCCGGCCGGACGGCTGCAGGAGCAACTGCTAGGCAGCCACGACGGCAAGTCCACGTTGCTCAAGCGTCAGTACCAGTACGATGGCGCCGGGCAACTCACCGACATTCACGACAGCCGACGTGGTCAGTTGGCCTACCAGTACGACCCTGTCGGTCGCTTGTTGCAGGCCACTAGTCGCCTGGGGGTGGAGACATTCGCCTTCGACCCGGCCGGTAACTTGCTGGACGAGAAGACGCAGCAGCTCAACCGCCCGCTGGACCAGGCCCCCAAACGCAACAGGTTGATGGACAACCTGCTGCGCGAATACGCCGGCACCCATTACACCTACGACGTGCGCGGCAACCTCGCCGAACGGCTGCACAACGGCGTGCGTGCGCAGTTCACCTGGGACCTGTTCGACCGGCTGCAGAGCTACAGCGACGACAAACTCAAGGTCGAGTACAGCTATGACGCCCTCGGCCGGCGATTGCACAAACACTCGGTTGCGCATTACTCGAACAAGCCGCAGGCCGGCACGGGCTGGAATCAA
>NZ_VXCV01000025.1:0-3802 GCF_052850635.1 Pseudomonas sp. 1176_21
TGAGGCCCTGCCGGTGGACGCGCAGCAGCAGGTGTTCGCCAAGTTGCCGAACGCCGACCTGTACAACCTGTATGGCCCTACCGAAGCCGCCATCGACGTGACCCACTGGACCTGTCGCGACGAAGGTCGCAACAGCGTGCCGATCGGCCAGCCGATCGCCAACCTGGGCGCGTACGTGCTCAGTGCCGACCTGCTGCCGTTGCCGGCGGGTGCCACCGGCGAGTTGTACCTGACCGGTGCAGGCCTGGCGCGCGGTTACCACCGCCGTGCCGCGCTGACCGCCGAGCGCTTCGTCGCCAGCCCGTTCGGCGCCGGCCAGCGCCTGTACCGTACCGGTGACCTGGCACGCCAACGCGCCGACGGCGTGATCGACTACATGGGGCGAGTCGACCACCAGGTGAAGATCCGCGGCCTGCGTATCGAACTCGGTGAAATCGAAGCGTACCTGCTCGAACTGAATTGCGTTCGCGAGGCCAGCGTACTGGCCGTTGAAGCAGGCAGCGGCCTGCAACTGGCCGCCTACCTGGTGGCCAGTGACGCCACCCTGGCGTCGGCCAGCAGTGCGCAGCAGGCGCAATGGCGCGATGCTGTTCGCCAGCAGTTGCTGACCGGTCTGCCCGACTACATGGTGCCAACCCACCTGATACTGCTGGAACAACTGCCGCTGAGCCCGAACGGCAAGCTCGATCGCAAGGCTCTGCCCGGCATCGGCGACGCAGCCACGCGCAGCGAGCATGTCGCTGCCTCCAACCCACTGGAACAGCAACTGGCCGCTATCTGGCAGGCGGTACTCAAGCTTGATCGCGTGGGCGTTACCGACAACTTCTTCGAACTGGGCGGCGACTCGATCATCTCGATCCAGGTCGTCAGTCGCGCCCGTCAGGCCGGTATCCGCTTCACTCCCAAGGCGCTGTTCGAACACCAGACCATCCAGCGCCTGGCCACGGTTGCCCAGACCAGCGATGCACGCTCGGTTGTCGACCAATCGCCCTTGCAGGGCGAAACGGCATTGCTGCCGATCCAGCAGATGTTCTTCGAACTGCCGATGCCCGAGCGGCATCACTGGAATCAGGCCGTACTGCTCAAGGCCAACGCCAGGCTTGATGCGGCGGCGCTGGAGCAGGCCCTGCAAAGCCTGGTGCTGCACCACGACGCCTTGCGTCTGCAGTTCACCGAAACCGCCCGCGGCTGGACCGGCGAGTACCGTTCGCAAGCGGCCCAGCGCGAAGCCTGGGCACACACACCGCTGCTGTGGCAACACACAGTCAGTGATGCGCATGCGCTACAAGCACTGGCCGAATCGGCGCAGCGTAGCCTGGACCTGGAAGGCGGCCTGGTCCGTGCGCTGCTTGCCGAGCTCGCCGATGGCAGCCAGCGCCTGTTGCTGGTGATTCACCACCTGGCGGTCGATGGCGTGTCGTGGCGCATTCTCTTCGAAGACCTGCAGGCAGCATACCGCCGTGCAGTGGCCGGGCACGCTGTCGAACTGCCCGCCAGGACCCGCTCGCTGCGTGCCTGGGCCGAACAGTTGCAGGCGTTCGCCAGGCACACCGGGCAGGACCAGGAACTCGCCTACTGGCAGCAGTTGCACGGAGCGAGCAATGACCTGCCCTGCGACCGTGCAGCCGATCGCCTGATCAACCGCAACAGCAACAGTGTGCAGGTCGTGCTGGACAAGCAACGCACCCGCCAGTTGCTGCAACAGGCACCGGCGGCGTATCGCACCCAGGTCAACGACCTGCTGCTCAGCGCGCTGGCGCAGGTCATCACGCGCTGGAGCGGTCACGACGACCTGCTGCTGCAACTCGAAGGGCATGGCCGCGAAGAGCTGTTCGAAGACATGGACCTGACCCGTACCGTCGGCTGGTTCACCAGCCTGTTCCCGGTACGCCTGACCCCGGCCAGTACGCTGGGTGGCACGATCAAGCAGATCAAGGAGCAACTGCGCGCCATCCCCAACAAGGGCATCGGCTTCGGCGCCTTGCGCTACCTGGGCGATGCACAGACGCAACAGACCATGCAGCAGCTGCCTGTGCCACGCCTGACGTTCAATTACCTGGGCCAGCTCGATGGCACCTTCGACAGTGACGAGGGTGCGCTGTTTGCCCCCGCTGCAGAAAGCGCAGGTATCGGGCAGAGCCTGGACGCCCCGCAGAGCAACTGGCTGACCCTCAACTGCCAGGTGTTTGCCGGTGAACTGAGCCTGACCTGGGGCTACAACAGCGCAATGTACGATGCATCGACCATTGAAGGGCTGGCCGAAGATTACCTGCATTCGCTGAGCCGCCTGATCGAGCACTGCCTGCAGGCCGACCACCACGGCCTGACGCCGTCGGACGTGCCTCTGGCCCGTTTGAGCCAGGCGCAGCTCGATGCACTGCCCCTTTCGGCCCAGCAGGTTGAAACGCTGTACCCGCTGGCCCCGATGCAACAGGGCATGCTGTTTCACACCCTTTACCAGCAACAAGCAGGCGACTACATCAATCAGATGCGCCTGGACGTACGCGGCCTGGATGCAGAACGCTTCCGGGCTGCCTGGCAGGCCACCGTGGATGCCCATGACATCCTGCGCAGCGGTTTCCTCTGGCAGGGCCAGCTCGACGAGCCGCTGCAAGTGGTGCACAAGCGAGTCGAACTGCCGTTCAGCGTACTGGACTGGCGCGAGCGCCAGGGTTGCAGCGCAGCGCTGGACACCCTGGCTGGCGAAGAGCTGATGCAGCCGTTCGACCTGCAGCAACCGCCATTGCTGCGCCTGTTCATGGTCCGCACCGGCGAGGACAGCCATCACCTCATCTACACCCACCATCACATCCTGATGGATGGCTGGAGCAACTCGCAGATGATGGGTGAGGTGATGCAGCGCTACCATGGCCAGCGCGTGCCCCAGTCCAGCGGTCGCTACAGCGATTACATCGCCTGGCTGCAACAGCAGGACCCGGCACTGAGCGAGACGTTCTGGAAAGCCCAGGTACAGACCCTCGATGCGCCCACTCGGCTTGCAGCGGCCATCACTGCGCAACGCTCACCGGGGTCCGGCCACGCACACCTCGAAGCCGCGCTCGAACAGGCCGACACTGCCCGGCTCGAGACCTTTGCCCGCCAGCAGAAGGTGACCCCCAACACACTGGTTCAGGCAGCCTGGCTGATCGTGCTGCAGCGTTACTGCGCGCAGGCGACGGTCTGCTTCGGTGCCACCGTCTCCGGTCGCCCGGCGGAGCTCAGCGGGGTGGAACAGCAGCTGGGGCTGTTCATCAACACCTTGCCAGTGGTCGCCACGCCGCTGCCCGAGCTCAGCGTCGGCCAATGGCTGCAGCAGGTGCAGGCGCAGAACCTGGGCTTGCGAGAACATGAACACACCCCGTTGTTCGAGATTCAACGCTTGGCCGGCAAGAACGCCGAAAGCCTGTTCGACACCCTTCTGGTGTTCGAGAACTATCCGATTTCGCAAGCCCTGGAACAGACGCCAAGCACAACACTGCACTTTGGCAGCATCCGTACCCATGAGCAGACCAACTATCCCTTGACCTTGATGGTCGGCTTCGGCGCGATGCTGACCTTGCAGGCAAGTTACGACCAGGCGCATTTCGATACCGCCACGGTCGAGAAGCTCGCTCACTCGCTGCTCAGGCTGCTGAGGGCGATGCTCGACTCGCCAGACCAGGCCATCGGCGACCTGGTGATGCTTGCACCGCAGGAACAGCACACCGTACTGCTCGACTGGAACCTGACATCGACCCACTACCCACTCGAGCAACCGGTTCATCAATTGATCGAGGCGCAGGTCGAACAGACACCGAACGCG
>NZ_VXCV01000026.1:0-2436 GCF_052850635.1 Pseudomonas sp. 1176_21
CGAGGCCCTGCCGGTGGACGCGCAGCAGCAGGTGTTCGCCAAGTTGCCGAACGCCGGCCTGTACAACCTGTATGGCCCTACCGAAGCCGCCATCGACGTGACTCACTGGACCTGCCGCGAGGAAGGCAAGGATGGCGTACCGATCGGCCAGCCGATTGCCAACCTGCAGACCTACATCCTCGGCGACGACCTGGGGCTGTTGCCGGCGGGCGTCACCGGTGAGCTCTACCTGGCCGGCGAAGGCCTGGCGCGGGGTTACCACCGCCGCGCCGCACTGACTGCCGAGCGCTTTGTCACCAGCCCGTTCGGCGAAGGCAAGCGCCTGTACCGCACCGGCGACCTTGCCTGCTACCGCGCCGACGGCGTGATCGAATACCGCGGGCGTATCGATCATCAGGTGAAGATCCGCGGCCTGCGCATCGAGCTGGGTGAAATCGAGGCACGCCTGATGGCACTCGACGCCGTGCGCGAAGCGGTGGTACTGGCGATCGAGGGTGCCACCGGCCAGCAACTGGTGGGGTATGTGGTGCCAAGTGCTGGTACCGGGCAGGACGACCTGCGCGAGCACCTCAGGCACGCACTGAATGCACATCTGCCGGACTACATGATCCCGGCGCAATGGGTATGGCTGAAGCAGATGCCGCTGAGCCCGAACGGCAAGCTGGAGCGCAAGGCGCTGCCCAAGCCCGATGCCAGCCAGCTGCAACGCGAATATGTAGCCCCGCAAAGCGAGCTGGAGCAGCGCATTGCTGCCATCTGGCAGCACGTGCTCGGCTGCGAGCGCATCGGCCTGCACGACAACTTCTTCGAACTGGGTGGACATTCCTTGATGGTGATTCGCGTGATGTCACGCATGCAACTGGATGTGGGGATACAGGTGAGTCCGCACGAGCTGTTCCAATTCCCTGTCCTGGGTGATTTCACTGCACAGGTGGCGCAACTCGGTGCCCAGGTCGACACCACGAAACTCAGCAAACTCGAAGCACTGTTCGACGAATTGGAGGAAGTGTGATGGACAAGGACATGGCTGCACGGATCGCCAAGCGATTCATCACCCTCCCGCTGGACAAGCGCAAAGTGTTTCTAGAAAAAATGCTCGGCGAAGGCGTGTCGCCGGCCAACCTGCCGATCCCGCAGGTGCAGTCGGAGGTCGAGACGGTTCCGCTGTCCTTCGCACAGGAGCGTCAGTGGTTCCTCTGGCAGCTGGAGCCGCAGAGTGCGGCCTACCACATCTGCATTGCGCTGCGCATGAAGGGCCCGTTGAACGCGAACGCGCTGGAGCGCAGTTTCAACGCCCTGGTGGCACGCCACCAGGCCCTGCGCACCACCTTCACCCAGACCCACGACGGCCCGGTGCAGCGCATTGCCCCGCACCTGACGCTGGAAATTGCGCGTCATGTGCTGGACACCCAGACAGAGGCGGCGGTTCTGGCCTTTGTCCAGGCGCAGACACAGGCCCCGTTCGACCTGGAGCACGGCCCTCTGTTGCGCATCGCGTTAGCATCCTCGGCGCCGGACGAGCATGTGCTGGTGCTGGTTCAGCACCACATCGTGTCGGACGCCGCCTCGCTGGAGATCATGGTCAGCGACCTGGTGCAGTTGTATGCCGGCTACAGCCAGGGGCGCGAGGTGACGTTGCCCGAGCTGCCGATCCAGTACGCCGACTACGCCATCTGGCAGCGACGCTGGATGGAAGCCGGCGAACGTGAGCGGCAGTTGCAGTACTGGACTGAAAAGCTCGGTGGCGAGCAGTCGGTGCTGGAGTTGCCACTGGACCGCCCGCGCCCCTCCGAGCAAAGCCACCGCGGAGCGCGCCTGGATGTCGACCTCGATCACACCGTCGCCCAGCGTCTCAAACACCTGGCCCAATCGCACAACGTGACCCCTTTCATGCTGTTGCTGGCCTCATTCCAGACCCTTCTGCACCGCTACAGTCGTCAGGCGGACATCCGTGTCGGCGTGCCAGTGGCCAACCGCAACCGGGTCGAGACCGAGGGTCTGATCGGCTTCTTCGTCAACACCCAAGTCTACAAGGCCGACTTCAGCACCGCATCGAGCTTTGAGGCACTGTTGCAGCAGGTGAAGCAGACGTCGCTCGAAGCACAGCAGTATCAGGAGTTGCCTTTCGGCTACCTGGTCGAAGCGCTGCAACCCACCCGCAGCATGAGCGTCACACCGCTGTTCCAGGCCATGTACAACCATCGCGGGCTGGTCAATGAAACGCGGCAGGCATCAGACCACTCGGATGCGCTGCAGGTCGAAAACCTGCAGTGGGACACCCACAGCGCGCAGTTCGACCTGACGCTCAACACCGCCGAATCGCCGACTGGCTTCTCGGCAAGCTTCACGTATGCCACCGATCTGTTCGACGCCGCGACCATCGAGCGTCTGGCCCGGCACTGGCAGAACCTGCTGCAGGCGATTGTCGCTGACCCG
>NZ_VXCV01000027.1:0-2309 GCF_052850635.1 Pseudomonas sp. 1176_21
ACGCAGTTACGACTTCGACCAGGACCCGTTGTGGCACACGCACATGCAGCCGCAGGCGTTTGACGCGCTTGCGTGGTACCAGTGCGATCACCTGGGCACGCCGATGGAGCTGACCGACCACAATGGCGAGATGGCGTGGGCGGGGCAGCACAAGGCGTGGGGGGAGGTGCGTGAGGAGCGGTCGGCTTGGGCGAGGCAGGTAGGACTGGGTAATCCGATTCGGTTTCAGGGGCAGTATCACGACCGGGAGACTGGGCTGCACTACAACCGGTATCGGTACTATGATCCGGGGGTTGGGCGATTTCTTAGCCAAGATCCTATTAGCTATGCAGGCGGGATCAATCTCCACCAGTATGCTTTAAATCCAGTTAGCTACGCTGATCCACTGGGTCTTGCATGCGCTCATACCAGACGTGCGAGTTTGCGGGAAATGCGTCGACAGTTGGGCATTCCTAAAAATCAGCATCCAGCCGGCCAAAAAATGGTGCCGCTTACCGATTCAAATGGTAAGTGGATTTTAAACGAAGATAAAAAACCAACTATGACTAGAGAGCTAACTTATCGCGTGAATGGAAAGGATTTCGTTATTCAGGACCATTCGGCAGGTCACAATTATGGTGCAGGAGGTGTTGGGGATCAGCCGTCCCATCACAATGTTCGACCTGCAAGTGACACTCGAACAGGAACTGTAGAGGGCATGGATGATCACTATTATTTTGGCTGTCGGAATAAGAAATAAGATGAATTGTTCTAAAGTAATGAATCCGCAAGCCTTGACCTCAATGTATGGGGAGGTGCCAGATTTTGCAGGTTCAGAGATTTCTGAGATTAACTTTAAGCGAGATGAGCCAAGGGTCTCAGTTAAGTTTCTTACTCAAAATAAACCTAGAAAAAGTCCAGCCAAGTGGCCGGAGAAGTACGATCAGGTCTGCATTGAGCTGTCATTTATAGGGAGTAGGTGCGTGAGCTTTAGTGAGTGGGGGCATGCAAACGTAGTTTGTGAAATTTTATTTGATGTCGTGGATGATGTCGCAGCTGTAACGATACACTGCGAGAATAATAGTCGACTTAAATTAATTTGTGATTGGGTGCGTGTTGAAAGCGTTCGGTATGGGCTCATTGGTACGCCTTAACGGGTTGCTTCTACCCGATTAGCTGGCTGACCAGCTAAGTGGTCAGTAGCAGACCGAGCGCTTTGCCTATGACGGCAATGGCAAGCTGATCCAGGCGATCAACTCGGCAAGCAAGCTGCAGTGGTTCCATGAAGGAGCGGGTAATCTGAACGTTAGTGATTACTTATCCAGGGTGATTGGGGAAATGTTGGATATCTTGGTTCACAGGTCGAAATTCAAATATTTCAAGAAAGGAGGCAGTGATCTTATATCTTCTTTGCCAGCGAGTGATGAGGATGAGTTTGCTGCTGTTATGGCTCGTGGTACAAATGGGTTGTTGGGGTTTAACGTTAGTCCAGCGGCGCGAAGTATCCTGAATGCGTTACTTTGCGAGTGCTATTGCCTTGATGCTCCTGACACTATTTTCCACCCAGGAGAACGGCGTGAGGGTGGAATGCCAGATTATTTTTTTAAAGATAAAGGTGGTGCGTTCAATGGTTTGTTGGTGGAGCATGAGCGTTATGTATTGAGTTTAAAAAAATATAATATCATTTCCCGGCATAAGCATATTGAAGTGCCTCTGCCTTCCATGCTGGCTGAGTTTGTGAGGGATGGTGGTCGCCTCGAAAATGAACTATATAAACACTTGCTGTCTTCGTGCGAGTACTTTGGGATTTTACAGCACTCGGAAGAGCACGGGTGGGGGGCGTTTGATTTGATTTCCCATGATATAGATTATTTTCTTAACAGATTAGAACGCTTGGTGGGTGATCATGGGCGTCTAGTGTTTATCGAAAATATGCGGGATATGCCTTGTTGGTAGTGCGGTCAACGCAATATTGACCTGCGTGGCTGGCCGAACGTACGACTCACCTGACTGATTAGTCGCAGTCCGAGAGCTTGCCTACGATCGCACGGTCATGAAGCTCGACCATCACGAAATACTCAGCTACGAGTGCGATGACCTGCACCGTGAAGTGGTGCGCCATCAGGGCAACAGGCTGATGCAGACCCAGGCCTGGAACCCGGCCGGACGGTTAGCCCGATGCTGCCGGGCAACTGACCGATATCCACGATAGCCACAGTGACGACAAGCTCAAGGTCGAGTACAGCTATGACGCCCTCGGGCGGCGATTGCACAAACACTCGGTTGCGCATTATTCGAACAAGCCGCAGGCCGGCACGGGCTGGAATCAG
>NZ_VXCV01000028.1:0-1885 GCF_052850635.1 Pseudomonas sp. 1176_21
CTACATGTCCGTCACCGGCACCAAACAAGGCCTGATCACCGCCGGTGCCTTCACCGCCGATTCGGTCGGCAACACCTACCAGGAAGGCCACGAAGACCAGGTCATGGTCCAGGGCTTCAACCACGAAGTGATCATCCCGCGCGACCCGCAGTCCGGTCAGCCGACCGGCCAGCGCGTGCACAAGCCGGTGGTCATCACCAAGGTCTTCGACAAGGCGTCGCCCCTGCTGCTGGCCGCGCTGACCTCCGGCGAGCGCCTGACCGAAATCGTCATCCACTGGTACCGCACCTCGGCGGCCGGCACCCAGGAGCACTATTTCACCACCAAGCTCGAAGACGCGATCATCGTCGACATCAAGGACTACATGCACAACTGCCAGGACCCGGCCAACGCGCACTTCACCCACCTCGAAGACGTGCACTTCACCTACCGCAAGATCACCTGGACCCACGAAGTGTCCGGTACCTCCGGCTCGGACGACTGGCGTACCCCGGTCGCCGGCTAAGCCTGCGTTAGTTCACTGCCCCGGCCAGCCAGCCAGCATGGCCGGCCGGGGCAGCCTGTCACCCCAGTTTTTGCAGCGGGAGGAACATCGGATGTTCTCAGCGGCCAACCAGCCCCATTTCACCCTGACCCTGGACGGGGTCGACAGCGACTTTCAGGTGCTGTCGTTCAGCGGGCGCGAAGCGCTCAGCCAGCCGTTCGAATTCGAACTGGAGCTGGTCAGTGAACGGGCGTCGCTGAACCTCGAATCCCTCCTGCACACGCTCGCCTTCCTGCAGCTGTCGCCCAGCGGCAGCGGCATTCACGGGCTGGTCTACAGCGCCGCGCAGGGCGAAGCGGGGCGGCGCCTGTCGCGCTACCGGCTGGTGCTGCGCCCGCAGCTGGCGTACCTGGCGCACCGCATCAACCAGCGCATCTTCCAGTACAAGACGGTGCCGCAGATCATCGCCCAGGTGCTCGAGGAGCACGGCATCCTCGCCAGCGACCACCGCTTCGTGCTCGGCGCGGTGTACCCCGAGCGGGTGTACTGCGTGCAGTACGACGAGTCCGACCTGCACTTCATCCAGCGCCTGTGCGAGGAGGAGGGCATCCACTACCACTTCCAGCACAGCCCGCAGGGCCATGCGCTGGTGTTCGGCGACGACCAGACCGTATTCCCCACACTGGCCCCGGTGGCCTACCAGCAGGACACCGGGCTGGTGGCCGACGTACCGGTGATCAAGCGCTTCGGCCTGCGCCTGGCCACGCGCACCAGCCGCACCACGCGGCGCGACTACGACTTCACCAAACCGCGCATCCAGCTCGAAAGCGACGCCGACAGCGGTGCTGCGCCGGACCTGGAAGACTACGACTACCCGGCGCGCTTCAGCGACCGCGCGCGCGGCAAGCACCTGGCCACCCGCGCCCTGGAGCGCCACCGCAGCGACTACCGCCTGGCCGAGGGCCGCAGCGACCAGCCGAGCCTGGTCAGCGGGCATTTTCTGAGTCTGACCGAACACGCCAACCCGGCCTGGAACGACCTGTGGCTGCTCACCGAAATCATCCACGAAGGCAAGCAGCCGCAGGTGCTCGAAGAGGTGATCAGCAGCGACGTCACCGACCTCAAGGACGACTTCCACCAGGGCTATCGCAACCGCTTCTGCGCCACGCCGTGGGACGTGCCGTATCGACCGCCGCTGAGGCATCCCAAGCCCAAAGTGCTGGGTGCGCAACGTGCGGTAGTGACCGGCCCCGAGGGCGAGGAGATCTATTGCGACGAGTACGGCCGGGTCAAGGTGCAGTTCTTCTGGGACCGCGAAGGCCAGTCGGACGACAAGACCACCTGCTGGATGCGCGTGGCCTCCAACTGGGCCAGCCAGAGCAGCTTCGGCGCCATCTCGCT
>NZ_VXCV01000029.1:0-1876 GCF_052850635.1 Pseudomonas sp. 1176_21
CAGCGGCGCCAGCGCCTGCCCGAGGTGGGCGAGGGTGCTGTCGTCGAACTTCACGCCCGCAGCGCCGATCGTGGTCTGCCAGTCCTTGTCGGTGTAGTAGGCAAATGCCTCGGCCATGCTGATGTTATGCTTTTGCGCGAGCGCCTTGGCTTGCTCGGAGATGAGCTTGCGTTCTTCCAGGTGCAGTTTGAATCGCCCCTGGTTTCCTTGACACTCTCCAAGCTCAGAAAATAGCGTTTCTCATACTCTACCGGCGACAGCTGATTGTTGACTTCTCACTTACAAACTAATTGCCGAACTACATTTTGAGCTGTACCTAAAGACAAATTTTCTGCTATTTCCAGTTATCGCAGCGTTGTTGTTTGCCTATGCTCTGCTGAGCATATTTGGTCACGATCATTTCATTTGGCTACAGTACCTCAATAGCTTTTGGGCTTATGCCGCTATCGTCTGGGGATTCTTTCTGCTGGCCATGACAGAGCAACTGGTTGATCCGTTGGAAAAGGCTCGGGACAGGCGAAACAGCTAAGCAAGCGAAGCTATGGAGCGATGTATAACAAAAGCTATACACATGATCCTAGACAAATCAAATAGTTAGCTCTGTTTTGTATTACAAATGTATAGCCATCAATCAGCACGAAAAATGGCTAATCCGTTGATCTACAAGGAAACACTTACCCCGGACGGGGGTGCGTGTTGTGTATTGAGATTTTGCTCCTGTTAAGTAGCGAAAAATCATGCTCAAAAAGGGCGTATTGAGCAGCTAGACCGTAGGTCGTCAGGGTGGGTGCAAAAGGGATGCAACTTGACTGCAGAAAGGATGCAAATAGGATGCAAGAAGGCGGCAAAAAGGGTGCAGACAGGGTGCAAAAACACCGGCGCAAGGCCGGTGCCATATCAACTCAGACCCCTTAAAATTTATAATGGAACTCACCTGCCTGTTTCATCTATCAGCTTTTGTTAAATTAGAGTAACAACCAAACTCGGGAATTTTTTCATAATTTCGAGACGGTTCGAAACTTGATCTAGCCTCTTCAATCTCATGAGGATTAAATTTTTCTCGCCTAATAACAAGACCGCCTTCCTCATTGAAAATATAGGACTCCCCACCTATGACCTCGTCTCCATCCCCTTCAAACTCACGATGAGTCGCCATAGTCAAAAATAAGTTATCCGAATCTGTTACTTGAAATTGGTAGGTCAGGTACTCACGACATTTTTTATCTAAAAAACCGACACCAACCATTCCTTTATCTATGGAGAACTCAACAAAGCAAGATGGCGCAGAGTCCGAGCCAATGAGAGCCGTATATGACTCACCCGAGAGATGCCTAGAATGTGCCAGAGATTCATCCATAGGCTCTATCGCAAACTTCTTCATCCGAAACCAAGTCTTACAATAATAAATAGGTAGCTCCATCAATACACCTTCCCATTAGTATCTCTAATTAAAACCCCTGCTTTATTGGCAGAGTCCAAGATGGCTTTTGGAATTACTCCATTCTGTGGAGGAACCTCCAGAATAACAGTACCTTGCAATTTTTGACCACCCAAAGACCCACTAGATGGAACTTTCGCAATGGTCGCACCAGAAGGGTATTTCGTAATGGCCTCATTTATGTAGCTCTTTGCTGTCGCCTCTGAAACCTCAGAAAGCTGTGTCAATTTACGAGAGACGATTTCGCCTTTTATGGGATTATACGAATCAACACGATAATAGCCATTCCCGTCAGGTCGCTGAATATAAACTTCGTTATTCGGGTAGTTTTTAGACTGTACCTTATTAAACTCATTACCCGCATCAAGCCGTTGCAACCATTCAGGTTTAGACGATGGAGCTACAACATCATCTACCTTTCCAGCAGCGCCACCAGTA